>NZ_JACZFQ010000130.1 GCF_014904755.1 Neoluteolibacter marinus
CTTCGATGTCTCGGTCGGCCTGGTTTCCTACGAACTCGACCTCTTCGGCCGGGTCCGCAGCCTCAACGAAGCCGCGCTTCAGGACTACTTCGCCAGCGATGCCGCGCAGCTCGGCGTCCGGATCTCGCTGATCGCCGAGGTGGCGTCGCAGTATTTCACCGAACGCGCCCTCCTCGAGGAAATCGAGCTTTCCGAGCAAACGCTCGCGTCCGTCCGCGAGACCCTGGACCTGACCCGCACCCGCCTGGACGCCGGCGACACCACCGAGCTCGACCTGCGCTCGGTCGAGATCCAGGTGAAGACCGCCGAAACCAACATCGCGGCCTACCGCCAGCAGCTTGACCTCACCCGCAACGCGCTCGGGTTCCTGACCGGGACCTCCGCGCTGCCCGGCAATCTTCCCGCCGGCCGGGGGCTTGAACAAGGCCTGGTCGCCGACCTTCACGCCGGGATCCCCTCGGACCTGCTGACCCGCCGCCCCGACATCATGGAGGCCGAACACCAGCTGCGCGCCGCCAACGCCGACATCGGCGCCGCCCGGGCGGCCTTCTTCCCGCGAATCTCCCTGACCGGTGGTGCCGGCACGGCCAGCAAGAGCCTCGGCGACCTGTTCCGCAACGGCAGCAGCACCTGGGCGTTTTCACCCCAGGTCAGCGTGCCGATTTTCGACGGAGGCTACAACCAGGCCAACCTCGAGCTCGCGCAGGTCCGCAAACAGATCGGCATCGCGGCCTATGAGAGGAGCATCCAAACCGCCTTCCGCGAAGTGTCCGACGGCCTGGCTTCCCGCAGCGGGGTCGACCGCCAGATCGAGGCCTACCGCGACCTCGTCGCCGCCCAGCAAGCACGCTTCGAGCTGGCCGGCGACCGCTACGAACAGGGTGTGGACAGCTATTTCCAGGTCCTCGACGCCCATCAGGACCTCTATGCCGCGCGCCAAAACCTGATCCAGCTGCGCCTCGCCCGGCTGACCCATTCCGTCGCCCTCTACAAGGCGCTCGGCGGAGGTTGGAAATGATCGCTCAAGGTGCTTCCACGACTTCGACACTGATGAATGCCGCGGCGTGGGATCCCAACGGATCGACCAGGCGGAAGCTACGATAGGTCCAGTCGGCTCCCGCCACCCCGTCGAAATCATCGAGCGGCGGCAAGCCGTCATCGTGCGCCGGAAGCACCTCGACCACCGCGAGGTCCCGCGGCACCGCCAGGTCGTCGTCGCCCAGGATCCGGTAGACAACGCCGTCGATCTCCGCGGTAAGCGGGCTGCCGGCAAAAACCGCACCGCTCCTCACCGGCAGGGTGAGGGTCAGATGATCGCCGGCCAGCTCCAGTCGCCGCTTGCCTTCGTCGCCGCCGCCGCCCAGCGGGTCGGTGGCCAGCGCGAAGTGCATCAGGTTGGGAATCCCGTCGTCGTTGGCGTCGTCGCCCGGGCCGGCATTTTCGCCTCCGGCCAGACCTGTCGCCAGAGCCCAGCTGTCGTAGGGCGGGAGGTCGGCCACCAGCGCGATGTGGTTGCTGCCACTACCATCGTCGTAGGAGTAGCTGATCTTGTAGCCGGCCGGGACCCCGGCCACGGAGGCGAACCCGGCGCCCGCCAGCGATCCGTAGCTGGCGATGACACGGGCGTCCCCGAGTTCGAGGCCCGCGGCCACGGTCAGGTCGAGCGTCGCCGAAGAGATGTCGAGCTCGCCACCGACCACCAGGCGGTCGGCGCCCGCGGCATCGATCCCGCAGAGGAAGGTGCCGTCGAGCTCCAGGTTCCCCCCGACCCCGAAGGCCGAGGTCTTCGCACTGGAATTCTCCATGCCCGGGGAAAGCGTTGCCCCGGCGGCAATCCCGAGACCGGATGAGAGGCTGCCGGTGCCGGTCAAGGTCGCCCCGGACGCCACGCTCAGCCCCGTGCAAGCCAGGGTGCCGCCAACCTGGAAGACGCCCTCTTCGACCACCACCTCGCCCCCGACACTGCTGTCGGTTCCCAAGGCGAGTTCCAGGAGCCCCGTGCCGGTCTTGGTGAACCCATGGCCGCCGCCGTCGTCCGCGATCCCGGTCTCCGGGTCGTTGCCTTTGCCGAGCGAGATTTCCGACGGCGTGTGGATCGTGAGCGTTGCGCCGATCGTCACCTTCGAGCCGATCCGGAACGAAGCGGGAGCGCCCGCCTCGCCGAGGGTCACCCCGGCATTCAGCCGGAGTTCATTGTAGATCTGCCTCGGCAAGGACGGATGGAAGGCCGAAAGCGATCCGCCGTTCATGACCACCGGCCCGATGCCCAGCGGTCCTTCGGTGAGGCCGGCGTTCCCCGACTGGAGCAATCTCACCTGGCCGTCATGGATCGTCGTGCCGCCCGCGTAGCGATGCAGGTTGGTGCCGGTCTCGTTGTCGGTCCCGATCACCAGGCTGCCGGCGCCGTCCTTGACCAGGGAGCCGGATGCGATCCGGTTGCCTTCCGGCGCGTGGAAGGTGTAGTCCGTGCTCTCCGGATTGTTGACCAGGATCGTTCCGCAGCGCAGCTGCCCGTCGATGGTAACCAGACCGCCACCGGGACTGGTTTCATCGAAGGTGACGTCGTCGAGGAAATGGAAGGTGTCGCCGCCGGCCCAGTTCGCATCGCTGGTGTTCCAGCTCGCATCGCCGCCGTTCCAAACCAGCGATCCGGTCACGACATTCAACACCACCTCGCCGGGACTGGTGGTGACGTCAAAGCCGGTGCCCGCGCGGTAGCTGCCGAAGCCGCCCTCCAGGTCGAGGTTCGCGGTTCCGCCGCTCAGGCTGCCGTCATAACTCAATACCGTCGTGCTGGTCCCGGCGGGAACATCGGTGAGGGCGACGGTGGTCGCTCCCGACAGGGTCAGGTTGCCGCTGACGTGAAGGGCTTCCGGCGTGGAAGGATCGACCCTGAGAACCGACTGCGACCCGGGTGGCGCGGAAGTGTTGAAGCCGAGGTTCCCGCCGATGGTGGTTTCGCCACCGAGGATGCCGGTCTGGGCGACGGTCACGTTGCCGGCCGGATTCGAGGCAGGGCCGAGATCAAGGCGCCCGCGCGAGACCGCGATCTTGCCGCTGAAGCCCGAGGCGTCGCCGAGGAGGACGAAGGTGCCGCTGCGCTTCGTCACGTCGGTGCCGCCGTTGAGGGCGTTGATCTCGAGGTTCGCGGTTCCCGTCAGCGGGCCCTCGAGGTGCACGACGGTTCCGCTGGTTCCCTCGATGCGGGCATTGGATGCGACCGCCAGGCTGCCAGTCAGGTTATGCACGCCCTGGCGGAACGAAAGCGCGCCGCGGTCGCCCTCCGGCTCTGCGAAGCCGTTGCCGCCGATGGTGAGGTCGTTCGAAATCACATGATCATCGTACCAAGCGGCCTGGCCGGTCGGCTGGACGACGATGGGTCCGGATCCGAGGCTTCCGGTGACCCCCGCCTGGAGGCTCCCGGTGTTGACGGTGCAGCCGCCGCTGAAGCTGGCCGGCGCATTGAAGCCGGTGATGCCGCGGCCGTTGCCGCCGACCGTCAGGCTGCGCGCGCCGCCGGCCTCGGTCACGGGCTTCTGGAAGATCACGCCGATCCACGGGGTGACCGTGGCCGTCGCCGCCCCGGTGTTGACGCTGAGCGTGAGATTGTCGCCCAGCACCACGGGAACGTCGAACTGGTTGGCGGGCTCCGGCGGACGGTTGAATCCAGCCGGCGGGGCATCGGAACTGACCAGGGTGCCGAGGGTCGCGCCGGCACCGCCGTTGTCGAACACCAGCGTCGAGGCCACCGTGCCGTCCCGGAAGCGGGTGGCGTACACCGGCGCCGTCTTGTCGCCCAGCATCATGCTCCCGACCATGCGGGTGCCCTTGAGGTTGACGACGTTTTCCGAGGTGTAGTTGATCGTCGAGAGATCCGCCACGGCACCCACGGCGTCGGGCATCGCCGGGTTCCATGCGAAGGCCTGGTCCCAGTCGTCGTAGAAGTTGGTCCAGGTGGCGGCGGCGGCCGGCTGGAAGGAGCCCGAAACCAGGCTGGCCACCAGGCCGGCGAGCCTGCGGGAATGGGTGCGCGGGTTCATCTCAGGAAAGGAGCCGCAACCAGGCGAATGCTGACTGCGGCTCCGTGGGATTCAGGTTTTCGGGCAGCGACCGGATCAGTCACGGCGGCGGCGGAAGCAGACGCCGAGGCCGAGCAAGCCGAGCAGGCCGACCGAAGGTTCGGGAACCGCCGTCCAGTTCAGGTAGACGTCATTCTTGCCGTTGCCGTCGGTGACGCGGCTGGTGGAGAAGGTCCCGAGCAAGGGATCGTAGTTGCTGCCGCCGGTGATCGACGCCACGTCGAAGGTCGCCGTCCCGCCGTCGCCGGTGACGCCGGCACCGAGGTCGATCACGATCCACTCGTGGGAGGATTCCCAGAACACGTCGGAGAAATCGACGCCGGCGGCGAAGGCCAGCGTGATGTCGGCACCCGCCGCGATGTCGAAGACGCCGCCGGTGACCACGACCCCGTCGAAGCCGGTGCCGGACACGCCGAGCGGATCGTCCATCTCGAAGGCCAGCGTGCCGGTCGCGGCGTAGGCAAGTCCGTTGGAGAAGGTCTGGATCCCCGGGCTCATGCCGGGTCCATGGGTGCCCTCGATCATCGTCCGGACCCCGATGCTGCCAACGCCGCCCATCGAGGCTCCGCTCTCGATCAGGATCGCCGACGTCGTCGCCGAATTGCCGGTGATTGAACCACCGCTGGTGGTCAGCGAGCCGCCGCTGGCGACGGTGAGGGTGTGGCTCGAACCCACCATCAAGGTTCCCTCGCGGACATCGATGGCACCACCATAGGTGGTCGCCCCGTTGATCCTCAGTGTGCCGGTCCCCGTCTTGGTCAGGCTCGAGGTGCCGGTGAGGCCAGCATAGGACGAACTGATCCCGATGGTGACGTTCGATGCGGTGTTCAGCTCCGCATCGGCGGCGACGTGAACGCCGCCGTTGAAGGTCAGCAGGCCGTTGTCGACGCTGTCACCGAGGGTGGCATCGCCATTGATCACGAGGTGGTTGTTGAGGCTCTTGGAGCTGGTGCTCGCGCTCGAAAAGGCGCCGCCGTTCATCGTGATGCTGCCGGTACCCAGTTGGCCATACACACCGGCCACCGATGCAGAGAGGCTGGGATTGATCCGGATCCGGCCGTCATTGATGACAGTCCCGCCGTCGAAGGTGTTCTGGTTGTTGTTGGTGCTGGTGCCCGCACCGATGGTCAGCACACCGCTGCCGTTCTTCACCAGCATGCCGGAGGCGATGCCACTGCCGGCCGCCGCTTCCAACGTGTAGTCGCTGCTGCCGTCGAAGGTGATCGTCCCGGTATGCACCTGGCCGTCGATGTTCACGGTTCCCGGAGCGGCCCCGCCGAAAACGACGTCGTCACCCTGGGCGAAGATCCCTTCGGCATTGCCGGTCCAACCCGTGCCCAGATTGCTCCAGACACCGCCGATACCGCCGTTCCAGTTGGCTGTGGCGGTCTGGTAGTGGACGATGACCGCTCCGGGCGTGGACAGCGTGTCGACCGAGGTGCCCGCATGGTAGTTCGCCGCTCCCCCCGCCAGGTCCAGGTTGGCCCCGCCGGCCAGCGAACCACCATACGTGAGCACCGTGCTCGACCCGGTGGCAAAGGAAGACAAACGGATGCCGGTCGCGCTGCTGACCGTGACGTCACCGGCAACATGCAGGTTGCCGGCGCTGGCATTGTCCGCGAACAAGGAGCCTCCCACCGGAGGGGCGGCAGTGGCCGCGCCGAGTTCCAGGTTCCCGGCGATCGTGCCCTTGCCACCGATGTTGCCGAGATAGGACACCACCACGTCGCCCCCGAAGGTCGAACCGATGTCGACGCGGCCCTGGGTCACCGTCATGGTTCCGGTGTAGCTCGACGCGTCGCCGTTGATGCGGATGGTGCCGCTGCGGGTGAGATCGGGCGTGTCGAGACCGTTGATCTCGAGATTCGCGCTGCCGACCAAGCTGCCATTGAGATCCGCCGTCACGTTGCCCCAGGCCTCGATGCGGCTGTTCGATGCAATCGTGATCGAGCCGGTCAGGGTGTGGAACTTGTCGCCGCTGGTCGAGTTCGCGCCCAGCGAGAGGGCACCGCGGGTCCCTGCCGATTCCGCCCATCCGTCACCGTTGAGCACGAAGTCGTTGGCAACCGTCATCCCGCTGCCGGAGAACTGGGCCTGGGCACCACTGGCCACCATCACCGTGCCGGTGCCAAAGCCGGCGTTGGAAGCGAAGGACACCCGGCCGCCTAGGATATCGGTGCCGCCGCTGTAGTTCCCGTCACCGCCGAGCGCCGTGGTGCCAACGCCGCCGACGCTGGTGAAGGTGACCTTCCGGCCCGCCATGGTCTCGTTGATCGCCCCGAGCACCATCGAGGAACCACTCTCGGCAAAGCTCCCCGAGGCAGGGCCGAGGTTGTTGTTGATGGAAAGATTGTCGTTGATGGTGAAGGTCGACAGGCGGATCGCGGGATTCGACGGGAAGCCCGTCGTCATGACAAACGGGCTGGTCGTCGTGGTGAGGCTCGCACCCGCCCCGCCGTTGTCAAAGTTGAGGCTGCCGAAGCTGGTGACCGCCATCGGCGTGCCATCGTTGGTGGTGGTTGCCGTGGTATCCCCGATGACCAGCGTTCCCAGGGTGCGCACCACGGCCGCCCCCGTGCTGTTGTCGCGGAACTGGACCTGCGGCGAGAAACCGCCCGTCAGGTCCGCGGTCAGGTTCGCCGTGGCGCCGACCCCGTCGGGAACCGGGTTGCCGCCCCACATCGCGGTGTCACCCCAGTAGTTGGCACCGGCCTGGGGCGTCCAGTCGGTGGCGGAGGCGGGCTGCAGGACGGCGGTGCCGAGCGCCGCGGACAACAGGCCGCCGCGGCTGATGATGGAACGGATCGAGGGATTTTTGGTCATGGCTTCGTGAGTTACTAGATGTGACGTATCAATGCCGCTTCGAGCAGCGGACATGCCCGCCTTGCCGATAAACCCGGTGCTATGCCCTGCACCCCGCCCCGACAAGGTGGAAACCCGTGGCGATGGCACAATCGATCCATCCCTGGCCCACCGCCGGACACTCCCCCGAACACCGCTGGTGACGAACAACTTGATATCATTCAACCCACTGGTTTTCAGCTCACTAGCCTGGAGCAGAACAAGTCGCTTTCGAGCCCTGGAAGCGTCCTCCCACACCATTCCAAAAATACCCTCTGTGCATTTTTCATGAACAGTTTTTACCGTCGCCTCAGGTCTCCTGGGAAGCCCCTCCTTCGCCCCGTTTCGCACTCATCTGTCGACAGCACATCGACAGTTTTTGAAAGAGCCGGCCGCATGACTTTTGTCCGTCAAGTGCTAGGAACCTCGTACATCCCCGCCACCGTCCGGACGCGTTCGATTGCCCGGGCGTGCTTGCCCGGGACCAACGCAAAACGTCATGCCGTTCCACTACAACATCCGACCGGCGACCCGGATCGTCCGCGCCGCGGCATCCGTCGGCCTTTCCCTCGCCGGCAGCCAACTCCATGGCGAGGACCTGGGCGACTACGTCGACTACCTGACCGGCTCGATCGCAAGCGAGACGGTGTCGCCGCCCGGTCTGGCATGGGAAGTCGCCGACGGCGAGGGCCCGGACGGAAGCAACTGCATCATCAGCGGCTTGATCTGGACAGAGGGGGATCCCTCGATCGCCCAGCTCACGCTGACCGGCCCCGGCATCCTGTCGTTCCAGTGGAGCGTCTCTTCGCTGGCGAACGACGGCTGGTTGAGCTGCCAGATCGGCCAGCCCGGAGGGATCGTCGAGGCGGGACGCATCTCCGGCGACAACGGTGGCTGGATCCCGATGGATGTCTTCATCCCGCAGGGCGTGCACACCGTCAGCTGGATCTACCGGAAGACCACCTACCAGAGCGGCGGCGAGGATCTCGGCAAGCTCGCGCAGATCGACTTCACCCCCCTTTCATCACCGGCCCAGAGCTTCGGCGACTACAAGGCCGCGCACGGCCTCAGCGGCCCCGGCAGCACCCGGGTCGGCGGCCGCAGGATCGACACCAGCTGGCTGATGGGGCTCGACCCGTCCGCGCCGACGCCGGCCGGCATCCACGCGGTGACCGTGGCCAACGGCGAAGCCCGGTTCCGGATTCGCCACGGGCTCGCCGCGGATGGCTTGATGGATCCCGCTTTCAGCAGCGACCTCGCAAGCTGGTCCGGCCGCACGCTCCGCTCGGAGCTGGTCGAAGGCAGCCTTACCGCCGGCTCCGTGGACATCGACTACATCGTGCCGGCCGGCCCGCGCCTGTTCGCCCGGGCCGGGCACCAGCCGCAGGTCGAGCCACCGTCGGCAGCCTTCGCCTACATCCCCCCGGGCCGCTTCCTCGCCGGCAGCCCGCCGTCCGAAACGGGCAGGATCTGGAGCGGCTACGTCTCCGGCAACCACGGCGGCGAGGAGGATTTCCTGCATCCGGTGACGCTGACCAAGGGATTCTTCCTCAACCGCCACGAGACCACCTGGGCGGAATGGACCACCGTCCAGGATTGGGCCAATGGGCACGGCTATCTCGTCGGCGACGGCGACGAGGCCCGCGGCGGCCGCCACCTGCTGGAGGAAGAAGGCGGCAACATCCTCGACTCCGCCCCGGCGGACGACGAGTCGCCGCAGCAGCCCGCCACCAACATCGGCATTTACGACGCGATGAAGTGGCTCAATGCCAAGAGCGAGATGGAAGGGCGGGAACCCTGCTATCTGGTGGTGCTCGACGAGGAGCACGGCGGCACAATCGAGATCTGGAAGGACCAGGGCTTCGACGAGATCTCCAATGAACCCGACGCGCTGCGCTGCAACTGGGACGCCAACGGCTATCGCCTCCCAACCGAAGCCGAGTGGGAGTACGCCTGCCGCGCCGGAACGATCACCGCGCTGAGCAACGGTCTGAACCTCAGCCACGGCAAGCACTACCCGAGCTGGCCGCTGCCCGCCGCGGAGGCGACCCTGAACGACCCGAACCTCGACGGCATCGCCTCCTACTTCGGCAATACCGCCGCGACCCATCCGGTCGGCACGCTTGCACCGAATGCGCTCGGCTTGTTCGACATGCACGGCAACGTCTCGGAGTGGGTGTGGGACCGTTTCAACCCGCTGGTGCCCCGTCAATTCAGCGGGCTGCCGCTGGTCGACCCGAAGGGACCCGAGATCGGGATGTACCGGATGACCCGCGGCGGCGACTGGCGGAATCCCGGCCACATGCTCCGCTCCGCCAGCCGCAACTGGTCACCTCCCGGCGGTGGCAACCATCACGGCAGCGGCTTCCGCTACGCCCTCAACGCCCCCGAGTGACACGATGCCCCAAGTCCGCGCTTGTCGATCCGTCCCGGCTGCCAAGTATTTCCCGGAATGAGAATCGCCATCGGCTCCGACCACGCGGGTTTCAACTACAAGAAGGCCATCATCGCCCACCTGCGGGCGGCGGGCCACGTCGTGAACGACTTCGGCACGGACTCCACCGAGCCGGTCTCCTACGTGACCTGTATCCGCCCGGTCGCCAAGGCCGTGGCCGCCGGTGACTTCGAGCGGGGCATCGTCCTGGGCGGCTCCGGCAACGGCGAGGCCATGGCGGCCAACCGGATCCGCGGCATCCGCTGCGGCGTCTGCTGGAACCTCGAATCCGCCCACCTGACCCGCCGCCACAACGACGCCAACATGATCGCGATCGGCGAGCGAATGATGGAACTTTCGACCGCCCTCGAAATCGTCGACGTGTTCCTCGCCACCCCTTTCGACGGCGGCCGCCACGAGGAGCGCATCCTGCAACTCGACGAGTGAGGCGCTGGATCGGGGCTTTACCCGGCCGGGCCGGCCGCGAAAGGTCGGGGTGCCATGACCACGATTCCCGGACTTCGCAGCCCCTATGACACGGTCGGGGGCATCGTCCACTTCGGGCGGATGCTCGACAAGATTCGCCTTCATGCGGAAGGCCAGCTGCCGCAGGCGTGGATCGACGCGAAGGGCCTGACCCAGGGCTTCGACGGCCGCTGTTGCCGCTTCCTCGGCATCGGCTACCCCGAGCTGGAGGCGCGGACGTTGCAAGGCGGGACCGACGACGAGCTGCTGGCGTGGGCGCTGGAGAACGGCCGGTCGCCGTCCGCGGAGGAGATCGAGATCTTCAACGGCTTCCTCTCCAAGCTGGGCTGGCGCGACGCGGTCGCCGAGCGGGTGACCATCCGCCTCGCCGAGGTCGGCCTGCCTCCCGGCACCGTCCAGACCATGTTCGACTTCATCGACCTCGATGAAGGCCGCCCGCCGAGGTGGGATGGATCCGCGGCGGCTCATTGAAATGGAAAGAATCCCGGGCGCTCCGGGTATGAAGACGGTTGCGGCCATTTTTGGGCTGCGTCCCGGCACTTGTTCCGCTCAACTCCGATCCTTCATTCCATGAAAATCCACCCGCGCCTTTTCCCCGCCATCCTTGCCCTTGGCCTCGCCGGCAGCGGCCTTGCCCGCACCTGGACCGACGCCCAGAGCGGCCGCACCATTGAAGCCGAGTTCATCGGCCTCGAGGATGGCACGGTGAGCCTCGAGCGCGCCGACGGAAAAACCTTCAACATCCCGCTCTCACGGCTCTCCGCCGCCGACCAGGAATTCGCCAAGGGCCAGGCGGCGACTCCCGCCGCCGCGGCCGCCGAATGGCCGACCTGGCGCGGCCCGCGCCGCGACGACCGCTCGCCGGACACCGGCCTGCTCAAGGAGTGGCCGGCCGACGGGCCGCCGCTGCTGTGGACCTTCGACGATGCCGGCAAGGGCTACAGCTCGCCCGCCATCAGCGGCGGCCGCCTCTACGTCACCGGCAGCCGCAAGGGCAAGGCCCAGGTCATCTGCCTCGATGCCGCGACCGGCAAGGAAATCTGGGGCGAGGCGATCGGCGACGACCCGGAGTCCGGCTACAACACCGGCTGGGGCGGCGGCCCGCGCGGCGCACCGACCGTCAGTGACGGCATGGTCTACGCGATGAGCGCCAACGGCGAGTTCGCCTGCCTCAGCGCTGCCGACGGTTCGCGGAAATGGCGCAAGGATCTGGTCAAGGACTTCGGCGGCAAGGTCCCGGACTGGGGCTACTCCGAGTCCCCGCTGGTCGATGGCGACCGGGTGGTCGTCACCCCCGGCGGCAAGGACGGGGCGATCGTCGCCTTCGACAAGAAGTCGGGCAAGAAGCTCTGGGCCAGCAAGGGCCTCGAGGACGATGCCCAGTACTCGTCGCTGGTGCCCGCCGACGTGGGCGGCAAGCGCCAGTACATCCAGCTGTTCATGAACAAACTGGCCGGCGTGGACGCGGAAAGCGGCGAGGTCGTCTGGACCTCCGATTGGAAACAGGGCCGCACCGCCGTGATCCCGACCCCGGTTTTCCACGACGGCAAGGTCTACGTCACCTCCGGCTACGGGGCCGGTTCCAAGCAGGTGAAGATCGACGGCGGCAAGGCCGAGGAAATCTGGGAAAACAAGGTGATGAAGAACCACCATGGCGGCGTGCTGCTGGCGGACGGCCACATTTTCGGTTTTTCCGACGGCGGCGGGCTGGTCTGCCAGGACTTCGAGACCGGCAAGCAGGTCTGGAACAAAAAGGGCGAGGGCATCCAAAAGGGAACGGTCCACTATGCCGACGGCATGCTTTACTGCATGGACGAGGAGGAAGGCTCGGTGTTCCTGGTCGACGCCAGCCCGGTCGGCTTCCTCGAGCACGGCCGCTTCAAGCTGCCGCAGGAAACCAAGCTCCGCGAAGGCACCCAGGGCAAGGTCTGGACCCACCCGGTGGTCATCGGCGGGCGCCTCTACCTGCGCGACCAGGACCTGGTCTTCTGCTACGACGTGAAAGGCTGACTTTCCCGCCTCCGGGGGCTCCGGGGGCGATTTTTTGCCGCTCCGGCGGTGGAACGTCACCTGCTTCCCCTTGCCATCCGGGAAAAAAGCCGCCATAGGGCCGCCCGCCCGCGTCCCGGGCACCCGCCGCCATGTCCTTGAAGATCCGAAATCTCGCCATCATCGCCCACGTTGACCACGGGAAGACCACCCTGGTCGACCAGCTGCTGCAAGCCGGCGGAACCTACCGCGACAACCAGGCCCAGCAGGAGCGGGCGATGGACTCGATGGACCTCGAGAAGGAAAAGGGCATCACCATCAAGGCCAAGAACACCTCCATCCACTGGGAGGGCTACACCATCAACATCGTCGACACCCCGGGCCACGCCGACTTCGGTGCCGAGGTGGAGCGCGTGATGAAGATGGTCGACGGCGTGCTCCTCGTCGTCGATGCCTCCGGCGGTCCCCAGGCCCAGACCCGCTTCGTGCTCCGCAAGGCGATGCAGGAAGGCCTCAAGCCGATCGTCGTCGTCAACAAGATCGACCGCCCGCTGGCCACCCCGGAAAAGGTCCACGATCAGGTGCTGGAGCTGCTGCTCGACCTCGACGCCGATGAGGAACAGTTCAACGCCCCGTTCTGCTACGGCTCCGCCCGCGACGGCTACTTCATGGATCACTGGGACGACGAGCGGAAGGACTGCGTCCCGCTGCTCAAGAAAATCGTCGAGCACATCCCCGAGCCGAAGGCCGACCCGGACGCGCCGTTCCTGATGCTCGTCTCCAACATCGAGTGGGACGACTACGTCGGCCGCGTCGCCATCGGCAAGGTCCTCGGCGGCAGCGTGAAAAAGGGCGATGTCATCCATCTCCTCCGCCCCGACGGCACCAAGGTCCAGTCCAAGGTGATGAAGACCTTCACCTACTCCGGTCTCGCCACCGCGGACTCCGAGGGCTGCGGCGCCGGCGGCATCGTCGGCATCGCCGCCGGCATCGAGGACGTCAACATCGGCGAAACCCTCGCCGGCTCCGCGGACCAGGAGCCGCTTCCCTTCGTCGCCATCGACCCGCCGACCGTGTCGATGCAGTTCTCCATCAACGACGGCCCGCTCGCCGGCAAGGAAGGCAAGCACGTCACCTCGCGCGCCATCCGCGACCGCCTGATGCGCGAGCTCAAGACCAACATCTCGATCACCGTCGAGGACACCGAGACCTCCGGCGTCTTCGAGGTCTCCGCCCGCGGCTCGATGCAGATCGCGGTGCTGGTCGAGCAGATGCGCCGCGAGGGTTTCGAGGTCCTCGTTTCCCGCCCGGTGGTGATTTACCGCCGCGACGACGACGGCAAGCTGCTCGAGCCCTTCGAAACCCTCTACGTCGAGGCTCCCGGCGACTACTCGCAGGGCATCCTCAAGATCCTCATGAACCGCAAGGGCGTGATGGAGAACATGGAGACCGAGGCCAGCGGCCGCGTCTTCATCCAGGCCAACATCCCGACCCGCGGCCTGATCGGCTTCGAGACCGAGCTGGTCAACCTGACCTCCGGCCACGGCATCATGAGCCACCTCTTCAACGAATACGCGCCCTTCGCCGGTGACATTGTCACCCGAACCACCGGCACCCTGGTGTCGATGGATGCCGGCGCTGCCACGCCCTACTCGCTGCAGATGCTCGAGGAGCGCGGCATCCTCTTCGTCGCGCCCGGCGACGCCGTCTACGGCGGCATGCTGGTCGGCGAGAACCCGCGCGTCGGCGACCTGCCGGTCAACCCGGTCAAGGAGAAGCACCTCGACAACATGCGCTCCGCCGGTAAGGACAAGACTTCCAAGCTGACCCCCGCCCTGCGCTTCTCGCTCGAGCGCGCGATCGAATACATCGACGCCGACGAACTGGTCGAAGCGACCCCGCAGAACATCCGCCTGCGCAAGCGCATCCTCGATGCCAACGCCCGCAAGCGCGCGCAGAAGGGTGGCGAAGACCGCAGCAACCGCGGCTGATCCGGAGAAAAGATCTCCTTCCCCAACTGCCTTCCCCGCACGGGCCGCTTCGCAAGAAGCGGCCCGTTGTCATGTAGCCGCGCTGCTTTGCAAGTGGCGCGGGAGTGCATTCCGGCCCGGCCGATCAATGCTTCTTCTCGAGCATCACGAAGACACAGTCCTGGTCTTCCCAGCGGGACACGCCCCAGTTTCCGTGCTCGCCGGTCACCGGCTTGCCCGACTCCGGCAATTTGCACTTCACGTCCTCCCGCTTGAACACGACCACGTGGACCAGCGAACCCTCTCGCTTGAAGCAAATCAGGGTTCCTTTCTTGCCACGGATCTTGAGCTCGCGGCAACCGACGCCAGGAAGCTCCTTGATCCCCTTGGGAATGCAATGGCTCGGGCAGGGCAGCTTTTCCGACCGCAGGTAGTTGAAGAGCTCCTGGTGATCGGAATTCTCCAGATCGAGGGTGAAATCCGGTGACTCGAAGACCTCGATGAAACCGTTCTCGATGCCTTCCAGGGTCAGAGATGCCTGGACGACGCCACCTCCGTCGGCGGGAGGCAGGGAAACGATCTTTGTATCACGACCGGACTCGGGGGCCGAAACCACGAACGCCACCGCGATCCCCGCCGCCGCGGCCAGCGGCAGTCCAAGCCACCATCCCGACCAACGGGACTTCGCCGGCTCCGGCGGGGCGACCGTCCGCACCATGGCCGCGAGGATGTCCCCGCGCAGGCCCGGCGGCGGCTTCACCGACGCCAGGGCGCCCATCACGCGGCGATCGAACTCGTCCGGGCGGCCGCCGTCGTCACCGCGCTCCACGGCGAGGCCCGTGAGAATCTCGTCGCGCAGCTCCACCGGGATGCCCACGGAATTCAGCGCCTTCGCGAACTCCGCGTCGCTCGACCGCTCGTGGGCCAGCCAGGCGCCGAGTTCACGGTCCTTCGCCGCCCAGGCGAGCGCCTCGGCGAAATCCGGGTTCTCCGCGTCCGCGCCATCCGGGCGGAAGCAGCGGAGGATGAAACGTGCTTCCTCCCTATCCATTGTTCCTTTTCAACGCCTCCGGTTCGAGTTGCAGAATGTTTTTCGGTGCGCTCGCCGGCTCCGCGGTCATGCGCCGGCGCAGCATCTCCTTCGCCCGCGAAATCCGCGACATCACGGTGCCGATCGGCACGTCGAGGATCTCGGCGATTTCCTTGTAGCTGTGCTGCTGGAGATAAAACAGGGACAGCGGCGCGCGGAAGTTCTCGTCCAGCTCGCCCAGCAGCTCCAGCGCACGCTGCCCGTCCATCACCCGTTCGGTGTCGTCTTCCTCCGGGCTGACCCGTCCCGCCACCGCCTCGGTCAGCTCCTCGTCGCTGAACCGCTTCGACTTCCGCGCCAGGGCGAGGAACTCGCGGTGCAGCGTCGTGAACAACCAGGTCTTCGCCTTGCTGCGGTCGTTCAACTGATGGCCCTTCTGCGCCCAGATGCAGAAGGTCTGCTGCACCAGGTCGCCCGCCGTGTCGGCATTCTTCGACAACGACATCCCGAAGCGATAGAGCGCCTCGTAATGGGCATCGACGAGTTGTTCGAATTCGGACATGGGACTTCCCTTGGAGCGTCACCCTTGAGGGTTATTCCGCAATTTTCCATCGCGCCATGCGTAGAATCGCTCCAGCGTACCCCGAATGAAACCCCTGCTCCTTTCCCTGATTGCCACCCTCCCCGTTCTCCATGCCGAGTCGACCGACATCGTCGGCAAGGACGGCACGGTCACCGTCCGCCACAACGGCGAGGTCTTCACGGAATACCGCACCGACTCCCGGGTGCCCTACCTCTACCCGCTCCTGTCGGCCTCCGGCGCCTGCCTGAGCCGCCATTGGCCGATGTCCGATGACTACAAGGAAGAGGAGCGCGACCACCCCCATCACCGCTCGCTGTGGCTCAGCCACGGCGCGGTCAACGGCCACGACTTCTGGGCCTGGACCACCAAGGCCAGCGACCCGCGGATCGTCCACAAGGGGATCCGCGCCACCAACTCCACCGCCAACGGGGGCTCGTTCACCGTCGACCTCGCCTGGACCGCCGGCGGCAAAACCCATCTCACCGAGGAGCGGACCTTCACCTTCCGCTGGCCTGACAAGGAAACCTCGATCATCGGGGTCGTCTCCAAGCTCACCGCCGCCGATGGCGACGTGCTGTTCGGCGACACCAAGGAAGGCACCTTCGCCGTCCGCGTCGACCGCACCCTGCGCCTGAAAGGCCAGCAGGCCAAGGGCCACATCGCCGACTCCGAGGGCCGCAGCGACTTCGAGTCGTGGGGCAAGCGCTCGAACTGGGTCGCCTTCACCGGGCCTGACGAAAAGGGCGAGCCGGCGGTGGTCGCCATGTTCGACCACCCGACCAACCTCCGCAACCCGACCTGGTGGCACGCCCGCGACTACGGCCTGCTCGCCGCCAATCCCTTCGGCATCCACGACTTCGAGGGCAAGAAGGACAAGCACCTCGGCGACTACACTTTGAAGAAAGGCGAGACCCTTACCCTTCGTTACGAAGTGGTCCTGCACCACGGCAGCCTCGAATCGGCGAAGCTGCCCGGACTCTGGACGGAATTCGCAAAATGAAACGCCGCCATTTCCTCAGCACCTCCGCTTTCGCCGGGACCTGGTCCCTGCTTGCCCCCCATGCCCGCGCCCAGGGCGCGAACGACGACCTGCGGGTCGCGGTGATCGGCCTCAACGGCCGCGGCATGGCTCACGTCGACGGCGTGATCGGCGCGAAGGGAGCCCGCCTGGTCGCCCTCTGCGACTGCGATTCCAAGGTGCTGGCCCGCGCCAAGGAAAAGGTCGGGAAGAAGGGCCTCGAGGTGACGGTTTACGAGGACTTTCGTACCTTGTGCGAGTCTCCGGACATCGACGCGGTCACCATCGCGACGCCCAACCACACCCACTGCCTGATCGCGATCACCGCGGCCGCGAACGGCAAGCACGTCTACGTCGAGAAACCGGTCTCCCACAACGTCTGGGAAGGCCGCAAGCTGGCGGAAGCCCAGGCGAAATACGGCAAGGTCATCCAGCACGGCTTCCAGCGCCGCTCCGAAACCGCCTGGGCGGAAGCCTTCGCGTGGCTGGCGGAAGGCAAGCTCGGCAAGCTCACGCTCGCCCGCGGATTCTGCTACAAGCCGCGGCCGTCGATCGGCAAGGTTGGCGGCCCGCAAAAGCCGCCGACGGAAGTGAACTACGACCTGTGGTGCGGCCCGCGCGCCACCGACCCGCCGCGGCGCAAGCAGTTCCACTACGACTGGCACTGGCAATCGCCCTACGGCAACGGCGACCTCGGCAACCAAGGCCCCCACCAGCTCGACGTCTGCCGTTGGGCGCTCGGCGATCCGCAGCAGCTCCCGTCCTCGGTGATTTCCTGCGGCGGCCGCTTCGCCCACGACGACGACGGCGACGTCGCCAACACCCAGATCGTGTTCCTCGGCTACGAGCCGGCACCGATCCTGTTCGAGGTCCGCGGCCTGCCGAAGAAGGACGTCGATTACAAGTCCGGCATGGACAGCTACAAGGGCCAGCAGATCGGCAACATCATCGAATACGAAGGCGGTTGGCTCGCCGGCGGCCACAATGCCGGCTGCGCCGTGTTCGACACCGCGGGCAAGAAGATCAAGGAGTTCAAGGGCGGCCGCTCGCACTTCCAGAGCTGGGTCGACTCCATCCGCACGGGAAAGCAGGACAAGATGCTCTCCGCCGAAAGCGGTCACCTCTCGTCGGCCCTCGCCCACATCGGGAACATCTCCTGCGCCCTCGGCGAGCCGCAGATGAGCCGCTACGTCCGCGAATCGTTCACCCACCCGGCTGCCGCCGAAGCGGTGGAGCGGATGGACGCCCATCTCGTCGCCAACGGGGTGGACCTGAAGAAAACCGGCATCCCCGCCGGTCCGCTGCTGACGCTGGACGGCGCGCGCGAAACCTTCACCGGCTCCCTCGCCGACCGCGCCAACGCCCTGCTCAAGGATCCCTACCGCGACGGCTTCGGCATCACGGTTTGATCTCCCACAAGCCGCCGAGGAAAGCCGCATCCACGGCTTCGAGCGTGGCCGCGATCCGGTCCGGACCTTCAGGCGCCAGCGAGTCCGCCGGGTGGGTGGTGGTCACCGCCAGCGCCTTCATGCCCGCCGCCTTCGCGGCGCGGATGCCGACCCGGGCGTCCTCGATCACCACGCACGACGCGGGATCCACGCCGAGCTTCGCCGCGGCCTTGAGGAAGACCTCGGGGTCCGGCTTGCCGCGCGACACGTCCTCGGACGCCGCGATGTCGCGGAATCGCCCGCCGAGGCCGGTGATCCCCAGCACGCACTCGACGTTGCTATGGCTTCGTGTTTGTCAACGGGCAAAGTGCTACTGTTTTCATCGTAGGTGATGAGATTCCGGCGTCCGGTTCAACGCGT
>NZ_JACZFQ010000131.1 GCF_014904755.1 Neoluteolibacter marinus
GGGATGGCATGACGAATTGGAACCGCCCGGTGCGGATCCGCATGCCGGGTGGTGTGGGGGGTGACGGTTAGAGCCCGTCACCTACCCGATTGGCCTTTAGTTTCGTTATTTGCGTGGGACTTGCCCGACAATCTTTGAAGCTTCCAGATCCCCCCAATAGCGGCTATCCAAGGAGTTGGAGACATTGTCGCCCAAAACAAAGTAGCCGTCGGTATCAATCTTGTGGGGAAACGTGACTGGCCTGAAACCACCAAGTGCCATGTTCTCAGTTTTGGGGGGGAGATAGGCACCGATATTCAAGTGTGGGGGGACGGCT
Organism: Neoluteolibacter marinus; assembly: GCF_014904755.1. GTDB lineage: Bacteria > Verrucomicrobiota > Verrucomicrobiia > Verrucomicrobiales > Akkermansiaceae > Haloferula > Haloferula marina. The sequence continues at coordinate 317 of NZ_JACZFQ010000131.1, forward strand.
TCTTCCTTCCCGTTAATTATGATCGATCCAGCTCGGATCTCCAAGGTCTCTCCCGGCAATCCAACCACACGTCCAAGCCAATGTCCGTCATTCGAAATTGGTGACTCAAATAGAATCACGTCCCAACGATCCGGTTTCGATCGTTCGTATGCGGCCAAGTCCACTGAGACGGTCTCGCCGCGTTTAATCGTCGGATCCATGTTAGAGGAACTTTGTCGCATGGTCTCTTTGCTGCACGCAGACAAAGCCACAACAGCCGCGATTGATATGGCTGAAAAAGGTTTCAAGGAGAGCATTTCGTTTTTGGCCAACAGTATTTATTAACCCGGTGAGCATATCGGCGAGATCCGATATGCCAACGGCTGTTTTACAGGGAGGCTGGGTCGCAAGGGGGTGGCTGTCAACGAGATCCGCGGTTCTTTCCACCTGTCTTGACGGTGAAAGCTTTTAAGTCTCTGAGGATCATCCGCAAAGGTGAGAGAACCTGTTACGCCTGCTTTCAAGTTCCAAAAGATCAGGAGAACTTCAGGAATGGAACGAGGAGAAATGACCTAGCGGAACCTCGCGGCAGCCCCCCCTCACCGCTCCCGCCAGAGGCACTCCTTCACCCCGCAGCCCTTCGACATGCGGTCGATGTCCCCTTGGAGCCGCTCGATGATCCGGACCTGCGCCGCCAGACGGGCATTCAGGGACGAGTAAATGATCCCCGCCAGGGTGGCGATGATGGCGCCGAGCCCACCGATGCAGGACGGGATCCAGCCGATGGGGATGGAGACGAGCTCGTTCATGCCGTGCCAGTGAGGAGAACCTTAGCAATAGCCTCGCAGGCGCGGCGCCGCAGGTCCGCATCGCGCAGCTTCGCCCGGTCCCCGTCGTGGTCGATGAACCCCAGCTCGATCAAGAAGCACGGCTGGAACGCCATGATCGCCAGCCGGGCGTGCTGGCTGTCGCTTTCCGTCTTCGCCCCAGGGGACCGGGTGCCGAGAGCTTCGACCGCGGCCTCGTTGAGGGTGCTCGCCATCGCCCGGTTCTCCGCCCCGCGGTAGCAGGTCGCTGCAGCGGGCGGGATGTGGGCTGCTGGATCGCAAGCCAAAGTCCGCCGCTTCCGCGATGGAATCCCCGCATCACGGCCGGACCTCCGCGTTTCAGAACGCTGCCTTACCCGGTCACGGCGAAAAGGAGGCGTTGGCGGCCGTGCATCAAGCGTGTCCCGGCGGTAACTCCGCGTGTGAAGCCGGGACCGGGGCGTTTCCCCCCGCAACCGGATCGTCCCAAGTCATCAGCAAGGCGTGTCACGCCGTGATCGGGGCGTTCTCCGGTACGACCGGGGCGTCCTCCGCCCGGACTGGAGGATGAAACCGCTAGACCGGGGACCCAGGAACGGCCCCGGACGGCTGGAAAGGAACGTTGAACCACCGATGAACGGAATGGACGCGGATCCATCGAAATCGGACCAGGATGGATGGGATGGATAGGATCTTTGGATTGAAATCTTCACCCCCACTCATCCCCGTAGATCATCTGCGTTCATCCCGTCCATCTGTGGTTCATCCGCCCATAATACACCACCCCGGATCCGGAACATCATCCGATCCATCCCATCCATCCCGGTCCAAAAAATCAAAATCACATCCCCGACCCAACCTACGCGATCACGTAATAACAAATATCTATTCAACCCGACCGAACATAGGTATTTACACAACATGCCGAATCCCGGAGTGAATTCGCACACCGCACGGCAAACACAACACGAAATAAAAACATGAACGAGACACCACGACTGAGAGTCCTCCTCGACTTCACGAGGGGCACCGACGCCCTGCTGGACTCCACCACGGAAGACGTGCTGGACAACCTGTACGGGAACGCCGCCTTCCCCACCCCGCCGGTGGTGGAAGCGGACCTGACCGCGGCCCTGGACCTTTTCCGCGAACGGAAGGCGGCCATGGCCCAGGGCGGCACCGCCGCCACCGCCGCGAAGAACGAGCAGAAGCGCGTGCTGGCCGGGCTGATGCGCACGCTGGCGCTCTACGTGCAGGAAACGAGCGTCGACGTGCTCTCCACCCTGCTGTCCAGCGGCTTCCGGGCAGCCAGCACCAACCGCGCCCAATCGCCCCTGAGCACCCCGGAAATCCGCCGGATCCGCATCGACGGCCCCGGCCAGCGGATCGTGGATGTGTCGGTGGTGGACATGGCGAAGTGCTATGAGGTCAACATCGCGCTGCTCGACGCGGCCGGCACCCCGGGGCCCTACACCACCGCCGGCCTCTTCACCCGGGCCCGTGGGATCCGCTTGTCGAACCTGACCCCGGGCCAGGGCTACCTGATCCAGGCCCGCGCCATCGGCGGCTCGACCGGCTATTCGAACTGGAGTGACGCCGTGGCCAGCCTGCCGATGTGAGGACCGCGGGAGAGATAGAGGAAACACCGATCGAACGGCGCGGACGACTCACCCCGTCCGCGCCGTTTGAGAGGGAATGATTGATTGATTATTGTTGATTGGGGATCGAATATTTGTGGTGGGTTGCAGTTGTTGTCGCATCATCAATCCTCCTCGTTCTCGTTCTCGTCCTCGAAGCTTCCCGGAATGAGATGAAAGACATCCAACCACAGATGAACGGGATGAACACAGATCGGTAGAAACGGGACCAGGATGGATGGGATGGATGAGATGAGAAGCGGGTTGCTTTGAATTTCCATCCATCTGCGTTCATCCCGTTTATCTGCGGTTTTCATCCGCCAAGCACCGCCATCCTATCCATCCCATCCATCCTGGTCCGGATCCGATGATCGGCGGTTGTTTCCCGGGAGCGCGGAATTCATTCCGCCCCGCTGGCCCGGCACCCTTCCATCCAAGCGGGATGAATCCCGCGCTCCCTCGGGCGTTCTCGCGGCACGCGAGCGCGGGTTTTTTGCGATCTCATCATCGTTCCTCCTCGTCCTCGTTCTCGTTCTCGAAATGGCCGGACCGGAGAAGTTCGAGGACGAGGGACGAGCAGGAGTAGGAGGACGAGGGGCGCGGCCCGCTACCACGGCAGGCGATCGTCCATCAGCGAGCGGAGCTGGGACTCCGAGATTGCACCGGTCACGGTTCCGATGGAGCGGATTGAACCGCTTCGGGTGGAGCCACGGCAGGAGCGCTCCGTCCGGCGAGCTCGGCTTCGGCGGCATCCAGGGACGCCTCATACTTGCTGACGATCCGAGCGAATGCCCCGTCATACTTGCAGGTCAAGATCGCATGCTGGATCAGCCGGTAGGCCACGATCCCGAATCCAATGATGCTCCAGGTGGGATCTTCACCCCAAAGTCCGCCGATCAGAAACATACCGCCGCCAATGACAATCGGCGCCACGTCGAAGATCCAAGCCCCACGGGATGAACTTTGCGCCGAGTCACGAAAGTAGGCGATCAAGTAAGACTCTCTCGGATCAAAGTCAGGGCGCATGGTCTCAGTGATTTCTACCGTCCGGGAAGGCTGCAACGATCGCAGCGACATTACAGATCGACCCTCCCACTCAAACGAGTCGTGACACCGGGGGCAAGCACGCATCAGGATCCGGGTCGAGGCCCGCACCGGCTTCGTATGGCGGCCGGTCGCGACCGGGAAGCCCCTTCGAGGCGCCGCCATCGATTCTCCTCGTTCTCGTTCTCCTGCTCGTCCTCGTTATCGAAATTGCCGATCATTCAGCGAAAGCAATCCAAACACAGATGAACGGGATGAACGCAGATTGGTAGAAATGGGACCAGGATGGATGGGATGGATAGGATAAGTGGCTGGTTGATTTGAAAGCCGCATTGGTTTTCATCCATCTGCGTTCATCCCGTTTATCTGCGGTTTTCATCCGCCAACTATCCATCCCATCCATCCTGGTCCGGATCCGATGATCTGCGGTTGTTTTCCGGGAGCGCGGAATTCATTCCGCCCCGCTGGCCCGGCACCCTACCATCCAAGCGGGATGAATCCCGCGCTCCCTCGGGCGATCTCGCGACCCGCAAGCGCGGACATTTGCGATCGCATCATCGTTCCTCCTCGTCCTCGTCCTCGTCCTCGTTCTCGGAACCGCCGGACCGGAGAAGTTCGAGGACGAGGGACGAGCAGGAGGAGGAGGACGAGGGGTGTGCCCCGCTACCACGGCAGGCGATCGTCCATCAGCGAGCGGACCTGCGACTCCGACAGCGCGCCGCCAAAGATGTAAACCTCGTCCATCCCGCCGCGGAAAAATCCGCCGTGAACATGGTTGGGCTGGCTGACGACGTAGGTGATGTTGCGGCCCAGCCAAACCCCGTGGTCGGCCTGTTCGATGTCGGTCTCGACCGCCCCGAAAGTCCGGCTCGAAAGCGGATCGAGATGGCCGTCGATGTAGAGCAACACGTGCTTGCCGACGTTCGGGCTGGAGACCGGGTAGAGGACGACCGCGATGTGGTGCCATTCACCGTCCCGCAGGTCGCGGCTGCCGACGGCGGTGCCCCCGTCGGCGCCGACCCGCAAGCGCCCCACGGGGCCGTCCTCCGCGAGCGGGTTGACGGAGATCTGCCACACGCTGCCCGCGGTGCCGTCCTTGTAGCGGCCCCAGGAGATCATGCCGAAGGACTCCCGCGGGGCGAGGTCGGCGGGCACCTTGGCCCAGAAGCAAACGGTCCGCGGATTGCGGCCGCCGATCCCGCGGAACCCGCTTTCCATGAACGAGCCCTTGCCGTCGAAGGCCACCGCGCCGCCGATCCGGCCGTCGATCGGCTGCGGTGCGGCGCCCTGGTCCATGGTCATGGAAACGAAATCGAAGCTGCCACCCCCGAAGCCGCGGCTGGAGGCACGGGCGATGCCCCCGTCGACGAGGTCCATGGTCCAGTGCACCATCTCCGGCATCTCGGCGGTCAGCGGCGGCAAGCTCGAGTAGAAGGATCCCGGATCGGCGGGAATGTGCTCCTGTTCCCCGCCGCCGAAACGCAACGCGTCGTTCTTGCGCAGGTTGATCGGCGCCTGACTGCCGATGACCGTCTGGATCTCGCCGTCGAGGACGTGGGTCTCCACCATGCCGCTCGCGCCGTCGACCGAGATACCGAACTCGGTGCCGAGGTCGATGACCTTGCCGCCGGGAGTCTGGACCTGATAGCCGTGGCCTTGCGGGGTCACGCGCATCAACAGGCGGCCGCGCTCCAGCGAGGCATTCATCGGCCCCTGCCACGCGACTTCCGCCGGTCCCTCGATGACCATCTTGCCGCGACCGGCCATTTCCAGTTCCACCAGCCCGCTCCCCAGCGAAAGGCGGTCCCCCGCCTTGATCTTCATCCCTTCGTGAATCCCGGAGGCGGCGTCGATCGAACCCACGCGCACCACCGTTGCCACCGGTGCCGGACGCAACCACCAGAGACCCAGCGAAAGCATCACGACCGCGGCAGTCGCGGCCAGCATGACGAAGCTCCTGCGGCGGTCCCCGCGGCGGAGCTTGCCCTCGACGGCGGCCAGGAACTCGTCCTGGTCGGCCCGCTTGACGGCCGCCATGATGTTCTCCTGCCGCCGGGCCGCGGAGAATTCGTCCTCGCTCGCCACCGCCAGCAGGGCATCGACCAGCGTCTGCCCGCCGAGGCGCCCGAGCAGTGCCGGATCGCTTTCCAGCAAGCGCACCAGCTCGGCCTGCTCCTCGCCGGATAGCTCTCCTTCCAGCCAGCGCGCCAGCAATTCGTCGCCCGTCCTCATGATTCCGTGACCTCGAGTTTGCGTTGGATGCAGTCGGCCAGGGCCTCTCTCAGCCGGTGCAGTTGCATGGTGAGCGCGGAGTAGCCGCGGCCGCTGTCCGCGGCGATCTCCCGGACCGTGCGACCGGTGACATAGCGCTGGTTGAGTAGTTCGCGCGAGGGTCCGTCGATGCGGTCCATGCAGTCCTGCAAGGCCTCGAGCGCGCCGCATTCGTCGCCGTGGCCCAGGTAAAGGTCCGCGCCGCGGTCGATCAGCACCTGCAGCTCGTCGTTGCCGCCGACACATTGCTCGCGACGCTTGCGGATGAAATTGCGCAGGTGATTGACGGCGATCCCGCGCAGCCAAGCCTCGAAGCTCGCGTCGCGGCGGTAGGTGGACACCCGGCGGAAAGCGGTCACGAACACGTCCTGGGCGAGGTCATCGGCCGAGGACCAATCGCGGATCCGCGCATAGAGGAAACCCCGCACCCAGCCCTCGTTCATCCGGACCAGCTCCCCGAAGGCCTCCATCCATCCGGGCCCGCGCGCTTGCAACCGCTCCAGCAGGAGATCGGTCGCGCTTTCGGGGGCTTCGGGAGAGTTGTCCACGGCTTTCAATGTCCCGGGAGCGGCGGGATACCACATCTTTTTCGCACTTCTTTTTCCCGGGCAAATTCCTCCGGGTCAATGTGTTACTCCACGACATGGGAAACATGGACCGGTAGCCCATGAAACAAACCCTGAAATCCATCCTGATCCTCGCCCTCGGCGGATCGACCGCCGGCGCCACCACCGTGGTGGCGGACTTCAACGACCTGGTGCCCGGCGACCTCAACGGCCAGTTCGGCGGCACCGGCTTCGGCACCGATGCCTGGACCAACAACTCCGCCGGCACCGTCGAGCCCTTCATCGACGTGGTCGCCGGCGACCTGACCGCGCCTGCCGCGACGAACTACGCGCTGGTCCAGTCCGGGACACCGCAGAGCGCCCGCAACACCGACGGCACGACCAGTCTCCAGACCCGCGTCCTCGACACCCCGCTGACCGGCGGGACCATCTGGTTCTCCTTCCTCCTCAACCAGGCATCCGCCAGCCCGAACAGCACTTCGGGCAGTCGCGGCGGCATCTGTTTCAACCAGGCCACCACCGGCGGGGATCCCGGCAACCCGCGGGTGATGGCACTCGGCTCCCAGCTTACCGCCTGGCTGACGGGCAACAGCCAGATCACCATCAACAATGCCCTCACCGCGAACACCACCGCCCTGATCCTCGGCCGCATCCAGGTCAGCGACCCGGGCAACGAGACGCTGTCGCTGTGGGTGAACCCCGATGTGAATGCCCTCGGCGCACCGGCCGGAACGTTCGCCGGCGGCGACTGGGTCGGGGCCGGCGGCATCACCAGTGTCTCCGTCCAGAGCTACGGTGCCGGCAACGGTGGCATCGTCGATGCCGTCCGGATCAGCGACGACCCGGACGCTTACACGCAGGTGACCGGTTCGACCATTCCCGATCCGGTGCTGGCGGTGGACCCCGGCTCAACCGCCGCCGACTACGCCTTCGGCGCGGCCTACCCGGGCGGCACCACCCGCACCGTGACCTTCCGCAATGAGGGCCCGAACAACTCGCTGACCGTCCAGAACGTCACCCTCAGCGACGATGCCGGCGGCGTGTTCACCATCGACAACGTGATGCCGGCCGTCGGCAGCACACTGGCACCGGGCGAAACGATCAGCATCCGTCTCCTCGCGACCAGCGCGACCGGCGGCAACTTCACCGGCGAGCTGTCGATCGACACCAACCACGATACCCAGGACAAGCTGCTGCCGGTGACGGCAGCGGTGTTCGCCCCGGGTGCCAGGGTGAACCCGAACCCGACCTTCGACGGCGGCCTCGCCGGCTGGACCACCGCCGCCGCGGTGACGCCGGGCATCGCCCCCGCCTCCGCCCGGATGGCGCGCGTGCGCGGCAAGGGCGACAAGGGCCTGCCGCTCGACGAAACCGACTCCCTCGGGCAAGCCGCGGGCATCCCCGACGGCGCGGCCGATTGGGAACTCAGCTGCTTCTTCACGCCGATCCGCAGCGCCGATTTCGAAAGCTACACCGGCTCCGCCCCGGACGGTTCCTTCGGGGACCGGAGCTTCCAGCTGGCGATCTTCGAGGGCAACCATGCCCCTGCCGTCTCACTGGGCGACCCCGAGGCGATCAGCGCGCTGATCCAGCTCGCCTACTTCCCCGATGGCAACGGCAGCGATCCCGAGGGCTTTTACGGCTTCGACGGCGCGACCTGGGTGCACCTCGCCGGACTGCCGGCCATAGCAGGATCGATCGACACCAATGAGGACGGCCGCCTCGAAGCCGGCACCGACACCGTGAATGCGTATCGCCTGAACGTCCGGGGCAGCGGCTTCGGAAGTGGCTCCGCGAGCTACTCGGTCACGCTGTCCGGCGGCGAACTCGCGGCACCGGTCACGCAGTCGAGCCTCACCGGGTCCGCCGGCTCCCTGATCACCTCCGCCGGCCCGGGCTCGTTCACCTTCACCAGCAGCGATGTCAGCCTCACCAGCAATCCCGACAGCGGCTTCTGCACGCCCTTCTGGGTCGACGACGTCGCCTTCCACGCCACCGCACTGCCGGAACCGTCGATGACAATCCTGGGCAACCTCGTGATTGAAGGATTCAACGAAGCGACACCAAGCGGCACCCTGGTCGTGCGCAACGACGGGTTCAGCCAGGATCTGAACCTCACCGCCGCCACTTTCGGCAGCCCGGCGCTGTCGCTGGCTTCGCCCGCCCTGCCCTTGGCGGTCACCCCGGGAAGCACGGCGACGTTGGAAGTCCAGCTCGCCAGCGCCACCATCGCGCCGGACACGGCCTTGCTCTCCACCATGAGCCTCGCCAGCGACGACCCGTCGCAGCCGTCCACCCTGGTCCCGCTCACCGCGTCGTCCACCACCCCGGCCAACCTGATCCCCAACTGGAACTTCGAAACCCCGGGCACCGACAACATCGGTAATACCGACAACTTCGCCTTCTGGTCCGAGTTCGAACTGCGGACGCGCAACGTGCCGGGCATCCTCCCCGGCTCCGCCACCGCCGTCTACCTCGATGCCACCGGTGCCACCACCTTCACCCGGCAGACCCTGGCGAATCCGCCCGGCGACTTCGACTTCCAATGCGGCTTCGCCGTGCGGGCCACCGCTAACCGCGCCTTCAACCTGCTGCTCGCCGGGTCCGGCGGCGCGCAGATCAACCTGCGCTACGAAGGCAACGTCTGGTCGGCATTCAACGGCAGCGGCTGGCAAACACTGATCGACCAGACCGCCGCGCCGCTCACCGCCAGCGTCGACTCGAACTTCGACGGTGATTTCCTCGACGCCGGCGAATCGCTCACCGCCTACCGGCTCCACCTCACCGGCAGCGGCTGGGGCACCGCGACCCCGACCTACCAGATCGAGATCCTGGATGCCGCCGGAGCGCCGGTCGCCGCCGGCGCAGGACCGTTCAGCCACTTCCAAAACGGGCCGCCCACCCAGTCGGGTCTGGCCACGATCACCTTCACCAACCAGAGCGGCAACTGCCCCGGCTTCTGGGTCGATGACGTGCTGCTGGGTGCCGTGTCGGTGCCGGCCGACCTGCGGGTCACCGGTTTCACCGTGAACCACGCCACCGGCGAGGTCTCGATCACCTTCACCTCCGAAGCGGGCGTCAGCTATTCGATCACCGCCTCGGACGACCTGGGGCTCCTCGATGACTTCACGGAAGTCGCCACCGCCAGCGGCAACGCCGGCACCACCACGGCGACCTTCACCGACCCGGTGGCCGTCGGCAAGGCCACGCGCTTCTACCGGGTCGAAACTCCCTGATCCCGGCTCGCCCCTTCGTTCCTGCTTCCGGCCGCTCCCGGTTCACCGCGCGCCGGGAGCAGGAACCGTCGCCCGTCTTTCCTTCGGTCCGTTCCAGCCTTCGTCATGCTCCGATACCTCTCGTACTTCACCCTGACCCTCCCCGCCGCGGCTGCCCTGACCAACGGCGGTTTCGAGGCCACGCCTTTCCTTTCCGCCTGGAATGCCACCGGGGTGGTCGCCACGTCCGGCCTCAACGGCTCGGCCAACGCGGCGCGGCTTCCCTACAACACCACGGCCAAGCTCGGGCAAGCCTTCGCGGCCACGCCGGACTTCACCTTCGACGCCTACCTGGCGGTCGCGGGAGTGACGACGGACCCGAGCTTTCACCTCGTCCTCGACGGCAACGGCGGGCCCGCGGTCGACTTGCAGGGTGCCCTCGGCAACCAGCTCCAGCTGCTCCACAACGGCACGGTCACACCGCTTCAATCGATCGCGGATGGCAGCCCGTTCGGCTTCGGCACCAACCAGGTCATCCGCTTCCGCATCATCGGCCGGAATTTCGGCACCCCCGCGGCTAGTTACGACCTGGCCTGGTCGGAGCCCGGCTCCACCGCCCTGGTCCATGCCGCCACCGGCCTCACCAGCTTTGCATCGGCCGCCGCGGCAACCACCGGATCCGGCATCACGGGCGTCCGCTTCGATCGTCTCGGTGCCGCCGCCCACAGCTACTGGGTGGACGACATCTCGCTGACCGCAACTCCCGCCACGGCACCGGCCGCGGACTATACCCTGGTGCCGCCGCTTCCCGACAAGGTGGTCAACATCTCGGGCGTCTATCCCCACCTGGCGATGACCAACACCCATGCCGAATGCGGCATCGGCGCGGTGGTCCCGTGGGCCGGCAAGCTCTGGGCCATCACCTATGGCCCGCACATCGCCAACGGCGGCACCGACAAGCTCTACGAAATCGATCAGGACCTCAACCTGACCGTCCGCGCCGAATCGGTCGGCGGCACGCCCGCGAACCGCTTCATCCACGCCGCCACCAACCAGCTCAACATCGGCCCCTACTTCATCGACGCCGACCGCAACGTCCGCGTGCTGAAGACCGCCGGCACCAACAACGTCCTGCCCGGCCGTTTCACCGCCAGCGCCGCCCACCTGGACGATCCGAACCGGCTCTATCTCTTCACCATGGAAGACGGGCTCTACGACGTCGACGCCACCGACCTCAGCTACATCGTCCGCTACCCGGACGTCCAGGGCACCGGCGACGGCTTCCTTTCCGGCTACCACGGCAAGGGCGCCTACACCAGCCAGGGCCGGCTCGTCGTCGGCAACAATGGCGAGCCCAACCAAACGCTCCCTTCAGGCGTGCTTGCCACCTGGGACGGATCGCTCCGCGGTGCCGGCAATGCCAACCCGGACTACATGACGGCATGGAACGAGATCGAGCGCATCCAGACCTGCGAGGTCACCGGACCCGGCGGCATTCACGGCAATCCGGATCCCGCCACCGACCCGGTCTGGACCACCGGCTTCGACCCGAAATCGGTGGTCGTCCACACCCTGGAAAACCAGCAGTGGCACACCTGGCGGCTGCCGAAGGCTTCCTACACCCATGACGGCGCCCATGGCTGGCACACCGAGTGGCCGCGCATCCGCCAGCTCGACCCGGGCGATCCCGGAAGCCTCTACCTGATGCACATGCACGGCCAGTTCTTCGATTTCCCGAAGACCTTCTCCGCCGCCAACTTCGCCGGTCTGCGGCCGCTCTCCACCTACTACAAGATGCCGACCGACTACTGCTGGTTCGACGGCCGCATCGTGATGGGCCGGGACGACGCCTCGCAGTTCGACAATGCCTTCGCCCTGAAAGACCAGTCGAACCTCTGGTTCGGTGACATGGAGACGCTCGAGCACGCCTGGGGACCACCCACCGGGCACGGCGCGCTCTGGCTGAACCAGGCCGTCGGTGCCGGTGAAATCTCGGCCCCCTTCCTGATCGGCGGCTATCCGCAGGGCACCCTGCATTTGCGCAATCTCGGTGCCGCCGCGACGGAGGTCTCGATCGAGGTTTCCAACGGCACTCCCGAATGGAGTTTCGTCCGCAGCGTCACCCTCCCGGCCGGGGCCTACGTCCCCCATCCGGTCGGTGACCTCGCCGCGCCGTGGGTGCGGCTGGTGTCCTCCGCCGCGACGACCAACCTGACCGCCTTCTTCCACCTGTCGTCGCCCTATCCCCACACGACCCCGGCTTCCATCGCCGGCGATGAATTCGCTGCGCTCGCCGACATCCGCGACACCCGCTCGGTCTCCGACGGGATCATCCGGGTGATGAACCATCCCCGGCTCGAGCTCGAGTTCGCTTCGTCGCGCCTGTCAGCAAGCGGCGTCGCATCGAGCCACGGCTACCATCGGATCGGCGGGCCGATGCTGCTGGCTGACGCCGCCGACAGCACCGCGGAAGCCGCACTCCGCGGCAACGCTGCCCTCGCCCAGGAGTTCGGGTCCGACGCGGCCTCCGCCTGGGTCACGGAAGGCGGCGTGAAATTCCGGCTGCCGAAAACCGATCCGCTCTACGATGCCCCCTTCGCCGCCGGCTGGGCCCGCGGCATCCGCGAGGCGGTCACCGAGCGCGAACTGCTCAACTGCCACGGCACCTTCTACGAGGTCCCCCGCGACATCTCCGGCGGCATGCGCAAGATGCGGGCCCTCGTCACCCACGGCAAACGGATCACCGACTTCGCCTCCTGGCGCGGCCTGCTGGTTCTCACCGGCGTCCTCGACGACGCGCCGGCCTCCGACAAGCTGGTCAAGAACCCCGACGGCAGCGCCGCCCTCTGGCTGGGTGAAATCGACGACCTCTGGCGCATGGGCGAAGCCCGCGGCAGCGGCGGACCGTGGCAAGACACCGTCGTCGCAGCCGGCATCCCGTCGGATCCCTACCTGATGTACGGTTACGACCACAAGGAGCTCACCTTGACCGCGAGCGACGCGACCACCGTCACGGTGGAGGTCGACTTCCTCGCCGACGACAGCTGGTCGACCTACCAAACCTTCGACCTCGCCGCCGGTGAAACGGTCCATCACGTCTTTCCCACCGGTTTCCACGCCCACTGGGTCCGTGTGAAATCGAGTGCCGCCACCACCGCCACCGCGCGCTTCACCTACGGCCCCGCCGACCGCCGCGACGCCTTCCTCGACTGGGCCCGCGACCATGGACTGCCGACCGCCGCCGGCCGCCACGCCGTCATGGCCGCGAATCCCGATGGCGACCCCCTCGATAACCTGGCCGAATACCTCTTCGGCACCGATCCCGGCCACCCCGACGCCTGGCCGCTGGCCACCACCCGGAGCGGCGTCAGCGCCGTGCTGCGCGACCTCGACCCCGCCGACGGCATCCACTTCGATTTCACCACCTCCATCGATCTCGAGGACTGGACCGACGGCAGCGCCTCCGTCGCCGCGGATCCGGACCAAGCGGGCGTTCCCACCGAATTCACCCGCTACCGCTTCCCCTTCGATCCGGACCTCGATCCAAAACGGTTCGTTCGCATCGAGATCGGGCTTTGAGACATCTAACCTTTGGAGTGCGCCGGCAGAGGGAGCAAGCGACCGGCGACGGCGCTTTTTGAGGGGGAGATGAAACCCTGACGCCGGAAACCACGCCTTGCGATCGGAGTATCGGAACCCGCACGATCGGGTGGGATGTCAGTAGAAAGCGGCATTGCCCGGTCCTTCGAAAGCGGTGTCGCCGCTGCGCTTTGCCACCGCACTCCAAAGACGGGCCGCTTGACACCTACAACTCCCTCCGCTTTCCTCGCCGCCCTCACCTGACTCCACCAGTCATGCGCCTCCATCGTAACCCTACCTGAGCGGGCATTGCGGAACCCACATTCGGTTCCGCAAGGGCGCTCGCGTCCACTCGCAGGCCGCCCCCTACCGGCGGCCGGGATAGGGAAACTCGAAACAAGCCGCGGAACCCGCGTGCCCCGGTGGCACGGCACCGCGCAACGATGGAAATGCAACTTCACGAAGTGGAGGAGATCCGTGCCTGCCTGCCAACGGGCCGCACGCTCTTCACCTATGGCAAAGACTGGTACGCCGTCGAACTGCTCAAGCTCGCCCTCCGCGGCGAGACCGCGGTCACGGCGCTCAAGGCGTCGGCCTTCGGCCGGCTCTTCGACAAACAGCGGGTCCGCCAATGGTTCGGTGCCCTCGGCAAACCGTCGGTCACCCGCGCCGACCTCGACCTGCTGTGGCCGGACGAGACGGAGAACTACCGGCTCACCCTGGACAGCTTCGACGGCTGGACCCAGACCAGCCGCCGCGGCAAGCAGTCGTGGAACCTGGTGCTCCAGCTCAACCTCAACGGCGACGACGCCCGCCGGCTCGACAAGCACCTCGCCAACCGCGACCAGGACCCGTTCGAATGGACCTGCCACCCGATCCACCAGGGCCGCCACCGCACCCTGGCCTGGGCGCGGATCGATCTCGACTGGTCGACCGGCGAGGCGCTGATCGAGGAGATCCAGAACGACCGGCTGCGCGAGGTGAAGGACCTGCTCGACTACGCGCGCCGCAAGCAGTTGACCCGGGTCCGCAGCTGCGGGGTCGTGTTGCCGACCGCCTTCCTGGTCGACTACTGGGAACGCCGCCTCCGCTTGTCCCGCACGATGTGGGACGAGGCGATGGTCTGCGCCGCCATCCGGCTGATCGCCGGCGAGCTCGGCTTGCGCCGCATCTGGTTCCACACCCCGGAGAGCGGTCAATTCTACAAGGACATCGGCGGCTCCGGTCCACCGCGTTCGATCTACACCGACCTGCCGCGGAAGTTCTGCTTCCAGCGGACGGCCGAGATGCCGGCCTTCCTGCGCCGCCGTCACCGCAAGTCGAAGCCGATGGAGTTCCAGCTGCTGGAGTTATGATCGCTCAATCCCGGGATTGAAGTCGGCAGCCCTTTCGGCCAAGCTCACGGCATGGTCGAAAGGGCATCGTTCCCGCTCATCTGGTTCGGTGTGGCGGCGGCACTGACGGCAGCGGTTTCCTCCGCGGCCAGTCCGGAGCCACCCGCGAACCTCGAGACGGACGACATAGATGCCAATGTCCGCCGCAACAACGCCGGCGGTCCGGAGGAGAACTTCGACTTCCTCGAGGAGTTTGCCACGGCCCGCGAGCGGTGGCGGGAGGCGCTCGGCCTCGAGTATGCCGTCACCTTCCACAGTGTCGTCGCGGCGGCGCTGCTCGGTGACGGTGTGCCCACGGCCGCGGGCGGTGACCTGACCCTCCAGGGCATCTGGAAACCCTGGCACCGGTGGATGAAGGAACCGACCGAACTGCGCTTCCGCCTGCGCAGCCGCCATGCCTTCGGCGATGTCGCGCCGTCCGCGCTCCGCTCCGAACTCGGCACCCTGTGGGGCGTCACCGACGGCTTCAGCGACAGTGGCTTCGAGATCCCCGACTTCTATCTCCGCCACTTCTTTCCCGAACATGACCTCGAGTTCCGCTACGGCCAGATGACGATCGACTCGCAGTTCGACAAGCATGCGCTGCGCAGCTCCAAGCAGGCCTTCCTCAACCAGGCCTTCTCGGCGGATCCCGCCGTCGCCTTCCCGCGCTTCGGCGCCGGTTTCACGATCGCGAAGTCCTTCGAGAGCGGTCTCGAAGTGACCCTCGGCGCCTCGACCGTCCAGGGCACCCAATCGGGCGACCAGGTCGACTTCGACGTCAGTTCGGGGGACCTCTTCCAGGCCCTCCAGTTCGGCTACGATTTTTCCTGCCGTGACGACCGTACGTCGCGGCTCCAGCTGTTGCTCTGGCGAAGCGACGCCGTCGACTCGGCGGGCACCCCGGAAGGCGAAGGCGCCTCGCTTACCTTCGAGCAGGAACTCGACGGCCGCGACTTGCGCGGCTTCGCCCGCCTCGCCTGGTCAACCGGCGGCGCCGCCCCGGTCGAAACCCTGCTCTCGGGCGGGCTCGCCTGGAGCTGCCAGGAGAACGACCTGTTCGGCATCGCCGCCGGCATCGGCCGCGGTTCGGGACCCGGCAGCCCGGTTCAGATCGCCCTCGAGTCCTTTTACCGCTGGCAACCCGAGGACGGCATCCGCATCACGCCCGACGTCCAGCTCATCCTCGGTGATGACTTCAACGGCGGCCCCGGCATCCGCCTGATCGCCGGCATCCGTGCAGGCATCGAGTTCTAACCGATCACGCCCCGGCCCTCATTCGGCCGGAACGCCGGCGCGGACCGCTTCCAGCAGTTTCCGCGCGTCGGCGGTCTTGCCGGCATGCAACAGCTTGGATGCCGACTCCAGCTTCGCCGCCAGCAGCGGGTCGCCTCCATGGCTCTTGCGCAGCTGGTAGAGTAAAACCGGCAAACGGAGATCCGCGGCGGAAGCACCGGAGCCGAACGAGTCCTGCACGACCTCCAGATACCGGAACCCGCTTTTGTCAGCCGGCTCGATCCCCGTTCCTTCGCCATAGTCGTTCCAGGTCGCGATCTGGATGATCGCCGCGGCGCTGTCCCGGGCGAGAGCCAGGGTTTCACCGAAGGTCTTGCCCTCCCGGGCGTCGATGAACCCGTAGCGATCGTGGAGCCCGGCTTCCTGGTAAATGTCATGGTAGCCCGGGAAGGCGACGGAAATGACGGTCTCGCGGGAGTGGAGATCCTTCAAATAGTCCAGCCAGGTCTCCCGCGGGATCTCGGAGCCACCGCTGACCGGCGGCCACCCGAAGGCACCGTCCATCCCGGTCTCGCGTGCCAGGTGAGGCAGTCCGAACAACTTCGGCCGGTGATCGACCCCCGCCAGGACCTCCGGCCATTGCGGCGCCGTGAAGTGCTGCGGCCCGAACACCATCAAGACCGGCCTCCCGGACAAGGTGACGTAGGCCTCGTCGCGGAAGCAGTGCTGGTCGAGCCATTTCATGGCCTTGGCCGCCTCGTCGATGCCGCCCGCCGCCGTGACCCGCCCGGCCTCGACCATGTGCTTGATACTTTGATCCTCGTAGCAAATCGCGAACTTCAGGCCGGCCTGCTTCACCCGCCCGATGAGCCGCTGCGTGTTGCGATGGATCATCGCGTAGTCACGGAAGTCCGAGGTGCCATACCAATCGACGACCACGCCGTCGATTCCCGCGAGTTTCATCAACAGCACCTGGCACTCCAGCGCATCATCGTCGCCCGAGTCATAAGGGCCGATCAGAGGACCGTCGTGCGACGCGATCTGCCGCCGTCCGTCCCCGCCGGTTACTTCCGGGTCGAAATGGCCCATCGTCCAGTGCCATCCCCACGCACCGCTGGCCGGTTTCGACTCATACCACGCCATGTAGTGAACCAGCACCAGCGGGTCCCGGGCGACGCCGGTAGCGGGCATCGCCACGGCCAGCAGGCATGCCGCACTTCCGGGGAGCGATCGGAAGAATCCGGTTCTTGGTCTGGGAGCTCGGGACTTCACGCGGGCTGACGATTCCTGGACTTCGGATCAAATCCTCAACGGCCGCGGCCCGAAACGGCTTTCAGCTCCTCCACCAACCGCTCGGCCACCGGGCCGAGGCTCCGCGCCTTCAGGTGGATCACGCCGATGTGATTCAGCATCGGCCTGGCAACCAGGTCGATCACCGCCAGCCGCCCGGCGTCGAGCCCCGGCTGGATCACCATCCGCGGCGCCCCGCTGATCGCGTCGCTGGACTCGACCACCCGCTTGAGCAGGGCAAGATGGCTGCAGGTCAGCGTCAGGCTGCGCAGCGCGTCCTTGGCCGGCCGGAGAGCCGCCAGCCACTGGGTCGCCTGCGGCCCGAGGTCGGGAGCCACCAGCGGGAAGCCGAAGAACTCGTCGATGCCGACCGATTCCCGGGTCGCCAGCGGATGGCCGCTGCGGCAGAAAAACACGATCTCCTGCGGCTTGAGCGGCACCACCTCGAAGCCGTCCCGATCAAGGAACGGCGAGGTATCGCCGACCACCAGATCCACCTGCCGGTCACGGAGCATGGCTTCGAACGAGGTGTAGCCCACCACGTCGACCCGGATCCGGGCCGCCGGACTGGCCTTCATCAGGCCTGCGATCGCGATCCCCACCAGCCCGTCCGCCACCGCCGGGCCGCAGGCCACCCGCAATTCCCCCGCATCCCCCGCAAGGACCATCTCGACCTCGCGCTCGAGGTCGTCGATCCGGTTCAGCGCCGCCTTTGCACGCGGCAGCAGCTCCCGTCCCATCGCCGTGAGTTCGAAACCCTTGTTGCGGTCGAACAAGGTGAAGCCCAGCTCGCTTTCCAGCGTCCGCATGCTGGTCGTCAGCGCCGGCTGGCTGATGCCGATCTGCCGCGCCGCCTCGCTCAGGCTGGGTGCGGCCGCGACCACCACGAAATGTCCCAGCTTTTGAAGGTTCCAGCGTTTCATCCGCGGATTCAATCCCTTGCCCCCGTCCCCGTTCAATCCCTCTCGGCGACATCCGCCACTTCCCGGCCGGAGAGAGCCCGCGAAAATGGGAGCGAACGAACGATTCCGATCCCCCCGGGATCGCAGGGATGCTATCACACCGGGGATTCTACCGCTTCCGGCCGAACTCGTCGCCACTCCGACCATGGCTCCGCGCATTCACCGACCCGCGATCCTCCGCCCCGTCCGGCGTTGGATGAGCGGCGCGGCGGCGATCGTCTTGGCTGGTCCGGTGGCGACGGCACAGAGCACCGGTCCCATCGCCGACGATGGTTCGGCGACGGGCTTTCTCCCACGTCACTTCCCCGCCCTCTTCGACGACGAGGATGGCATGCTCGACCTCAGCGAGCGGCTCGACCAGGCCTACGGTTTCTTCCCCCTGGTCTCCCCGATCACCGAGCCCGCGGTCGGCACCGGTGCGGCCTTCGTTCCGCTCTTCATCGACCAGCCCGAGGACAAGGGCGCCCGGCCCAACCTCTGGGCGCTCGGGGCGATGGCCACCAACAATGGGTCCCGTGGATACTTCGCCGCCGCGTCGCACTACTTCGACGGGGACAAGTGGCATGTCCACGGTGCCGCCGCGGACATCTCGGTGAACCTCGATTTCAACGGCCTCGGCAGCATCGCCAATCCGTCGGGGAATCCCTTGCGCTACAACCTCGAGATGACCGGCGGATCGATCGGCGCCGACCGGCGGATCGGCGACACGAAGTGGCGGGCGGGATTGCGATACCTATACGGCGAGGTGACACCGTCGCTGGATTTCGCCGGCGACCTGACCTCCGTCGGTTCCCCCGGATTCATCAGCCGCTTCGGGACCTTTGACTTCTCCACCACCATCAGCAGCCTGCAGGCCGCCTTGATCTACGACTCGCGCGACAATGTCTTCACGCCGACCCGCGGGATCTTCTCCGAACTGAACCTCGGTGCGAATCTCACCTTCCTCGGTGGCAGCACCAGCTACCAGACCCTCGCGTGGACCGGCATCTGGTATCGCCCGGTGGTCGAGGATTGCCTTTACTTCGGCTGGCGGGGCGACGTCTCGCTGAGCTTCGGCAGCGTCCCGCTCTACCTGCGGCCGTCGGTCAGCCTCCGCGGCGTGCCGGCCCGCAGTGCCCAGGGCGTCGGCGTCGCCTCGACCGAAGCCGAATTGCGCTGGCAGTTCCACCCGCGCTGGAGCGTTCTAGCCTTTGCCGGCCTCGGTGTCGCCTGGCCCGACAAGGACGCGCTTTTCCAGGACACCAAGAGCGTTGCCAGCGGCGGCGCCGGTCTCCGCTACCTCATCGCCCGCAGGCAAGGGATCCATGCCGGCATCGACGTTGCCTTCAGCGACGGGGAGTCCGCCGTCTATCTCCAGTTTGGCAGCAGTTGGTTCCGCCCTTGAGCCGGCCCGCCCCCTGAAAGCCGGCCCTGCCCCGGCCAGCGACGCCCCCGAAGCGCCCGGTTTTGTCACAAGATTGCAGCAAAGCTGTGTTTACTTTCACTCCAACCATGATCAAAACGTATCTGGTTAGATTCGTCGGCAGCTGCCTTTCACCCCCGAATTGGACGATTCCATAGATAAATCGAATAAACTAAATAACTGTCGTCATGAAAGGTAAACTAATCGCTGAATTCCTCGGAACTTTCTGGTTGGTCTTTGGCGGGTGTGGCAGCGCGGTCCTCGCCTCCGCGTTTTTCGCCATCGAATCGCAAACCCCGATCAATCTCGGGATCGGGCTGGTGGGCGTGTCCTTCGCCTTCGGTCTCACCGTCCTCACCATGGCTTACGCCATCGGCCACATCTCCGGTTGCCACCTGAATCCCGCCGTCACCATCGGCCTCGTCGTCGGCGGCCGCCATCCGAAGTCGGAAGCGCTGCCCTACATCATCGCCCAGGTCCTGGGCGGGATCGCCGGTGCCGGCGTCCTCGGCGTGATCGCCCGTGGCCAGGCCGGCTTCTCATTTGCGGATGGCTTCGCGGCCAACGGCTACGCGGACCATTCTCCCGGCAGTTACACGCTGCTGTCCTGCCTGGTGGCCGAGGTGGTGCTGACCTTCTTCTTCCTGATGATCATTCTCGGCGCGACCGACAAGCGCGCCCCCGCGGGCTTCGCGCCGATCGCCATCGGTCTCGGCCTGACGCTGATCCACCTGATCGGCATCCCGGTCACCAATCTCTCCGTCAATCCAGCGCGCAGCACCGGCCCCGCGATGTTCGTCGGCGGCTGGGCGATCAGCCAACTGTGGCTGTTCTGGATTGCCCCCATCGCCGGCGCGATCCTCGCCGGCATCATTTATCCGCTGATGGCTGGAAAACCCCGAAACTAGCGTTATGCTGCCCGGTTGGGCCCGCTTCGTCCCTCACACAAGATCCCATGAAACCAAACCAGAAACACGCCGCCACCCTTGTCATGGCGCTACTTCTCAGCCCCGGCCTGCGCGCCGAGGAGCCGTCGCCCGAGATCGCGGGTCTGGAATCCGCCGCCTCGAAGTTCATCCAGTCCTACAACGCGCGGGACGCCGCGGGGATTGCCGCCCTGTTCACCGAGGACGGTGAAATGTCCGACCTCAAGGGCGAGGAGCTCATCTCCGGCCGGGCCGATATCGAGGCTCACTACGCGGACGTCTTCGCCGACGAGGACGCCCCTTCGGTGGCCGTTGAGGTCGCCTCGGTGCGGATCGTCGCCCCGACCCTGGCGATCGAGGACGGCACCGTCCACTACACCCCGCCCGGCGACGACGAGCCCGCCCGCTCGGCCGACTACACCGCCGCCTTGCTCAAGGGCGACGACGGCGAGTGGAAGATCGCCAGCACACGCAACCTCGGCGATGCCACCTCGGCCGCCGGTCACCTCGCCGATCTTGCCGCCGGCCTCAAGGGCGACTGGACCGCCATGAAGGACGGCATGCGCCTCGACCTCGCCTTCGGTTGGGACGACACCGGCAACTACCTCGCCGGTGAGATGCTCTCCACCGCCGCCGACGCCCCACCGCAGACGACCACCATCCGCTTCGGCTGGGATGGCGCGCACGGGACGATCTGTTGCTGGACCTTCGACGACGAGGGCGGCTTTGCCAAGGCCACCTGGACCCCCGACAGCACCGGCTGGGCGGTCAGCACCGAAGGCACCACGGCCGGTGGCGAAAGCATGAGCGCCAACCAGCACCTCAACTTCGTGGACGACAACACCATCGTCTGGAAAGTCACCCGCCGCCTGATCAACGGGGAACCCCAGCCGGCCAGCGAGCTGAGGGTGGTCCGGCAGACCCCGGAACCCTCCGTCGAATGAAACCTCCAACCATCTGATAGCATGAAACTCTTCTCTACGATCCTGTCCGTTCTGATCGGACTTTCGCTCATCGCCCCGGACGCCGGGGCCCGTGGCTTCGGCGGTGGCGGCGGCAAGGCCCGCGGTGGTGGCGGGGGCGCTCACAAAGCCCGTGGCGGCGGCGGATTCAAGGCAAGCCCCAGCCGCCAGGTCAAACGCAGCCCGATGACCGGCTCGAAGGTCCAAAGGAAAACCTCCCGGCCGGCGCCAAAGCAGGTGTCCCGACCGGCCCAGCGACCTCAGGCAAAACCCGCGGCACGACCCGCCCAGCGACCTCAGGCAAAACCCGCGGCACGGCCCGCCCAACGTCCTCAAGCCAAACCTTCCACCCGGCCCGCCCAGCGCCCGCAAACCAAGCCGGCGCAAAGGCCGTCGACCCAGCGGCCCGGCCAGAAGCCGGATCTCAATCGTCCCGGCAACAACCGGCCGAGCGGAAAGCCGAACTACAACCGCCCGGGCAACAACCGCCCCGCGACCCTGCCGGGGATGGTGTCCTACCCCAACCGCCCCGCCAACAAGCCCGGCCGCCCCGGTGCCGGCAACAACAACCGGATCGGCAACAACAACAATCGCCTCACTAACAACCGGATCGGCAACAACACCCGGAACAACGTCCACATCGACAAGGTGAACGTGAACCGGCGCAACGTCGGCCTCAACCGGCCTG
This sequence comes from Neoluteolibacter marinus, assembly GCF_014904755.1. Lineage (GTDB taxonomy): Bacteria > Verrucomicrobiota > Verrucomicrobiia > Verrucomicrobiales > Akkermansiaceae > Haloferula > Haloferula marina. Next base: position 22,253 of record NZ_JACZFQ010000131.1, read on the forward strand.
CCACGCTCCCCGCCAACAAGCGCAACTGGAACAACAACCGCTGGGGCGGAAACAAAGGAATCTGGGGCAACAACAACAACGTCAACATCAAGATCAACAACAACTTCCGCCACAACAACAACTTCTCGTACCGGCCGAACTACTGGGGCGCGAAACCGTGGTGGGGAGCCAACCATTATCACCCCTGGCACCACGGCCACTGGAACTACGGCTGGAACGCCCGCTACTACAACCGCTACTGGTACTACAACGATCGTCACCACGACTTCGCCTCCGGCTTCATGTGGGGCATCGGCGTCTGGAGTCTCGGCAACCTGATCTACGACATGGGATACAAGACCTACAGCAACCCGTATCCCGCCCCGCCGGTCCAGAACACCTATATCAACTACTCCGAGCCCGTCTCGGTCGCCGCGGCCGCCAACCCGGGGCCCGAAGACGAAGCCGCGCAGGAAACCGCCGAATCCAAGTCCGACGAGGCCTTCCAGCGCTCCAGCGACGCCTTCAAGGCCGGCGATTACATGACCGCATCCAAGGCGATCGATGAAGCCCTCGGCTACACCCCGGGGGACGTCTCCCTGCACGAGTACCGTGCGCTGGTCTTCTTCGCCCTCGGCAAGTACGGCGACGCCGCCGGCGTGCTCAATCCGGTCCTCGCCTCCGGTCCCGGCTGGAGCTGGGACACCATGATCGCCTTCTACGGTGACTCCTCCAGCTACGACGACCAGCTGCACAAGCTGGAAGACTACGTGAAGGGATCGCCGGACAAGGCCGACGGCCACTTCCTGCTCGGCTACCACTACATGGTCTGCGGCTACATGGACAAATCGTATGAGCAGTTCAAGACCACCACTGAACTGCAACCGGCCGACTCCATCGCCCGCCAGCTCCGCGACTTGACCGAAAGCTCCTTGCCCGATGAAGGCGACGCCGACGCCGAACCGCCCCCGGCCCCCGAGCCCGTGCCGGTGGACAAGCTGGTCGGCACCTGGGTCAGCGATGCTGCCGGCGGTGGCAAGATCACCTTCACCATGAAGGAAAGCGGCGATTTCAGCTGGGACTACTCCGGTGGCGGCGCCGACAGCAAGTTGACCGGCACCTACGGCCTCGACGACCAGGGCCTGCTGGTCCTGACGATGGACGATTCCCAGATGATCTCCGAGATCAGCCTGAAGGATGACTCGCAGCTGAAGTTCGTGATGGTCGGCAGCCCGCAAGGCGACCCCGGCCTCGAGTTCAAGAAAGGCTAAGGAACAATCCCTGCTTCATCCCGGTCCGGAGCGTGTCCCGCGCTCCGGGCCTCTTCGTTTTCCTGCAGTGACTCCGGGCATGCCGACGAAGCTGCCCCGTTCGCGATCTTGACAGCGACCTCGATCCACGACTCCCTCGACAAACCCCGTCATCGGTCCCGCCACGCCCATCCACCCCGTGACATCCCTTCCCCGTTTCGCCCTCGCCCTGACCGCCGGACTCACGCTGTCCGCCTGTTACGCTCCCATCAGCTACCACCAGGTGAAGCCGGACATGCCGGCTGCATCCGCCGTGGACCAGACGTCGCTGGTCGCCGCCTCGCCCGGAAAGACCAAGCCCGCCCTGAGGGCGGCAGCCAGCACGCTCGACAGTCTGCGGACCGCCTACGACCGTCTCGCCGCCGGCGACTCCGCCGCACTCCCGGAGTACAACTATCTCACCGCCCGCCTGCTGGAGCACATTCGCGACGCCGGCATACGGCCGTGGCATGACCAGGTTGAAGTCGATGCCCCCCGCACCCGCTACGTGCTCCGCGGGGTCCAGCCACCCGACCTCGACGTCGAGGAGCGCCGCTTCATTCCTGCCGACACCCTGGAGTTTTCCGGCCCCTACTCCAAGACCCCCGCAATCAAAACCGGGGTCGGCGCACCCTTGCTTGCACTTCTCGAGACGCCACTCGGCGACCGCGAGTACTTCGACCAGAAGTTCCGCTACCGCAATGTCACCGCGCTCATCACCTTCGCCGGCAATACGGCTACCGTCGATCTGGTGGACCCCTACGAGACCGAAAACGTCGCCATCGACGGACGCCGCTACCCGCTGCATGCCAACTTCGGTCTCAATGTCGCCTACGCCCTGTCCGAAACCCGCATCGACAAGCTCGGCATCCGCCGCCTGCTCAATCCCCAGCGCTTCAGCGACACCGCCCGGCTGACCCGGCTTCAGCCTTATGACCGCGACCGCATCCCCGTCCTCTTCGTCCACGGTCTCCAGGACACGCCGGCTTCCTTCTCGCTGATGTACACCTCCCTGATGGCCGACGAGAAGATCCGCGAGAAGTATCAGTTCTGGGTCTTCAGCTACCCCAGCGGCTATCCCTACCCCTACTCCGCCAGCTTGCTTCGCAAGGAGCTCGACCGGATGAACAAGACCTACCCCGACCACAAGGACATCGTGATGGTCGGTCACAGCATGGGCGGCCTGATCACTCACCTGATGCTCACCGACGCCGGTGACACGATCTGGCGTTCGTACTTCGGCAAGGCACCCGCCGACACCGCGATCACCGGCTCCAGCCGCAGCCTGCTCGAGGATTCCCTCATCTTCAATTCCCGCCGCGACATCAGCCGCGCCATCTTTCTCTCCGCCCCCCACCGCGGCAGCAATCTCGCGACCAACTGGGTCGGCCGCATCGGATCGAAACTCGTCCGCGCCCCCGCCTTTATCGCCAACGCCCGCGATACCTTCGCCAACGTGGTCACGGCCGACCCCGCCGCGATGGTCCTCAAGCGCGCGCCGAACAGCATCGACACCCTCGCACCGAACAACCGCTTCATCCTCGAGGTGAACAAGATCCCGCTCACCAAACGCATTCCCTTCCACTCCATCATCGGCGACCGCGGCAAGGGCGACACCCCGGACTCGAGCGACGGTGTGGTCGCCTACTGGAGTTCCCACTGGGACGGCGCGGTGTCGGAAAAGATCGTGCCCTCCAATCACAGCACCCAGATGAATCCCGAGGGCATCGCCGAGGTCCATCGGATCCTGTTGATGCACGCCGGACGATGAGCCGGATCGTCCCCAACACCTGAACTCGCCGCTTCCCAAAGCGCGGGAGTTCGGTTTATCACATAGGGGAATCCGTAGCACTTGATGACACCATGAACACTTCATTGTCCGCTCTCCCCGCCGTTTTGCCGCCCGCCGCGACGTGCCTGCTGCTCGCCCTGGCCGGCACCAGCCCGCTCCACGCCGCCGACGCGGACCTCGCCAAGCAACTCTCGAATCCGGTTGCCAGCCTCATCAGCGTTCCGGTCCAGAGCAACCTCGACTTCGGCCTCGGCCCGGGTGGGGGCACCAAGTGGACCACCAACATCCAGCCGGTCATCCCCTTCGACCTCAACGAGGACTGGAACGTCATTTCCCGCACCATCCTGCCCGTCGTCGACCAGCAGGGCATCGCCTTTGGCGGGGCCACCGACGCCTTCGGCCTTGGCGATATCCTCCAGAGCCTGTTCTTCTCACCGAAGGATCCCGAGCCATTCATCTGGGGCATCGGCCCGGCCTTCCTGTTCCCGACAGCCACCGACTCGCTGCTGGGGGGAAACAAATGGGCCGCCGGCCCCACCGCCGTGGTGCTCAAACAACAGGGCGGCTGGACCTACGGCGCCCTCGCCAACCACCTCTGGGACTTCGCCGGCAGCGGCGACAAGAGCGTCAACGCCACCTTTGTCCAACCCTTCGTGTCCTACACCACCGCCAAGGCCACCAGCTTCACCTTGAACCTGGAAACGACCTACAACTGGCAAACCTCCGACTGGAACGTTCCCGCCAACTTCCTGGTGTCCCAGCTCCTCAAGATCGGGGACCAGCCGATCCAGGTCTTCGCCGGTGCCCGCTACTACCTGGAGACCCCGGACGGCGGTCCCGAATGGGGCCTCCGCTTCGGCTTCACCTTCCTCTTCCCGACAGGCTGATCTCCCGCGGCACCCGCTCTATCAGATCCGATCGTCCGGCCGGCTTGACTTCCGCCACCGGGCGGCAGCATAGAAGTAGCGTGATTCCCCGGATTCTCGCCCTTCTCCTGCTCGGCCTCTGGCTGGCACCGCTGCACGCCCAGGACGAAGCGAAGGAAGCGACGGACGAACCCGCGGCACTGGTCGTCTGGCAACGCGAGATCATCGTCTTCCGCGCCTCCATCGCCAACCTTACGCCCACCATCCGCCGCGACATGACGCTCCAGCGGATGGTGGACCTGCCGGACTTCTCGCTCTACCAACCGGTCACGCGCCAGGACGTCGCCCTCGCCGACCTCCGGGGCGTGGCCTTCTCGGTTGCCGGCCGATCGCTCTTCACCCTGGTGGAAGGTGACCTCGACCCGACCTCCGGCCAATCGCTCGACGAAAGCGCCACCGAGATCCTGGGCCGGCTCGAGGAGTTGCGGCGCGCCAAGCTGGAACAGCGCAACTGGACGGTCATCCTCCGCGGCGCCGGCATCGCCCTGGCCGCCACCCTGATCTTCGCCGCCATCCTCTGGGGCCTCTCCCGGCTCAATCACCAGATCCGCCGTTTCTTCATCCGCCGCACCGCCAAGCTCCGCCAGCTCAAGCAGCGCGACCTCGATCTCCGCCCTGCCTTCCTCCAGACCTCGCGCCGCTTCACCTCGCTGGTGATCGCCGTCGTCGGCATGATCGCCGCCTATGTCTGGCTCACGGTGGTCCTCGCCCAGTTCCCCTACACCGCCCCGTGGGCGGGCGTCCTCGGCGAGCAGGTGGCGCTGCTCGCGAACACGCTTCTCAACAGCATCTTCGCCGCGATCCCCAATCTCCTGATCGTCACCGTCATCTTCTTCGTCACCCGCGGCACCGCCCGCCTGGCCGACCAGATTCTCCGCAGCTTCGAAAGATCCGCCGACACCGACCAGTTCTTTGCCAGGGACACCGCCCGCGCCACCCGCCGCATCGCCACCGTGCTGATCTGGATCGTCGGCCTGGTCGTCGCCTACCCCTACATCCCCGGTTCCGACAGCGAGGCCTTCAAGGGCATCAGCGTGCTGGTCGGCCTGATGATCTCCCTCGGCTCCACCGGCCTGATCAACCAGGTCATGAGCGGCTTCGTCGTCCTCTACTCCGGAGCCGTGAGGACCGGGGAATATGCCCGCGTCGGCGACGTCGAGGGCATCGTGACCGACATCGGGCTCCTTTCCACAAAGGTGCGGACACCGAAAGATGAGTTCGTCACCGTGCCGAACTCCGTCCTCATTTCGAAGGACACCGTCAACTACTCGCGCAATACCGACGAGCACCGGACCCGGCTCGCGACGTCGGTGACCATCGGCTACGATGCACCCTGGAAGCAGGTCCGCGACCTGCTCCTGCTCGCCGCGGACCGCACCCCCGGCATCCGCGACGTTCCGGAACCGAGGGTCGTCCAGACCGCGCTTTCCGATTTCTACGCGGAGTACGAACTGCGTTTCGTGCCGGCCGACATCACCCGCAAGGGTGCAGTCCTCTCCGACCTTCACGAACGCATCCAGGACGCCTTCCACGAGGCCGGTGTGCAGATCATGTCGCCGAACTTCGTCGCCCAGCCGGACCAGCCGGTCCTGCCGCCGAAGGAAGCCACCTAGCACTTCCCACGGCGCGGACCCGGCTGCCGTTCAGGTGTTCTTCTTCAGGAATGACACCAGCGCGACGATCAGGAAGACCACGAAGCAGATCTTCGCGATCGTTGCGGCAAGGCCCGAGAGGGTGCCGAAGCCGAGGACCGCCGCGATGATGGCGATCACGAGGAAGACGATGGCATAGTGGAGCATGATGCGATTGGGGTCGTTGTTTATTGGGCCCGCGGTGGAACTGCCCGCCACGGCGGATCAGGACGGACGGGATCAGGCCGCTCTCCGCCGTCAACCGGCGACTCAATCACTCTATTGCGTGTTATGGAATTAGAAACTCAGATCCCTGCTGAAAGAACTCCAACTCCATCATGGAGATGACATTCCCCAAGTCCGGAAGTTCAACAGCATCTTTGCGCGCATCCCAAGCAGCTGAAGACGGTTCACGACGGGAAAAGACTCCCGAATGGGTTTGCACTCGCACGCCGGGGAGGTTGCGATGCTTGCGGTGGGAAGGCCCCGCCTCTCGTCCCTATGAATCCAACCTCCTTCGTCACCCGCCTCTGTGTGCTGTTGCTCCTCTTCACCCTGCCGGCACCGGGAGCCGATCCGCCCAAGGCAAAAGGGGTGCTCGGCGACGCCTCAAGCATCGCCGAGGAGAAGCCCGCTGAAGAGCCCGCCCCGGCTGCTGCGCCAGAGCCCAGCGAGCTGGTGTGGTGGAACCGTGAGATCGCGACCTTCCGCTCCCCGGTCGCCAAACTCACTCCGGAGGTGCGTGCGGCCGATGCGCTGAAACGCATCGAGGAGGCGTCGGACCAACTCGTCGAATCCGGTGTCACCACCGAAGAAGCCGAGATCGACGGGGAAACCGCGATCCGCTTCCTCGTCGGGGAAACCTATCTCTTTTCCCTGCTCCAGTCCGACCTCGACGAACTGTCAGGCGAAACCCTCGACAGCGTCCGCACCACGACCCTTGCCCATCTCGAGGAAGTCCGGCAGGCCCGCATTGAGCAGGGCTCCGCCCAGGCCATCGCCTCGGGCGTCACCTCGGCGCTCGTCGCCACCGCCATCTTCATCGCCGCGCTGGTATTGCTGCGGATGATCACCCGGGTCGGCGCCCGCGCCGTCGAGCGCCGGGTCCGCTCGTGGAAGCGCCTCCATCTGGCCCGCGCCGACCTCCGCCCCCACGTCGCGACACTGGCGGAGCAACTGGTGAAGATCTCCGCCCTGTCCTTCGGCTTCTACCTGCTGTGCGTCTGGGGCGCTTTCGTCTTCAACCAGTTTCCGCTGACCGAACCGCTGGGCTCCGCCTTCACCGAGCGGCTCCGCAATTTCGGCTTCGGGCTGCTGAGGAGCGCCGCGGGGGCCATCCCCGGACTTTTCACCGCCGGCTTCATCCTGCTCATCGCCCGCTGGCTCGCGCGCATGGTCGACCGCGTCATCCGCAGCATGGGCGACGATTCCGACCAAGGCTTGATGGCCACCGACACCGCCAAGGCCACCCGCCGCATCGCGATCGCCGTCATCTGGATCTTCGCTCTTGTCCTCGCCTACCCCTATTTGCCCGGCTCGGGCAGCGACGCGTTCAAGGGCATCAGCGTGCTGATCGGTCTGATGATTTCCCTCGGTTCCTCCGGACTGATCAACCAGGTGATGAGCGGCTTCGTCCTGCTCTACTCGGGTTCCGTGCGCACCGGCGAGTACGTCCGCCTCGGGGAGATCGAGGGAACCATCACCGAAATGGGCATCCTTGCCGTGAAGATCCTCACCCCGCAGCGCGAGTATTTGACCATTCCCAACGCGGTGATGGTCAGCAACCCGTCCACCAACTTCAGCCGCCTGCAGGAAGAAACCGGAGTACCCGTCATCACCGTCGTGACCATCGGCTACGATGCGCCCTGGCGACAGGTGCACCGGCTTCTCACCAGCGCCGCGGCCGACTCCGAGGGCATCCTCGACAAGCCGGAGCCCTACGTGATCCAGAAAGCGCTCTCCGATTGGTATGCCGAATACACCCTCACCTGCTACACCGGGAATGCCGCCCGCCGCGGGGCCGTGCTGTCCGCCTTGAACGGCCGCGTCCAAGACGCTTTCAATGAGGCCGGCATCCAGATCATGTCACCCCACTACAAGGACGACCCGCCCCAGCCCCTTGTCATTCCGAAGGATCGCTGGTTTCCACAAGATGGGGGCGACAGCACCAAAACTACCGGTTCACCCTGAGCCGGCAGGCTCCCCTTGACCGTTCCCTGCCCCGGCCGAGCTTGTGGGGTAGCGCCGGGATTCGCGACGTCCATCCGGACAGCCCGCGGTCCGCAACCGTCCACTCACATCATGATCAAGGAACTTCCATCTCAATCCACCTCCGCCATCGGCTTCGAACTCAGTGGCCGCCTCCACGATGACGACTACACCCAGTTCGTCCCCCAGGTCGACGCCGCCATCGCCCGCGGGTCCGATCGCCTGCTCGCCTGGTTCCACAACTTCGAAGGCTGGGACCTGCACGCCCTGTGGGACGACGCCATGTTCGGCGTCCAGCACGCCACCAGCCTCAAGCGCATCGCCCTCGTCGGGGAGAAGAAGTGGGAAGGGTGGATGGCCAAGGCCTGCAAGCCCTTCACCAAAGCCGACGTCCGCTACTTCGACGCCGCCGAGATCGACGCCGCCTGGCGCTGGCTCGACGAGCCCGGGGACTCCGTCAATTGAACCGCGGCAGCCGGCTATTTCACCGCCTCGATCAGCGGCGTCAGGTCCGGCTTCACCGGTCCGCCGGTCGCATCATCGATCGGGTACTGTGCGCCCTCTTCGTCCAGGCGGGCGATCATCCGCCGCGCCAGCTCCAGTGCCAGCTCCGGCTTCTCACCGGCCAAGTCCTTGGTCTCGCCGATATTGGCGGCGACATGGAACAGCTGCCAACGCCGCTCGAGGTACTGGTAGATCAGCTTCCAATCCCCGTCGACCCAGGTCGTGAAAAGCTCGTTGTTGTGGCGGCCATGCGGAAAGTGAACGAGGAACCGCTCTGCACGCCCCGCGCCGGCATCCCCCCGCAAATTCGCCGCGATGTCATGGCCGTCGATCACCGCGCCCGGCGGCACTTTCCCTCCGGCCAACGGAACCAGGGTCGGCAGGAAATCCGGTGGGATCACCAGACGGTCATCGGTGCTGCCGGCTGCGATCGGGAATGACCGCTGCAGCGGGTTCGCGGCATCCGGCTTCGCCCAGGCGACGATCATCGGCACCCGGCTGCCCCCGTCGAAGCGCGTTCCCTTCTTGCCGTTCAGGGGCAGGTTCAGCGGCCCGTCGCTGCCGTTGTCCGAATAGAAGACCACCAGGGTGTCGCCGGCCACCCCGAGCTCATCCAGCTTGTCCAACAGGTCGCCGAGCGACTTGTCCATGCCCTCGACCATCGTCGCGAAGGCCAGCTCCTTGCCCATCAAGCCGGGATAGTTCCCGCTGAACCGAGCATCCGCCTCGAAGGGCGCGTGGACCGCATAGTGGGCCATGTAGGCGAAGAACGGCACGCCTTCCTTCACGGTCTCGTCGAGCGTTGCCGCCAGTTCGCGGGTCAACGCTTCCGTCAGGAAAATGTCGCGGCCGTGATACTTCTCCAGGCCGGGGATATCCCAACGCTTGCCACCGCCCCGCCACTCCGCACTGAAGTTTTTGGTCCCCCAATAGGATCCCGGTCCGCCGATCCCACAGCCGGCGATGTTGACGTCGAAGCCGATGTTCTTGGGATCACCCGCCGGTCCGTCGTCCGGACCGAAGTGCGCCTTGCCGCAGTGAATCGTCCGGTAACCCGCCTGCCCCAACAGACGCGGCAGCGTCGGCAATGCGGGATCGAGCCCCTCGATCCGCCACTTCGGCCCGGAGATCCCCTGCTTATGGATCTCCCCGGTGTCGCCCGCGCTCCTCGGGTCGGTCCAGGTCGTGATGTGAAGCCGCGTCGCCTCCCGCCCCGACATCAACGAGGCACGCGTCGGCGTGCAGACCGAATACGCCCGTGCCTGCGTGAACAGCCGGCCTTGCGCCGCAAGGCGTTCCATGTTCGGCGTCCGGTAGCGCCGGTTCAGCGGAGCCTCGATGACCTCGCCTTTGGAATCGCGGAGGAACCGGACCGAGGTGTCGGTGGTCCCCATGTCGTCGACCAGGAAGAACAGGATATTCGGGCGTTGCCCGCCCTGTTCGGCCCTCGCTAGACCGGACAAGCAAGCGAGCACTCCCGCGACCATCAGCCCACAGGAGATCGAAAAACCGCAATACCACGTCGTCATGGCGCGGCTATACCGCCACCGTGATCACTTTTCATCACAAAAAGCGACCTAGCAGACACTGAATACCAAATCAGCGAGGCTTCATCCGCCAAAGCACCCTTGCTTGGGATCACATGAAAATGCAGTTGGAAGACCTCCTTCCCCGCGGCTGAAGCGTTGTTCTGACGCACCTGGATCACTCCCCTAGCCCCCACCGGAAAATTGACCACCTGCATCCGACCGCTTCTCACCATTGACCATGACGTCCTGATCCACCCCGATCTCGACTTCATCACCCCGCTGGAGCTTGCCATAGGAGCGGCTGTTCAAGCGGAAAACAATCTGGTCCGTATCCGCAACCGTTTCGAGCTCGATCCTCAGATGATCCCCCAAAAGGATCTCCGCCCGGCTGCTTGATTCCGGCGATCCGGAGAGCGCCGACGTAGTCTTTGCCCCGGTCGAGCCCGCGACCTTGAACTTGATCCCGAAGGCCTCCCCGTTCGCAACCCCGCTGTCGCCGTTCACCTCGAAAGGTCCCACGGTCGCAGCCGGAGGAGCAGCCTTTCTCTCGCAGCCCAATATCGGAAACAGCAGCACGCACAACGTGACGAACAACGATCGACGGTTCATGGAATGTGTTCGAATGCTTCAGGGAGTGCTGAATCGCGGAGGGGCATCGATCCGCCCTGAAGAGTCCCGGACCAATACCGCAAGTGGATGCTACCGACAGGAACCATGAAAGACAAGACAGCCGACGAGAGCCCTCCGAGCCGGACAAGCTCCGCCGGGCCTTCTTCCTGCCCGCCCTGACTGCCCGGGTATCGCCGTCACGCGCAAACTGCTGCACCTCGTCGTCGGCATCCTCAAATCAGCACTGCCGAGCAACTCCAACGAGACCGGCTTCCACCCGGCCTGAAAACCACCACCAGGAACCTCACCTCCGCGTTGGCTCTCCGACACAGCATCTTGTTAGCCGGTGTCCTTTATATGTGTGAACTCGCTCCGATTGACTCGCATCCAAGTGACCAGTGCGATGGCGACATCCTTCTGAATCGAGTCCAGTTGTCGAGTCTCCCGAACCAAGCTCACCTTGTCCTCGAGCATCGCGAGGCGCTCCCGATCATCGTCGTCGTTGAAGGGATGGGTTCCGTAATGGTCCTCAATTGCGGCCCTGCGGAGTAGCGTCTCGCGCGGCGGCCCCGGGTCACCGAAGAGCTTTTGTGACGCGGACACAAGAATCTCTGCCGCCGACTCGTACCCGATCCGCCTCAGATCGGCGATTGTGTCTGAAGCAAAATCCCCGCTGCTGTTCCAGAAATACTGATCCAATCCGCCGTTGTTGAGTTCGGAGGTCAACCACCAGAAGCGGACTGCCATCTGCCGCCCCACGTTCAGTTGGTCATATCCCTTCTTCCACTCTTTCTCCACGTCCTTGTCGAAGATGTAACGGAACTGCCCGAAGCCCTCTCTTAGGGATTCGACCTTTGCCCAGGTCGGAGTGAAAGGGATCTTCATATCTTCGACCGAAGTTGAGACTGAGACATGACGGCAATTGGCACACCAAGCGACCTCGCCGCGACTGCGTCCGATGGTGGCGTTAGTTCCAGCAACAGGTTAGCCCGCTTTTTCATATGGTCTGGAAGACAATGCTGAAATGATAGCCTCCGGCATCGCAGCCTAGGATGCTCACGAAATACTCGTCGATCCACTTCGCAAGAGGCGTAAGCTCAACACGCGCGAGCTCGAATGTCGCGAACTCTCCTGCCTCCCAATCGACGATTCTAGGTATCGCAACGCCCGACATGGCCTCAATTCTGTGTGAGGGATCTTCAATGTGCGGATATGCGGCGTTAATGGTGTGGTCGACAAACTGCAGCCACTTATCGCTGTCGCCGTCGATCTCAAACGTCACGCAGGTGTTGGGTGCACCGTCAATCGCCTCACGAATTGCAGGGCGAAGTTCGGCGATTCGATCAGCGCTCATGGCAGTTCTGCTTCAGGTTCACGTTGAAGTCCTCTCGGTCCTGCCCGGGGGCGCCGCTTTGATTGCGGGTGAGGTTGGACTGGTAATGGCAGCTAGAGGTAGCGGCGGGTCAGGGGCTCGGCGCTCCGACTGGATCGACAGTGCGTCTCCTTCTCGATCAGCTTTTCCAAAGGGCACTGTAAGGTTCAAAAACCCAGAGTCCATTCTTCTTTGCGCCCACCACCGGCCCTCCTCCCCAGAGCTCTCCCCGGATGTAGCCAGCGGTAATCACTATCGCTTCGGATGTCCCCTCAATCTCGACGAAATACTTCGGCCTGGATCGAGGGTCGATCAGAGATGATCCGATCGTAGCCAGTTCTCTCCGCCCGGAAAACATACCGTCGCCCTCCAACTTGTGGACGATCTGTTCAATATCAGACTTAGTAACACCCGCATGATTGGCGACATCCACTTCGCCAATGTGAGGCCATGAGATCCAGGCGATGTAGCCAACCAATGCGGCACACAAGGATAGCAACGCTCGATTTCGTCTTACCTTCATTTCCAAGGTCGAACGTTTGATCGCATCCGGCGGCGCAATGGAAGCCCGGATTCATTCTGAGATTGATGGGCTTCGCTTGCTTCTTGGGGTCAACCACAATGAAATTGAGACGGAACGCCGCTGGCTCACCAGGGATCTCAACGCCGGTCCGCGACATGCTCCGCAGATAATCAATCACCTCATCGAACGACGCTTTATCAAAAGCGACAACTGGAACGATGATCTTCTGCGCAAAGTCCCGTGTTCGAGAAATCGTCGGGTGTGTCGTTTCGTATTGGACAGCTCGTGAGCCTGAAATCCCAACGCGCGTCGCCAGATATCCGATGAGCTCGCCGACAAGCAGCGAACAAAGAACAGAGATCGTGGTGTGTCTGGTCACGGATTTCGGTCGAACGCGTTAGGCCATCCTGCGGCTCGCAGGAAGCCCGAATTCAACAAGGCGGCTTATCGCCGTCGGATGCGCCAGCTTGTTCACTTCTTCCACGTCTGTGGACGATGAGCGATGCCAATAAAACGCATGTGACGTGCTGTATGAGGGGGGCTGCGATGATTGCACTGTCGATCAGAAAATCCCGATTGCTAGCGCTGTAGAATTCTGGAATAGCCAATACTTGATATGGGCCCCAGAGCCGGATTGGCGCCAAATGGCCGTCGCCACCGTGGATCGGAATGAATAGGGTTCCGACGACAAGGATGATCAAAATCGCCAGATACGGCCCCCTCCGTGCGCGAGGCTTTCGATAGAACGCCCAAACATGCAACACTGAGATGGCTGAAGCCAGTGCTATTACAGCAATGATGATGGTATCCGACACGAGGCGGCGTTTGTTTGATTTTTAATCGAACTTGGTAGCTATGGCACGGCGGTGTCGAGATTCCAGAGCGCAGCAACCTAGCGAGCTTGCCCGCCGTTGCCACGCTTGCCTTGTTCGGCCTTGGCTTTCAGATGTGCTTCGCAAGAGCCGATGAGCCCACGAATCATGTCACACCACTGATCAACGGCATCACCATCCTCCCAATATCGATTGATCCGGTCATTCGACGGCTCATCGTGACAGCTCTTCGCGCGCTCCCGGAACTCTTCCACTTGCCTCCGTGCAAGATCAAGGTCCAGCGCGGCGACGCTCCTCTCCGTCCATTCGTTCTCGGCGATTGCCTCCGGGGAATAGTCGAAAGCATCTTCGCCACAGCAGCCGGCAACACAGTGGATCTCGTGAGCGGCGATGAAATCAATCAAAGGGCTGGGAATATCGATTTCGGTCTCCGCCATACTTTTTACCGAACGTTTGAGTCCCGTAACGCCCTGCCGAGGGCGCAAGTCGGCGTCAGCTTACAGTTCCGTGATTTCCTGTCGATTTCAACCCGTGGCTGGCAGGACTTGGATCTGCAACGATTTACTCTGCTTCTTTTTTACTCGGCATGGCCCTCGTATTTCACCCAATCGTCCCCACTTCGCCTGAGGAAGGTTCGGGACAATGGCTTGTCTGCCACTTCGAGCATGCGTGAGGTCAAGGCCCTCAGCTCTGAAATATTCTCTGGGCTGGAATCGCCGACGAAGTAGATGATGTCTCTGGCCGGAACCGACGCTACAATGTCCCCCTCAACCATCGCCTGGACCGAGTCCCATACTTCCGGAAGAAGCAGAAGTGTAGCCTCGTAGTCGCCGCCAGCCGTGAGCATCGTCACCCGCGCCCCTTGGTGCGCTTGAACCTCAAGCTCCAGGTTCCGTAAATTCGAGATCGCGCGCTCATGGAGTTCATCGGAGCTGACGCCGAGCTCCTCGCGATCGCCCTGCGATACGATCTCGAAATGGGTGCCAGTATCAAAGGCATAAAGAACGAGAATATCCCCTGGCAGCCCCCGCACTACTGGCGAATCTTCCGGCGTGAGTTTGATTGATCCCTGACCCGCATCCGGCAAGTCGACGTAGATTCGCGGAACGACGCTCTCGATTGCTTTCGGGCTAATTTTTTCTTCCTCCATGGTGATACCGAAATTGCCGAACGACTTCGTTAGGCCTACTTCGCCTTGAAAGCGATCGTCTCAAAGATCTTTCTGGCAAGATCCACCTCCTTCTCGGACTTGCAGGCTGCAGACATGCTCAAGGCCATGCCTTTCTCCAACTTGAAGCGGACCTGCGTCGAATAAGGGAGACCTGCGTGAAGCTCCCGCTTGGCCGTGCCCAGGCGTGCCGCTTTGCCATCAATCTTCAAGTCCTCGAACCTCGTGTCCTTTGGCCAGTCCCTGAAGTCGTTCGAGTTGATCCCGTAGTCAAATATCACCTTAATCCCGGCTGCCACATACTCCTCAACGAAAGAATCCCTGCCGCGTGCACCGGTCTTCTTGAAAGAAGGAGGAACAGAGAAGGAGAACGACTTGTTCTCAATCTCCTTCCACTTGTCCTCCCCCCGGGCCGGAATGGCGAGCAAGAGCACTGCTGCGAAGAATCCGAGTAATGTAATCGTGCGCATACCTGATCGGCCTAGCGTTTCAGAGAGGAGGCGCGGACGCAAGGCCGCGCGCCGGGACATCGGGGACGTTCCGCATTCACGAAGCGGCGGGCAACCAGACGGCGGTCAAGCGACGCCCCCCCCGGCCTGCTCGGCCCTTTGATTCCTGCGGCGGCGCCCTAGCAGAGTGAACAACCCCAATGCGGTGAAAACGCTCGCCGTTGGTTCCGGAATGGGCACTCCCAGCGCCATTGCTGTCCCGGTTGGCGGGTTGGTGGCGAAGACGCCCGCTGCTCCCCAATGGAAATCAAGTGTAGCTCCTCCCGTTGGATCAAATTGGGCATTCGTCCAAGTCGCTGAATAGGTGCCTGTCACATCCCCTCCCACCACGTATGAAGAGTTTGCGGCGGTAGCCAAGGTGAACGGGTATCTGCCGGGCTGATTGATGGTGTAGAAATCGAACAGCCCATTCGCGTTCGTGGTGGAAAAGGTGACAGCGGTCCCTGTTGAAACATGATCGAGCATGAAGGACCCTGTCGCAGCGGTGATGAAAATCTGCTGGTTGAAGGTGCCGGGTGACGGCCCTTCTAAAGTCCCAGCCAAATCGAATGTGATTGAATTGGGTGTCAGGCTCACATTGCTGACAACGACAGCAGCCGTTGCTGCCCCCATCGGGAAGAACAGGAGTGCGGCGAGAGCCCAAAATGTTCTCAGTGTGTACCTCATCGGTGCGGTTAATCTGAGATTCTCCGCGTTGTTGGGACTCCGCGGGATCCGCCCCACTCGTCGTGGGAAAAATGGAGAATCTTGCTGCCCTTCGGGCCGATCAAATACAGGTCCCATAGTGAGGAAACAGCACATTCGGTCATCCGGCGGACATACTCGAAATCGGCATTCGACGCCAGGTGGGCTGGGATCTCGTGAAGCCAACGGGTCTCACCAATATCGGCTCGAATCGCCCGAAAGTCTTCTGACCGATCAATAGATGGCCAGACTCCCCATTCAGTGATCCAAATTAAGATCCGAGATGCCGATCTGAATTCCGCCAGTCGCTCCATAGCGATCGCAATGCGGTCCCCTGAATCGGCGGGCAGCTCAAACCGGTCTACCAAGATCTCGGACGATGGGCCTGAGCGTTGATCGGATGGGACTCCTAGGTTGCGACACCACTCGGCGGCTTGCTTAGCGGTGAGTGATTTCATTCTTTGCCGAACGTCGAGTCCTCCTAGGCCTGACCGGGGGCGAGGGTGGAACACGGGGTTGAGATTGTAGCGGCCTTGAAAGCTGGAATTGGAGGCGGGACAGGCGTTAGGTGACGTCTTGTTCGGCATTGGCTGTTACCATCCGTCTTACCAGTTTGCGTGTTCCTCTTGTCCCTCTCTCGCCTGGCGCAGGGAGGAAGCCGCACTCAATGAAATACCAAGTCCACCCTACCACTGGCACCAATCCGGCTAGCAAAAGCCACGGTGAACGTTCGCGGTCCCGCATCCTCCGCACTGACACAGCAATCGACATCCAGAGAGACACGATCACACAGAGAAACAAGCCTCCAGCCTGAACGTAACGAAGACTGGCGTCCGAATCGAGCGACAGGAACCCGAAGATCAGGCAGAGTTGCGCGACTAGGTCGGTGATGATAGAAATCACCCACCACTCGAAGCGGTCCGATCTACCTGAGAATGAGAATAGGTATTTCATTTTCTGCCGAACGTCGAGGCCTGGCACCCGCTACCGGGAGCGCCCCTCCGATTCAGGTTGAGGTTTGTCGTTACCCTCCGACTTCGACTCGGGGCGGGTAGCGGGTTGCCCAGTGCCGGCTTGTGTATGCCCATCATGGGCGGGAACCAAAGGGGGTTCAAGTCCCCCGTGTGATGAAACGAT
>NZ_JACZFQ010000001.1 GCF_014904755.1 Neoluteolibacter marinus
AGCCAGTGCTTTCCAAGCTTGGATGCGGTTCAATCAAGTCCGGGTGGGCAGCTCGAAAACCGATATGCTCACCGGGTTAATAAATACTGTTCGCTATTAAATTCCCAGAGCCATGCCTGCTTGCGAGCTAAGACCTGAAGACAAGAAGAAATTCATCAGTGACGTTGGGCAACGTTTGGTGAAGGAGCATGGTAAACGGAAGTATTACAAGCCCGCTGAGATCAGGAGGGCCGCAAGCGATGGCGGCTACCAGCCCGATATCGTTTGTTGGGCATACTGCATGTTTTCCTCACCCAGTGATTTCACGGCCATCCATGAAGCTGCCGGAGAGGTTTGTGACTACGTGGCCATGAAGTCGGAGGTTCTCGCGGATCTAGCCAGCGGTGGATCGTTCTTGGGGATCGACATTGACCTGTCTTGGCTCGAGTGGCCGGACATTGACCTCTCTGATGTATTCGATTGGTTTGATTTCTCGTAGTGGTGCAAAAATCGAAAAACCAAGCGAACAAGTCGCAGCACCCAACCGCCTGACCCGCTCCGAGTCGCATTTTTACCGTGATTACGGCCCTCAACCCTCAGTCAACGCGCGGCTGCCGTCAGGCGGTGTGTGTGCTATGACGTTATCCAATAAATGAAGATTCTATCGATCATCGTTTTCCTCTTCTGCCACACGCAGAGCTTTGCGGATGAGCCAGCCTTGATTGTTCATCTGCTCGACCACACCGATAAGCAGGAGACGAAGACAAAGTTTTGGATCGATTGGAGCAATAAGTCGCGTGGAATAGTTAGCACCAAGGAAGCTTCCACCGAGGACGCAGCGAAGATTGTAGCGAAGCTGCGAGAATCACTTACTAACGTTGAAGCTGATCACTTTTGCGGGCATGATCCGATCTACGGTATTGAGGCTATTGATTCAGAGGGCAAGCGCCTAAAGACGAGTCTTTGCTTCACCTGTCTCACCTGGGTGAAGCCGAAGCTGCGACTCTCCATTTCCGGGACGCGGGGTAAGGACAATGAACTTTGCAAGATGCTTCGAGATATTATTGAGCTTCCAGAAGGGCTATTGGCCTCCGATGTCTATCAAACAACAAAGAAGGATAACAAGTCGGAGATGGCGACGCCGAGGAAGCCGTCTGATTAATTTTGTGCGTGCAAGCCGGCGACGCCATTCCTTAGACGTTGTGCGGAAATGGCTTTCGGGTGCCTCGGTGATCGAGTGTCCGTGTTGCGAAGGCCGGTCGAGAGGGTCGACAAGCAGGCGGAAGATTCGATCTCGGAGTAGGTCGCAGAGCAGGCGTCTTGAAGCGCGATGCCGGGATGCGGGTGTCGGAGTTTCGGCATCGATCCAGGGCGGGGCGGCGACGGATGGGCCGATCGCAAGGTTTCCAGCAGCCGTCGCGGGCCGGATCGCCGCGGTTTCTCTCCCACCGGGCGGTCCGCAGCCAGACCCGGAGACTTCACGGGATTCCCAATGCACAACAAGGCGCTGGTGGCAAGCGGCGGCAACGTTCTTCTTTGAATCCGGGCTTCCTTTCCGCCGCTGCCACAGCTATGACGTTCGCTCCAGAATGAAGACTTTAAGGAAGATTGTTGCCGTGGGAACGGCTTTGGCGATTTCCGGATGCGAGATGATCAATCTCATACCGAATGAGTATCGAAGCAGGACTGATGTCGCTTCGAACAGGCGTGGAGCACCTTCGGCAGAAGTTTCGATTTCGTTCTTTTCCCATGTTCTCGAGAGCGAGGCAAAGGGAGAGTCGTGTCCCAAAGCATGGGGAACCTATCGTGAATACTGGATCGGCAGGATGGACTACATCAGATCCCACGAGTCACAGGCTTACTACGAAAGGGTTTTCCGCGACTTTCCCACCGCCAGGAAGAATCTGGGTCTACCGCCCATTCCGGTGAAACCCTACAACTAGGAAAACGCGAACAAGCCATGGTAGGCAACCACGCGGGCTGGTCTGCTCCAGTGGTGAATTCAGCTTCCACCTCAGCCCGCTGGTTGCCTACACTTTGAACGTTCTGCAAAAATATGGATCCAAAAATATACCAGTTCATCACTGAGGTTCAGACCGCGATGATTGTCTTCCATTGTTCGGGCCACTATGACCGGAAGAAGATCGGCCCCATCTCTGATGTATTGATCGGACTAGACGACGCATTCCACGCAGCACAGAACATCCCGGAGGACATGACTGCTCACGAGGCTGCCTGCGAATATGTCGATTTTTGGCAGGCTGATCCAGCAGACTGCTCAAAGTTCCTGAAGTCCTGGATCGCACGAGACTAATACTGATCACCGAACCCTCTGCTATGTAGTGATTCATCACCGATGCTGAGGGCCAGCCGCTGAACTCTCTAATGCGCACTAGACCTTTCGGAGACTCGATTCGAGCCACCAACACGCTGCCGGAAATCTCCCAAGCAGAACAAGCCATGGGAGTCGACGCTCTACCTCCGCTTCGTTGGCGGGCATCACTCATGATTACCATCCTTTCTATTTTCCCGACGCGCGGCTTTTGGTTCGCGCGTCTCCATTGAGACGTTGGGCAAGAAAAACATGAGACCGAAATCGCTAGCAATTCCGCTTCTATGGTTGAGCGTAGTTGCTTGCCGCCGGTCCAGTGAGTCATCGCCACCAAGCGATACTGCGGGAGTCTCTGAGCATAGTTTGTCGGGCGGCAGCTTCCTAACCGATCCCACCGATATTCGCTTCCAAGAGCAGATTAAGGAGTGCGACGAGGAGATCGAGAAGCTTGAGGTCGCGTTGGCCCAGCGTAGAGATCTTGCACAGTTCATCGAAACTGCGGAGAAGGCCAAACCGGAAGGCAAGGAACTTCCGGATGAAGCACAAGCCTTCCTGGATGAACGCAACGCGATGCGCTCCCGCATCAAGGATATTGAGGCTCGGAGGCGTGATCTAATCAAGCAAGCTGAGGAGTGGCGCAGGAGAACAGCGAACTAAGAAGTCAAGCCCAACAAGCCGCAGCACCACAACCGCCTGACCCGCTTCGAGTCGAATTCTCACCGTGATTACAACCCTCAACTCACAGTCAACGCGCGGTTGCCGTCAGGCGGTTGGTGTGCTATGACGTTATCCCAAGAAATGAAGATCGCATTCCACGCCGCAATCTGGCTGGCCGTTCTGATTGGTGGCATGCAGGTCGTTGGAACGGTCTTCAGACGCTCAAGCCAGGGCGGAACAGGTAATGGAGCTGGATTTTTCGATTATTCCTTTCAATCACACTTTTTCCCCTCAGTTGAGGGAGACCCTTCGATTTCTGATATAGAGTTGGAGGGTCGGGCTCCGAGACGATTCAAAGTTTATGGCGGGGTGTCACCAGTTTATGATCAGATATCGATGAAGTGGAGTTTGAATTCGGGTTACGAAGACCGTCCGGAAGGCCGATTATTGTTCGATCTCGACAGTGATACGATAGTGGATCGGGATGTCCGCGTGCCTCTTGATATCGAGCACCTGCTCGCCACCCTTGAGATTCCTGACCGACCTGCCAATCGACTCACGTTACAGTATGTGCTTGATGTTTTGGAGGATTGCCACACCGGGCAGCTTCCAAGGCCGAGCCATCATGGCTACACTCTTCAAGATCCCATGTCTGGACGCATGCGGCATGTGGCAATGGGTTTCATGGTGAATTACTCTATTCTGACATGGGTTGGAATATGGATTCTCGCGATTCCCGTATTCTACACAACCAAGAGGATAACAAGCCGCACCGTGCAACCACTACCAGCCGCCTAGTTGAGATGATTTCGCCTGACTACAACCCCAACCCCGTGATCGACGCGCGCCCCCGCTGGTAGTGGTGCACGTGCTCATCGTTCGCCTGAAATGAGGCTCAGAGAACTTAAAGTCCCCAAGAGGTGGCGGGCGCCCTTCGCGATTCTCTCGATAGTCGCGGTGTTGGGAACTGCTGCGTGTGATCTTTGGTTCCTGCAGAAGTACTTTGGGCACCATGGAAGGGACGTGCCGTTCAACTTCTATCGACCCGCGTTGGGTCTATTGCTCGTCGGGGTGCCTCTTTGTTGGTGTGGACTACGCGGACCGAGATTGAGTGCTGTTGCCTTCCTAACATTGTTCGTGTCGCTCTTCGCCGGGATTTCCAGCGGGCTAGACCTGACTGAATTGAGCTATTTAGAACGCCCGGAGCCCCACTTTCCCCTCGAAGACTACCCATGGTCTTTCCAGCGGCTTGGGTCCTTTGGTGCTATCCAGTTGATGTTGCTGTTGGCGCTCCTCGGATGGGTGCTTCCTCGCGTTCTGAAGTGGTCGGAACGTGCGCGCAAGAGTATCGGTTGGAATGGAAGAGGCGAACAAGCCGCGCCATCCGACGGCGACAAGCCGCCAAATTGAATCCGGGCTTCCATCCCGCCGCCGGATGCGCTCAAACGTTCGGCTCAGAATGAAGATCTCCGTTAAGAACTTTATCCTTGTTGCGAGCTTGCTTCTGAATCTGATCGCGATTCCGTGGTTGGGCTGGAAGTTGCTCGGTTACGACATGATGTATCGGAGGAACGTCGACTACGCCGCTGAATTGGCATTCGCAGTGGGATACCATCGCGGCACGGATGCCGATTTGGATCTGGCATTGGCGGATCTGCCTACACGCCTCGACGTGACGGAGGTGAAGCCCAACTCCGTAAAGGCTGTGATTTGGCCACGGCACAATCAATCGATCATCCTCGATTTTGAGGACCCACCAATTTGCTACGCCTCGTTGGTTGAAGAATGACTGGCGCACTCCAGTCTTGGAAGCAATGCACCACGCAAAGCGAACGAATTGCCGAACAAGAGTCGCGGATGATCAACTGCCTGCCCGCGCTGAGTCGAAAGTGAAATGACCATTCAAACATCAACCCTGAAGTCGGAGCGCGCTGTCGGCAGGCAGTGACATCGCTGTGACGTTCGGCAGAATAACCCCACGATGCGGGACGGAGACTACGAGAAGGCACGACTGATGTCACCTGAACGATTGATTGCTACCATGCTCGTCGCGCTCTGGGTGTGTATCGCGTATTCAATCGGTGGACTCGCGCTAGCAGTGCGGGCCTCACTTTTGTTCATGATTCCGCTCTCGATGATCTGGCTACCAGATCTGCTCGCTCGGATTGCACTTCGCGACGATCACTGGGACCGCGACTTTTCCCCGCCGGCTTCGGGATCCCTGGTCCGGATCGTGGCGTGGTTGATTATTCTCGGCGTACCGTTGGCGTGGCTTCTCCTCTTCCGGGCAGCGGGCTAACGAGCAAACGAAATTGCCGAACAAGCCGAAGATGGCGACCCCTTACAGCGGCCTTGTTGCGTTTCCGCTGTGGTGATTCAATCGGGCAACGAGAATCGGAGTGCCGCCATGAGGGTCGGGATCGCCATTTCTCAGACGTTCGCCACAGAAATGAAGATGTTCGGACACAGCTTTGCGGTGATCGCGCTGGTAGCCTCTACGGCACTGGCTGCGGACGTGCCCAAGGATCCTGAGAAGATGGCGGGCTACTTCCTGCGTCAGATGACCCGACTGGAATTCGAGGGTGTCGAGGCGCATACCAGCCTAGTGGACGCCCAACGATACAAGGCTCTCCACGTCCAAGCGGCGAGACTTGCTGAAAAGGCTGGTGCGAAGCAGTACTTCGAGCATTTGGTCACGTGGGCGGATTCGGCCGATGAGATTGAGCTGATGCAGCCTCGGGAGGTCTATGGAGCTTTCATTCGTAGTCTCTTTGAGATGCAGCGGACCAAGTTTCCGGATCTTTACGCCTCACTCGTCAAGCAGGGCGAGGCGTCGAAGATCGAGATCATCGGGCACACCATGAATGGCCCTGATGCAATGCTCGTGAACTACCGAGTTTCAGGAACTGTCGAGGGGCAGTCGTTCACCAAGGTGGAGGTTCTGCCGCTACGACGAGAGGATGGTTCGTGGGTGCTCGGGATCCAGGACGCCAACTTCACGAAGATCAACGAGACTATAGGGCAACTCGAGAAACTAATCGGCGAACAAGATGCTGCGTTGAAGGATCAACGCTAAAGATTGTTTTTTGGGTTTCTTTTTGGGGTTGGTGCGGCGGGCTGTTCAGGTTGCCCGGAAGCCCCGTTTGTCAGGGTTGAAAGGCAGGCCGGATCTGAGGATCCCGTAGATCTGGTGCAGCAACTTGCGCATGATGGCGATGATGATCTGCTTGGGTTTCCCAAGTGCTGGAGTTCGGGGGGCTTCCGGCTTTTGGAGGCGAGGCGATCCGCAACAAAGCGCCGTCGCCGGTGGCAGAGCGCGGCGGCGACACCGCTTTCGGGGAGTCAGAGGGGGGGGGGCGGTAATGAATCGCCGGGGTGTGCTGTGGGGCCGTGTCGGGCACGGCTGGCCTGTGGGGTGAGGACGGCCGCAACAAAGCGCCGTCGCCGGTCGCTGTGCTCCCTCTGCCGGCGCACTCCAAATTATCTTGGAGTGCGGTGGCAGAGCGCGGCGGCGACACCGCTTTCGGGGCGCCGGAGGGGGAGTCGGGAAGTTCCGGCTAGGAATCGCCGGGGTGTGCTGTGGGGCCGTGTCGGGCACGGCTGGCTTGTGGGGTGAGGACGGCCGCAACAAAGCGCCGTCGCCGGTCGCGGGCTCCCTCTGCCGGCGCACTCCAAAGTACCTTGGAGTGCGGTGGCAGAGCGCAGCGGCGACACCGCTTTCGGGGAGTCGGAGGGGGGGGCGGGACGTTCCGGTAATGAATCGCCGGGGTGTGCTGTGGGGCCGTGTCGGGGACGGCTGGCCTGTGGGGAGAGGTCAGCCGCAACAAAGCGCCGTCGCCGGTCGCTGCGCTCCCTCTGCCGGCGCACTCCAAAGCAACGCGGGCAGCGTGTTTTCCCTGATTCTCGGCTTCCTGAATTAGCCGCTGTGTCTCGTTGGCCTGCGGGATGGAAGGGATGATGGGTGCGGGATCGGTGAGGCGAACCGCCCGCCCGAACTCACTTCATCGCCGCGATTTCCTCTTCGCTGAGCGCCCGGCGGAAGAGGGCGAACTCGTCGATGCGGCCGTTGAAATTGCGCAGCTCGCCGATCTCCTGGCGGTCGGGGGAGGAGGCATCGAAGTTGCCGAGGTTGGCGAGGCCGAGTTGCACCGGCACCCGCCGCATCATCGGCGCGGACACGACTTCCTTGCCGTTCACGTAGTGCCGCATCACGCCCTGCTCGCTGTCGATCACGGTGGCGAAATGGATCCACCGGCCGAAGTCTTGTCCGGTGACGATGGTCGGGCTGACCAGGCGTTCCCACGACTCGAAAATCTGCCGGCCGTCGGAGCGCATGCCGAGCAGCAGGCGCCCGGACTGGTCGAGCTTCCAGTGGATCTCGCCGAGCTGGTCGGGCGACATCGAGAGCAGCGAGTTGTGCGCCTGTGGCAGGCTGTCGACCCGCACCCAGGCCATCATGGTGAGGGCGGGCGCGAGGCCCTGGGCGCGGAAGCGCACGCGGTCGCTGGTTTTGGCGAAGCCGAGGGCGAGCTTCTTCGACCAGCGGCCGGACAGGGTCTCACAGCCGATGACCGAGCCGTTGGTGGCTTCATCGGCGCCGCTCGCCTGGTTCTGCACGATCATGCTGCCGGGCTCGAGGTCCTCGAAGTTGTAGTAGACCAACAGGTCCGGCAGTTGGCGGAAGGCCTCCGAACGGGCCCGCCACGACGCCATCCGCGCGGCGCTGTCGCGGGCGGCGGCTTGCATCATCGACGCCGGGTCGGCGAAGGAACGGCGGTCCGCGGTGATGGGCGACGACTTGCCCTGGCGGATCGAGACCGCTTCGCCCTCGAACAAGGCCCGGGCGGCGGTGTCGGGGACCTCGCCCTGCAACTCGACCTCGCCGTCGAAGACGTGGACCTCGCAGTCGTCGCTGCCATTGACGCTCATGCCGAACTCGGTGCCGCGGTCGATGACGCGCAGGTTGGCGTTGAGGATGGTGAAGCCTTCCGCCGGCGGGGGCACCCGGGCGGTGAGCTTGCCGTGGTCGAGGCGGGCGAGATCCTGCGACAGCAGGTCGAGGGTGGCGGGACCTTCGAGGATGACGCGGGCGCCGCTGTAGAAGTCGAGCCGCAGCGTGCCGCGGGCGATTTTCAGCAGCCCTTTCGGCAAGGCGGTGCCGACGCTGTGGCTGCCGGTCTCCCATTCGACGTCGATCGCCTGGGCGAGCAGGGCGACGTCGTCGCGGGCCGGGTTGGCGGGATGTTCGACGATGCCGGCGTCCGGCTGCGGGGCGCGCTGGGGAAGGAGCCACCAGCCGAGCAGCGCACAGGCCGCGATGCCGGCGCCGAGCCAGGCCTTGCGGCGGAAAGGGACGACCTTCGCGGGCGGGTCGATGTCACCCATCAGCATCTCCGCCTGGCGCTGCATCGCCCACTCGCGGGTCAGGCCGTGCCAGTCAGAGCGGTCGAGGAAGATCTCTCTCGCGCGCGACGAGCCGAGCAGCATCGTTTCGAGCTCGCGCTTCTCCGCGGCCGTCAATTGCTGGTCGAAGTAGGCATCGACCAGACGCTCGAGTCGGGATTCGTCGAACATGGCTCAGGTGGGGGTGGCGGAGATTTTTGCTTTCACGCAGTCGCGGAGGAAGGCGCGGGCGCGGGACAGGGTGACGTTGACCGATTGGACGGTGCAACCCATCAGGCCGGCAATCTCCGGCGGACGGTGGTCGTTCTGGTAGCGGAAATGGATCGACCGGCGCGCCTGCGGGGCGAGCTGGTCGATGCATTGGGCGAGGTGGACGAGGCGCTCGTCGGTGTCGGTCCGGAAGCCCTCGCGTTCGGCCCCGAGGGCTTCGAGCACCTCGTCGGACAAGCACTCGAAGCGGTTGCGGCGTGCGCGGATGGCCTCGAGGCATTTGAAGCGCGCGATGGTCTTCACCCAGGCCGGGAAGCTGGTGCCGATCTCGAAGGAGGCGGCCTTGCGGGTGACCACGAGGAAGGTCTCCTGCAGCACGTCGTCGGCGGACGGGAAGTCCGGGATCATCGCGAGGATGTAGCCGCGGATTGCCGGCTGGAATTGCACGAAGAGCCGCTGCACCGCCGCGGTGTGCGCTTCGTCCTCGGTTGGAGTTCGCTCAGGCATCGTCTCGTGTCATCCTAGGAATGGCCCCGGGGAGCCCGAAGTTAGCAGGACCGGGAAATTTTTCACCCCGATCTGCTAAGTCCCGCCGGAGAGCCGTCATTCATGGGGGATTCCCGGCCCGCCGTTGGTGCCGGATGGATCGCGAAAACCCATGAAAACCCTCGTCCCCACCTTGTCCGCGGCCCTCCTGGCGGCCAGCTCCCCGCTGCAGGCCTCGAGCTTGCTTCTGAATTTCCACACCACCCACGGCAGCGATCCGGGGGCGGTGGGTGGGTCCTACCTCGACCTCAGCCCGGGCCACGCCAGCGGGGCGGTCGCGGCCTCGGAAACCACCTGGAACAATTTCGCCACCACCGCCGCGAGCAGCTCGCTGTCCTATGGCGACGGCAGCTCGGCGACCGGGGTCACGGTGACCTTCGGCAGCGAGACCAGCGCGGGCAGCGGCACGATCGGCTTCGGCGCCGCGACCATCAACACCGCGGCCCTCTACGGTTCGGGAGGTGGCGTCGGCGGCTTTGAAAACCTGGTCTCCAACGCGGGGTCGATCTACGGCGACGGCAACAACACCGGCAATTCCGCGGCCGGCAGGGCCGGCTGGCTGGGTGGCGCATCCAACACCGCGATCGGCCTGCGGGTCGATGGCCTGACCGCCGGCGAATACACCGTCTACGTGATGGGACGGAACACCAACTCGAACGTCGCGGAGCTGCCGATCACCCTCTACGCCGGCTCCGGGGCGCTCTCGTCGACCTTCGGCTTCAGTGCCTTGACCGGCAGCGTCGAATCGAACTTCGGCGCCGCAACCCCGAATCCTGCGGCCTACAACAGCTTCATCGCCGGCGACAATTACGTCGCGCTCAACGTGACCCTGGGTGCCGGTGATTCCTTGTTCCTGGCGTCGGATGGAACCGGTACGGAGACCCGCGGCTTCTTCAACATGGTGCAGATCGTGGCCGTGCCGGAGCCGTCCGGTGCGTTGCTCGGCGGGATCGGCCTGCTGGCGTTCTTGCGCCGCCGCCGTTGAACGCCGAGTTTGGAGGACCCTCGAACCAAGCCATGAAACCCCGACTTTCTCGTCCGTGCCTGCTGGTGGCGGCGACCTGCCTGCCGGCCGTGCTGTCCGCCGCGGAACTGGCCTACGAGTCCTTCGATTACTCCGCCTCCGCCGATGTCACCGGGGAGTCCGGCGGCACCGGCTGGTCCGCCGGCTGGACCCAGGACGGCGAGTCCTGCGTCGTCCGCAGCGAAGGCCTCGGCTATACCGATGGCAACGGCAATGTGCTCAATACCGCCGGGTTCTCGCTCGACACCACCAACGTCGCCACCACCCGCAGCTTCAGGGACGTGGACGGCCTCAAGTCCGACGTGTGGATCTCCTTCCTCTATCACCTGCCGGGGTCGAACTCGAAGTTCGAGGGCGTCAGCTTCTACCGCGGGGCGACGTCCGTGTTCGGGATCAGCAACTCGAGCGCCAATACCGGCCCCACCATGGCCCTCAATGTCGGCAACGGCAGCATCACCATGAGCAAGGGGCAGTTCGGTGTGACCCACTTCGTGGTGCTCAAGGTCAGCAGCGGCACCGGTTCGGGTGGCAACGACCAGGTCGAGGCCTTCATCGATCCCGTTCTAACAGGAGTGCCGTCTTTCCCGGACGGGGTGGTCAGCCTCGCGGATTTCGATTTCGACCGCGTCCGCATCGCCGGCCAGGACGGGAGCCCGCTCTTTGTCGACGAATTGAGGATCGGCCCGACCTATGCCGATGTTTCGCCCCATGCCGCGGCGGGTGGCGACGACAGCGACGGGGACGGCCTGACCGATGCCCAGGAGGCGGTGCTGGGGCTCGACCCCGGGGTGTCCGATGCCAGTCTGATCGCGGCGATCCAGGCGCACCCGGAGTATTTCGGGCTGTTCAGCGACGCCGGGATGCTGGCCCTCGGCAAGGGCGGGGTGGTGCTGCCGAAGTCGGGTGAGGGCCCGGTGGGTTTCACCTTCGAGGTCCAGCACAGCGGCGACCTCAGCGCGTGGCCGGTGCTCGAGACCTACAACCGGTCGGTCGAGCTGCCGGCGGACAGGAACTACCTGCGGGTCACCCTTCTCGACCGCTGACGCCATGAAGTTTCACCTCGTTCCCAGCGCCTTCGCCGCCGCCGCCGGTTCGGCGGTGCCGGCCCTCTTCCGTGAGGATTGTTGCGACGATAAGTTTAGTATTTCCAAGCAGGGCGGACCGGTGACCACGTCACCGGACCCGGAGTTCCTGCGCTTGCACCCCGATACACCGTGAGAAAGATCCAGGGCCCCGCCCATTCCATGAAATCCCGCGCTCTCATCCTGGCGGCAACGCTTTGTTCCGCCGGCGCCGATCCGGTTCCCTATGATGTCGTCGTCTATGGCGGCACCTCGGGCGGGGTAATCGCCGCCGTGCAGGCGGCTCGTTCCGGCAAGAGCGTCGTGCTGATCTCCCCGACCCTCCACCTGGGCGGCCTGACGTCGAGCGGGCTGGGCTGGACCGACCTCGGCAAGAGTTCCATCCTCGGCGGCCTCAGCCGCGAGTTCTATCACCGCATCTATCTCCACTACCAGGACGACGCGGCGTGGAACTGGCAGACGCGGGCCAGCTACGGCAATTCGGGGCAAGGCGGCCCCGCCTTCAACGCGACCACGGAAGTTGCCTCGGTGTTCGAGCCGAAGGTCGCGGAGAGCATCTTCGTCGAACTGCTGGCCGACGAAAGCGTGCCGGTGGTGACCGGCCGCCTCGATCTCGCCGGCGGGGTTGTGATGGACGCGGGGGAGATCGACCATATCCGCCTCGAAGGCGGCGGCGAGTATGCCGGGAAGATCTTCATCGATGCCAGCTACGAGGGCGACCTGCTGCCCGGCGCGGGGGTGTCGTTCACGGTCGGCCGCGAGCCGAACAGCACCTATGGCGAGTCGGTCAGCGGCATCCAGGCGGGCAGGGCCACCAAGAACCAGCTTCCTAACAACATCGACCCCTACGTCGTTGCGGGAGATCCCGGCAGCGGCCTGTTGCCCGGGGTCGAGGCCGATGCCGGCGGGACCGATGGCAGCGGCGACGGGCGGCTCCAGGCCTATTGCTTCCGCATGGCGCTCACCGACGTCGCCGCCAACCGGGTGACGATCGCGCAACCCGCGGGCTACGACGAGGACGACTACGAACTGCTGTTCCGGGCGATCGAGGCCGGGCAAACCTCGGGCTTCTTCAAGTTCGACCTAATGCCGAACCGCAAGACCGACTCAAACAACACCGGCGGCATCTCGACCGACTTCATCGGCAAGAACCACGGGCCCGGCTGGGACTGGACGACGCTCGGCCACGACCAGCGGATCGCCCTCGCCCTGGAGCATGAGAACTGGCAGCGCGGCCTGGTGTGGACCTTGCAGAATCATCCGCGCGTGCCTCTTTCGATCCGCAACGCCTACGCCGCCTGGGGCTTGCCGGCGGACGAGTTCACGGACAACGGCCACTGGCCGTACCAACTTTACGTCCGCGAGGCGCGGCGGATGGTGTCCGACTACGTGATGACCCAGCAGCACTGCACCGGCGCCGCGATCGCGGCGGATTCGGTGGGGCTGGCGGCCTATTCGATGGACTCGCACCACGTCCAGCGGCACGTGAAGAACGGCATGGTGAAGAACGAGGGGGACGTCCAGCTCACCGTGGCGAACCCGTATCCGGTGTCCTACCGCTCGATCGTGCCGAAGCGCGGCGAATGCCCGAACCTGCTGGTGCCGTGGAGCCTTTCGGCCTCGCACATGGCCTTCGGGTCGATCCGGATGGAGCCGGTGTTCATGATCCTGTCGCAGTCGGCGGCGCTGGCCGCGGACATCGCGATCGACCAGGACATCGACGTCCAGGATGTCGCCTACCCGCAACTCCGCCAAGCCCTGGTGGCCGCGGGGCAGGCGCTCGGCGATCCGGTGGTCGGCGTGCCGAGCATGATCGTCGACAACACCGACGCGGAGCGGGTCGAGATCACCGGCGCCTGGACCTCCGGCAATTCCACGGCGGGCTTCGTCGGCACGGACTACCTGCACGACGGAAATGCCGGCCAGGGCAGCAAGGAGGTGAGCTATGCCTTGCCCGAGGCGGCCAGCGGGTCGTTGGGCGTGTTCCTGCGCTGGACCGAACACGCCAACCGGGCGTCGAACGTGACGGTGGAAATCCACTACGGCGGGGAGGTCAAGACGGTCACCGTCGACCAGCGCTCGAACGGGGGAAGATGGAATCTCCTCGGCATCCACGACTTCACCGGTTCGCCCGGCGAAGGGGTGGTGATCAAGACGACGGGGGCTAACGGCTACGTCATCGCCGACGCGGTGGGCTTTCTGCCGGTGGACGACGACGAGGACAGCGACGGCGACGGCATGAGCGACATCCGCGAGTTGATGCTGGGGCTCGACCCGCTGGTTTCGAACGAGGCGTTCATCGATGCCGTCGCCGGGCATCCCGGCTACTTCGGGCTTCACTCCGAGGGAGAAATCTTCGACCTGCGGCTCACCCGGCCGGGCTTTCAAAAGACGGGCGAGGGCGAGTTCAATTTTGGCTTCTCGCTGGAGGGCCCGGGTGAAGGGCCGGCGTGGACGACCTTCGAGGATTTCAACTTCATCGTGCCGCGCGACGGCGACCGCCATTTTTTTCGCGTGGCCCTGCAGACGGATCCCGCGGGCTTCGTGCTGGGACTCGCCGCGGGGCAGCCGGAAACGGTGGTGGTCTACGGCACCAGCCTCACCGCGGGCGGGGCCTGGGTCGGGCAGATGAATGCCTGGCTGTCGGCGAAGTATCCGGGCCTGCTGACGGTGATCAACAGCGGCTTGAGCGGCAAGAATTCCGCGGAAGGCGTGGCACAACTGGATGCGAAGGTGCTGGCGCATGATCCGGACGCCGTGTTCATCGAGTTCGCGATGAACGATGCCTTCCGCTACAGCGACGGCACCCCGTCGCTCAGCGTCGCCGAGGCGCGGGCGAACCTGCTGGTGATGATCGATGCCATCCAGGCGCAGAACCCCGAGGTGGAGATCATCCTGCAGACGATGAACACGGTCTGGAACTCGCCGTCGGGCAGCAACCAGTCCGCGACCTTGCGGCCGGAGCTGGCGGCCTACTACCAGATGTACCGCGAAGTTGCGGCCGAGCGGGCGCTGCGGCTGGTCGACAACCATCCGAATTGGGAGGGCCTGCAGGCAAACGATCCCGCGACCTATCAAGGCTACGTCCCGGACGGCGTGCATCCGGGGGCGGCGGGGCTTGCCGCGATCACCCTGCCGCTGCTCAAGTGGAAGCTTTCCGGCGGCCGGCCGCTGCCGTGAGTGTCAGTGGGAGATCCTCACCGGCGTGCCGACCCGAACCACTTCGAACAGTTGCGGCGCCAGTTGCCGTGGCAGCCGGATGCAGCCATGGGAAGCCGCTTCGCCGGGGCGGGGAATGACGCCGGCGTGCATGCCGATGCCGTAACTGGTGAGACGCATCCAATAGGGCATCGGCGCCGGAACGTAGCGCTCCCCCGCGGGAACCCGGGTGCTCGGCTTGGCGTCGCCGTTGGTGACATTGCCCCACTCGTCCTCGATCCAGCCGTAGCGGTTCGAGTACTTGTCGACGATCTTCTCGGTGATCGAGTAGGTGCCCGACGGGGTGCGGTGGCCTTCCTTGCCGGTGGCAACGTAGGACCAACCGATGTCCCGCCCGCCGCGGGTGTAGTAGGCCCGTTGCTCGGTCAGGTCGATGTGCACCTTCACTTCGCCGGGGCCATGGTCGTCGTACCATTCATAGAGGACGTGCTCGGCTTTCCTCGGCGGTGCCTGGGGCGCGGTGGCGCAGGATGAGAGGGCCATCGCGGCAGCCGCTGCGATGGCGTTCAAGGGGGAGAACAGGTTCGGAGTTGCCATAGAATCGGCGTTTCGAGGGGAACCGTTAGCACGATTCGCCCTGACGGCAAAGACCTTCGGCGACCGGCGCGATCGAAGTACTCATGGCTGGGCAGCTCCAATGTGGGCGAGAGTGATGAACGTCGTGAGGTGCGCCGCCAGGAAAACGGCGATGGTCAGTCCGGTGGTCCACCTCATCGACCGGCGGACGGCTGGCACCAGGAAGGCGACCGGTGCCGCGTTGGCGGCGAGCTGGAGGCCGTAGAACCAGGCGTAGGGACCGGAAAGGCGGAACTGCAGGGCTTCCAGTTCATATTTCGCGCCGCTGTAGTTCGCGACGAAGAGTTCCATGGCGAAGCCATAGGTGACGGCGAGCGAACAGGTCGCCAGGCCGATGAGGAACGGCGCGGCGAGCCGCGAGGCGGTGGCCTCGTCGATCCGTCGGAAGCACCACGAGATCGAGATTCCGAGCGCGATCCAGAGTAGTCCGGTGAACAGGAAGCCGGCGGCGGAGTAGAAGTTCACGCCGGATTTCGAGCAGGGGGCCGGAGGCGGTGCAAGGATACGAAAAAGCGGCCCGGGCATTGCGCCCGGACCGCAGCGAGATCGCGGCGTCGGGATCAGGCTTCCGGCTTGGCCTGGAGATCGAGTCGGATGACCACCTCGTCACGGATCAGGTCGTCGGTCTTGCCGGGGTAGAGGATCCCGAAGTCCTTGCGGTTGATGTCGAACTCCGCCTGGATCTTCACGGTGTCGCCGTCCTGGCTGACGGTGGCGGGGAAGCTGATGTTCTTCTCCACGCCGTGCAGCTTGAAGTTGCCGGAGACGGTGTAGGCGGTGTCGGACTCCTTCTTGATTTCGGTGACGTCGAAGGTGGTTTCAGGGAACTTCTCGACGTCGAAGAAATCGGGGGCCTTGAGGTGTTCGGTCAGCTTCTCGGCGTCGGACCAGGTCGAGGTCATGTCGATGACGACCTTGTGGTCGTTGCCGACCGGGGCGCCGTCGGCGACCGAGAAGTAGCCGGTGAAGCTCTTGAAGCCGCCGTCGTGCTTGCCGGTCACCTTGGAACCGGTGAAGCCGATGGTGGATTCCGGCGTGAACACGTACTTGGTTCCGGTGCCGGTGGTGGAGCTCTTGGCGACGGCCTCCTTGACGGAAGCGTCGGCGGTCTTGTCCGCGGGGTTTTCGCAGGAGACGAGGCTCAGCGCGAAGACGGCGGCGGGCAGGGCGAGGATATCGATTTTCATGGTTGGTGGATTCGTTGGTGGTGGTCGTGAAAGTCAGGCGCCGAGGTCGAACAGCAGGGCTTCGACGGCTTGGTCCTTGGCGGTGAGGGTGAAATCCCCGGGGCGCTCGCTGGAGGCGGCATCACCGGGATTTATTCCCGTGCCGTTGAAATCGGCCTCGCCGTGGATGAGGTGGAGCCACAGGCCGCGCCCGGGGGCGAGGGTGTGGGCGACCGATTCGCCCGGCTGGAGCTTGAGGCGGTAGATGTCGGCGTCCTGGGCGATGGTGGCGGAGTGGTCGCGGCCGTCCGGGGAAATCACCAGCACCTTGGCCGCCGTCGCCTGCTCCGGGGTGGGTTCCCACTCGGTGTAGCGGGGCTGGAGGCCGCGCTGGCGCGGGAGGATCCAGATTTGCAGGAGCTTGGCCTCGGCGTCGGGCGAAGGATTGAACTCGGAGTGGGTGACGCCGCTGCCGGCGCTCATCAGCTGGATCTGGCCGGGCTTCAGCACGCGGGCGTTGCCCATGCTGTCCTGGTGGGCGAGCTCGCCGGCGAGGACGTAGGAGAAGATCTCCATGTCGCGGTGGGGATGGGTCGGGAAGCCGCCGCGCGGGGCGATGCGGTCGTCGTTGATCACCCGCAGCGAGCGGAAGCCCATGTGGGCGGGATCGTAGTAGTCGGCGAAGGAGAAGGTGAAGCGGCTGTCGAGCCAGCCGTGGTTCACATGGCCGCGTTCGCCGGAGCGGCGGATCGTCAGGTCGGTGTTCGTTTTCACGGCGTCATCATCTCATGGATCCCGGATCTGCCCAATGCCGTGTCGGCAGGCTGAGCATGCCTCCCGGGCGATGGCGGCGGATTGCGTTTTCCAGCGCCGGGGCCCGCTGCTAGAAGCCGGCCATGGAATTGCGGCAGTTGCAGTTGTTCGTGGCGGCGGCGGAGGAAGGCAGCATCACGGCGGCGGCGCGGCGGATGAACCTGACCCAGCCGGCGATGAGCCGCCAGATCAAGGCACTGGAGGAAGAACTGGAGGTCGAGCTGTTCACCCGCGGGGCCCACTCGGTGACGCTGACGCCGGCCGGCAAGCTGCTGGTGAGCGAGGGCGGCAAGCTGCTGGAACGGGCGGCGCGGGTGGTCAAGCAGGTGCGCGCCGAGGCCGCCGGCGAGCCCCTGCGCATCGGCTTCTCGCCGTCGCTGGCCGGCCCGCTGTTAGGGCTGGCGCTGGAGCGCTTTTCGCAGCTCCACCCCAGGGTCCGGGTGGAGCTTTCCGACAGTTCCAGCGCCGAGATGCGCGAGGGCCTGGCGCAGGGCCGCTTCGACGTGGTGGTAACGGTGCCGTGGGAGGGCGATGCCCAGGCGGTGCGCTGGGAGACCATCCGGCGCCACCCGATCCAGCTGGCGGTTCCGGCGGGGCATCCCTTCGCCAAGCGCAAGAAGGTCGCGGTGGCGGAGCTCGATGGCGAGCGGCTGCTGCTTTTCTCGCGCACCGACTACCCGGAATACTGGCAGTCGGTGAGCCGCTTTTTCCGCCAGCACGGGATCGACGCGAAGGTGGCGGGGGAATTCGACGGCGTCACCAGCCTCGGCGCGGCGGTACAGGCGGGACTGGGGATCGCGCTGATGGCCGCGGGCAGCCACCTCGACCGCATGGCGGTGGTCAGGCTCGAGCCGGAACCGGAGCCGGTCTGCGTGGCGGCCGGGCTCCCGGCGGGCAAGGAAACGTCTCCGGTGACCGGTGTCTTCGTCGGCGAACTGCGGGGTGCCGCGGCGGAAGCAGGCCAGGATGCCGTGCCGCGATGAGGGGCTAACAGGACCCCGGACCGGGTGAAAACCGTGCATTTGGCAGGGTTTGTGCGGCGATCGGGCCAAAATTCCAGCTCGCGGTGGTAGAAAACACGATGTAACTACTTTTTTGTGACTGGTGCATTCCAGTGCGTGAAGTCCCCCCGGGAATCCGACCGCGGATTCGCGCTGGTGGTGTGCATGCTGATGCTGTCGTTCCTGATGATCCTGGCGGTCGGGTTGATGAGCCTTGCATCGATCGAACTCCGCCGCTCCGGGCGCGAGGACCAGCTCACGGTCGCGCGCTCAAATGCCCGCATGGCGCTGATGCTGGCGATCGGCCAGTTGCAGGAGAATCTGGGACCGGACCGGCGGGTCTCGGCCACCGCGGAGCTGCTCGGCGACCACGTCGCCCAACCGCAATGGACCGGTGTTTGGCGGACCCATCCCGAGGGCATGGATTCGTGGTTCGAGCGCGACGATCTGGACGGCGGCTTGAAGGATTTGCGCTGGGGGACCGGCCGCACTCCCGGCGAGGACGTGATGTCGTGGCTGGTCAGCGGGGACGGTGAGCCCACGCTCGGGGCAAAGGGCGAAACGGTCGAAATGGTGGGCGCCGGGACGACCGGGGATGCCAGCTCGGGCGCCGTCGAGGTGCCCCTGGTCGAGGTCGCGGACGAGGGCGGCAAGAAGACCGGCCACTACGGCTGGTGGACCGGCGACCTCGGGGTCCGGGCCAATCTGGCAACCACCGACCCGCGTTCCGGGACGCCGGCGGACCGGGGTGCGCCCGGGAATGGCGGGATGTTCCGAGTGATGGCTTCGCAGTCGGCGGATTCCTCTTTCATGGGCGGTTCGGTCGAGATCACCGCGGAAGAGAGCCGCCGGCTGGCGACGGCGGGCACGGCGGCTTTGACCGATGCGGGCTCGGATTGGCGGCAGGAGCACGCCTTTGATTTCACCGCCGAGTCCAGCGGGGTCCTGGTGGACGTGATGCGCGGCGGCTTGAAGAAGGACCTCACCGCCTATCTCGCGAGCGGCGGCTCGATCGACGCGGAAGAAGGTCTTCCCGGATTGTCGGACGACGAAGTCATGATCGGTGAACCCGGCGACACCGGCATTTCCCGCTATCGCCAGGCCGGTCCGCGTTTCGGGGTGCTGCGCGACTGGGCGAAGAATGCGACGACTTTCTCCAATGCCATCCTGCCGTCGAAACTCACCGACCTGGGCTCAGGGGCGGCTGCAACCAGCCGGAACCTCGCGCTGGCGAACGAACAACCGGTCAAGCTGGCCGGCAACCAGCGCTCGGGGCTCAAGCCGATCCTGGTCGAGGCGACAAATTACACCCACCTCAGCACCTTCCTCCTCGATTCCAGCGAGGGGTCGACCCCGGAATACCAGCTGAGGCACCTGCACTATCCCCGCGTGGTCCTCTGGAACCCCTACAACTGCGAGCTGCAGTCGGACCGGATGATGGTAATGATCCAAGGCAACGGCCGCCAGGAGTTGTGGACCGAGAACGTTTACTTCATCGGCGGCATCGAGCGCCGCTTCAACGGCCAGTGGTTGTCTTTCGAGGGCGGGCGGAGCACCCAGTTCAACGCCCAAGGGAAGGCGATCATGAGCACCGAGGGGTATCTGGACCCCTACATCGGATCCTATTATTTCACGATCCCGCTGACGAAGTTCGGGCCCGGGGAATGCCTGGTCTTTTCCCCGGCGCGGGCGGCGGAATATGACTCGCTCAGCCCGTACCGTCAGGGGCCGTACAACCTGAACGCGAACGAGCTGAGCTGCACGGTGGCCCCGGATCCCTCGCGTTGCTACTACATCTCCGGTACCGACATCGGGGGCGGCATTCCCTACCGGCCGACCTCGTTCTGGTACGCGCCGACGCCCTACTGGAGCGGGGTCGGCCGCTACGGGGTCGAAAACCAGGGCGATGACACGCGGGCGATCCTGAAAAACGTCGGCTTTGCCAGCACGATCACCTTCGAGGACTTCGACGCGCTGCCGCAGGTGTCGGTGCTGTCGGCGTCGCTGCAGTTCGGTGCCGGGCGCGAGCCGCGGGTGTCGTGGAACCAATATGAGCGGATGCCGATGCAGCTGCTCGACCGCGCGGATCCCCATCCGACGGTGGTGCCGAACGTGCGGACCCGCGAGGGGATCCGCCTGCGCTGGTTCAACGAACATCCGTCCAACCTTTCGGCGTCGGGCGCCCTGGCGGGGACGCCGCATTTCGAGGACGCCCTGCTGGCCAACTGGAACCCGCGGGCATCCTTCATCCTGCGTTCGCCATGGGACAACGTGGCGGGAAACCTGGCGGTCTCCGGCAAGGGTGGCGGGCCGTGGTTCTTCGGTGCCTACACCCGCGACCTCTACGATCAGGCCGTGAGCTGGGACGAGCAGGCACCGGTGCCGCGCGGCGGACGCTATCACGGCAATCCCTTCGGCCCCCCGCAGGAAGGTGCGGAACGTTACGTCCTGTTCGATGTGCCGCGCCATGAAACCGGCGTGATTTCGCTCGCCCAGTTCCAGCACGTCAAGCTGTCCGAGCTGGTCTGGCAGCCCTCCTACGCGATCGGCAATTCCCTCGCCGACCCGCGGCTGGGCGGCGGCGGGACCCTGGGTCTGGAACACACCTCGCCGCGCACCGGCAGCCTCTCGACCGCCAGCATGGGCGGGTTCCACCACAACGAGCTCGGCTGGTCCAACGACAAGGAACGCTCCACCACCCGCGCCGAGTGGGCGATGACGGCGCGGGCCATCCTGGGCGAGGTGCCGGAAACGGACAACCTAGTGTATGACCTGTCTTTCGAGGTGAACCAGGCCTTGTGGGACCGCTTCTTCCTGTCGAGCGGCAGCGAGCTGGAGAAGGATGATTTCCTGGCCGACCCGCAGGCGGATCCGCTTCCCAACGGCCGGATGCATCTGGCGACCACCACCCTGGGCACGGCGACTTCGGAAACCCTGAACGACTATCACCGCGCCGCCTACCAGCTGATGGTCGACGGGGCTTTCAACGTGAACTCAACCCGGGTCGAGGCGTGGAAGGCGCTGCTCGGATCGACCCGCCGGAGCCACTACGGCACAACCGACAGCGTGCCCTTCCCGCGGGTCCTCGATGCCCCGGGCGGAGCCTGGCGGGCCGGCGACGACACCGACGGCGACAGCGCCTGGGCCGGCTACCGCGAATTGACCCAGGATGAGATCGAGCGCTTGGCCGAGGAGATCGTCGAACAGGTGAAACTGCGCGGGCCGTTCATTTCGCT
The DNA here is from genome assembly GCF_014904755.1 of Neoluteolibacter marinus. Taxonomy (GTDB): domain Bacteria; phylum Verrucomicrobiota; class Verrucomicrobiia; order Verrucomicrobiales; family Akkermansiaceae; genus Haloferula; species Haloferula marina. The sequence goes on from NZ_JACZFQ010000001.1 coordinate 21,245, forward strand.
GGCGGATTTCGTCAACCGTCGCCTGGCCGACGATGAGACCGGGCGCATGGGCGCGCTGCAGGCGGCGATCGAGCGGGCCGGGCTCAACGAGGCTCAGGAAGCGGACTTCCCCTTGGACAACGAGGCGTCGCTGCCGGACTACAACCATCCCGACAACCTTCGCGATGCCACCCGGATGGAGCAGACACTCAAGCCGTCGAGCAAGGTGTGGGGCGCGCCGTCGTACCTGACGCAGGCCGATGTGCTGCAGGTGATCGGCCCGGCGTTGACCGCCCGATCCGACACCTTCGTGATCCGTGCCTATGGCGACGCGGTGGACGCGGAGGGGAAATTGCAGGCGCGGGCTTGGTGCGAAGCCGTGGTCCAGCGCACGCCGGAGCCGATCCGTCCCGATGCGAGCGGGCTGAATTCCGAACTTGAGGGCGAAGCGGGCGACTTCGGCCGCCGTTTCGTGGTCACATCGTTCCGCTGGCTTCAGCCGGGCGAGGTCTGATAGAAGGTGGGCCATGAAGTTTTCACGCCTGGTCGGCATGGCCCTGCTTTTGGCTTGCGGGCCGCTGTCCGCGCAGGAGGGCGAGACCACGGAGAAGCCCAAGCTGCCGCCGCGACAAGTGCGCTTCCTGCCGGTCGGCGACCTGGCGACCTATCGCTTCGAGGAGCGCGATGGCGTGCAGTATGAACTCGAGCCGCCGCCCGGCAGCGTCCCGCCGCGCGAGGTCATGGTGGGCTTTGGCGACGAGGCCGAAGCCAGCGCGGTGCGGCTGCTGCTCGGCCGCATCACCGAGCCGTTGAAAGCCCCGGGCGGAGGCGGTCCGATGCTGGTGCGGCGCCGTGAGGACGGTGCCGAGGCGGAGCCATGGATGCGGGTGAACCGGCCGGAGGAAGGCGACTTCCTGGTGCTGTTGTGGCGGGCGAACCCGAAGGGCTCGTGGGCGGAGGCACGGTCGCTGGTGCTGCCGGACGGTCCCACCGCGGCGCCCGCCGGTGAAGTGCGGGTGGTGAACCTTTCGCCGGTCCCGGTCGGGATGGTGTTCAATGGCGAGCAGATCAAGCTGCCGGCCGGCAAGATCACCCGGCACCGCGTTCCGATCGGGAAGGACGCGCCGATCTGGCTGGGGGCGGAAGATGTGAAGGGAAAGCTGAAGCGCTTCCATTCCGGCGCGGTGTTCCAGAACCGCGGGGAGCGCACGCTGGTCGTGATCTACCGAGCCGACGGCGACCAGAAGCGCCTGCCGCTCAAGGCGGTCATCCGCCGCGAGCCGATGCCGCAGCCGCTGAAAAAAGACCCGTGATCCTTGCCCGGCGGAATGATCCCGGTAGCGTCGGCGCATGCGCCACTGGCTGATCAAATCCGAGCCCGACGTTTTTTCCATCGATCACCTCGCCGGGGTGAAGCGTGAGCCATGGTCCGGGGTGCGGAACTATCAGGCACGCAACTACATGCGCGACGAAATGAAGCCGGGGGACCTGGCGATTTTCTATCACTCGAACGCCACGCCGCCCGGTCCGGTGGGCGTGGCCCGGGTCGTTGGCGAGCCATATCCCGATCCCACGCAGTTCGACGCCAAGTCCGAGTACTTCGACCCCAAGGCGACGAAGGAGGTACCGCGCTGGATTCTGGTGGATTTCGAGTTCGTGGCGAAATTCCCGCAGCCGGTCTCGTTGCAACAGATGAAGGACGACGCGGCGCTCGACGGCATGCTGGTCCTGCAGCGCGGGACGCGGCTGTCGATCACCCCGGTCGAGGCGAAGCACTTCAAGCGCGTCTGTAAGCTGGGTGGTTGGAAACCGTGACGCCGGCTTGCTTCCCCGGTGCTTGCGGTGAGCCGCGGGTTCCGGTGAAGTCCGTCGATGCCGGAAGAAGCGCTCGATCCGTATGCCCCGCCCGAGGACAGCTCGCCGGCCGGCGAGCCGGCGGGCACCTGGACGGTGGCCGGGGATTGCCTGATGGTGCGCGACGGAGCGCGGCTGCCGGAGGTGAACCTTGAGGGGGAGGCGGGTGCCCGGGATCTCACACCCACCGCCCGGCAGTTCGTGGTGGCGCCCTCCATCGGCCGTGCCCTGTTCGCAATCGTGCCGGCGATCGGCATGGGAGTTTGGATCAGCCACAACCAGGCGGTGAAGCCGGTCTACGGGTTCGCGCTGATTTTCGTGCTGATGACCGTCTTCAAGCGGTTTTTCGGGCGCCTGGTGGGGCCGGGGCACGCCGCGCGGGTGCAAGGCTACGCGTCGGCGGCGACGCTGGCGGCCCGGGCGCGCCGGGGACGTTGGCGGCGGCTCCTGCTGTGGGCCGGCTTGCTCACGTTGTTGCTGACCCTATTGGGAGTCCTCGCCGGAACCAGCCGCGCCTGGCACCGCGGATTCTACGGGGCGGTCGACGTCGCCACGTATGGATTCGGCCTGGCGGTCACCCTGCTGCTGGCGTCCGCGGTCTGGCAATTGCTGGACCAGGGGCTGCGCTGCACCGGGGTGCGCGACGGCTGGCTGGAGGTGCGCGGGGTGCCACCCGCATCGCTGGCCGAACTCGCACGCCGGGTCCAGCAAGGGCCGGCGCCGGGGCGGAAACGCCGCCTGTGCACGGTGTTCCAGTATCAGCTGCCGCTGGGGCTGCTGGCCGGCAAATACCGCTGGAATCCGCGGATTTTCCTCACCTTGGCAATCCTCAAGGCCCGCCGGTCGCCACGACTGGAGCGGAAACAGTATCATTGGTCCGAATCGCGGGTGCTGCCGCCCGCCGAGGCGGATGCGTCGCTGCGCCGGCGCTGGGAAGAAATCGCGGGACTGCCGGAGTTCGAAGGCTGGACGGAGGAGCTGGCGGAGCGGATGGATTATCCAGCGGGAGATTTGCGCACCGAGGGACTGGTGCTTGCCTCACCGGACCGCCGGCATTTCGCGATTCTCATCATGACGCGGGTCTCGTTCGGGAACTTTTTCGGTGAGACCCAGGAAACCGCTTTCCGCTGCTGGACGAGCGACGGGAGGTCGGTGCTCACCTGCAGCCAGCCGATGCTCGGTAATTTGCCGCCGTCCCTCGACGCGCTGCGGGTTCAAGGAAGACCGCCCCGGATCCTTGCCGCCCATCTCGGGAGGCCGGGGGCGCAAGGGGCCCAGCCGGTCGCCGATGCTGACGCCTTGCTGGAACTCATCCGCCGGGAGGCCGACGAGCAGCACGAGCTGTGGATGGCGGCCGGAATCCACGGGCCTTACGAAGAGGTCGAAATCGCGGGGGAGCCGGCCTGACCACGCTTATTCCTCGATGGTCGCCAGGGGCGTTCCGGCGGAGCTGTTGCGGGCCGTGCCTTCGATCACCTGGATCTGGTTGGCGATGCTCCACGCACCGGGCAGTCCGCGGGCGTTGGATTCGGCGGCAGCGCGAGCGTCCTCGGAAGGCGCCGTGCCGGTCAAGGTGATCACCTTGGCGTCGATCGCGGCATGGACGTCGGCGCGGTCGAGGCGGGGGTCCTTCGAAATCGCCGAAGCCAGCGATTTCAGCACCGTGGTGCCGGACGGGACTTTCCCGCTCATGCCCTCCATGGCGAGGTCACGGTTGACCATGATGTCATCGGCCCAGACTTCCGTGACGCCGGTGACGTGGGCCCGGTGGACCAGCTGGTCCTTTTCCCCGGTGCTGCCGACCTCGCCAGCGAGGCTCACGATGCCGTCGTTGACCTCGACGTTGACCCGCAGCCCGGCGTAGAGCGGATCGTCGGCGACGAGGCGCTCGATCTGGGCGCGGATTGCCCGGTCGGTGCGGATGGTGTCGAAGGTGACCTCGAGGCGATTGTCGATCTGGCGGATGCCGGCGACTTCCGAAGCGATTTCCCGTGCAAGCTCCTGCTCATCCCAGGTTCCGGTTTGTCCGAGCAGCACCGCGCGGCGATCGTCAACGACCACCCGGATCCGCGAAGCATCGAGCGCCAGGCTGTTTTTCAGGCGGAGTTCGGTCCGGTCGGCGAGCTGGGCGTCGCTGGTGCCGGGGTCCGAGATTTCGAGGCGGTTGACCACGGCGCGGACGGAATCGGTCGTCAGGGCCCGAGCGGCGGCGCGTTCGGCCTGGTCGAGGGACAGGGCAGTGCCGGTGAGGGTGGCGATGCCGTTGTCGATGGCGACTTCGACCTTGCTGCCGGCCATCCGCTGGTCGGCTTGGACGTCGACGGCAATGAAGTCGGCGGTTTCGGCGTCGTCGTCGGGGCCGTATTCCGGCGTGGCGCCAGCGGTGCCGAGGGCGGCTGCGAGGAGCAACCAACGGGCGGAGCGGGAGAAAATCGACGTTTTCATGGCGTTGCGGGGTTGGGCGAACCGATCGTTCGCCGGTTGGCTTTCTTTCCGCATGGCCCGTGCCACGGTCGTGATGGCCGCTCGCTGTCAATTGGTTAGACACGGGGCGAGTCGGAACTGGCAGATCAAGCATGCTCCAGATGGAGCAGGGTGCAACCGGTCAAATGCAGGATGCACCGCCCGGACGACACTTTTTCTGTCGGGCCTGGGGTTCGCCGTTCAATCCGGGTGCCGGGGCCACCTACCGCCCCCTGAATCCATCCCGACTACTTGTCGTCCGGCTCGATCTTCTCGGGGTCTTGCGGGTCCGTGACCGTGTCTTCACCGCTGCTTTCCTCAACCTCGTCGGGCGACATTTCGTCCTCCTCCTCCTCCTCGGACGAAGCTTCTGCTTCTGCTTCTGCTTCTGCTTCGGACTCGGACTCGGACTCGGACTCGGACTCGGACTCGGACTCGGACTCGGACTCGGACTCGGACTCGGACTCGGACTCGGACTCGGACT
>NZ_JACZFQ010000010.1 GCF_014904755.1 Neoluteolibacter marinus
ACTTCGGTGTGCTACTTCGACTTGTCCGGCCGCGGCGGCGGCTGGGGCACCGGGCGCGGGTCCTTTTCGATCAGCGCCTGCAAGTGCTTCACCGCGGCCTCGAGCTGGGCGTCCTTGCCGCCGAAAGTGGCGTACGGCAGGTTGTCGACGGTTTCATCGGGCTCGAGGCCGGTGCCCTCGATCAGCCATTGGCCTTCCGGCCCGTAGACGCCGAATTCCGCCGCGGTGCACAGGCCGTTGTCGACCAGCCAGCGCTGGCCGTTGAGCCAGATCTGGCCGCCCCAGGTGCGGGTGCCGATGACCTTGCCGAGGCCCAGCCGGCGGAAGCCTTCGGAGAAAGCCTCGCCGTCGCTGGACGTCCACTCGTTGCACAGCACGGTGACGTGGCCGCGGAAGGCGTACTGCATGTTCGAGTAGGGGATCCCGGCGCGCGCCGACCAGTGGAACCAGGCCTTCCGCATCAGCCGGCTGAGGATCCACGAGTCGGTGTTGCCGCCGCGGTTGTGGCGCATGTCGATGATCAGGCCCTGGCGGTTGAAGACCGGATAATAGTCGCGCGCCCACTCGAGGATGCTGTCGGGCCCCATGTTGCGCAGGTGGACGTAGCCGATCCTGCCCTGGCCGAGCCGTTCGGTCTCCATCCGGCGCGAGTATTCCCACTCGGCATAGCGCAGGTTGGCGGCGGCCTCCGGGGAGAGCGGCCTCACCAGGACCTGGCGGCGGACGCCGTTGGCGGCGACATCTAACAATACCTGCTGGCCGGCTTTTTCGGCGAGCAGTTGCTGCGGGTGCTCGACGCCATTCAGGTCGCGGCCGTTGATCGCCATGATGACGTCGCCTTCGTGGACCTCCACACCGGGTTTCGCCAGCGGGCTGGTTTCCTCCGGGTAGTCGGGGTCGGCGGTGAAGAGGTGGTCGACCCGCCAGCCGCCGCTCGCGGCATCGCGGGAAAGGCGCGCGCCGAGCGAGGACGGCTGGATCTTCTCAGGGCCCTCGCGGAGGTCGCCGAAGCGGACGTAGATGTGCAAGGCGCTGAGCTCGCCGGCCATCTCGTGGAGCACTTCGCCGAGGTCGGAGCGGTCGGAGACGCGATCGACCAGCGGCAGGTACTTGTCGCGCACCGCCGGCCAGTCGAGCCCGTGCATCGCCGGGTCGTAGAAGTAGTCGCGCAGCATCCGCCAGGACTCGAGGTAGATCTGCCGCCATTCCTCGCGCGGATCGACCTTGAAGCCCCAGCGCTCGAGCGGCACCGGCTTGTCGAGTTTGGCCGGGCAGTCGCCGCCGGCGGGGGCGACGTGGAAGGCGTCGCCTTTCCGCAGCGCGACCCATTTACCGTCGAGCGAGACATCCCAGCCGTTCGGGTCGGCGGCGAAGAGCTTCGGCTTCGGCCGGTCGTCGGCGATCGCCAGCCGCATCATCCGCGGCTTGGTGTCGTTGCCGGGCGACCGGTCGGTGAAGAACAGGTGCTTCGGCGTGGCGACCAGGCCAGAGAGGTTGCCGGAGACGCCCGGTACTTCGTGGAGCCGGGCGGCGAGGCCGTCGGGGGCGATGGCGACCACCGGCACCGCGGGCTTGTCCTCCGCCTCGTCCTTCTTCTGCGGCTTTTCCGGTGCGGTGCTCAGCTCGTCCGGCGGGGTGAAGGGAAAGCGCTCGTTCTTCACCAAGGCCAGCGCGTAGATCCGCGTGCTCTCGGTGAAATACGGTTCCGGCTGGCGCGGTCCCCACGGCGACTTGACCAGCGTCTTCAGCTCGCGGTCGCTGAGGAAATAGAGCCACTTGCCGTCGGCTGACCAGGCCGGAGAGCCGCTCATCACCCGGTCGCTGGTGGCGTCCAGGATGCTGCCGTCGGCGACGTGATAGAGGCGGATCCGGGTGAATGAGTTCTCCGCCGGTTCGACGAAGGCGAGCCACTGGCCGTCCGGCGACCAGGCGAGGTCGGGGAAGCCCCGGAGCGGCGAGGTGGCGATCTTCACCGGTTGTCCGGCGGCGAGGTCGAGCACCCACAGGTCAAGGTTCTTGTCCTGCCAGGCCAACCGCTTGCCATCAGGCGAGGGCAACGGCGCGAAGTTGAAAATCGTCGAGCCCTGCGTCAGCAGCTCGCCTTCGCCGACACCGTTGGCGGGCAGCTTGACCATCTCGATCTCGCCGGTCTGGTCGGTCTGGGCGAGCACCGTGCCGTCGGGCAGGAAGCCGGCCTCGCGGAACCGCGCGCCGTGCGGGCGGGGGATTTCGACCAGCCTTCCGCCGGGTTTGACCGGAGCGACGAAGATGCTGCCGCGGGCGGTCAGGGCGAGTTTTCCCCCGTCGGGCGAAACACTGAAGTGGGTCAGGTAGTCCAGGGGCTTGTCCACCCAGCGGTCGCGCGTCTGGTCGAAATCGGAGGGCAGGGTGATCGGGATCTCGGTGTCGCTTCCGTCCTTCAGCGTGACCAGATGCAAGGTGCCGGCGTGCTGGTAGACGATGCGGCCGCCATCGAGATCGGCGTGGCGGATGTCGAAGTCGTCGTGCCGGGTCAGCGGCTGCAGGTCCTTGCCGTCGTGGTCCATCGACCACAGGTTCATGGTGCCGTCGCGATCGCTGAGAAAATACAAGCGGTCGCCGTCCCACATCGGGTTCTTCGAGGTTCCGGCGAAGTCGCCGGTCAGCGGGACGGCCTCGTCGGCACCCGGGTCGAAGCGCCACAGGTTCTGCGCGGTGCCACCCTGGTAGCGCTTGGTGCTGCTGCCCTGGAACGGCAGGCGGGTGAAGATGAGCGTGGCGCCGGTCGGATCGAAGCTGCCGTCGCTGGCTTGCGCCAGAGGGAGCAAGGTGTCGGTGCCGTCCGCGGGATCGATCGCCACCAGCTGGTCGTTCGGCAGCGTGGAGTAGGCGCGGGTCGTGCACAGGACCTTGCCGTCCGGCGTCCAGCCCACCGGCGCGGCGCCTTCGCCGTGCCAGGTCAGTCGCTTCGGCAGCCCGCCGGCCAAGGGCATCACGTAGACTTCCACGGGGCCGTCGTACTGGGCGGAGTAGGCGACCTGCCGGCCGTCGGGTGAGATCGCCGCGGCGGTCTCGATCCCCGGATGCGTCGTCAGACGCTGTGCCGCGCCGCCGCTGGCCGCGACTCTCCACAGGTCGCCTTCGGCGGTGAAAACGACCGTGTCGCCGTGGAGGGCGGGGGAACGGAAGAATCCGGGCGCCGCGTGGGCGCTGGAAACGATCGCGGCGGCAAGGGCGAGAAGGGGAATCCGCATGAACGGGGTCTGCACCAAGGGCGGCCGTTAGGCAATCCCGCGGAGGAACTCCGGAACTCACTGGTTGGGCTTCGGGAGAAAAAGAAAGGGGCGAAAGCCCGCGAAAGGCGGAGTCTTTGCCAGAGCAGATCGCGGGGAATCTCCGGCAATTTCGCCCGTTTCGTTGTGGCACATGTTCCAGAGGGGCATGCTCGGGTCTTTCAGCCGAAAAGATCACCCGAAAAGGCAGGTCGCGGGGAGGCGCCATCCGCGCCATGCTTTCTCCCGTCCGATGAATTTCCGCGTTTTTCTGATCCTTCTCCTTTGCCCCGCCGTGCAGGCCGCCGAGTGGTTCGTCGCCCCGGATGGCGACGACTCCGCGAAAGGCAGCCGCCTCCACCCCTTCGCCACCGTCCAGCGGGCGCAGGCAGCCGCGTCGAAAGGCGACACGGTAATCCTTGGCGGCGGCACCTACCGGATCACCGAGGAAATGATCTCCCAGCGGCGGCGGATCTGGGCCTACGTCATCCTCCTCGACAAGAGCGGCGCGCAGGGCAAGCCGATCCGCTACGTCGCGGCGCAGGGGGAACGGCCGGTGTTCGATTTCTCCGCGGTCAAGCCGCGCGGGATGCGGGTGCATGCCTTCGAGGTGCGGGGATCGTATCTCGAACTCGTCGGCATCGAGGTCACCGGGGTGCAGGTCACCGCGACCGGCCACACCCAGTCGATCTGTTTTTCCAACACCGGCAGCCACAACCGCTACGAGCGGCTGAAGATGCACGACGGCATGGGCATCGGATTCTACCTCAGCCGCGGCGCCGGCAATCTGGTTCTCAACTGCGACGCGTGGAACAACCACGACCCGGTCTCCGGCGACAAGCGCGGCGGCAATGTCGATGGCTTCGGCGGCCACCCGCAGCGCGGCGACAACGGCAACGTCTTCCGCGGCTGCCGCGCCTGGTTCAATTCCGACGACGGCTTCGACTGCATCTCAGCCTGGGAAAGCATCCGCTTCGAGGACTGCTGGGCTTTCCAGAACGGCAAGTCGCCGGATGGCAAGGGTCTCGCCGACGGCAACGGCTTCAAGATCGGAGGCTTCGGGCTCGAACCGCCGCGCGGCGGTCTGCCGAAAGAAATCCCGCGCCACGTCGTCACCCGCTGCCTGGCGGCGAACAACAAATCGAGCGGCTTCTACGCCAACCACCAGCCGGGTGGCGGCGACTGGATCCACAACAGTTCTTACGGCAACCGCGCCAACTTCAACTTCCTCTGCCGCGACTTCAAAGTGAACCGCGACGTGCCGGGCTTCGGCCACCGGATCTCGAACAACCTCGGCTTCCAGGGCCGGGAGGAAGTGCAGAACCTCGACGAGTCGAAGTGCGAGCTGAGCGGCAACCTCTTCGGCGGGGACCTCTCGAAGAAGGACTTCGTGTCCCTCGATGCCGGCGAGCTGACCCGCCCGCGGCAAGCCGACGGCTCGCTGCCGGAGATCACCTTCCTGCAGCCGAAGGCCGGCGGCCCCTTCCTCCAGGATCCCGTTCCCGGGGCATTTGGGGTAGACGCAAAAAAGGCCCGCCGGTAAGGGCGGGCCTTTCGGGAATGGGTGGAACGCTCAGAGCGATTTGATCCGGATGGTGCGGAACTGGACCTTGTCGCCGTGGTCCTGGAACACGATGTGGCCCTTCGGCGCCTTGTTGAAGTGCTCCCAACCGTTGAACTTGGACTTGCCGAGGAGCTGCTTGAATTCGTCGGTGGTGGTGTCGACGTCGGCGGTGACGTTGCCGTTGAGGTAGAGGGTGATCTTGTCGCCCTTCACCACGATGCGGGTTTCGTTCCACTCGCCGACCGGCTTGGACCATTCCTCCTTGCCGGGGATGATGTCATAGAAGCTGCCCGCGATGTTCCCCTTGTCGGTTTCGTGGGTGTATTTGTGGCCGTCCTGCTTGAAGGAATCGAGGACCTGGTACTCGGGGCCGCTGACCCAGGGATACTGGTGCTCCTCGGTGGAGCGCCACATGATGCCGGAGTTGCCCTGTTTCGAGATCTTCCACTCACAGCGGAAGTCGAAGTCGGTGTATTCCTTGTCGGTGATCAGGTCGCCGCCTCCGCCGGAGGTCAGGGTGATGGCGTCGTCCTCGACCTTCCACTGTTCCTTCGGCTCCTCCTGCTTGTAGGTGCGCCAGCCCTTGAGGTTCTTGCCGTTGAAGAGCAGCTTGAAGCCCTCCTTCTTTTCCTCGGGCGTCAGCTTGTTGGGCGCGGCGAAGGCGGGGACGGACAGGGCGAGCAGGAGCGTCAGGGATTTCATGTTCATCATGTGGCCCCTAACGTCCCGCCCGGCCGGACGGTTTAGCCCAGAACGTCGTCCATCGCGTCGATCAGCTCCTGCATGGTGGCTTCGGTCTCGTTGCCCATGTTGGAGATGCGGAACGTGAGTCCCTTGATCTTGCCGTAGCCGCCGTTGATCAGGAAATTGTGCTTCGACTTCAGGTTCTTGATGAAGGCGGACAGGTCGAAGCCTTCCGGGGTGGCGAAGCAGGTCAGCGCGGTCGAGCGGAAGCCCTCCGGCGCGAAGTGCTGGAAGCCGTGCTTGGCTCCCCAGGCGTGGATCATCGCGTTGGTCCGGGCATGGCGGGCGTGGCGCGCCTCGACGCCTTCCTTGAGGATCTCGCCGAGCATGTATTGCAGCCCGTAGAGGGTGGAAATCGCCGGGGTCGAAGGCGTGTTGTTCTTTTCCGCGTTCTTGGCGAACTCGACGAAGTCGAAGTAGTAGCCGCGGTTCGGGGTGCCCTTGGCGCGCTCCATGGCGGCCTCGGAAACGGCGAACACCGCGACGCCCGGCGGCAGCGCGAGCGCCTTCTGGACGCCGGCGAGCATGACGTCGATGCCGAGCTCGTCCATCGGCGTCGGCACGGTCGAAAGCGAGGACACCGTGTCGACGATGAGCATGGTGTCGGGGAAGGACTTCACCACCTTGGCCACGCCGGCAAGGTCGTTGAGGACGCCGGTCGAGGTCTCGCTATGGATGAAGGTGACGGTGTCGAAGCCACCTTCCTCGAGCTTGGCCTTCACGGCGGCGGGGTCGATCGCTTCGCCCCACTCGACCTGCACCGAGTCGGCCTCGTAACCGCACTTCTTGGCGACATCGAGCCACTTGTCGGAAAAGGCGCCGCAGCACAGGCAGAGGACCTTCTTGCGGGCGAGGTTGCGCAGCGCGCCTTCCATCACGCCCCAGGCGGAGGAAGTGGAAATGAAGACCGGGCGGGAGGTGCCGAAAATGGCCTGCAGGCCGGGTTGCAGCGAGGCGTAGAGGGCTTCGAACTCGGCGCCGCGGTGGCCGATCATCGTCCGCGACATCGCGGCGAAGGTTTCGGGCGACACGTCGACGGGGCCGGGGCTGAACAATTTGGGCGAGGACATCGGCGCGGAGGGTAAACCCGCCCGGGCCGTAGCCAAGAGCGAAGCGCGTCGCGTTTTTCCGTTAATCCCGGGGGGATCCCCCCGGGATCGGACCGGGGCGGAGGGTCAGGGCGTGGTGACGGTCAGGCGGAGGAAGAGCTCGTCCTTGCCGGCCGCCGGCACGCTGAAACGGGGTTGCCGGGGAGTGCCGCTGTCGGAAACCGCCTGCCACGTTGCCAGGTCGCCGCTCCATTCCGCCCCGTAGGTGATGCCCTCGACCCCGGCAGGCCGCTCGAAGGTCAGGGTGAATTCTCCTCCGGAGAGCTCGGGCTGCGGGAGTTGGCCGCGGTCCGGCCGGGTGGGGTCGAGACCGAAGGCGAACTCGATCAGGTTCACCAGGCCGTCCCGGTCGAAATCGAAGTCGTCGGCACCATTCCCGCTGTTGGTGGAGGATCCGAAGTGGATCTGGCGCCAGTTTTCCAAGGCCGTGGGGGTGCCGCCGATCACGGCTACGGTCTCCACCAGGCCGGAGCTGTTGCCACTCACCGTCCTGCCCCTCGCGCGGATCTGGCCGCTGGCGGGAAGGTTCAGGCCGGTGAGCTGCCAATTCGCCGTGCCGCCGACCCGTGTCGGATTGCCCAAGGGGGTGAAGGTGGCGCCACCATCGGTGCTGAGTTCGAATGTTACCTGGGATACTTCCGGAGAGCTGCCGCCGCGGATCCAGCTTATCCGGGTCGGATCCAAGACGCCCAGGTCCTGTGTCGCCGGCTCGTTGAGTACGCGGGCGAAGCGGAGGCGGATGGGGGTGGCTCCGCCGCCGTCGGGATAGAGTTTGGAAAATTGGCCGCCGATCAGCACTTGTCCGTCCTCCTGCAGTGCCAAACCAATGACCGTGCCGTTCGCGCCGGGATTGAAAGAGTTGTCCAAGGTCCCTTCCGAGTGGACCCTCGCGATCTGGTTGCGGGAGCTGGAGGCGACCGCGCCATTGGGCCTCAGCGTTACGAACTGGCCGCCGAGCAACACTTTGCCGTCCGCCTGCAAGGTCACGCAATTGACGTTGTAGCTCGCATTTGGATCGAACCCCGTGTCCAGGGATCCGTCGGCATTCACCCGCGCAACGCAATTTCTCGTGGTGGCAGTGACCGCGCCATTCGGCTGAAGCGAGACGAAGCGGCCGCCTAACAGCACTTTGCCATCCGGCTGCAGTGCCAAGCTCGAGACTTCGTGGCTGGCGTTCGGATTGAAACCGATGTCGAGCGTGCCGTCGGCATCCACCCGCGCGATGTAGTTCCGGGTGGTGGCCACGGTCGCTCCGTTGGGTCGGAGTGTTGTGAACCGGCCGCCAAGCAAAACCTTCCCATCCTCCTGCACCGCAATGCAACTGACATAAATGTTCGCATTCGGGTTGAATTCATCGTCCAAAGTGCCATCGGCATTCAGCCGCGCGATTCGGTTCCTCGTGGTGGCCGTGATGGCACCATCGGGCTGGAGGGTGGTGAACCAACCACCGATCAACAGCTTTCCATCCGCCTGCAAGGCCATGCAATTGACCCAATAGCTTGCGTTTGGATTGAAATCGATGTCCAGGGACCCGTCGGGATTGACCCGCGCGATGTAATTCCGGGCGGTGGCGGTGATGGCTCCATTGGGTTGGAGCGTGGTGAAATGGCCGCCGAGCAGCACCTTTCCATCCGTCTGTAGCGCCACGCAGGTAACGATGCCGTTCGAGTTGGGATCGAATCCGGAATCGAGCGAGCCGTCGGCATTGAGACGGGCGATGTTGTTCCGCGGCACGCCCAGCACGGAACTGAACATTCCTGCGATGATCGTTTTGCCATCCGGTTGCACCGCGAGGGCATGCACGGCGTTCCCGTCGATCTGGGCATCCAGCGGGTCGATGTCGCCCGGTCCCGGCGCGGCCCGGGTCACGGCGACGGTGTAGGTCTTGATCGTCACCCCGTCCTGCGCGGTTACCCGCAGATCGACGGTGGTCGTACCGACAACGAGCGACAACTCACCGCTGCTGCCGGAAGCAAGTCCGGTGAATTCACCGTCATTCACTCGGAAGGCAATGGTGGCATTCGCATCCGACGTTGTCGGAGTGATGCTGATACTATCGTAGCCATGGGTCAGTCCCACGGTGTAAGCGGTGGTGGTGGGAGAGAAAGCCGGTTCCAGCGTTCCGGGGCTCAGGTTCACCGCGGAGAGGGCGGCATTGCTGGAAATCATCCCGGTACCCTGAAGGCTGAAGCTGATGGCGGGCTCATCCGGGTCGTTGCTGCTGAAACCGAGCACCGCGGTGCGAGTCCCAAGGTCCCCCGGGCTGAAGGTGATGGAGAAAACCGTTTCGCGGCCGGAGGCCACTGGCGAGCTGGGCTGCAAACTCACGTCAAAGTCCGCCGCGTCGGGCCCGCTGAGGGTGACGTTGCCGAGGGTGAGATCTGCGGTGCCGGTGTTGGAGAGAGTGAAGATGCGGGTGAGAGAAGATCCTTCGCCGTAGAGGGGCACGCTACCGAAGTCCGTGTGATCGGCGAGGTTCGGCACGGCTGCGCCATTGACGATATCCACACCGTTGCCGGTGACGGCGATCTCCGGGGCTGCGGGAATGCCGAAGCTCGCCACCAGCTCCACCAGACCATCGGGGGTACGGCCCCGGGCACGTATCTGGCCGCCGGAAAGCGGAGGTCCGATCCATTCCCAGCCGCCGTTGATACGTGAGCCCGCGCCGAGCAGCGAGTAAGTGGTGCCATGATCCGGGGAGAACTCGAAAGTCACCCGATCCACCTCCGGTGAGGAGCCGCCGCGCAGCCATTCAATGTGGCCGGGGTCGGGCATGGACAGGTTCTGCGTGGCGGGCTCGTTGAAGAGTCGGGCAAATTTGTGGCGAAACTCGCCTGTGGCCGCGCCATTGGGCCGGAGGAATGTGAAGTTTCCTCCTAACAGCACCCTGCCGTCCCCTTGCAAAGCGACGCTTGAAATCCAGGTCTCGGGGTTTGGGTCGAAATCGGTGTCCAGTGTGCCGTCAGGATTCACACGAGCGACGTAGTTGCGGGATGTCGCCAAGCTCCCGCCATTCGGCTGGAGTTTCGTGAAGTCTCCTCCAAGCAACACCTTGCCATCCGTCTGCAAAGCCACACTCCGCACATTGTCGTTCGCACAAGGATCAAATTCGGGGTCCAAGGTCCCGTCGGCATTCAATCTCGCGATGCGGTGGCGGGAGGTGGTCGTGATCTCACCGCCGGGCTGAAGCTCGGTGAACCCGCCGCTGAGCAGGATCTTGCCATCGGCCTGCAAAACCACGCAGCTGACCCAATCATTGGCGTGGGGATCGAAGCTGGTGTCCAGGGTCCCGTCCGCGTTGGTTCGTGCAATGCCATGGCGAGCGGTGGATGTGGCTGCACCGTTGGGCTGAAGCGTGGTGAAAGAGCCGCCGAGGAGCACCTTGCCATCCGGTTGCAAGGCCACGCTGTATACTGAGCCATTCGCGCAGGGATCGAAATCGGCGTCCAATGTTCCGTCGGCGTTCATTCGGGCGACACGATTGCGGGGAATCGCGATTGCCGAGCCATTGGGCCGGAGAGTGGTGAAAGAGCCGCCGAGGAGCACCTTGCCATCCGCTTGCTCGGCCATGCTGACGACGGGATTGTCCGGATGAGGATCGAAATCGTGATCGAGCGTGCCGTCGACATTCACTCGCGCAAGATAGTTGCGCGGGGTGGCCGTGGCCGAGTTATTCGGCTGGAGGCTGGTGAAACGCCCGCCAAGCAGTACCTTGCCATCCGCTTGTATCTCCAGGTTGTGAACCTCGCCATTCGGGTTGGGATCGAAGACCGCATCCAAGGTTCCGTCGGCATTGAGTCGCGCGACGTTGTTTCTCGGCACGCCAAGCACAGATCCAAAATAGCCCGCGAGAATCGTCTTCCCGTCCGGCTGCACCGCCGTGACGATCACCCTCCCGCTGACCCCGATCTCCAATGGATCCAGGGATCCCTGCAGCGCGCCATCGCGGTTGATGGTAGCCGTGTAAGTCCTGGTTGTCGTGCCGTTCTGTGCGGTCACGAGAACGTTCACCGTGTTCGCGCCGGCGTTGAGGGCCAAGGGGCCACTGGCGCTACCGGAAGCGACCTCCGTGTAGTCTCCCCCGTTCACGCGGACGGCGATGCTCGCATTGGCCTCCGCTTTGGTCGGCGTGACAGTGACGCTGCGCGTCTCATTCGGCACACTTGAGGTGTAGGTGGTTGTGGCCGGGGAAAAGTCCGGGATCATGCCTCCACTATCGATCGTTAGGTTGGAAAGATCGGCGTTTGCGGAGGGTGTGGCGATTCCAAGTAGGTTGATGCTGAAAGGGTTTTCGTCCCTGTCGTTGCTCGCGAGATTCAACGTTGCAGGGCGACTTCCCAGGATCTTGGGAGAGAATGCCACGGTGAAGGTCGTGGCGGCGCCCGGCTCGAGAGTTGTCACATCAGGGGCCCCTAGGACGTAATCACCCGCGGCGGAGCCCGACAAGGTAAGGGCGAGCCCGGTGAGATTGGCCATGCCGGTGTTCTTGATCGTGAACGTCTTTACCGAGCTGGAGACACCGATCGCAGTGGCGGGGAACTCACACACCCCCAGATCGTCCAAGCGCTCATCTGCGGCGGCGATGCTGACTCCGTTGAATACCGCGATTTCCGCGCGCAATCGTACGAGGCTGAACTTTTTCACCGACTCGATCAATCCACCGTTGCTACCGTTTGCATCGCAGGTCACGCCGCGGGCCCTGAGCCGGCCTCCCGAAGGCAGCGTGACATCGGTGATTTGCCACAATGAGGTGGCTCCCACCCGTTCTCCCGCACCGAGCATGTTCCAGGTCGAGCCGCCATCCGTGCTCAACTCGAAAGTCACTCGGGCGAGTTCCGGGGAACTCCCGCCACGCGCCCAACTTGCTTGGTTCCTCGTCGGTATGACAAGGTCCTGCGTGGCCGGGTCATTGAGTAGCCGGGCAAATCCCGCCCGGGGAATGGCCGTGGAGGCTCCGGCGGGATTCAGGGAAGTGAATTTGCCTCCGGCCAGGATCTTTCCGTCGGCTTGCAGGGAGACGCAATAGACTTGGTCATCCGCGTCCGGATTGAAGCTCGAGTCGAGCGTGCCGTCCGGCAGCAGCCGGGCGAAGTAGTGACGGGGTCCACCCGCTCCGGGGGTCGGATTATAGATTCCGGTGAACTGGCCCGCGATCAGAATCTTCCCGTCCGCTTGAACCGCCATGCTGTAAACCCTGCCATTCGGCCTTGGTCTGAAATCATCGTCCAGCGAACCGTCCGGATGCATGCGGGCGATTCCGAAGTAGTCGCCCCCGACTAGGATCTTCCCGTCCGCCTGCACCGCGACGCTGTTGGTGGTACTTCTGACCTCGGAAATGAAGCTGGTATCCACCGAACCATCGGTGTTCAGCCTCGCGCACCCGCTGCGGGAGTTGCCGTTGATGCTGCTGAAGTCACCTGCCGCGAGGATCTTGCCGTCCGTCTGGAGCGCGACGGCATAGACGTCGCGCGTCACCGCGGGAGCGAAGCCGTCGTCCAGCGTGCCATCGGGATTAAGCCGCGCGATCCGGGTGCGGGGGATGGATTCGGCCGCGCCATTCGGCTGGAAATAACTGAAGCGCCCGACGACGACGATCTTGCCATTCGTTTGGACCACCATGCTCAGGATTTCCCGGTCCGCGTTGGGATCGAAGTCCGGGTCGAGGGTTCCGTCCGACCGGAGGCGGGCGATGCAGCTGCGGACAACCGGTGCCGCGGCACCATTCGGTTGGAGGGTCCTGAAAAATCCGCCGATGAGAATGTCCCCGTTGCCGAGCACCACGATGCTTTCGACCGTGTTGCCGGCATTGGGGTCGAAGGCCGTATCCAGGGTGCCGTTCGAATTCAGGCGGGCGATCCGGTTCCGGGGCACGCCGCCCACGCTGGTGAAGGTGCCGCCCAACAGGATCTTGCCGTCGGGCTGAACCACCGTGGTCAGGATCGATCCGCCGCTGATCGAGATGTCGGGAGTATCCAAGTCTCCCGGCGCGGCTTGAATCTGCTGGAAGCCCGTCAGCAGCGCCATGAACAGGGCCGCCAGGATCCATAAGGGTGAACTTCTCGAGAAAGGGGTGTTCGCTTGGTTCATGGGCTCAGCAGTTGGCTAGGGAGGAATCCCGAATGCCGCTAGTCTTTTCGATTATCTATCAGACGACGACATTACATATCGCATCGGTTTTTGTGATGGATGTGGAGGGCTGACATGCGTTGACGACGGAGGTCCTTTTAATCTTGGGGGTTTTCCGAGATCGCCCGGGGATTCCCCGGCTGCGTCGTTTTCTCGTCCGGGCGCCTAAGTAGATCCCCGGTTCTAACGAGGGACCTGGGAATTTGATATTCGGGCTGATTTGAGTTTTAATCGGGAAATGTCCCGCTTCGCTTCGATCTGCGCGCCCGGGCTCCGGCAAGGGAGCCTTGCGGGCCTGTTCTTGATTTCCTCCCTGTGTTCCGATGCGGGCGCGGCGGAATTGTCGAGCCCGTCCGCGGCGGCGGTGGAGGCGGCGGTTGGGACCTCCTTGATCAGCTACAGCCGCGACTTTTCCGGCGGGGCGCATACCAACGGCGCCTGGTTCGGCGGGGCCTCGATCACCCTGGCCGTGGCCAGCTATGCCGGCAATACCGCGGCGGACGCCCGTCTCCTCCAGCAGATCCGCCATACCCTGACGCCCGGCAACGCCCCCAGCTTCAACGGCGGATACCCGGCCCAGCACGAGCTCCACGTCACCGGGATGTTCGTGATGGCGAAGAATACCCCGCGGATCTGGGGCCAGTTGAGCGCGGCGGAGAAGACCCGCATCGACCGCATCATGAAGGCCTCGCTGGTGGGCAATGCCTTCACGACTTCCGACAACAACCCTTTCATCAAGGCCGGCAGCCAGCAGTACTCGATGGACGGGGACGACAACTTGAACCGCGCGTGGAACCCGAACTACCGGGAAGGGATGATCGGTGGCGTGCTGACGGCGATGGCGTATTTCGGCGGCCCTTCGCAGGCATCGGCGGTCCTGTCCGGCTACAATCACAGCGCCTTCGTCAGCGAGCTGGCGGCCAACGACCTGCCGAACATCCACGAGACCTTCAACTGGAAGGCGGCGCATTCGTCTTCCGGCGCTCCGAGCGGCAGCCAGATCGAGGCGGCGGTGCGGAACTTCCTCTACTACGGGCTCACGCTCAACCAGTATGACCGGATCTACGAGCGCCTGGTGACCGACACCTACGGGAAAGACGTCACCGCAGGGCTCAACGACGGCGCGGGCATCGGCGGGGCCGGCAAGATCGCGGCGGGCGCCGATGCCCTGCCGAACAAGGGCGCTCCGGGCATGCTCAAGGAGTTCGACTCGTCCGATGCCAACGGAGCCCGCAGTTCGTGGGTTTATGCCTTCGATGGCTACCGGCCGCACATGACCAACCAGATGGCGCTGATCGTCAGCGGGCTGTGGCAGAAGGGGTCGGCGATCGCGGACGAGGCCGCCCAGCTGATGAACGTCGGCAACACCGACCTTTGGTACAAGGCGGAGATGGGCTACATCGGCTACGCCAAAGGCAAGGCGCAGAATCTGGTCAACTACTCGACTTACGGGGCGAGCCGCGGATTCACCTACAACCGCTCGTTGTGGGATGATGTCCTGAAGCCGTACCACGACCTGCCGGGGGGCGGTGGTTACGAACCGCCGGCGTTCCATCCGGGCAACCGGATCCAGTTCCCCGCCGCGGCGACCCTCCGTGCGAGTGCTTCCGCCACCGCTGCAGAAGGGGGCGACCTGGCTGCCGGCAGTTATGCGACGGTCACCGGCGGACCGATCGAAGCGGACGGCGTCGACTGGTGGCAGATTTACGCCGATGGGGGAGCGGGTGGCTGGATCCCGGAGACCGCTTTCACGGCCGCGCCGTCCACCGAGTTCATGGACAGCACGGGGGGGAGCTGGCAGAACCGGTCGATCCCGTCGCAAAACGGGACCTTCACCCTGTCGTTCAATGCCTGGGCCAGCGCCGCCGGCATCGATGCCGTCACCGGCTTGTCGGCCACCGGGGCCAGTGGTTACACCGATCTGGCGGTCGTGGTGCGGTTTTCACCCGATGGTGTCTTCGACGCCCGCAATGGCGGCTCCTACCAGGCATCGCGTGTCCTCGCCTACCAGCCGGGTGTGGTTTACCGGGTGTCGATCGGGGTGAACATGACGACCCACACCTATTCCGCCACCGTGACCCCGCCGGGCGGCGCGCCGGTGGTCATCGCGGAGAACTTTGCCTTCCGCAACGAGCAGGCATCGGTGGGATCGCTCGCCAACCTCGCGGCCTTGGCGACCGGGGGCAGCCACGTCATTTCAGGCATCTACCTCAGCGGTGGCAACGGGGCCCCGTCGGCGCCAACCGGACTGAGGGTGGTGGACGAGAACTGAGGATCGCTGCACCGCACTTGCGTGGCGCCGTTCCAGTGCGAGCCTGCGTCCGCCGATGACCCTCCATCACCTGTCGCAGGAGCAAGTCCTGCCCATCTCGCTGGACGAAGCCTGGGAGTTCTTCTCCTCGCCGCGCAATCTTGACGCCATCACTCCGCCGGAGCTCGGCTTCAGGATCGTCCATTGTCCGTCGGAGAAGATGCACGACGGCCAGATCATCGAGTACCGCGTGAAAGTCGCGCCGGCAATCTGGGTGCCATGGGTCACCGAGATCAAATCAGTCGATGCCGGCCGCAGCTTCGTCGATGAGCAACGCTTCGGCCCCTACAAGTTCTGGCATCACCGCCATACTTTCGAGGAAATCGACGGCGGGGTGATGGCCCGCGACCTGGTGCACTACGCCTTGCCGTTCGGGCCATTCGGCGCCGTCGCCCACGGCGTATTCGTCCGGCGCAAGCTCGAACGCATCTTCGCGTTCCGCCGCCAGGTGCTGGAGGAACGCTTCGGGGGGATCGACGCGACTCAGCGCAGTCCGCGGATGCCGTATTCGTAGGGGGACAACAGGCTGTTGTCGTCGCGATCCTTCTTGGCGAACTTCTTCAGCACCTTGGAAAAGGGGACGCGTTGGCCCAGGGTGTTGGCGAACTCGGAGGGATCGAGCCAGTTGTCTTCATCCTCGTCGGCAAGCTGGAACTCGCGGATCTTGCTCGGCTTGCCGCCGGCCTTGCCCGCCTTGCAGGCGCGGAACTCGGTGAGGTCGAGCACGTCGTCCTGGTTCACGTCCGCGTACTCGAAGCGGTGCAGCGCCAGCACCAGGCTGCTGCGCTTCGCCTGGGTGGCGAAGAACTCGGTCCGGGTGATCAGGTTGTCGTTGTTGATGTCGATCTTCTCGAAGATCCGGTCGACGCGTCGGTTGACGTCGCGGGCGGAAACAACCGGGGCGCAAAAAGCGGTGGCGATCAGGGCGGGCAGCAAGAGGTGCTTCATCGGACGATTTTGATTTGGAGCCATAAAGTATTTAGCAAATGCTAGCTGTCAAGAATGGTTAGCAAGGCCATCGTGGCCCCTCCGCATGGACGGCCATTGCCCCCGGGGCATTCAATGGAATTCTCGGTCTTCTCCGTCCCCCGGTGAATTCCCATTGCCGGCGCCGCCGCTTTGCGTCCTGTAGTCTTCCATGTTCCGACACCTCGTTCTGTTGGCAGCTTTGGCTGTTGCTCCCGCTTCAGCCCGTGAGATCCTCCTCCAAGGCAATGGCAAGCTGGTGCTTTGGAAGGACGGGGATGTGACGTGGGACATGCCATGGGGCGGCATCCATGACCTCCACCGCGATGTTGCGGGGAGGATCCATGTCCAGAAGGACATGCGCGAGGTCTGTGCCATCGATCCCGCGACCAAGGAAGTCGTGTGGCGCTACGATGCCTCCCAATCCAATGGCAACGCGGGCAAACCGCTCGAGGTCCACGCCTTCCAGCCCTTGGGGGAAGGTCGCATGATGATCGCGGAGAGCGGTGCCGGGAGGATCATCGAGATCGACAAGGAAGGGAAGCTGCTCAAGGAGATCAAGCTGGTCATCGACCATCCCCATCCGCATCGCGACTCCCGGCTCGCCCGCAAGCTCGCCAACGGTCACTACCTCGTCTGTCACGAGGGTGACGGCATGGTGCGCGAGTACGATGCGGCCGGCGAGGTGGTTTGGGACTATGCCGTGCCGATGTTCGGCAAGCCGGCGAAAGACGGTCATGGTCCGGAAGCTTTCGGCAATTGTGTTTTTTGCGCCGTCCGGCTCGAGAACGGCAACACGCTGCTCTCCACGGGCAACGGGCATTCTCTCCTCGAGGTGAACCCGGCGAAGGAGATCGTCTGGAAACTGGAGCAGAACGATCTGGAAGGCATCACGCTCGCCTGGGTCACCACCATCGAGGTGCTCCCCGACGGCCATTACCTTTTCGGCAACTGCCACGCCGGTCCCGGACAGCCGAACCTCATCGAGATCGACCCGACGACCAAGAAGGTCGTCTGGCGTCTCGACGGTTTCGAATCATTCGGGAACGACGTGTCGAACACCTTGTTGGTGTCGCCGTGACCGCTCACGGCCGGGTGATCTCGAGCCGCAGGAACTGCTTCGGCGCACCGCCGACCGGCAGGGCGGAGCGGATCTTGACGGTCTCGGTGCCGTCGAGGTTGTCCACCGGATAACCGGTCACGATTTCCGCGGCCTGCCACGATCCCGGATTCAGGTCGATGGTGCGACGATGGACGTAGGAGATGCCGGCCAATGCGGGCTTGGGCCGGGTGTAGGTCGAGGTCAGGTAGAGCTGGCCGTCGATCAACTCGACCTCGGAGACCGGCAGCAGCTCGGAGTCCTGGGTGCCGGGGCTGCCGCCGAGGGCCGCCTCGAGCAGGGTGTCGAGACCGTCGGCATCGATGTCGGCGGTGTCGGTGGCTCCCGGTCCCTGGGCGGCGGCGAGGCCGCCGAAGGCGTAGATTTTCCACAGGTTCAGCGGCGAGTCCTGCACCACCACCTCGGCGTGCGGGTCGCCGCTGACGAGGTAGCCGGTCGTTTCCCCGAGCGTGAGTCCGACGGTCCGGGCCGCGGTGACGGCGATGGTATCGAGGGGCGTCACCGTCATCTCGGCGGAAGTCTGGCCGGCGGGGATAACGAAGGTGCCGGGGGTGGGGGCGAGCGTGTAGTCACTGCCTTGCACCGCTTGGCCCGGACCGGTGGCAAGGGTCAGTGCAACCGCCACTGCCGAGGTCGTCGGTCCGGTGCGGGTGATGGTGAAGACCCCGGGATCGCCCGCGCCCTTCTGCGCGCTGGCATCGGTCGCGGTGATTGAAATGCTGCCCAGCTGCGCGGCGAGCTGGCCGATCTCGAGTTCGCTCAGGCTGCGCTCATAGATGCGGACGTCGTCGAGGGTGCCGTTGAGGAAGTTCCCCGGGGTGCCGGAACCCGCGGACTTGGTGCCGAGGTGGAGGGCATCGGCGGTGGCGGGGATCAACCCGGTGGCCGGCTGGGAGGCTACTTCGACGCCGCTCGTGTAGAGCGTCATCCGCGCGCCGTCATAAGTGCCGGCTACGTGGACCCATTGGTTCAGGGCCGGCAGGGCGGCGGAAATCCGGCCGACATTTTCAATGTCCCAGACCAGCTGGCCGCCTTCGGCGAGCAGCCGGTACTGGTTGTCGCCGTTGCCTTTCTGCAGCAGGCGGCGGTTGCCGTTCCAATCGAGGCTGTAGACCCAGGTCGAAATCGAGAGCGCGTTCGCGGGGTTCAGCGCGGGGGCATCGGGGATGGTCACGCTCTGGCCGAGCGATCCGTTGAAGCGCAACGCCCCGCCGAGGCGGCCGGCGGTTTCCCACTCCGGCAGCGGCGCGGTCAAGGTCCCGTCATTGCCCCCGGTGGTGGCGTCAGAGGCGATGGTGCCGCCGGTCTCATCCAGCTTCCACCAGCCGAGCAGGCCATCGTCGATGCCGAGCCCGGCCTGTTCGCCGACCTCGTCGCTGCCGAGGGCCCGGTTGTAGAGGCTCAACTCGTCAAGCCAGCCGTTGAAATGGTCTCCGGCAATCGATCCGGGGGTCTTGGTGCCGAGATAGATCGGGTCGCCGGTCACCGGGATGGCCCCCGTTTCGGCCTGGGCCGCCACGGGCAGGCCGTTGACGTAGACCCGCATCAGCGCGCCGTCATAGGTGGCCGCGAGGTGGAACCATTCGTTGGCGGGAGGCAGGGCGGTTTCGATCCGGCCGACGTTGGCGATTTCCCAGACGAGGTCGCCGCCTTCGGCGAGCAAGCGGTACTGGTTGTCGTTGTTGCCCTTCTGGAGCACCCGCCGGTTGCCGTTCCAGTCGCTGGCTTTCACCCAGGCGGTGATGGAAATGGCGCTGGTCGGATTGAGGGCGGCTTCGTCCGCGACCGTGACGCTCTGGTTGAGCTCGCCGGTGAAGCGCAGCGCGCCGCCGATCCGTCCCGTGGGATCCCACTGGGCGAGCGGCTGGGTCAGCGTGCCGGCGTGGCCGAAGCCGGTGCCGTCGGCCGCGGTCGTGCCGCTGGTCTCGTCGAAGCGCCACCACGCCACCACGCCGTCATCGAGGCCGATGCCGGTGATGGAGAAGCTGGTCGTCGGTTCGCTGGCGTCGTCGGATTCGATGACCACCGTCGCGAGCTTGGTGCCGTAGGTCAGGGGGCTGAAGCGGATTTCAAAGACCACGCTGCCCGGTCCGGCGAGGCTCGCCGCCGGCTGGGCCACGACCGAGAAATCCCCGGCGTTCGCCCCGTCGAGGCGGATGACCGGCGATCCGCCGAGCTGCAGGGTGGCGTTGCCGATATTGGCGAGGGTGAAGCTGCGGATCACCTCCCCGGACAGCGGGGTGGTCACGCCGAAGTCGGTGCCGTCCGCCATGCTCGGGGTCGTGTCGTTGTTGGCGATGATCTCGCCGTTGCCCGTGATGTGGATTTCCGGGGCCGGCGGACCGACGTCGGGCACCGCGCTGGCGACGTTCGAGAAGCCCGAGTAGACGTAGCTGCCGAATGCCGCGACCCGGTAGTAGTTGGTCAGGAAGGGTTCCGCGGCGATGTCGGAATAGCTCGTTTCATCCGGAGCGGCGATGTGGATGGAGGTGAAGTTCACGCCGTCGAGCGACCGCTCGATCAGGAAGCCGGCTTCGTTGTCGGAAAGGTCCAGCCAGCTCAGGTTGACCTGGGTGTGGGACACCGCGGTCGCGGCCAGGGTGTCCGGGGCGATCACCGTTTCGGTCGGCAGGGATTCGATCCACGCGGTCAGCATCGCGACGCCGTCCTCGTCGACCTTGTTCTTGGCGAGCGGGGGCATCTGGTTTTCCCCGACCTTGCTGACGCGGTGGTGGAGGATCGAGTTGGCGAGACTCTGCGGCACCACCACCCGGCCGTCGGGATTGCCGAGGTTGTCGGCGACCGGGCCGTAGTAGATGCCCTGGTCGGGGAAGGGCGTTTCATAGCGTGCATCCCAGAAGGCCTGGACGCCGCCGGGGCGGTGGCAGTAGGAGCAGTTGGCGTCGAGATACGAGCGCGCCCGCTGCTGCAGGGTGGCACTGGTGTCGTCGTGGTCGGAGAGCTTTTCCAAGGACGGGATGTCGCCTTCGGCCGGGCCGTTGTCGAAGAGCCCGACGTGGTTCCAGGCGCGGATCTGGTTGTCGGTGGTGGCGTTCGGGAACAGCAGGTCGCGGTTGAACTGGCGGGTGCTGGGCCCGAGGGTGCCGCCGGCCTGCGGGTTGTGACAGGTCACGCAGTCCTGACGGCTCGGGAAGTACCAGGGCTGGCGGCGGCTATCGACCTGGAAGACCGCCGTGGTGGTCGGCGACGCGGTGTGGGCGGTGACCGCGAGACCGAAGTAAATCTGCGCCGGAAGGCTCAGCGTGGTGCTGGCATACTCCGTCCAGGTAAAGCCGTCGGAGCTGGAGTAGGCGGTGAAGGTGTCGCCGGCCCGGGTCATCCGCAGCCAGGTGTCGGGGAAGGCGACGCGGGGCTGGGGCTGGGGCGGATAGAGCGCGGTGGCATTGCCGCCGGCGGTGGCTCGGTACTGGAACTCGTAGCCGCCGTCGTTGTTGTTGCGCGCCGCGTTGCTGGGGAAAACCAGCGCCATCACGTGGGCGGCGTTGGCATCGAGCGATTCGCGCACCATCAGGCCGGTCTTGGTGTAGAGGTCGGCCTGGGTGACCGAGGCCACCCGCACCGCCACGTCGAAGTCGCCGGTCCGCAACTGGTGGGCGAAGTGGAACTGGTCGGAAGTGCCCCAGATATCGTTGCCGCCGGCGGTGATGGTGACCTGGTCGCCGTTGCGCACCGTCGATCCGGCCAGTGCCGGACTGCCGATGTCCTGGGACGTCAGTGCGCCGATCGGCGTGGTGGCGATGGCCACGCTTTCGGTGAGGCCGCCGTCGAGAAGGTCGGCGTCGCTCTGGTCGGCGCGCCATTTGTAGGTCGCGCCGTAGACCGTGCCGTCGTCCCGTTTCACCAGGAAGCGGGTCTCGAGTTTCCGGGTCAGGCCGGGGTCGACGTCGCTGACCGGCAGCTCGAAGTGCTTCACCAGCACGCTGCCGGCGGGAAAGGTCCACTCGCCGCTTTCATTGAACTCGATGGTGGTGCCGTTCGGGACCATCGCGTAGCGGGTCTTGATCGCGCCGTCCGACCAGAAGGGAGCATTGAGCTCGTAGTGGATGAGCTTCGGGCTCGGCGTCATCGTCGCCAGGTCGTCGAACAAGCCGGTCGCACCGAGGGTGGCCGGCAGCGGGGTTCCCGGCGGCGGGCCGCCGCGCTCGAGCTTGAAGATCTTCCCTTCGGTGGTGCCGAGCTGGCAGAGGTAGAGCTCGTGGTTCGCGTCGACCCCGAAGGATCCGAGTCCGCGGTAGTCGTTGCCGGAGTTTTCCCCGATCCCGTCCGGGAGCTGGGCGAGGAAGACCTTGGTCGCCGGGGCGGTCGACTCGTCGAGGTACCAGACGAAGCCGGTCATGTTGTCGCCGAAGATGTATTTCCCGTAGAGCTCGGGGAATTCGGTGCCGCGGTAGACATAGCCGCCGACCACGCAGCTGCCGACGCCGTCGCCGTGGCCGTAGTCGATGATCGGCCGCTTGCTGACGCCGATGTAGGGGGCGGTGAGGTCGCCGCCGAGGCCCTCGATCCGCGGCCACTGGAGGTTCAGGCCGGCCGGGTCGCTGGGTTCGATCACGCTGATCTCCTCGCGCGAGCCGGCGCCGACATCGCCGATGAAGATCCGCCCGGTCACCGGGTCCACGGTCATGCGGTGCGGGCTGCGCAGCCCGATGGCGAAGAATTCCTCCAGCGCGTCCGGTTGGCCGACGAACGGGTTGTCGTTGGGCACGTAGTAGCGCGGCCAGCTGGGGCTGACCTCGTTGAGCGGGCGCTTGGTCGGGGCGTGGCTGATGGCCCCGCCGCGGAGGTCGACGTCGATCCGCAGCACCCCGGAGAACAGGGCGCGGTCGATCCGCTGGCCGTTCAGACCGGAGTTCTGGTCATCGCCGTTGGCGATGTAGAGGAAGCCGTTTTCCGGGTGGAAGAACATCCCGCCGCCATTGTGCCAGACGGTCTGGTCCTGCTGGTCGATGACCACGTATTCGTTCGCCTGGCTGGTCTGGAAGCTGGCATCGAGCTCGAAGCGTGACAGGCGGTCGCGGGTCGGCGTGTTGGTCGGCGGGCGGTTCGTCGGGTTGCCGATGATCGGCCCGAGGTCGCCCGCGCCGCCGGTCTGGCCGCCGCGCCAGTTGTACCAGACGTAGATCTGCCGGTTGGTGGCGAAGTCCGGATGCACGGCCACGCCGAGCAGGCCGGAATCATCCCAGCCCTGGGTGTTCGGAGAAAGATCAACCACCAGCGTCTTGGTGCTCACCGCCGGGTCGTTGTCGAAGGCGTAGATGCGGCCTTCCCGTTCCCACACCAGCAGCTTGTTGGTGCCGGGGATCGAGGTCAGCCCGACCGGGTTGAGGAAGCTGAGGTTGGGAAAGGCCTCGACGGTGGTCCAGTCGGCGGGGATCGAGGGCGGTGCTTCGGGGAAGGTGCCATCGAAATAGGCTTCGACGTCGGGTCTTTCGCTCAGACCGTAGGCTTGGGCCGCCGCGGGCAACGACAGCACGGCGAGACCGCAAGCCGCGACCGCGGCCTGCTTGAGGATTCCGTTGGGGATCATGCAGGATTCAAGTGGGTTTGGGATCCCTACGGGGGGCGGGGAATCTCCAGGGCTCGATGCCGGCAGCCGCAGCCGCCGGACGTTGTGGGGCGGGTCCAGCAGCGAAGTGAAGC
>NZ_JACZFQ010000011.1 GCF_014904755.1 Neoluteolibacter marinus
CCTTATGAACGCGTTCCGGGAGATTTGGGTTTAGTGAATTAGACGCGTGAAACGTAACCGTCACACTCCGCCCGCTTCACCGGGATGCAAGGAATCGATGGGTGTCGGGGATCCGGCCGATGTCGATGGCCCGGCCTATCGCTTCGTTATTCTACGCAGCCGGGACCTCACGACCGTGCCGTCCGCCAGGACGATCCGGTGAGCGGTCGTTCCGTCCACCGAGAGTTCGATCAGGTGAAAAGCGGGGGCCTTCCGGAGCTCCGGCGGCCTCGTGCCGGAAGGTTCGTTGTTCAGGACTTCGATGCGGACGACCTCCGCGACCTTGTTCCCGTATTCCCCGGCGACATCGGCCCTGGCCGCGGCGATCGCTTCTTCCGCGGACAGTGTTCCGGGCCGGCCGCTTTCGTCGAGTTTGTTGAACTTGCCCAACTTCCCAAGGTCCACCGCGAACTCCCGCACGAAGGTGATGTCGGGATCCTTGCCGAGGCCGTTCAGGCTTTCCAAGCCGGGGGTCGTGAATTCCGGACCGGTGTGGAGAATGACCTCGTCTCCGGCAAATGCGGCCAGGATTCCTGCCACCCACGCGCAAAGAAACCATTTCATTCTCCAGTCCTGTTGGAGCGGCCGGGGGACGGCAAGGTCTTTCGGGGGCCGTTCGCCGCGTGTTCGCGCGTTGCGATGGGGCTTGCCAGTGCCTGCGGCCGGGCTAGCTGTGCGGCGTGATCGGATTCAAAACGGTGCTCCTGTTGGCGATGTCGAACGTCTTCATGACCTTCGCGTGGTATGCCCACCTCCGCGAATTGCGGGCCAAGCCGTGGCTCGTGGCGGTCGTGGTGTCGTGGGGCATCGCCTTCTTTGAATATCTCATCCAGGTTCCGGCCAACCGGACCGGCTACCAGGTGTTCAATCTGGCGCAGCTCAAGATCCTGCAGGAGGTGATCACGCTTTCCGTCTTCGTGCCCTTCGCCATCTTCTTCATGAAGGAGAAACTCACCTGGAACTACGCGGGCGCTGCGCTCTGCCTCGCTGGGGCGGTCTTCTTCATCTTCCGCAAGTAGCCGGCGATTTCAGGGCTGCCAGCCGATCCACAGCGCGTCGTTCATGAATGCTTTGGCGAAGGCATAGGGCATCGCCCGGTCGACGCCGCTGGCGGAGTCGCGGATGAGGAAGACGCCGCCGCCCGCCTGCGACGGGTCGTCGCGGAAGCCGGTGAGCAACACGCTGTGGCCGTCGAAGACCTCGTCCGGGCCGCACATCCTCAGGATCCCGAGTTCCCACTTCGCGTGCTTGGGCCAGCGGAAGCCGCCGCAAACCGGCCAGCCGGCGGCGAGGGTCCGCTTGATCGACCGGAACTCGTCGCCGCTGAGCCCGGTGCGGGGATCCCACTTCTTCAACCAATGCCGGGTCAGCCCGAGCGAGAGATTCCTGGCGGCCGAGGCGGCGGCTTTTTCGTCCGGTCGGCGGTCGGCGTCAAAGGTCGCGCGATAGGGCATTTCATCTTCGGCGCATACCCCGTGACGGGCGTAGCCGCGCCACATGTCGGAAAAGAACCCGCCGTCCCGCGGGGGCTGGCGTTCTTGGTTGGCCGCCCAGTTCACGAAATCGACACTCAGGTGGCCCGCATCCTTGCGGGCCTGAGCGAGGGCGAATTCCAGTCCGCCGGTGAAGGTGAACACCGAACACGTGGGGCGCTTGCCTTGCGCGCGCGGGGCCAGTCCTGCCTCCGTCAGCCGCGGACGCAGGTCGGCCTCTGCGGGCAGGGGCGCCTCCTCCGCGGCGTGTGCGATCGACAGGAGGGTGCCGATGACGAGAAGGGGGAAGAAGCTGGACGCAGTGGACATGGCAGTCCGGATACGCGCGTCCTGCAGGGAGGGTTTCACCGGGATCCCCGGCGCCTGATGGGTTGTTAGATGAGGGGGGGCGCCGACGCTCCGGAGTGTATCGGGAAATGGCTCGCGGCGGCACTTTCTCCACCGTAGTTTTTCCAAGATCCTTGCCTCGATGAGAACCCTGCTCCTCCTCTTCGCCTTGTTCATGTCCGTGCTGCCCTCGCCGGCTGCCGACGGGAAGTTCATCAATGTCGCGCTCCTCACCTTGCCGCCGAAATACCTGGCCGACATTCCGTTGGAGAACCGGACGAAGTTGTTGCTGCAGTTGTCATCCTCGCCGGGCGAGGACCGCCGCCTCGACTATGCCGGCGGCTGGCTGCACTACTATTCGGACGGGCCGCCGGCAGACAGTCCGGGGGCGACTTCCATGTTCTGGATCAAGCTCCTCTCCCGTGGTGAATCCCGAACGCCGCTGGTCTTCGTCCACATGGCGAAGCCCTTCGCGGCGGGCGGGGAACCCGCGGTGGACCAGACCTTCGTGCTGGCTCCCGCCGGCAGGGGCGAGTGGGAGGACGTCACCGCCAGCGTGATGCCGGCGGGGATCGACCTGACGATGCATTTCCGGCCGCATGCTTCCGACGAGGTGATCGAGGCGGCTGCCTACGAGCGCTTCGAGCGCCGGGACGGGCGGGGATTCGCCTACCGCTTCGGCAAGCGCGAACTCGACCTGGTCTGGGAAAACGGCGGATTCCGGGCCGGGGCTCCACTCGGCAAGGAACTCTCTCGCGATCCCGGATGAGTGCCGGGCTGCCCACGGTGATCCGCCGTTATCGGCCAGGGGAGGAGGACCGGATCTGGGACGTCTATGCGACGACCACCCGCGAGTCGAACGGCCGCGACTATCACCCCGATCTGATCGAACGCTGGGCGCCGCGGAACAAGGACAGGAATGTCTGGCAGTCGCGGATCCGTGAGAAAAACCCCTTCGTCGCGGTGGTCGGGGAAGCGATCGTCGGAATGGCGGAAATCGACCGGAGCGGAGCCATCGATTACTTCTACGTGCTTCCCCGGCTGCAAGGTTGCGGTGTGGGCTCCGCCCTGATGGCGGCAGTGCAAGAGGAAGCCCGCCGCACCGGTGTCAGCACCCTGGTGGCGGATGTCAGTGTCACGGCGAAGGGCTTCTTCGAAGCGATGGGCTTCACGGTGACCGAAACGCGGGAGAACGTGATCCTCGGTCACCCTGCTCCGAATTTCGCGATGACCAAAGCGCTCGACGCCTTGTGAATCAACCCTGCGCTTCCCCGGTCCGGCATCTGTTTGATTGGCGGGACTCGAAATGAGTGTAAGATAACTTTCCGAATGACGGGCGAACAAGTGGGCTTCATCGGTAGTGTCGGCCTGATCCTGCTCATGATCGGCGGGGTGGCGGCGATCGGCATTGCAACGGGATACCCGGCGTCTTTGTGGATCAGCGCCCGGCTGGCGGACTTGCTGTCATTCCTGCCGCGCGAGCGGTTCGATGCCCCGCAGCCGCCGCTCGGGATCGGGGCGGCGAGGGCGGCCCAAGGCGATTTCGAAGGCGCGGTGGATGCCTACGAGGAGATGCGGGAGCGTCACCCGGAAGTGCGGGAGATTCATGTCCGGCTCCTCGAGATCGTTCTCGGGCCGCTTGATGATCCGATCCGGGGAGAGGCGATCCTTCAGCGGGGCTTGGCCGCACTCCAAAGTGAGGACGACCGGGCGGTCCTGCGGAAGGTCAGCGAGGCGATCCGCAGCGGGGATCGCCGGCCGTTCGCCTACTTGACGGCCGGCCCGCAAACCCGGCCGGCCGGCGTCAATCCACCACCCTTGTCGCAGGTGGTGGAACCGCGCTGAACGTCGTCACGGGTCCGGTTCAGGGAGCCAGTTCGACCTTGAGGCGGAGGAAGCGCTCCGGGTGGCCCACCATCGGGGTGGAAGCCTTGCGGATCTCGAAGCCGGCACCGGCCGAAAGGAGGGAGTCGGCGATGTCTTCGGCGAAGACGAGGTTGTTGCTGGCCTCGACCTGATAGTTGACATCGGTGGCCGCCAGATTCTTGCGATAGGTGAGGGTCAGGAAGCGGTCCGGACCGACTTGCTCGAGCTCTCCGGCCACCGTGCCGGCGTCGTGGTCGCGGGCCGCGGTGCCGGTCGCGTATTCCATCAGGTTGCTGCGACCGTCGGAATCGGGGTCGGCGTCGTTGCCCCACAGGGTGCTTTCCAGGGCGGCGTTCTCCAGCTCCTCCGGCGTGAACTCCCCCGCACGCCAGAGGTCGATCGCGGCGAGCTCCGCGGTCGCCGTGATCTCCATCGCGTTGAGGTAGGCGAATTGTCCCTGGATCGCGGTGATGTCGAGGAACAGCTGGCCGAAGCGGTCCGGGACCATCCCGGTCAGGACGGTGACCTCGTCGTCGTTGCCGTCGTAGGTGCCGTTGCTGCCGATGTCGGTTCCGCTGGTCTGCAGGTTCCGGGTGGTCGCGTTGAGGCCCGATAGGGCGTAGTCGGTGACGCGCGTTGCGGTGGTGTTGCGCGACCCGAAGAGCCGGATCTCGTAGGCCATCGAGGGATTGAGGCCTTCCAGCATCAGGCTGCCGGGGACATCGTCGCTGCCCAGGTTGTAGAGGTCGTCGCCCGTCGAGAAGAAGTAGTCTTCGGTCGCGGTCTCAACGGCGAGGTCGCCGAGCAGCGTGAAGTCCGGGCCGTTGGGGGAGAAAAGGCCGCCGTTCTGCTTGCCGTTGACCTGGAAGCCGCCGGTGATGGTCATGCGGATGCCGGACCCTGCGCCGGTGGTTTTGGCGAGGTCGGCGAGGTGCTCGCCGGAATTCACCGTGCCGCCGCCGTTGGTCGCGTGCCAGTTGTTCCAGGTGTGGCCCTGCGGATCGACCGCGTTGGTCGGATCGCCGTTGGTGCCGTCGTTCGGACCGAAGTCGAAAAGGATGCTCTCGCCCGTCGCCAGGGCATCGGGGTTGGCGACCACCGCCTTGTTCGGGGACAGCACGCTTTCAAGCTGCGGGCGGATGATCCTGGTCCACTCCGCGTAGCCCTTGCGGCTGAAGTGGGTGTCATCGACGTAGTAGGACAAGAAGTCGCCCGGTTGGTTGTCCTGGATGTCTTCGAAGAACGTGGGGAGGTCGACGAAATGCAGCGTGGCGTCGCCGGCGCAGGTGGCGGCAATCAGGGTGTTGGCCTCGCGGCGGCGGGTGTCCGCTCCCGGGTCGGCGCCGTAGCCGGGGGTGGGGGCGATGCCGAGGTAGAGGATGGGGACCGACGGCTGATGCGCCCGCACCAGGCCGACGAAGGTCTGGAAGTCGGCGTTGACCTGGGCGGCGGACTTGCCGGCGGCCTTGATGTCGTTGGTTCCTTCCCAGACGACGATCGCCGACGGGGCGTAGGGGTGGACGATGTAGTCGGCGACCGAGTTCAGCTCCGAAAGCTGCGACCCGCCGAAGCCACGCTGGGTGATGCGGTAATCGGCGAAATCCCGGGCGAGGCCTTCCCAACGGCGGATGCTGGAGCTGCCGACGAACAGGACCGAGCCGGGGGCGACCGGGTCGAGCGCATCCTGCTCATACCAACGCGACACGGAGCCGGGCGGCGGGGCGAGGATGGGCGGGACCGAGGCTCCTTCGGTGATCTCCATTGCCCCGAGGTAGCCGAAACCGCCTCCGCTCACCGTCAGGTCAAGCTGCACCGAGGTGGAGGCGTCCGCCTGGATGTCGTTCAGGCTGACGATGGTGTTGTCGTTGCCGTTGTATGCACCGTTTTCACTGATGCCGGGGCCGGAAGTCTGGAGTGCCACGGAGGTCGTGCCGCTGGCGGCGATGATCTTGTAGGTGCTCTCGCGGACGTCGGTGGTCGCGCGGGTGCCGAAGAAGCGGAAATCGTAGAGTTTCCCCGGGTTGAGGCCGCTGATGGTCATGCTCACGGTGGCGCCGGCGCCATTCACGAAGAAGTAGTCCTGGGTGGCGGTGTTGATTGCGAAGTCCCCGAGCAGGGCGGGATCCGGGGCCAGCAGGCCGCCGTTGAGAATGCCGTTGGCCTCCCAGCCGCCGCCCATCGTCAGGCGGATGCTGGACGGGGCGTTGTCACTGGTGACCAGGTCGGTGGCCGAGAGTCCGTTGGGAAGGGTGGCGGTGCCGACGAAGTTGTTCCAGTGGTTGCCGTTGCCGTCCGGATTGGAGGTCAAGTTGCCGTTCACACCGTCGGTGCGGCCGAAATCGATCAGCACCTTGCCGGTCGTCGTCACCGGCGCCTCGATCACCGGCGCCGCGGGGCCTTCGATGATCTCCATCACGCCGAGGTAGCCGAATCCGCCCGCGCTCACCGACACTTCCAGCTGGACGGTCGTGGTGGTGGTCGACTGCACGCCGGTCAGTTCGGCGAACGCGTCGTCGTTGCCGTTGTAGATGCCGTCGTTGCCGGTGCCGGGGCCCGAGGTCTGCAGCGCGACGGAGCTCACGCCGCTGCCGGCGGTGATCTTGAAGGTCGTTTCGCGGACATCGTTGGTCGCGCGGGTTCCGAAGAACCGGAAGTCATAGAGCTTCCCCGGATCGAGGCCGCTGATCGTCATGGTGGCCTTGGCCGCGGCGCCCTCGACAAAGAAGTAATCCTGGGTGGCGGTGTCGACCGCCGCATCACCGAGGAGGGCGGGATCCGGGGCGAGGAGGCCGCCGGTGTTGATGCCGTTCGCCTTCCAACCCGCCTGAACCTTCACGCCGAGCGTGGTCGGGCTGTTGTCGGTGGTGACCAGGTTGGTTGCGGCAAGTCCGGCCGCGACATCGAAGTCACCGCTCAGGTTGTTCCAGTGGTTGCCGAAAGCATCGGGGCCGGTGGTCGGGTTGCCGTCGGTGCCGTTGTTGCGGCCGAAGTCGATGCGGATGGTGCCGGCGAGGAGCGGGGCGGAGACCTGGAGCGCCAAGACGGTGAACAGGGCGGCCCCGGACAAGGAGGATGATTGGGTTCGGAACATGAAACGGGTTGGGTTCAGGGATGGTCGGCTGCCGTGGTGCGGCGAGCGGGTTGGGTTGTGCCCGATCAGCGGTGCGGGTGGTCTTCCGCTTGGGCGGCGGGGTCGGGGACGATCGCTGTTTGGCGCGATTGACCGCCCTGCATCGGGTTTTCGAGGGTCTTGGCCGGACGATGGTGGAACCTGGGAAAGCGTCAATCTAATTGTATACAACAAAGGGCGAGCGGGCGAAATTCTGCGGATTGGTGGTGTGCGATCGAACCCGGCTTCGTGGAGAGGATCGCTCTAGAATTGAGTTTTATAGGGATATTCCAGGTGGGATCTGGATTGGAGATGCCCGGTGTGATGAACCGGAATGCGTCAAAGTGTTTGCATACGAAATCGCAAGGGATTGCGTCGTCCCGTCCTGAGACGAACCATCGGAACGACCATTTACGGGCGATGTCCGATGGTCTCGGCCGTCCGGTGCCTGGCCCGATCCCGACCCTCCGGGTTGGGGGAGCCGGCATCACGACGATCCTCCGGCCTCAAGCCTTGAATTGCGCCGCTTCCAGGGGAATCCAGAGGTCCGTATAGCCTGTTCTCTTACGGCGAGGAGAGAACATTGGGGGGTGGAGGAGATGGAAACAATTTGGATGCTTCAACGAACAATCGCCGATGTCTTGAAATCCAGGTATACAAAAAGAGAATGGAAACAGGTGTCCAATTTGCTCTCCGAAATTGCCGGCATTCTCCCCCCTCTGGCCGGGGCTGAGAAGTTGCGTCGGGTGGCGGATCAGGACTGCAGGCTCGTCTGGAAGAGGGCGCCGAGGGCGGGTTTGGTGACCTTGCCCATGGCGTTCCGTGGCAGGCGGTCAATCGTGACCATGCGCCGCGGCAATTTGTACGGGGAGAGCCGTCCTTTCGCCCAATCCTGCAGGTCGGCCAATGAGAGGGACTCCGATCCGGACTCCGGGACGACGACAACCGCCACCATTTCCCCCCAGGTCTCGTCGCTGATTCCGACCACCGCGCATTCGCGGACTGCCGGATGCTCCAGCAGCGCGGCTTCGATCTCCAGCGCGGACAGCTTGTAACCGCCGCTCTTGATGATGTCCATGGAGAGGCGGCCCATGATGCGGTAGTAGCCGTCCTCGATAACCGCCATGTCGCCGGTGCGGAACCAGCCCTCGTCGAAGGACTCCGCGGTGATCTCGGGGCGCTTCCAGTATTCGCGGAAGACGGTGGGGCCCTTCACCTGGATTTCTCCGGGCTCGCCGGGGATCAAGACGATGTCACCGGTCTCGGATTTCAGGCGGATGTCCACGCCGGGAAGCGGTTGTCCCACCGCGCCCGGGCGGCGTTCGCCGTGGTAGGGGTTGGAGATCATCATCGCGGTTTCGGTCATCCCGTAGCGCTCCAACAGACGCTGGCCGGTAAGCTCCGACCACTTGTGGTGGATGCTCGGCGGGAGTGCCGCGGAGCCGGAAACCATCAGGCGCATCGAGGCGAAGCCGTCGAGGATCCGGCGGCGCTGCTGCCCGGGAAGTTCGTCCGATTCCAGCGCCTCGATGAGTTTCACGTAGATGGTCGGAACCGCCATGAAGACCGAGTAGGCTCGGGCGGCAACCTGTTCGAGGATCGTCGACAGCTCGAAGCGCGGGAAGGTTTCGACGCGTGCTCCTGACCACAGGGCGCAGGAGGCGATGTTGATGATCCCGTGGATATGGTGCATCGGGAGGAACAGGGGGATGCGGTCGTCGCGGTGCCACTCCCAGGCTTCCACCAGGGTCTCGATCTGCGCCTGGATGTTGGCGTGGGTCGTCACCACACCCTTCGGCCGGCTGGTGGTGCCGCTGGTGTAGAGGATCATCGCCCGCCGTCCGGGATCGATTTCCGGCAGGTTGCGGTTCACCTGCGGTTCGATCTCATCAAGCACGAGCAAGGGAGTAACGGCCTCACGGCAGGGCTCCGCGAGCTTGTCGGCGTGGGAGCGGGGAACGATCACTTGCCGGGCATCCGCATCGGCGAGCGCATAGGCGAGTTCCGGGGTCGTGGCGGAATTCGAGAGCGGCAACGCGATGCCGCCCGCCCGCCAGATGGCCCACTGGATGACGAAATAGTCGAAGCCGGCGGGCGCCATGAATGCCACGCGGGCTTCAGCGAGATCCGTCGCGTCATCTAACAGGGCCGTGGCAAGTGATTCCGACTCGCGCAGGAGATCTGCGTAGGTGAACTCCCGGCCGTTCGACCCGATGGCGGTCCGGTCTTGGTGCAGTTTGGCGCGGGCAATGAGAGGCAGGTCAGGCACGGTGGTCGTGGGTCGGCAAATCAGGAATTGAGCTCAGGCGAACTGACGGATGATGAAGAAGATGACGGAGGGACCGAGCAGGCAACCGATCCCGGTGTAGAAGGTCGCGGTCATCGCCCCGTACGGCACGAGTTTCGGATCGGTGGCCGCGAGTCCGCCGGCGACGCCGCTGGTGGTGCCCAGGAGGCCCCCGAAGACGAGCGCGCTGCGCGGGTTGTCGAGGCCGATGGATTTCGCCACGAAAGGAGTCGCGATCATCACCAGGATCGACTTCACCAGGCCGGCCGCGACGCTGAGCGCCATGACCTCGGAGCTGGCGCCGAGTGCCGCACCGGTGACCGGGCCGACAATGTAGGTGGCGGCGCCACCGCCGATGGTGGTCATGCTGACGGCGTCGCGATAGCCGAAGGCGAAGGCAACCGCGGCGCCGATGGCAAAGGAAACCAGGACGCCCGCGAGGAGGGAGATCAAGCCGCACAAACCGGTGTTGCGGAGTTCTTCCATGCGGACGCCCATGGCGGTGGCGACGATCGCGAGGTCGCGCAGCATGGCGCCGCCCAGCATGCCGATGCCCGCCAGGGCCGGGATGTCGGCGACGCCCTTCTCGCCGTGGAGGAATCCGCCGTCCGGTCCCGGGGCGAACTCGCCCGCCAGATAGGCGAACACCAGGCCGAGGAAGATCGCGATCGCGGAGCCGTGGATGCGGCCGCGGGTCAGCCGGGCCGACAGGACGTAGGAGATCCAGACCGTGATCCCGACTACGGCGAAGGCCGTGACCAGGGAATACTGGACCAATAGTGATTCGATCAAATCTGCCATGTCAGCGGCGGGGTGGAGCCGTCCCGCCGATGCGGGTGATGGCGGGAACGAGCGCGAAACAGACGACCACGGCGAGGATTCCGGCGAGGATGGCGGCGGTCCCGCCATGAAGCGCTGCCCGCACGTTCTGGGTCGCCGCGATCGCCACCACGATGGGGATGTAGATCGCGTTCCAGTAGGCGATCCCGGTTTCGTCCTGCGGCCCGAGGCGGCCACTCTTGCGCAGGCGGTGGGTGGTGAAGATCAGCAGGATCATGGCGATGCCCACCCCGCCGACGTTGGCGTCCATTCCTAACAGACGTCCCAGCAGCTTGCCGGCGATCGTGCCGATGATCACGCAGATCGAAAGGAGTGCGGTTCCGTAGATGGCCATGGGTTTTGGGTTTTTCGGGCCGGTGAAAGCCTGAGAATGGCGATCTCAACCCTTATCGCAATGTTTTGTATACCAAAATTCACTGCTGGAGTGGTGGCCGGGCAGTCGATACAATCGCTCCGATGAGAAGCCGCAGCGTGGACAAGATTCGGGAGAACCTGGAGCAGCTGATCATCGAGGGAGGGTTCACCGATGGCGAAAGGCTCGACGAGGTGCGGTTGGCGGCACGCTTCGGCGTTTCGCGGACGCCGCTGCGGGAGGCGCTGCGGTTGCTCGCCGGGTCCGGTTTGGTCGAACTCATCCCGCGCCGCGGGGCCTTCGTGGTGCACCCGGGCATCGTCGAGTTGGTGGAGATGTTCGAGGTGATGGCGGAACTCGAGGCGCTTTGCGGCCGGCTGGCGGCCCGGCGCATGTCACCGGGTGACCTTGCCGAGCTGACGGTGGCCGCGCGCGGCTGCGAGCAGGCGCTGGCGGAGGAAAGCCCGGACGACTACTACCATCGGAACGAAGACTTCCATCAGCTGATCTACAAGGCGGCGGGCAACAGTTTCCTGGTCGGCGAAGCGCAGCGGCTGCAGCGCCGCTTGCGGCCGTTCCGCCGGATGCAATTGCGGGCGAAGGGGCGGATGCGGCAGTCGATGGAGGAGCACCGGCGGATCCTGACGGCGCTTGCCGAGGGCAATCCGACCGCAGCGGCGGATGCGCTGCGCGACCACGTCATCGTCCAGGGCGAGAAGTTCCACGACCTGCTCGCCGGATACGAGAAGCTGCCGGCGGGAAGGCAGGGATAGCTTGAAAGCATCCGGGCCGGCCGGCGGGTATCAGGGCGATGAAACGGGCTTGGACGAAGTGGATCTGGTGGCTGCCGGGCATGGCCGGTGCGGTGGGCTTTGATCACGGGCCGCTGGTGCAATGGACCGGCGACGCGTCGACCACGGCCAGCATCCGCTGGATCGAGCGGGCGGAAGCGAAGGCGGTGGAAGGCCGGTGGGCGGAGGGACCGTCGGGATTCGGGTATGGTGACGGGGACGACCGCACCTTGATCCCCGGCCTGGAGGGGAAGGATGCCGGGTTGGTGATCCGGCGGAAGGTTCATCGGCCTTCCTCGGTCCCGGCCGACGCCCGGCTGTATCTGCGGGTGAACTACGACGACGGGTTCATCGCCTGGCTGGCTGGCAAGGAGCTTGCCCGCGGGAACGTTGAGACCCGCGACGGCAGGCATCGGGTGCCGGCGACCCACGAAGCGGGACGATGGGAGGAATTCCTCCTGGGCCGCGCCGGCGAATTGCTCGGCGAGGACGGGGCGGTGCTAGCCCTGCAGGGATTCAACGACCGTCCGACGAGCAGCGATTTCACCCTCGATGTCGCCGTGGTGGCAAAGTGGTCGGGAAAATCGGTGCCGGTGGTCGCGGAAGGCGAGCACTGGCAGTATCTCGCCCTGAAGACGCCCGAGGGCGATTGGAAGACCGAGGGCGGAGAGGTCGCGGCGGTGGCGGGGAAGGAGCCGTCGCCGGTGCAGATGGAATTCCGCGAGCGCGGCGCGGCGGCTTGGCGGCGGGCCAACGTGGCGTCGGTTCCGTTTGCGGGTACCCGGCACCGGGTGCGCTCCGCGGCCTTGTCAGGACTGCCCGCCGGCCGCGAGATCGAGTTCCGCCTCGCGGGGGGCGATGGCGG
Source organism: Neoluteolibacter marinus (assembly GCF_014904755.1). Taxonomy (GTDB): domain Bacteria; phylum Verrucomicrobiota; class Verrucomicrobiia; order Verrucomicrobiales; family Akkermansiaceae; genus Haloferula; species Haloferula marina. The sequence goes on from NZ_JACZFQ010000011.1 coordinate 11,970, forward strand.
TTTTTCCGATGCTTTCGTGTTCAAAACCGCGCCCGCGGACGCCACGGCGGTGAGGTTCGTGACCGGGGGCGACATGTTCCACACGCGGCCGGCGCTCGACGCGATGAACCGGCGGGCCGGTCTCGAGGATCCCTTGTTCGCTTTGCTCGGCGGGGATCTGGCCTACACCAATAATGCCAACCCGCCGCGCTGGTTCGAGTGGATCGACTCCTGGGTCGAGAATGCCCGCAGGCCCGGCGGTGCCCTGCTGCCGATGGTGCTGGTCATCGGCAACCACGAGACGACCGGCGCCGGCTACCGGCCGCTCGACGCGCCGGGGCCGAGGGCGGCGACGGAGTACTTCAGCCTCTTCCACATCCGCAGCGAGGGGCTGGCGTACGACACTTTTGACCTCGGCAAGGACCTTTCCTTCGTGCTGCTCGACTCGGGCCACTCGGCGACGATCGACAGCCAGACCGGCTGGCTGGAGTCGGCGCTGCGGCAGCGGCGTGCGGTGAAGCGGCTGTTCGTTTGCTACCACCGCCCCGCGTGGGGGCCCGGGGTCAAGGAGGACTCGATCGACATCCAGCGGGCCTGGTGTCCGCTGTTCGAGAAATTCAGGGTCGATGCGGTCTTCGAGAACGACCACCATGCGTTCTCCCGCAGCCATCCGCTGACGGCCGGAAAAATCGACCGCGAACGGGGCATTCCCTACCTGGGCGCGGGCGCCTGGGGCGTTGGGGTGAGGGCGGTGGATCCCGCCGAGCTGAAGAAGCGGCCGTGGATCGCCAAAGCAGCGGGCGTGAACCACCTGTACGTGGTGGAAACCGGCGAGCGCGGCTGGTCGGCGGCGGCCAAAACCGCGGACGGCAAGACCTTCGACCGGATCGAGCGCCGCTGGCGGCGTTGACTTCCAGGTTGCGATCGGGGCGCGGATTTGCCAGCGTGCGCGCCCGATGCCACCCGTTTCACGCTTTTTTCCACTGCTCCCGGCCCTGTGCCTGGCGGCATGCTCGGGGACCGGCGGCGAGGCCGATGTCGTCACCGGCAGTCCTGATCCGGTGGCCCTGAACCGGATCAAATCCGGCGATCCGCTGACCGGCGACCACGACCAGCGCAAGATCGAGGAGAAGTTCGGATCCTACAGCCAGTATACCAAGGGCAAGGACGGCAAGCCGCTCGGCGAAGGCAAGCAATTCGCCGGATTCGATCGCGAGAACCCCGAATTCAAGGGTAATTGGCAGGGCAAGGATTACAAGGGCGGCGACTACAAGAAGGCGTCCGCCTGGGGCGACAAGGACTACGTTACCAAGGTTTACGGTGGCAACACCGACGCCAGCTCCCTGCGCAAGGACTCCCGCTTCAGCAAACGCAAGGCCGGAGAAGGCGGGGTCGCGGCAAGGGGTGCCGGGAAGGATTACCAGACCGCCAGCTACGACACCGGTTCCGCCCGGGAACAGGGCCGTGACGGAATTGCCAAGCCGTCCGATGCCGAGACCGACGTGCGTCGGCGGGTCTTCACCGAACCTGACATCATCCCGTGGAAATCGCAGGGGATGACGGTGGAAGACACCAACCGGATGATGGGTCGCTGAACCCGGTCAGGCGAGGATGTCGGTCACGACCTTGGCCGGTTCGACGCCGGTCAGCCGCTGGTCGAGGCCCTGCGACTTGAAGCTGAGCTTCGCGTGGTCGAGCCCGAGTTGATGGAGGATGGTCGCGTGGAGGTCGCGGATGTGGACCGGGTTCGCGGTGATGTTGTAGCTCATTTCGTCGGTCTCACCGTAGACCTGGCCGCCCTTCACGCCGCCGCCCGCCATCCACAGCGAAAAGCAGCGCGGATGGTGGTCGCGGCCGTAGTTGGTCTCGCTCAGACCTCCCTGGCAGTAGACGGTGCGCCCGAACTCGCCGCCGAAAACGACCAGCGTGTCTTCCAGCATGCCGCGTTGCTTGAGGTCCTGGATCAGGCCGTAGATGCCCTGGTCGACGTCCTTGCACTGCGAGCGCAGGTCGCGCGGCAGGTCGCCGTGCTGGTCCCAGCCGCGGTGGAAAATTTGCACGAAGCGGGTGCCGCGCTCCAACAGGCGGCGGGCCATCAGGGCCGAGCTGGCGAACGTGCCACCGACCTTGCTGTCCTCGCCGTAGAGCTGGTGGATGTGCTCGGGTTCGCCGGACAGGTCGGCGAGTTCCGGCACCGACGCCTGCATCCGGAAGGCCATCTCGTACTGCTGGATGCGGGTCTGGATCTCGGGGTCGCCGACGGCTTCATACGACCGCTGGTTCATCGCGTTCAGCCCGTCGAGCATGGTCCGCCGCAGCTCGCGTGAGATGCCGGGGGTATCCTTGAGATAGAGCACGGGGTCGCCCTTCGAGCGCAGCGCCACGCCGGCGTGCTTGCCGGGGAGGTAGCCGGCGCTCCAGAGGCGCGAGGAGATCGCCTGGACGTTGGCATACGGCGATGAGTGCGTGGCGTGGAGGACGACGAAGGTCGGCAGGTCCTCGTTCATGCTGCCGAGGCCGTACGAAAGCCAGGAGCCGATCGAGGCCTTTCCGGATTGCATTGAGCCGGTGTAGACCAGCTGGTTGGCGGGCTCGTGGTTGATCGCCTCGGTGTGCATCGACTTGATGATGCAAAGGTCGTCGGCCATTTTCGCGGTCCACGGCAGGAGCTCGCTGATCCACGCGCCGGACTGGCCGTGCTGGTCGAACTTGAAAATCGTCGGCGCCAGCGGGAAGGCGGCCTGGCCCGAGGTCATGCCGGTGAGGCGCTGGCCTTCCTTGGCCAGCCAGTCCTTGAGGTCCTCCTTGAAGCGGCTCTTGAGGTCGGGCTTGTAGTCGAAGAGGTCGAGCTGGGAGGGCGCACCGATCAACGAGACGTAGATCGCGCGCTTGGCCTTCGGCGCGATGTGCGGGAGGGCTTCTTCCATTGCCTCGGGGAATGCGCGGCCGCTGCCGAGCAGGGACGACAGCGCGGCGACGCCGAGACCGGTGCCGTTCTTGCGGAAGAACTGCCGTCGGGTGACGGCGGAATTGAAGTCGGAGATGGAGTTCATGGGCGCGGTGTCGACCTTCACTTGTTCAAGGTCTCGTCGAGGTTGAGGAGTTGGCTGGCCACCAGGGTCCAGGCGGCGAGTTCGGCGGGATCGAGGGCGGGATCGGGCTTGGTTTCGCCGGTGGCAACCAGCGAACGGGCCGCTTCCGGGTCGGCCTGATAGGCGGCGAGAGAGGCGGCGAGGGTGTGCTCCACCAGTTCGCGTTCGTCCTTTTCCAGGAGCCGCGAGAGCAGGCGCGAGGAGATGAAATCGATCCTTTCGCCGGTGCTGGCGGCGGACCCGATGGCGTGCCCGGCGAGCGTCCGCGAGGCCTCCACGAACTGCGGGTCGTTGAGGGTGACGAAGGCTTGCAGCGGGGTGTTGGTCAGGTCGCGGCGGACGCAGCTGACCTCGCGGCTGGGCGCATTGAGGATTTCCATCGCGGGGTGCGGCGCGGTGCGCTTCCAGAAGGTGTAGAGCGAGCGGCGGTAGAGCGCCTCGCCCTTGTCCTGGCGGTAGTTGCGGGTGTTCGACTGCGGCATGGCGACCGCTTCCCAGATGCCCTCCGGCTGGTAGGGCTTCACCGGCGGGCCGCCGACCTTGTCCGAAAGCAGCCCGGACGCGGACAGCGCCAGGTCGCGCAGTTCCTCGGCATCGAGCCGGTAGCGCGGGCCGCGCGAGATGAGGCGGTTGTGCGGGTCGGTCTCGAGTTTCACGGGGCTGACTTCACCCGACTGGCGGTAGGCCGACGAGGTGACGATGAGTTTCAGCATGTGGCGGTAGTTCCACTTCGATTCGATGAACTCGGCGGCCAGCCAGTCGAGCAGCTTGGGATGGCTGGGACGGGCGCCCATGATGCCGAAGTCGTCGTTGGTTTCGACGATGCCAGTACCAAAGAAGTAGTACCAAGTGCGGTTCATCGTCACCCGGGCGGGCAGCGGGTTCGCGGGATCGTTCAGCCAGCGGGCGAGGCCCAGGCGGTTCTTGGGCGCGTCCGCGGCCATCGGGGGCAGCACGGCGGGGGTCGCTGCGGGGACCTTCTCGGCCTTGTCGGAATAAACCCCGCGGGTGAGCACGTGGGCGAAGGGTTCGGCGGGATTCTCCTTCATCACCAGTGACACGGAGCCGCGCTTGCGCAGGTCGCCCTGCTCGGACTTCAGCTTGTCCATGCGGGCCCGGAGCTCGCGCGACGGCTGGTCGACGTTGGCGAGGTAGTATTTGAAGAGCGACTCGACCTGCTTGTCCGAGCGTTCACCGGGCGGCAGGGCGGCGATGTGTTGCAGCAGCGAGTTCTGGGCGAGCGTCGCGATCTCGTCCGGCGGGAGCAGGCGGCGGTAGAAGCGGAAGTCCTGGAGGGCGACCTTGCCGTTGAGTTTCGAGTCGTTGTTGTGGCGCGAGCCGAGTCGCAGGGGCACCGGGGTTTCGATCGCGCCGCCGACGGTGTTCGGATACAGCTTGCCGCCGACCTGCTGGCCATCGACGTAGATCGCGCTGGCCTGGTGGCCGGCGGTAGTGCCGTCGAAGGTGATCATGACGTGGTGCCATTCGCCGGGGCTGAGCGGGGCGGGTGCCACGATCTTGTTGGCGGCCTTGTCCCACGAGTCGATGACGTGGGCGGCCGGCCGCCCGCCCTGCAGGTAGAGGTCCCAACCGCGGAACGATTCGTCGGGATTCATGCGGGCGACGACCGCCCCGGTCGGGGTGCCTTCGATGCGGATAAAGCCGCCGTAGGTGACCTGATCGCCGCGGGAGAAGCTGCCGATGTCGCCCAGCTCGACCGGCGATTCACTGACCACCGGGGCGGAGCCGAGAGGCGCCTCGATCCGCGACAGGCCTGCCTGCCACTCGCGCGGGTCGCCGTCGACCAAGCCGCGAAGCGGGCCTTCCGACTCGGTGAGCGGAAGGTGGATCGCGAGGGTGGAATCGATTTCCTGCGGTGGCGCGATGGTGGCGTTGGCGAGCCAGGACTCGAATTCGGGGCGGGCCGATGCCGCCCGGTCGGAGATTTGTTTTTCGACGGCAGCGATGTCGCCGGCCACCGAGGTCCAGCGCTCGCGGTCGCCGGGGAGCGGGACGAAGATGTTCGGCGGGTGCTCGGCGTTGTTGCCGTCGAGCGCGGACATCGGGGTGTTCCGGAAGAAGGCGGTGAGGGAGTAGAACTCCTTGGTCGAGATCGGGTCGAACTTGTGGTCGTGGCAGGAAGCACAGCCGGTGGTCAGGCCGAGCCAGACCGCGGACATGGTGTCGACGCGGTCCTTGGCGTAGATGGCATTGTATTCCTCGGCGATGGCGCCGCCTTCACCGGTGGTGGCGAGGCAACGGTTGAAGCCGGTTGCGACCAGCTGGTCGAGGCTCGGCTCCGGCAAGAGGTCGCCGGCGATTTGTTCGGTGGTGAATTCGTCCCACGGCATGTTGGCCTCGAAGGCCCTCACGACCCAGTCGCGGTAGGGCCAGATCGCACGGTAGTTGTCGATGTGAATGCCGTGGGTATCGGCATAGCGCGCCGCGTCCAGCCAGTGGCGGGTGAAGTGCTCGGCGCTGGCGGTGGTGGCGAGCAGGCGGTCGACCTCGGCGTCGAGGCGATCCCAGGTGAAGCTTTCGGTTTCCTCCGGTGACGGGGGCAGGCCGGTGAGGTCGAGGTGCAGGCGGCGGTAGAACCGGTGAGGATCTTCCTGCGGGTTCGGGGCAAGCCCGGCGGCGTCGAGCCGGGCGGCGACGAAGCGGTCGATCGGGTTGCTCGCCCATTTTTCCCCGGCGGCCGGCGGCTCGGGCCGTTTGACCGGGATGAAGGACCAGTGCTCTTCGTAGCCGGCGCCGTCCTCGATCCACTTCTCGAGGATCGCGATTTGCCGCGAATCGAGGGTTTTGTGGGAGGCCGGGGGCGGCATGATCTTGTCCGGATCCTTTTCGTGGATCAGCTGGACGAGGAGGGATTCGTCCGGCTTGCCTTTCACGATCACCGGCTTGCCGTCCTCGCGGGCCGCGAACGCTTCTTCCTCGATATCGAGCCGGAGCGGCGCGGCCTTCGGTTCGCGGGTGCCGGAGTCCGGGCCGTGGCAGTGGTAGCAGTACTCGGAGAGGATCGGCTGGACGTGCTCGTTGAAGGAGATGGTCTCGGGCAAGGCGGCAGGTGCCGGTGCCGCGGCCTCCTCGACGGGGGCCGGATCGGTGGGCGCGGCGGGTTTCGTGTCGCACGAAGGGAGGCCCGCGAGGATCGGGGCGGCGAGGGCGACCTGAAGCAGGGATCTGGACCGGAAATGCATCTCGAGATTCTTTGGAAATCGTCCCCGAGCGGGACACGATGAGGCTCCAACGCCGAGCGTTGCATGGAGCTTTCAAGATGGACACCTAGGAAATTACCTAGTTCTGCGGATTCACGAAGCTGGACCGGGATAATGCGCATCGCGCGGGAATTGCGCTTGAGGGCGCGCAGCGACTGGCCGGGAATGCCGTCATGAATCTGGATACTCGGGCGGAGGCGGGCCGGGCGATGGGCCGTTTCGACCGCCGGGCCTGGCGGGCCGTCGCCAAAACCCTCGCCTGCGTGTTGCTCGCACTGACCGTGGTATTTGGTCCGGGGCTGATCGGCTGGCAGACATTTGACGGGCTGTCGCCGGCTGGACGGGCGAGTCTCGGGATTATGGTGCTGGCGGCGGCGCTGTGGGTGAGCGAGGCGATGCCCGCCTTTGCGGTGGCCTTGCTGGTGATGGGGCTGCAGATCGCGGTGCTCGGCCGGCCGGGCGGGGTGTGGGCGGAAGCCGGCGACACCAAGGCGTGGACGGTTTTCGTCGCCGAATGGGCGTCGCCGACCATGTGGCTGTTCCTTGGCGGCTTCGTGCTGGCACACGCCTGTTCCAAGACCGGGCTGGACCGGTGGATGGCGTCGGCCTTGTTGGGGCGGTTGGCCGGTAGACCGGCGGCATTGTTGGCCGGGGTGATGGGGCTGACCTTCGTGTTCAGCATGTTCACGTCGAACACCGCGACGGCGGCGATGATGATGGCGGTGCTGTCGCCGCTGACCCTCGCCTTGCCGAAGGGCAGCCGCCTGGCGCGCGGCTTGATCTTGTCGGTCGCCATCGCGGCGAACCTGGGGGGGATCGGGACGATCATCGGGACCCCGCCGAACGCGATCGCGGTGGAGCGGTTCCCGGAGGGTCATCGGGTCGATTTCTTCGGGTGGATGCTGCTGGCACTGCCGCCGGCGCTGCTGCTGGCCGCCGCTGCCTACGCGTTCATCTGGCATCATTGGGTGAAAGGGGAAGAGGGGCTGGCCGGGGGGCTGGCGCCCGGCGGGCGGGAGACGGAGGATGACGGGAAGAAGCGGTGGCACCGCTGGATCGTGATGGCCGTGTTCGCCGTGACCGTCTCGTTGTGGCTGGGGGAGTCGCTGTTCAAGATCCCGTCGCCGGTGGTTTCGTTCGTCCCGATCGTGGTGCTGGCGGTGACCGGGGTGATCGGCAACCGGGACATCCGCGAGTTGCCGTGGGACGTGTTAATCCTGCTGGCCGGCGGATTGTCGCTGGGAACCGGCGTGCAGAAGTCGGGTCTGGCGGAGTGGCTGGCGGCGCAGGTGCCGGGCTCCTTGTCTCCGGTGGGCATGGCGGTGGCGTTCTGCATGACCGGGGTCGTGCTCTCGAACCTGATGAGCAACACCGCGGCGGCGGCCTTGTTGATTCCCCTGGGGTCGGGGATCGTGGGCCCCGAGGATGCGCCGCTGCTGATTTTCGGTGTGGCAATGGGCTGCTCGGCATCGATGGCGCTGCCAATCGCGACGCCGCCGAACGCCATCGCCTACGCGACCGGCCGGGTCACCGCGCGGGATTTCCTGGTGCCGGGGATCATCGCTGGGATCGGCATCTTGCTCGTGTTTCCGTGGTTCAAGCTGGTCGGCCCATGAGTGAGTCTTTCCGATTGCCCGGCTGCCCGCTGTTACCGGAAGTGAACCATGTCCACGGGCACATGGTGACCCGGGTGCACGCCCCGGAAAGGCGCGATCGCTATTATTTCGCCGCGTTGTGCTACGCCCAGTCGCTGTGGCGGGAAGGCAAGCCGGCGCAGGCGATCCTCCAGCTCAACAAGGCGTTCATGGCGGATCTGCGGGGAGACGAGGAGGTGCTGGCAAAGCATCCGCCGCCGTATGCCGCCCTGTGCTGGATCCTGGCGCAGCGGCCGGAGGGCGCTTTCATCGGCAACCCGGTGAGGCATTTCCAGCATCTCGCCACGCGGGTCAGCGGGGTCAGGAAGGAGATCCGGTCGTGGCGGGCGTGGGCATGTTTTCACCTCTCCCGCGAGATCCTGCCGGCCGAAGAGTTTCCCCCGGACCGGGAGCAGGTGGAAAAGGACACGCTCGTGTTTCCGGCATGGGATCGCGTGGTGACGGAAATCCGGCGGGCGGGCTGGGACGGCGAGTCGCAGGTCTTGCTGGCGTCGCGTCCGTCGTGAACCGCGGTGCTCAGGTCGCGCCGAAGAACCTCAGGTGGTTCGCCGCGGTGCGCTCCGTCAGGCTGGCCGTGTCGGTTCCGAGCGCCTCGGCCAGGCCTCCGGCAATCCGCGGGAGATTCGCCGGATGGTTCTGATCCTCCGGCAGGGGATGCCCGATGAATTCCAGCGGAGGGAGCATTTCCGGAGCGTCCGTCTCCAGCAGCAAGCGGTCCGCGGGGACGGCCCGGTAGGCTTCCAACACCTTAGCCTTCCGCGGGTGGAGGAAGTAACCGGAGAAGGAAAACCAGGCGCCGAGCCCGGCCAGCCGCTCCGCCAGTTCCGGCGAGCCGCCGAACGAATGCAGCAGGAAGCGCTCGACCGGTTCGGCGGCGAGGCCCTCCAAGAGCGGCTCCCAGGCTTTGAGTGCGTGGATCGTGACCGGCCGCTTGCGATCGCGGGCGAGCGCAAGCTGGGGCAGGAACACTTCCCGCTGGACTGCCGGGGACGGTTCGTTGACCCAGCCGTCCACCCCGATCTCGCCGATCGAGCTGTCAGGGAAGCGGTCGAGGAAGCCTTCCAGGACCGCGTGCCAGCGGGCGGAGCGCCGGTGGGCGAACCACGGGTGCAGCCCGAAGGCCGGCCGGACGAAATCCGGGAAGGCTTCGGCGAGACGTGCGACCGCCTCCCAGTCGTCTTCGGAGGTGCCGTTGACGATGCAGCCGGAAATGCCCGCCGCCCGCATGGCGGCGATGATGCGCGCGGGATCGGCGAACTTCTGGAGGTGGTTGTGGGAATCGAAAAGAGCCACGCCGGAAGCTAGCGCCTCACTCGACTTCCACCACCAGGTTGATCTCGACGGCGACGTTCAGCGGCAAGGCGGCGGCGCCGAGGGCGGTGCGGGAGTGTTTGCCCTTGTCGCCGAAGATTTCGATCAGCAGTTCGCTGGCGCCGTTGACGACCTGCGGGTGGCCGTAGAAGTCGGGAGCGGAACTGACGAAGCCGTTGAGGGCGACGATCTGCTTCACCTTGTCGAGCGATCCGATCTCCTGCTTCACGACCGCGAGGCGGTTGAGAATGATGATGCGGGCGCCTTCCTGCGCTTCCTCGATCGAGACGTCGCGCGGCACCTGGCCGATGACCTTGCGCTCCCCGTCGATCGGCAGGCCACCGGAGAGGAAGAGCAGGTTGCCGCTGCGGACGCAGTTGACGTAGGCGGCGACCGGTGCCGGAACTTCAGGGAGCTTGTAGCCGAGGGATTCGATGCGGGCGAGGATGTTGTCCATGCCGGAGACTCAAGGCTTCAAGACGGGCGAGGCAAGACTTGATCGAATCCGGAGTGTTGCCGCCCGCTTTCAATCAAGAACCCGGTTGCGGCAATCCATTGAACCTGAGCCGTGGATCGCCGTTGCGCGGGTCTTTGCATTCCATGGCTGGAAATGGTGACCGGCAAACATGAGAATAATCTCCCTCTCGGCGTGATGGCCCGGGAACGTGACGGAACGAGTCTGAGTCGTTGACTCCGGCGCGCTATGACTCCATCCCTAGGAGCTGGATGCCGCCAATCCGGCAGATTCTTTGAAGTCTCCATGAATCGCCTCGTTCCCATCTTCAGTCTGTTCGCCAGTGCGATGGCCGTTGCTGCTCCCATCACACGCACCGAACTCACCGCCATCCCCGTAGGTCCCGTTTCCTATAACAATACCAGCCTGCGCGGCGTTCTCCTTGAGGCAAAGAAGATCGCCGCAGGGCACGACATCCAGCTCTCTGCCGATGCCCCGGCCCAGCAAATTGCCGATGAAGAGCGGCTTTCGCTCGATGCGGAGGGACTCACTCTCGACGGCCTTCTCGAACTTGCCATCCAGGGAAACGGATTGGAGTGGAAGATCGAGGGCCGCCAGATCCTCTTCTACAGCGAGCCAAAGAAGCGAGTCGAACATCGCCGGCGTCTGCAGTCGAAAGCCTGTCAGAAGCTCGGCGAAATCATCGTTCCCGAGATCATTTTTGAGAATGCTTCGATCCCCGAGGCCTTCGAACTCGTGAGAGAACAGGCCATCAAGATCGCCGGGATCGGCTCCGTCCCGAAGGTCGATGCCAGCTTCGTCCCAAGTGTTCCGAAAACGGTCAGCCTCAAGGTCAGGAAGGCGTCCGTCCTCAACCTGTTCGACCTCCTCACCGCGGTCTCCGCCAGTTCCGTCGCCTGGGACCTGGATGGCTCGAAGATCCTCGTTTTCGACGAAGCCAAACGCCGGGAGGATCTACGGCGCCGGAAATCCGCCGCGCTGGCCCGTCGACGCCAGGGCAGCGGCGGGGACGACCCGTTTTCCGCTCCGGATGCCGGAGCACGTATCAGGGTTCCGGGCCCCGAGATTCAGCAACGCCCGCGGGCCGCCCTGGAAACCGAATCGTATGACTACTTCGGGGACAACCCCTTCTTCTCCCCGCAGCAGAAGCCCCTCTCCACCTTCTCCATCGACGTCGACACCGCCAGCTACTCGAACGTCCGCCGTATGATCAAAAGCGGATCGCGGGTTCCCGTCGACGCCACGCGGATCGAGGAATTCCTGAACTATTTCACCTACGACTACGCCCCTCCCGCCACCGGTGAGGCCGGCAAGCCCGTCGAAGGACCTCCGTTTTCGGCAAACATCGAAGCGGCTTCCACGCCCTGGGCACCGGCTCACCGCCTCGTTCGCATCGGTTTGAAGGGCTATGAGAACGATTGGGAAACCCGCCCTCCCTCCAACCTCGTTTTCCTCCTCGACGTCTCCGGGTCCATGGGCAGCGACAACAAGCTCCCCCTGGTGAAAGAGTCCCTCCGGCTTCTTGTCCGCCGGCTAGACGAACGCGACCGCATTTCCATCGTCGTCTATGCGGGCAACTCCGGCCTTGTCCTCCCCCCGACCCCTGCCAACAAGCGAAAGAAGATCCTGCGGGCCATCGATCAGCTCGAAGCCGGCGGCTCGACCAACGGGGGGGAAGGGATTTCGCTCGCCTACAAGACCGCGCGGGAGCACTTCAACCAACTGGGCAACAACCGCGTCATCCTCTGCACCGATGGCGACTTCAACGTCGGAACCACCGATCAAAGCGCCCTTGTCAAGCGGGTCGAAGAGCAGGGGAGAACCGGGGTCTATCTCACGGTCCTCGGTTTTGGAATGGGCAATCTCAAGGACGACATGCTCGAGATCCTCTCCAACAAGGGGAACGGCAACTACGCCTACGTCGATTCCAGGGAGGAAGCTCGCAAGGTCTTTGTTCAGGGAGTCAGCGGCACCCTCGTCACGATTGCCAAGGACGTGAAAATCCAGGTCGAATTCAACCCGGCGAAAGTCGGCGCCTACCGACTGATCGGCTACGAAAACCGCCTTCTCGAAGCCCAGGACTTCGACGACGACACCAAGGACGCCGGAGAGATCGGCGCCGGACACAGCGTCACGGCTTTCTACGAAGTCATCCCCGCCGGAATGGAAGCCGGGATGCTGAAACGCATTTCCCCGCTCAAATACCAGAAGGTCGAACCGCGGGCAGAGACCCCCGGAGCCGGTGATGAACTCTTCACCCTCAAACTCCGCTACAAGGAACCCGAAGCGGGGAAGAGCCGCCTGATGACGATCCCGTTCACCGATGCCGGAGGCGGCTTTGCCGACGCCTCGGTCGATTTCCGCTTCGCGTCATCAGTGGCCTCTTTCGGCATGATCCTCCGTGACTCGGATTTTCGCGGCGATGCGACGCTTCCCGCGGTAATTGAGATGGCCGCTGGAGCTCTTGGTGAGGATCGCGATGGCTATCGCAAGGAGTTCCTCGAACTCGTCGAGACATACAGCAGGGGAGACCGCTGACGCGGGGCGCCCCGCATTCTCTCTCGATGGACCGCAAGGGTGGTCAACAGTCCCCGCTGGAAACTCTTCGCCTCAGTGCGGGAAGTCGTCGGTCAGCAATGTGACCAGCTGCTTGCCGGAACGGGTGAGGTTGGCGGATGTGCCCTTGCCGTCGACCAAGCCGCGGGTCAGATAGCGGTGGGAGATGCGGGAATTCCGCACGGCGGTGACGATCGGTTCGTGGACCTGGCGTTGGCTCGGGGCGATGCCGGTGACCAGACCGGTGGCGGTGAAGCTGACTTCCCACGAAGGCGAGGGCGTGCTCATGTCGCCCTTGACCATCCAGCGGTGGCGCTCGGCGAAGTCCCAGCTGCCCTCGCGGGGGAGGGTGACCTTGAAGTAGGCGGGATTGGCGAGGACGAAGTCCTGCAGGCGAAGTTCCGGATTTTTCTGGTGGGCGAGGAACAGGGCGGCGACGTCCATGCCGGCGAGATTCATGCCGTTGAACTTTCCATGGAAATTGGTGCCGCCGCAGAATGCCTTGAACCAGCCGTCGAAGTGCTCGCTCATCAGCAGGCACATCTCGAAGTGGAGGTGGGCACGGGTGCGGTTGAGGCCGGCGCCGGTGTAGCCCATGCGGCCGAGGACCGAGCCGGTTTTCACCGGATCGCCGGGCTTGGCGGTCGCCTCGGCGAGGTGGGCGTAGAGGCTGTAAAAGGTGTCGCCGTCGAAGTGGTGCTCGACCACGACGTACTTCCCGTAGTTTGAGCGGCCGGCGACATTGCTGGCATGGACCACGGTGCCGTCGCTGACGGACATCACCAGGTCGAGCGGGTTGCCGGCCTTGTCGCGGTTCACCGGCTGGATGTCGACGCCTTCGTGGAATTTGGTCAGGACGACGTCCTCGCCGACGCGGACGGGCGTGCGGACAAAGCCGAAACTGCCGCCTTCCCAGGGCTTGCTGACCTCACCCTCGAAGATGCGGTCGACATACATGTAGAACTTCTCCGGTTCGTCGGAGAGGAGGTGGTGGTTCTCCGTCGGGAGCTGGAGGTCCACGGCGGAGGAGGCAAGGGGGAGCAGCAGGGTGGCGGCGAGAGCGAGAGTGCGGAGCATGTCGGGATCAGCGTCGGGGCTTCTTTTCCCCGATGCGGGGAACCTTGGCGTCGAAGGCGTCGATTTCCGCCGCGCCAATGCCCTTCCAGATGACCAGGTAGCCGTCGTCGACCTGCTTGTCGATGATCACGGCATCGACCACCCGGCCGTTGACCATGGCGATCATCCAGCGGTTGACGTTGGCATTGGTGACGGCGGCGAGGCGGTTCTTCGCGGAGTTCTTGAGCTGGAGCAGCACGCCGTAGCCCTCGCCGTCCTGGGACGGGAAGGGATTGAAGGCGACGATGTCCTTGGTGGAGATTTCGGGGACGCGGCGATAAAACACCTGCTGCCCGTTGGTGAGCTGCGGGAAGATCATCTTCGGGTTCTCCGACTGGTCGGTCTGGATGTGGAAGGAGATCCCCGACTTTTCGCCCTTCTTGCCGCCGGCATGGGCGGTCAGCCCGGGACACAGGGTGAGCAGGGCGATGGCGATCAGGCGCGGCAAGGTCATGGCCGCGTAGCTTGCCTGTGGGGCGGCCCTTTGAGAATCGAAAAATCCCCGGGGCGGCGCGGGCCTTGTAGTGCCAATGGATCGGGGCGATGTCGTCCTTGGCGGATCGGGGAAGTTTTGCCAGAAGATGTCATGATCGTGGAGGAACATGCCACCGACAACGCGCTGGATGCGGTGGAGATCCGCCGTGGCAGCAGCTGGCGGCAGTGGGGGACGGAGATCATGCTGTCGGTCGGCTTTTTCCACGCGGCGCTCTTTTATCCGGCGCTGGCGGGATGGCTGGTGCTGCTGTCGCTGGTGTTCCTGCTGCGCTTGCGCCGCGCGGCGACGGTGCGGCGGGCCTTCTACGGCGGGCTGCTGGTCGGGATGGGAATCATGGGGCCGCAGTTGTCGTTCTTCCTGAAGATCTTCGGGCCCTTCGCGGTGGCGCTGTGGTTCCTGCTGGCGATCTGGCTGGCGATCTTCGTGGCGGTGGGGAAACTGGTCGAACGGCGCTTCGGCCGGACCTGGGGAGTGGTCAGCGCGCCGTTCCTGTGGATGGGCCTAGAATACACGCGCTGCGAGTTGTGGCCGTTGAAGTTCACCTGGCTGACCCCGGGCTTCGTGCTGCCGGCGGAGCAGTGGGCGGGGAGTTTCCATTTTCTCGGCATCTACGGCACCGGGATGCTGCTGGTGTTCGCCGCCGCATGGATCGCCGACCGCAAGCGCGGCTTGCTGAAGTGGGTGTTCCCGCTGGTGTTGCCCGGCGGCCTGATGGGATTGCCCCCGGCCAGCCCGGCGGGCACCCGGACCATCACGGTGGCCGGGGTGCAGCTCGAGGATGTGTTGTCGGACGAGATCATCGCGGGTCTCGACAAGGCGAGGGAGCTGGAGCCGGACGCCCAGTTGTTCGTGCTCAGCGAGTACACCTTTGCCTACGATCCCTCCCCCGAGGTGCTCGCGTGGTGCCGCCAGCATGGCTGCCATGTGATGGCGGGCGGCACCGACGTCCATCCCGCGACGGATCTCTCGGAGGAGAAGCAATACAACACCGCCTTCGTCGTGGGACCGGGCGGCGAGGTGATCCACAAGCAGGTCAAGTCGGTGCCGATCCAGTTCATGAACGACGGCCTGCCCGCCCGGCGCCAGCGGATCTGGGACAGCCCGATGGGCAAGATCGGCATCGCGATCTGTTATGACATGAACTACATCCGCGTGATGGACGGGCTGATCTCGCTGGACGCGGAGCTGCTGGTGATTCCCGCCATGGATGTGATGGGGTGGGGGGAACACGCGCACCGCCTGAGCGCCCAGCTGGCCGCGGTGCGGGCGGCGGAGTACGGGGTGCCGCTGTTCCGGCTGGCGAGCTCGGGCTTCTCACGGATCGCCACCCCCGACGGCAAGGTCGTGCAGGAAGCCCCGGTCCCGGGCCAGGGGGAAGTCATCCACGGCAAGATCAGTCTGCCCGGCAGCGGCCGGCGTCCGCTCGACCGCTGGCTGGTCTGGCCCTGCGTGGTCTTCACCGTCGGGATGATCCTTTTCCTGATCGAAGAGGAGATCCGCCGGATCCGGGCAAAGCGGCCGCCGCTGGATGCGTGAGCGTCAGCCCAGCGGGCTCGGGTAGGCGCCGTTTTGGATGAGGGTGGCGATCGAGTCGACGACGTGCGGCTTGTCGTCGGGGTAGGTCACGCCGAACCACGACGAGCTGGTGTCCAGCACGCGGCAGTCGGCGACCCCGCGGCGGATCAGGTCGTCCACGACCGTCGGGATGTAGCATTCGGACTTCAGTTCGCCGCCCTTCTCCTTGAGGAACTCGATGAAGTGCTCCTCGAGCTGGTCGAAGTAGGCGCGGGTGAAACCCCAGAAGTTCATCGACACCGGGGCCGCCTCGGCGATCTCGATGCGGCTGCCGTCGAGCGCCGTGCCGAAGACCTGGCCGCTGGCATCGCGGGCGATCTCGACGACTTCCTGGACGTCGGTCAGCAGGCCGTCGGCATCGGTCTGGCAGATGCCGCGGTTGACCGTGCCATGGTCGGAGAGGGTATTGCGGAGCGGGTAGCCGACCATCGAGTAGTGGTCTTTTCCGGCGTCGCCCGCGGAGGCGGCGAACCAGTCGGCGATCACCTGATAGGCATCGGCGCCGTAGAAATCGTCGGCATTGATCACCGCGAAGGGGCCGTCGGTCACATGGCGCGCGGCGCGCACCGCGTGGGCGGTGCCCCACGGCTTGACCCGGCCTTCGGGAATCGAGAATTCATCGGGAAGGTCCTCCAGTTTCTGGAAGGCATACTCGACCTCGATCTTGCCGGCGAAGCGGGCGCCGACGCTGCTCTTGAAGGCTTCTGCGAAGTCCTCGCGGATGATGAAGACCACCTTGCCGAAGCCGGCGCGGATGGCGTCGAAAACCGAGTAATCCAGCACGGTTTCACCGTTGGGGCCCATGGGATCCATTTGCTTGAGGCCTCCATAACGGGAGCCCATGCCGGCGGCGAGAACGAGGAGAGTCGGTTTCATCGGGTTCGGTGGTGGAATGCGGCGGGGTTATGGGGCAGCCCGCCCGTGCGGGCAATGCGGAATGGCGCAACCGGGGTGAGGAAAGGCGAAGCTTCCTTCACGGGCCGTCGCTCCAGTCGATGTCGCGCCGGAATCCGGGAGAATGGAAGTGCCGGCCGGGGTCGAGGATGGCGCCCTTGGTGTCGAAGCTCAGGCCCTCCGATTCGAGCAGGGCGCGCTGGCGGGCGGCGAGTTCGGGCTCCATCCCGCGGCTAATTCGGCCGTCGGCGGCGACCACCCGCTGCCACGGCAGGGCCCCGGCCTCCTCGTCGGTCAGGTGGGCAAGCACGGAGGCGACCCGCCGCGGGGTGACATTCATGTGCGCGGCGACCGAGCCGTAGGTCGTGAAGCGGCCGCGTGGGATCGCCGCCACCAGACGGATGACTTCGGCGCGGATGCGGGAACTGGCGGAGGATCTGGCCATCGGATTGCCGGGACAATCGGCGATGGGCGGGGGGCTGGCGAGGCCAAGCGGCAAAGATCGCTCCGGTTACGCCATGAAAGCGGTTGCGGGCTTTCACGGGGCTTGTTTAGCCTCTCGCCCGTGCCGGACGCCGAGGAAGCCCAGAGGACCCGTGTGGGATTGGATCGTGACTACGTGCGCGATGTTTTCAGGGCGATGCTCAAGGCGCGGCTGCTGGAAAACAAGCTCTCCAGCCTCTACAAGGCCGGCAAGATCGTTGGCGGCGTCTACCTCGGCAAGGGCCAGGAGGCGGTCAGCGCCTCGCTCGGGGCCTCGCTGGTAAAGGGGCGCGACATTTTCGCGCCGCTGATCCGCGACCAGGCCGGGCGTACCGCGTTCGGCGAGCCGCTGATCGACTGCACCCGCACCTACCTCGGCTCGGTGCTCGGGCCGATGAAGGGGCGTGATGGCAATATCCACCGCGGGCGACCGCAGGAGGGCATGCCGGCGATGATCAGCCACCTCGGCGCGGCGGTGTCGGTGGTCGGCGGCATGTTGATGGCCCGGCGCATGAAGGGCGAAATCGCCGGCACGGTCGGCGCCACCTGCGTCGGTGATGGCGCGACCTCGACCGGTGCTTTCCACGAGGGCGTGAACATGATCGCGGTCGAGCAGCTGCCGATGGTCATCGTCGTGAGCAACAACCAGTTCGCCTACTCGACCCCGACCGAGCGCCAGTTCGCCTGCGAGGACTTGCTCGACCGGGCCCGGGGCTACGGTCTGGGCGGCCATGCGGTCGACGGCACGGACGTGCTCGCTTGCGCGGAAGTCGTCGGCAAGGCGGTCCGGATGGCCCGCGACGGGGCCGGACCGCAGATGGTGGTCGCCAATCTCCTGCGGCTCAGCGGCCACGGCGAGCACGATGACGCCAGCTACGTGCCCGGGGAGCTTCGCGGCAGCCATTTGGGGCGCGACTGCCTGGAGAACGGGATCGCGCAGCTGATCGCCGATGGATTTTCGACCGCGAAAGAAATCGAGGACTGGAAGGCCGCATTCACCGACGAGGTGCAGGCGGCGGTCGCGCAGGCCCAGCAGGAACCGACACCGGATCCGTGGCACGAGGACTGGCGCGCCTGCTCGAGCGAACCGGCAACCGGGGAGGATTCACCATGAGCGTCACCTACGTCGATGCCATCCTGCAGGCCCAGGAGAAGCTGCTGCGCGACGACCCGCGGGTCTTCCTGTATGGCCAGGACATTTCCAAGTTCGGCGGTGCCTTCAAGGCAACCAAGGGCTTGGCGGACGAGTTTCCCGGCCGGGTGCTGGATTCGCCGATCAGCGAGGACGCGATGATCGGCATGGCCGTCGGCGCGGCGATCGAGGGCATGCGGCCGATCGTCGAGATGCAGTTCGCGGATTTCTCGTCGATCGCCTTCAACCAGATCGTCAACCAGGCGGCGACCCACTTTTACCGCACCGGCGTCCCGGTGCCGATCACCGTCCGCCTGCCCTCCGGCGGCACGCCCGGCTCCGGGCCCTTCCACAGCCAGAGCATGGAGGCGATCTATTCGCACTATCCCGGTCTGGTGGTGGTCACCCCGGCGACCGTCTCGGACGCCTACTCGATGCTGCTCGACGCCGTCGCGCTGGACGATCCGGTCGTCTACTGCGAGCACAAGTTCCTCTACCGCTGGCTGAAGGCGCCGCGCATCAACGGCGACGGCCTGCCGATCGGCAAGGCCCGCATCACCCGGCCCGGCAAGCACGCCACCGTGGTTGCCTACAGCGCGATGGTCCACGAGGCGGTGCGCGCCGCCGACCGGCTCAAGGAGGAGGGCGGCTGGGAGATCGAGGTCGTCGACCTGCGCACGGTCAAGCCGCTCGACATCGACACGGTGCTCGCAAGCGTGGCCCGCACCGGCCGCTTGCTGGCACTGGGAGAAGCCTTCCCATGGGGCGGGGTGACCGCCGAGGTCGTTGCCCGTGTGTGTGCCGACGGCTTTCACCTGCTCGATGCCCCGCCGCGCCGCCTGAACTCCCGCGACACGCCGGTGCCTTATCATCCGAAACTCTGGGCCGCCCATCGTCCCACCCCGGAATCCATCTGCATCGCCCTGCGCGAGTTGCTGTCGTTCTGATTGAGGAATGATTATTGAATATTGATTATTGAAACAGCCTGGCTGCTCCGCCCGACTCGATTTCCTCAATCCGCAATCTCCAAGCATCAATCCACCATTCCCGCCGTGCCCACCGTTCCCATCCTCATGCCGCAGCTCGGTGAATCGATCGCCGAGGCGACCGTCGTCCGCATCGGGATCACGCCCGGAGCCACGGTGGAAGTCGACCAGGAGGTCATCGAAGTGGAGACCAGCAAGGCGACCATGGGGGTGACCACCTTGTGCCGGGGCACGGTGAAGGAGATCATCGCGAAGGAAGGCGAGACCTACTCGGTGGGGACCTTGCTTGGTCTGCTGGAGGTCAGCGAGGAAGAGATCGCCAAGACCGGGGTCGATACCCTGGAGGCCGCCGCCGACCGCCGCACCGCCGCTGCCGCGGAGCCGGAGCAGGAGAAGAACCTGCATTTCGCGCTCGACGACGACAGCTATGAGGAAGCGCCGGCCGTGGTGCCCAGCGTCAAGGGCCTGCCGGTGCCCACCGGGGTGATGGGCGCCCACTACATCTCGCCGCGGATGCGCGCGCGGATGGACGAGATGGGTCTGCGCGAGGCCGATATTTCCGCCGTGGTCGGTACCGGTGCCGGTGGCCGCGTCACCGTCGAGGACCTCGAGAAGTTCCTCGACTACATCCAGTCCTGGCCGAGCAGCCACGCTTCGCCGATGCGGCTGGCAGTGGCCGATGCGATGCGCCGCAGCTGGACCCGTCCGCTGGCGACCGTCGGCATGCCGGTGCGGTTGGACCGGGTGCTCGACCACCGCCGCAACCAGGACCCCAAGCCGGGGCTGACGCTTTACGTTTTACGCGCCTTTGCGCTCGCGCTGGCGGAAGATCCCGCGAGCGCCGGCTTCCTGATCGGCCAGAAGGTCGTTCACCCGCGTGCCTTTGACATCGGGGTCGCGGTCCAGGTGGAAGACGGCGTGGTGGTCCCGGTGCTGCGCAAGGTCGACCAGAAGTCGCTCTTCGACCTGACCAACGAGTATGCCGAGATGGTCGAGCGCGGCCGTCGCCGGCGGCTTTCCGAGGACGATCTCAAGGGCGGCATCGCCACCGTCACCAATTTCGGCACCTTCGGCCTCACCAGCGGGACCCCGATCCCGCTGCCAAACGAAACCCTCATCCTCGGCCTCGGTGCCGGGGTGAAGAAACCGGTCTGGAGCGACCAGGTCGAGGCCTTCATCCCGATGACCGAAGCCGAACTGCTGGTGACCTTTGACCACCGCGTCGTCGATGGCGGCGGTGCCGGCATGCTCCTGAGCCGGGTTTGCGAGTTGTTGCAGGAACCGGGGAAACTCTAGGGGACCCAGGCGGCAGCGAATCGCGCTCGACTCCTGCCGCGGCATTCCGGGAGCGTCACTCCATGTGGGAATGTGATTACTGCCAGGCGGTCGTCGAGGACGACGATTGGAGCGATTGTTGGAGCTGCGCCCGCACCCGGGGGCCCGGCGATGGCCGGGCATCGCAGGAGATCCGGGAGATGCACGCGCTGCGGGAGTCGCTGAAGCGCTGCATGCGATGCACGGGGACAATGAAGTTCCATGGGTTTCGCGAGCTTCACCATGGGTACGCGCAATCCTTGTTTTCCGAGCACAACGGGTATGAGAAAGAGCGTCTGGTGCTCTATGCCTGCGACCGTTGCGGGAAGGTGGAGTTTTTCCTGCCGGAAGTCGGGCAATTCCTGCGCGGCGACCCGCCGGCAGCCGACGACTGACCCGGGGCCGCTGGCTGCTTTGTGCCCGGGTCGATGTTGAGCTGGGATACAAGAGGTTGAGTGTCGCGATCCCGAGTGAGAGCTTGCCGGCTGCTTCCCGGCTTGCGAGTGTCATGCCCGGTCCAATAAAGTCCCCATGACAAAGAGTTATGAATGGTGCTGGCGACGGTGGATTCCGGCGGTTGCGGGAATCGCTTATGGGCTGGGATTGGCAACGGCTTGGGTCTGGCATGGCGGCGGAACGTCGCCTGAGCCTGAGAAACCGGCGCTGGACCGTTCCGGGCGTCGGGATGTCGGGGCCGCCGGGGTGCCAGCCGACCGGCCGCTGGGGGATGCTTCGGTCAGCGGCCACCCTCACGGCGCGGCGATTCCCGCGGAACGGGTCCGCCGGGTCTTTCACAACAGCCACCCGGTGAGCCGGCAGATCGAGTTCGCCCGTTTGCTCGCCGAAGCCGATGCCTCGACCATCGCGGACATCCGCGCGATGTTCCTCGAGTTCGACCAGAGCGGGCTGCAGTATGACAACGAGTGGCGGATGCTGTGGCATCATTGGGGGACGCTCGATCCGGAAGGCGCGCTCGACCAGCTGCGGAAGGAGATTGCCAATGGCGGTGACTACGGACCCGGCCCGCAGGCCTTGATCTTTTCCGCATGGGCGGCCCGCGATCCCAAGGCCGCCGCCGCGGCAATGCGGGAGATCGGCGACCCCCGTGAGTTCGAGGCCTCGTACCTCGGTGCCATCGGCGGCATGCCGATGGCGGAGGCCACCCGTTTCGCGGAAGATTCCACCTTCGAAGACGGTGCCTTTGCTTCGCGGGTTGCCGAGAATCTGGCCGACCGGCAGCTGCGTGAATCGAACTCGATCCCCGACCTCAAGGTCTGGTACGAGGGCCTGGACGAATCCCTGCGGCGGGCGGCGCTCGACCACGTCTACTGGCGGGTGCGGACCGCGGACTTCGCCGACGCGGCGGACTGGATCCGCAACCGGGCGGAGGCAGGCGAGGACACGCGGAGAATCGCCGTGGAAATGACCAATGCCTATCTCAAGCGGGGCGACTTGACCGGACTGGACTGGTATCTCGGGTTGCCCGCCGCGGTGCGTGAGGACGACAAACTCCGTGAGTGGGCGTCGGGCCTCGACACCGGTTCGGTCTCCTATCGCGAGTGGGCCGCAGCCCACGCGGATGCCAGCCGCGAGCTGGAGGCGATCCGGTCGGCCGCGGACGGGGCTCCCTGAGGGCCGTTGCGGCAAGCCGGAGGAGCCACTCCCGGGCTTGACCCGGGGGGCATCCACGCGTTTCCTCCGGTCCCCCGTGGACAAGATCGATATTCCCAAGAAGGCCATCTATCGCCTTTCGATCTACCACCGTTGCCTCCAGCGTCTTCAGGACAACGGCCAGCAGACGGTGAGTTCCACCGCGCTCGCGAAGGCGGCCGGGGTGAAACCGTCCCAGCTTCGCAAGGACCTCGCGTATTTCGGCCAGTTCGGCACTCGCGGGCTCGGCTATCCGGTGGAGACGCTGGCGTCGATGGTGCGCGATGCGCTGGGCCGCGAGCGGCTCCAGCCGGTCGTGCTGGTGGGCGCCGGTAACCTCGGATCGGCCTTGCTGCGCTACCAGGGCTTCCAGAAGGAAGGCTTCGAGGTGGTTTGCGCCTTCGATGCCGATCCCGAAGGAGCGCGTCGCCGCGGCATCGGCATTCCGGTGAAGGGTGAGGAGGAAATCGACAGCTACATCCGAACGGAGGGCGTGAAACTGGCGATCCTTTGCGTTCCCGCGGGGGTCGCCCAGGCGGTGGCCAACCGTCTGGTGGCGGCGGGCGTCCAGGGAATCCTCAATTTCTCTCCGGTGATGCTCGAGGTGCCGCCGGAGGTGACGGTCAACAGCGTCGACCTGGCGCTGGAGCTGGAGCACCTGAGCTTCTTCGTCCGCTGATCCCCGGAAAACGCCGGCTCGCCCGCGATGAAGTTTTCCCAAGAAAATCCGGAACCGCCCGTTCCTCCCTCGAAGAGTGCG
This sequence comes from Neoluteolibacter marinus, assembly GCF_014904755.1. Taxonomy (GTDB): domain Bacteria; phylum Verrucomicrobiota; class Verrucomicrobiia; order Verrucomicrobiales; family Akkermansiaceae; genus Haloferula; species Haloferula marina. Next base: position 34,665 of record NZ_JACZFQ010000011.1, read on the forward strand.
CCGCAAGGCAACATGGTCGAGACCCGGGAACAATTCGTCGAAAGGGCGCTGGCGGAATACGAGTCACCGCTCGTCGGCTACGCCTACGGCTTCGTCAACGACGTCGAGCGGGCCCGGGACATCGTGCAGGACACCTTCATCCGCCTGTGCCAACAGGATGTTGCCAAGGTCCGCGACGGTCTCAAGAGCTGGCTGTTCACCGTCTGCCGCAACCGCGCCCTCGACATCCTGCGCAAGGAATCCCGACTCACCACCCTCGATGAAAAGAAGCTGCTCGCCCGTGAAAGCGATGATGTCGTGCCCGACCAGGCGCTGGATCAGGCGGAGCGGATCGAAACCGTCATGCGCTTCCTCGACCGGCTGTCCGAAAACCAGCGCACCGTGATCCTGATGAAGTTCCGCGACGGCCACAGCTACCAGGAAATCTGCGACCGGACCGGCCTGAGCAGCGGGAACGTCGGCTTCCTGATTCACACCGGCCTCAAGCGGCTGCGCGACCTGCTGCCCGCCGAGCTGCTCGATTCCAACCCCGGAACGCGATGAAACTCACTCCCGACGATCCCCGCCTCAGTGCCTATTTGCTCGGAGAGCTCCCGCCCGCGGAGGCCGCGGAGGTGGAGCGTGCCATCGCCGCCGATCCCGCCCTGCAGCTGTCCTTCGGCGATTTGAAGAAAGTCGCCTCCTTTCTCGAGGGCTCGCTTTCCACCGCACCTCCGGCCTTGAGGCCGGCACAGCGCGAGGCGGTTCTCAAGGCGGGCCGCCATGCCGACTCGCAAGGCAAGGTGGTCGAGTTCGCCTCGGCCAGGCGCAGCTGGCGACCGTGGTTGGCCACCCTGGGGGCGGCGGCCGCGGTGGTGGTGGCGGTCACCATGGCGTCCCGCGTCGCCGGGCCGGGCAAGCGGACCGCTTCGACGCATGACGCCGTGTCCGAGGTCGCCCTCTTGCCTTTGCCCGGACCCCGCGTGTCCGAGGGCAATGCCGCAGTTGCCGCGGGTGGCCAGGATAGCACGGTCGAGAGCCTGCAGGCGCAGCGGCTCTCCGAGGATGCCGGGGCGTTCCTCGATGATGTCTCGCGGAGGCTCACACGGGATCCTTTGCCGGATCCGGCCAGGCTGCCGGCTTTGAAGCCGTTGCCGCCCTTGCAATCGTCGGTGGAAATCGGACTGCCGGTGGTGATCGGGCAGGCGAGCTACGGTTGGCTCCGCGGCTGGATCCGCGACCGGGCGGAGTTGCCGCCGCAGCGCGCGGTGCGCCTCGAGGAAATGGTGAACACCTTTCCGTTGCCTGCGCAGCCGGCGGCTAATGTCGTGTCCGAGATCCAAACCGCGGTTTGTCCGTGGAATCCACGGAACGTGCTGGTCGCCGCAACTTTGGTTGGACGGAAAGACATGCCGTCCACCGTCAGCTGGTCCTTTGAAGCCGCCGATGGAACCCGGGTTCGGATGCTGGCCTCGGCCGGATCGCAGTCCGCTCGATTGCCGAATCGACTGCCCGCGGGACGCTCGACGACGGTGTTGCTGGAGGTCGAACCTTCGCCGGGCTCCAGCCGCCTCGGGGTGCTCAAGATCGATGCCGACGGTGAATTCTCGGGAACCATCGTGGAGAAACCTGCCGGTGCGGCCTCTCCCGCGATGCGTCAGCTCGGTCTGGTCGCGGCTTTCGGGCTGTGGCTGGGTGACGCGGGGGTTGATGCCGCCGGGGTGGAGACGGTGCTGGCTAGCTCGGGATCCGACGAGGACCCGGGGCGTGCCGATACGCGCCATCTGGTTCGTCAGGCTCTGGACATCTCCGCGGCCGGGCGTTGACGGACGGGGCGGGCATGTTTTGAGTCGGCGCCGTGTCCCGAATCAGCATTCCCGAGTATGCGATGGCGCTGGCCCATGTCGCCAGCATGCGATCGGAAGACCCCTACCGGAAAGTCGGTGCGGCCGCCCTGGATGCGGACAACCGGGTGATCGGTACCGCTTACAACGGCCTCGCCCCCGGATTCAACGCGCCGGACGGATTCTGGGATGACCGCGAGGCGCGCCAGAAATTCATGCTCCATGCGGAGGTGAACCTTTGCAGCCTGTTCCGCCGCGGCGAGGCCAAGATCGTGGCCACCACGACGATGCCGTGCACCGCCTGCATGCAGACGCTGTGCGCCTACGGCATCAAGGAAATCTACTTCCGCGAAATCTACCACGCTTCCGACGCACCCGAGATCGCGGCGCTTTATGGCGTGACGCTGGAGCAGGTGGAGTTCACCCCGTTCGGCGAGGTGCCGGCATGAGTCGGGCGGTGTTCTACTCGGAGGCCGCCGCGGGCGTTTCCATGTCGCCGCCGAAGAAGCCCTTGATGTAGCCGAACTCGATCATCGTGTCCTGCCAGGGGGAGAGGACGGCGGGGTTTTGGAAAATCCGCGTGCCGCGGGCCATGGCCGACTCCGCTTTGACTTCATCGCCATTGGCGAAGGCGATCGCCGCTTCCGCGTAGTAGGGAAAGGGAGAATCGTCGAGGTAGTCGTACTTGGTCGAAAGCTTGGTGGCCTCTTCCATTTTGCCGAGCTTGATCTTGGTGAGCAAAAGCTTGAACTCGATCAGGCGAAACATCTGCAGTGCGCCGGGATCCGGTTCGCCTTCTTGCATCTCGAGCAACTTGTTCAAGCTGGCTTCCGCAGCATCCCAGTTCTTGGTCACGAAGTGGAGTTCTGCCAGGTTGAACAAGCTGTTCCTTTCACCCGGAGCCAGAGCATCGGCTTGTTTGAACAACTCGATGGCCTTGTCGAAATTGCGGAACTCGACCTGACATGCACCTTCCAAGGTCAGCAGCTCGGGACTGTCCTTGAAGATCGCTTTTGCTTCGTTGATTTTGTCCAAAGCCTCGAAAACGCGCTTCTGCCCGAAGAGTCGATGGGCCTCGTTGCCGAGCTTTGCGAAGTCGTTGCGCTTCTCCTCCGGCAGGTTCAGGAACTCCTGCTGAAACGCGGGGACTTCTTTGGCGGGTTCCTTCGGATCCTGGGCGTGAAGCACGGAAAGGGGAAGGAGGCAGAACAAGATCGCTCGGGGAAAGGCTTTCATGACAAGAGTTTCGAGTTGCAAGCTAGGGAGGCGGCCAGCCCGGTGCAAGCCGGGGTTCACGCATTGTAGAGCCCGCGCGCGCGGATGAACCCTTCGACGTCGGGATCGAGCCAAGGGATGCTTTTCTCCCCTTCGGCAAGGGCTCTCCGGATCGCCGTGGCCGACGCCGGATGGGTTCCCTGGAGGGAGTGCAAGGTCCAGCCGGGATGCGGTTCGGGCGCGCCGTCGCGGGCGAAAACGATGAATTCCACCAGCTCCGCCAGCCGGTCGGGCTCCTTCCACCCGGGCAGGGCCCGCCACTGGTCGGCGCCCATGATCCAAAACAAGCGGGCGCCCGGATCGCGCCGGGCCATTTCTTCCGCCGTCCGGAACGAATAGTTGGGCGGGGGGCTACGCAGGTCGGAATCGTCCACGACCGCCCAGTCGAGTCCGCGGGTCGCCAGGCGCGCCATCTCCAACCTATCGTCCCCGGGGGCCGTCTCCTTGCCGACCTTGTGCGGCGAGGTGTGGCAGGGGAGGAAGCGGACCTGATCCAGTGCCATCGCTTCGCGAGCCATGGTGGCGATCTCAAGATGCCCCCGGTGAATCGGATCGAAGGTTCCGCCGAAGAGGGCGATCCGCGACTGACGGGGGTTACTCATCCGCGCCGGCGTTTGACGTGGTCGCGATAGGCCGCCGGCGGCATCCCGACGGTGCTGCGGAATTGGCGGGTCAGGGCGGTCTGATCACCGTATCCGCACTCCAGCGCCACCTCGGCGATCGCCATCGGGGTTTCGCGTAACAAACGGGCGGCGTGCTCGATCCGCGATTTGCGCACGAACTGGGTGGTGCTCAGCTGGAAGACCCGGCGCATCCGTCGTTCGAGTTGGGTCGGGCTGAGACCCGCGATCGCCGCAAGTCCGGCCGCCCGCAGCGGTTCGTCGAGATGGTCGCGGACATGCTCCGCCACCTTCGCGATGCCGGCGAGTTCGGCGTCCCCCTCGCGCGGGGCGCGGAGGTCGCGCGACACCGAGGCCAAGCCGATGATCCGGCCGTCGCGGTCGTGAAGCGGCACCTTGGTGGCCAGGTACCAGCCCTGGCTGCCGTCGCGGTTGGTGGAGAGTTCGAGTTGGTCGACGATTTCACTGCCGCTGCTCAGGACCTGCTCGTCCTGCTCGCGGTAGACTTCGGCCAGGGCCGGAGGGAAGAAATCCTCCGCCCGGCGGCCGATCAGCCGGCGCTTGTCCTTGATCCCGGTGCGCTCGGCGAAACCCTGGTTGACCGCACGGTAGCAGCGGTTGGTGTCCTTGAGGCAGAACATCACGTCCGGCAACACGGCAAACAGCCGCTCGCAGAATCGAGGTGAGTCCACCCGGTCGATGAAGCCCACGTCAATCGCCATGCCCGCGGATTAAATCGACCTGCCCGGCCGCTTCAAGGGCGATTGCACGGTCAGCGGGTGCGCAAACGGAATGACCGGGAAAATGTCGCGGGGATCGCCGGAGGGGCGGGGAATAAGTCCCCGGACACTAGAGGGGGGAACCGTTCCAGTGTCCGGGGGCCCTTTTGGGGGGCTGTGCAACTATCCCTTACGGGGGAGACCATGTCCGATTTTCCCCAAGATGACCAGTACTGATTTTCGACGAATCTAAGTTTTCTCCGGACTGTTGCTATTTTGAGAAAACATGATCGGCCCAGGGAGCTCGTCTCCAGGACTCATCACCCAGGGTCAATGCGACGATGAAGCGGGCGATTTCAGTGCCGTTGTAGTCCCGGTGATTTCGCTTCCATCCCTTGGTCGCCAGTGAGATGCGTTGGTTCTGGTCGCCTGAGAGCCGTCTCGCGGTTTCGGCCAGTTCGTCGACGTCATCGAAATACACGATCTCGTCGTCCGCGTAGAGGTCCTCGAGTCCCGCACCGCGCGGAGTCAGGGTCAGGATGCCGTTTCCCATCAACTCGGCGATCCTTGAAGATGAGTAGAGTTCCACGTCCGAGCGCCGCGATAGGTTCAGCGCCATTTTCGAGCGCCGGATTACCTGCTCCTTTTCCCAGCCGAAAATCCCCGGCTGGCCGAGGCAGCCGTAGTAGCCGACTCGCAGGTCCGGCAACCTGGCCTTCAGTTCTTCCAGGAATGCCCGGCGTCCCGGTTCTCCCTTGTCGCGGCCGAAAAACAGGACGTCGTGGAGGATTTCCGACTCGGGCGTCTCGAAGGCACGGTGACACTCGATCCCGGCGTCGACCGCGCTCGGGATGAAGCCGGCGGGACAATTCTCCCGCGCCAGGGCTTGCAACAGCGGACCGCCGGTCGAGCAAAACAAGGCGTCGAGGACGTCGAGCCGCTCCCGCAGGTGGAGCGTCTCGGCTTCGTCCCACAGGGGATCGACGTACCACAGCCCGATCCGGATCCGCGGCAGGATCCGCCGGATCTCCCGCAAGGTCGCGGCCGTGATGTACTGGGCATGTCCGAGGATCAGCAGGTCCGGATGCACGTTCCGGCAGGTTTCGACGAGTGCCTTGTTGGCCTTGCCCTTGCCGAAGGTCTTGCTCTTGGTCGGCGACAGCATCCGCGCCCGGTCGTTGATCGAGAACGGGTAAACGAAGTGGCCCAGGCGCACCAGGCCATGGTGGATCTTCTGGTCCTGGTTCCACAGATGCGCGCCATCCTTGTCGAGCTGGAGGTTCGCGGCGTGAACGATGCGCATGGGCGGAGGCTAGGCTTCCGAAGATCCAAGAAAAAAGTTCCAAGTCCCAAAAAGGCGGCCGGATTTGGCACTTGGAACTTTCTCGGTTGGAGCTTCAAGCTCCTCCCCGTGATTCGCATTTGCCACGTCCTCGCCAGTGTTGGTGAAAAGGGCGGCTTGGAAAAAAACGTCATCGAGCTCGCCAACCACCAGGCGTCGCTCGGACATCAGGTCAGCGCGGTGGCGGACGAGACGATGCGCGCTCATTTTTCGCCCGGGGTGCAATTCATCGCCCATCCCATGGGCGGTGGACGTTTGAATCCCTTCAACCTGCTGGCCTTGCGCAAGGCGATCCAGTCCGCCCGGCCGCAGATCGTCCATGCCCACGCCAACAAGGCGGGCGCGATGGTGCGCACGCTGCGGGGCTCGCTGCCGGGCATCAAGCGCGTCGCCACCGTCCAGAACATCAAGCGCAGCGCGAAGCCCTTCCGCGACTACGACGCGGTGATCACCGCATCCGCCCAGGTGCGGGATTCGCTCGGCGGCATCCCGGCGACCGTGATCTGGAACTCGATCGCCCCGCCGCCTGCCGGGACGAAGGAGGCGGCGCTGGCAACCGGCCCGCCCTTCCTCGATGGCCCGGAGCCGGTTTTCTGCACCGTCGGCCGGTTGGTGCCGGCGAAGGGGATGGATTTGTTGTTGGAAGCCATGGCGCAGGTGCCCGGCTTCAAGCTGTGGCTGGTGGGTGAAGGCCTGCAGCGGCCCTTGCTGGAGGAACTCCTCGACCGCCACCAGCTCCGCAACCGGGTGTGGATGGCCGGTCACCGCGATGACGCCGTCGGGCTGATGGGGTGCGCGGACCTGTTCATCGTTGCCTCGCGCAATGAAGGCGGCCCCTACACCCTGGCCGAAGCGCTGCACATGGGAGTGCCGAGCATTTCCACCAAGGTCGGTTTCGCCCCCGAGTTCCTGCCGTCCGAAGCGCTGATGGAGGCCCACTCGGTGCCGGAACTGGTGCGCGGCTTGAAGTTCGCCCTCGCCGACGTTCCGGGTCTCAAGTCCCTGTTGGCACCTTCCTTCGAGCTGGTCGCGAACGAGGTCACGTTGGATGCGATGACCGCGAAGGTGCTCAAGGTCTACCGTGGTGTCCTGGATGGGATCTAGCCTGTCCCGCCGCGGCCGCGCAGCCGGTGAATGGCCGCTGTATCAGAAGTAGCCGACCCGTCCGACGCAGTTGGCGTAGCGCTCCAAGGGATCGACGTGACGGGCGATGGTGTTGAAGACCAGGAAAACGACGGTTTTTTGGCCCACAGTGAGCGTTCCGATTTCCACCCGGGCTTCGGACGACTCGCCGCAAAGTCGCTCGAAGCGCTCGAAGATGGCATCGATGTCGCCCGGATCGATGCCTTTGACCCTGCCGTCGTTGGCCACGCCGAGCAGTAGCAAACCTCCACGGGACCAGCGCATGGTGGAGAACGCCTTCGCGACCCGGAAGGCGTTCGGAACGGACTCCTCGAACACCACGGCCTTTTCGTAGGCCCTGATGAGGGCGCAGAGGGTGGTGCTGTCGTGAACGGTCATGGCGAGAGCGTGATCCCGGGGATCACCGTTTTCCTTAGAATGGATCGGCGCCGAGGCCCAGCACTATTGCCGGTCCGGTGCCGGCAGGATCTTGAGGTCGGAAAACCGCGCGTGGGTGTCCACGACGCGCAGGCCGACGCTGCCGCTCGGATAAGTTTCATCCTTGGCGGTGAGGACCGTTTTCCCGTCCAGCGAAACGGTGATCTCCGGGCCAATCGCGGTGACGCCCAGCTTCAGGCGGGCGCCGGGCTTGAATGACACCGGCTGACGGGCAATCTCGGTCCAGCCCTTGCCGTCGGTCTTGCCGAGGATGACGCTTTGGGCGCCCGGGATCAGGCCGGCGAAGTAGCCGTGCTGGGCGTCGAAGCCCACCGATGGCGCGGTGACGCGGAACAGCAAGCCGGCGTCGCGGTTGCCATCGACGAAGCTCAAGGTGGTGCTCGCCGTGAAGTCGCTGAAGCGGCCGCCGTCGAGGACCAGCTTCTCCCCGCAGCGATAGGTGTTGACCGGCTCGGAGGGCTTTTTCCCCAGGTCGAGGCCGCCTTTGCCAGAGTCGATGAACTGAAGATGCCCGAAGTAGGAAAACCCTGCCGGGAAAGAACGGGTGAAATCCACGGAGTAGGGCAGCTGGATCTCGGGAGTCTTCTCGCCGGACGGGCGGGGCAACGAGGAGCCCGGCGCCACCGGCCGGCCGAAGTCGGGGAATCCCTTGGCGTCGAAGGTGAAGGGCTGGATGAAGACGGCCCGCTGCCAGCCGGCGTCGCGGCTGCGCTTGGCATGGAACACATGCCACCACTCGCGCTCGTCGGGGCTCTTGACGAAGCAACTGTGGCCGACGCCGAAGGTCTCGCCGTTCGCCTGGAAGACCGGCTCGGGGTGTTTCGTCCACGCCGCCGGATCGAGCGGGTCGCTGCCGGTGAGCTCGAGGAGGCCCAGTTTGTAGGTCGGAAGCCACGACGCGGCGGTCGAGTAGGTGACGAAGGTGCGGCCGTCGTGCTGCAGGACCTGGGGTCCCTCGGCGAGGCCGCGGGACTCGGGTTTCTCCTCGGTCCGCTCCCACAGGTGGCTGTCGTTCCGGCAAATCAGGACCCGCGGTCCGGCGAGTTCGGACGGCGATTTCATCGGGGCGATGTAGAGGAACTGGCGGTCGGTGCCGGGCGCGTCCCATCCCGACCAGAGGGCGTAGCGCTTGCCGCCGTGCTCGAGGACCGTCATGTCGATGGCCCAAATGTTGGGCGATTTGCCGTCCTTGCCGTCGCCCGTCGCCAGCGGTCCATGGAGGGTGTAGGGGCCGAGCGGATCATCGTCGCGGGAGCTCAGGACGTAGGCGAGATGGTTGGCGTTGTTGCCGTCGGAAGCCGCGACGTAGATGTGCCAGCGGCCATCGAGGAAGTGGAGCTCCGGCGCCCAGACTTCCTTCGCGTAGGGGCCGGACTCGGGGGCGGTCCAGACCTGATGGCGGGTGCCGAGCGAGGTCAGACGGTCGGAAACCCACAGCGACACGCCCCGGTTGCCCTCGGATGCGCACCAGATGTACTGGTCGCCGTGCTTGGTGACCCACGGGTCGGCACCTTCGGCGATGGGGTTGACGAAGGGGTCGGCGCTGAGGTGGGAAACCAGCAACAGGGAGGCAAGGAGCGTTCGGAGCATGGGCATGTGGGGTCGGGGAAGTGCTTCCCTAGCCGCTGGCGACGTGGTGTGCAAGGGAAGCCGCCTGCTGCCCGTTTCCGGCCTTGCGGAGGTGACGCGGGGCATGAATCGTGAGCGACGGAAAGATTCGATTCGTGGCGGAGTGGAAACCCGCCCGGTCGCCGGTTCTCATGAAAGTTCCCAAGCTTCTCCCTGCTCCCCGTCTCCTGCCGGTTCGTGCGGGCGCCGTCCTGCTGATGATCGCCTCGGCGGGCGATCTGGCGGCGAAGTCGTGGACCTTCAAGGGGATCCCGGATCCGGTCGAGGCGACCTTCGTGGCGGAAAAGAACGGCTACGTGGTCCTGACCGGGCCGAATGACAAAAGCTTCGAGATCCCGCTGGTGAACTTCAGCAAGGCGGACCAGGAGTTCATCGGGCTGCTCGCCGGGGATCCGGCGAAGAAGCAGCCCCTGATCCAGCCCGGCAAGCCGGTGACCCGGCTCCGCGACTACAAGTCGAGCAAGGTGGAAACTATCACCGGCCAGTTGGTGAAACCCGGGCCGGCCAGCGAGTTGCACGTCACCGGCAGTGGCGATCCCTTGCCCGGCAGCTCGTTCAATTTCATCGCGGCCGACGGCTGGGTGTTTCTCGATCAGATCCCGCCATCGGTGGTGGCTGCCAAGTTCCTGGACCGCTGCCTGGTCAATGGCGTCCCCGCGGAACTCGACGTCAACGTGCGGGTGGTCAGCCATGGCGCGGGGGCGGTGATCATTCCCCAGGGACCCGACTTTCCGGCGCTGACGGTGTTCGACGGCAAGTCGCTCGGTGGCAAGCCGAAGGCGCTGAAGGCTTATGGGAAATACGGCGGCGACGAACTCGACGGTGTCGCGTCGTTCGTGCTCAAGCGCGGCTACATGGCGACCCTGGCGGAGAACGAGGATGGCACCGGTGGCAGCGTGAACTATGTCGCTCAGGACCACGACGTGGTCGTCAATGGCTTGCCGGGAACACTGGCGGGCGGCGTTCGCTTCGTGCGGGTTTTCCCCTGGCGCTGGACCAGCAAGAAAGGGATCGCCGGGGGCATCCACCAGCCTCTGCATGCCGGGTGGTTCTACGACTGGAACATCGGTGCCCGGTCGTCGCTGGACCTTGATTACGTGGCGATCCGCCAGAAACGCGATTGGCCGGGGCTCGATCAGGACTGGAAGGAGAAGGGGATCAATCATCTGTTGGGCTTCAATGAGCCGGACCGCCCGGACCAGGCGAAGATGAGCGTGGATGAGGCGATCAAGATGTGGCCGGTGCTGCTGAAAACCGGCCTGAGGGTCGGCTCGCCTGCGACCTCGGACGGCGGCTTGGGCTGGCTCTATGAATTCATCGACAAAGCGGACCGCGCCGGCCTGCGGGTCGATTTCGTCGCGGTGCATTATTACCGGGCGGTCGCCGATCCGGGGGACGAGAAGGCGGCGGCGGCGCAGTTCCGCGGTTATCTCCAGGGTATCTACGACCGGGTGCAGCGGCCGATCTGGATCACCGAGTGGAACAACGGCGCGAACTGGACGAATGCGCCGGACCCCAATGACCGGCAGCAGCAGGCGGCGATCGAGGCGATGATTGAAATGCTCGACGAGACGCCCTTCGTCGAACGCTACGCACCGTATAACTGGGTGGAAGAATGCCGCGAGCTGGTCCGCAAGGACGGCTCGCTGAGTCCGGCGGGAGAGCTGTATCGCGATCACCGCGCGCCGGTCTTCTACACCCAGCCGAAGCCGGGCCGCTGACCGCGGGAGCACTTGGGCGCGTCGATTGACCGCTTTGGCGGTGATGGGGGCTTTACGGGTCGGGGCGAGCGGGTAGCTTCGGGACGAAATCGGAGATATGGAAGACACCGTGAGCCGGATCGACACCTTGCAGGCCATCGAGCTGGCGGAAGGGGTGGAGGTGCGGCTGCGGATCGCGGGACCATTGCCGCGGGGGATGGCGCTGGGGATCGACATGCTGATCCAGGGCGTGATCCTGGTGGTGGTGACCATCGTCCTGGCGATTTCCGGGATCGGCCTCGGCTGGAACGTGGCGAGCGGGCTGATCATGCTCGCGTGGTTTTTCATGAGCTGGTGGTTCCCGGTCTTCTTCGAGGCCGGCAAGCGCGGGGCGACGCCGGGCAAGCGCTCGATGGGCCTGCGGGTGGTGCAGACCTCCGGTGCCCCGATCACCTTCGGACAGGCGGTGGTGCGGAATTTCCTGCGGGTGGTCGATGGCATGCCGATGATCCCGTGGCTGCCGATACCGACCATGGGGTTCGGGCTGGCCGCCTGTCTGGCGACGAAGCGATTCCAGCGGCTGGGTGATCTCGCCGCGGGGACGGTGGTGATTTATGACAAGGTCGCGGCGGAGCCCGCCGTGCCGGCGCCGCCGCCGATGGATGCCGCACGGCCGCTGGTGGTGCTGCGGCCGGAGGAGGTGCAAGCCGTGGTGGCGTTCCGCGAGCGGGCGGGACTGTGGTCGGAAGGACGCCGCGCCGAGATTGCGGATCATGCGCGGGAATTGACGGGCGACCACGGCGCTGCCGGGGTGTCGCGAATCATGGCGATGGCCCACTGGTTGCAGGAGAAACGATGAGCCCGGGATCATTCGAGGAACGCCGCGGATCGGAGTGGGTCGAGCTGGAGCGGCTGATCTCCAGCGTGGAAAAGGGCAAGCCGGAGGAGGGCGTGGACGAGTTGCCACGGCGTTTCCGCGAGGCTTGCTCCGACCTGGCGCTGGCCCGGCACCGGATGTATTCCGGGCATTTGATCGAACGCCTGAATTCGCTGGTCATCCGCGGCTACAAGTTGCTCTACCGCAGCCGCCGCAGCGGCTGGGAGGCGGTGATGCGCTTCGTGGTGGCCGGGTTCCCGCAGGCGGTGAGGAAGGAGTGGCGCTTGTTCTGGCTGTGCAGCGCGTTGTTCTGGCTGCCGTTCTTCGCGCTGCTGGCGTCGGCGTGGTGGGACATCGACTGGATCCGGGCCTCGCTGGGGCCGCAGGAAATGGCGGCGATGGAGCAGATGTACGGCGGCCAGGAGGAACAGCTCAGCCACCTGCGGTCGGAACACGGGTCGAACTTCATGATGTTCGGCTTCTACATCCGAAACAACGTCGGCATCGACTTCCAGATCTTCGCCGGCGGGATCGCCGCCTGTCTGGGGACCATCTTCTTCCTGGTCTACAACGGCATCCACATCGGCGCCGCCGCGGGCTACGTCCACTACGCGTGCAACCCGCAGTCGTTCTGGACCTTCGTGGCCGGGCACTCGTCGTTCGAGTTGCTGGGCATGGTGGTCGCCGGGATGGCCGGGATGCGGCTCGGTCTGGGCATTTTGAAACCGGGACGGCTGCCGCGCGGGCGGGCGATCGCGGAGGCGGGCAAAAGCGCCCTGCCACTGCTTTACGGCGCGGGAACGATGACCGCGCTGGCGGCGGTGGTGGAGGGATTCTGGTCGGCGCAGCCGATCCCCGCGGAAGTGAAGTACGGGGCCGGTGCCACCCTGTGGGTGCTGCACATCGTGTATTTCCTGTGGATGGGAAGGGGGCGCCGTGCGGCTTGAAGACATGACCGCGGAGCTGCGGCCGCGCAGCGACTGGGAGGCGGTGGACCTCGGCCTGGCCTTGGTGCGGCGGGACTTCTGGCGGCTGTGCGCGTGCTGGTGGCTGGGTTTGTCGCCGATGGTGATCCTTTCGTTCGTGTTCCTGCGCGAGCTGCCGGTGCTGCTGGTGCTGGCGTGCTGGTGGTGGATGCCGGTCGGGTCGCGGCTGGTGTTGTTCGTGTTGAGCCGGCGCTTGTTCGGCGAACTGCCGGACTGGAAAAGCGTGTTGCGCGAGTGGCCGCGGGCCTGCGTGCGGCGCTTCGGCTTCCGGATGATCTGGGCGCGGTTTTCGCCGTGGAGGCCGCTGACGATGGCGGTGGAGGATCTAGAACGGCTCCGCGGCAAGGCCTACTCGGCTCGGGTCCGGCTGCTGTTGCGGCGGGGCGATTCCACGGTGGTGCTGCTGGCGATGTGGCGTGCCGCGCTGACCTTCTGGCTGGCGCTGGCGGCGGTCTACACCGCGGCCATGTTCCTGCCGGCCGGCGAGGCGGAGAAGTGGAGCGTCTCGCTCGACGAATGGTCGTCCGACTCGTGGTCCAGCATGCCGCCCTCGCTGGCGATGACCGGAACCCTGTCGTTCCTGCTGGCGATGTCACTGGTTGATGTCTTCTCGACCGGCGCCGGGTTCGGGATCTATGTGAACCATCGTACTTGGATCGAGGGTTGGGATGTCGAACTGGCGTTCCGCCGCCTCGGGAACCGGCTGCGTGGCACGGCGGGAGCCGTGCTCACGGCGATCCTGCTGGTGGCCGCACCTTCCGCCGCGGACGCGGAGACGACGCCCGGGGATGTGATCGCCGAGGTGAAAGCGGACCCGGATTTCACCGTGCACACCGAAACCTACCGGGTGCCGAATTCGAGCGGCGGCAGCGGCTGGAGTGGCTCCGGTGAGTTGCTGGCGACCCTGGGACAGCTGGTGTTTTACCTGGCGATCGCCGCGGCGATCGCGTTCGTGGTGTGGATGATCTGGCGCTTCCGCCACCTGTTCGGCGGTGGCCGGGCCGGTCCTGCGGGACGGAGGGTCCCGCCGCCGCCGCGGGTGGTGATGGGGATGGATGTCGCGCCGGAATCGCTGCCGGACGACGTTCCCGCGAAGGCCCTGGAATTGTGGGGTGTCGGCCGGCGGCAGGAGGCGATGAGCCTGTTGTACCGCGGCGCGATCTCGAGGTTGATCGAGAGCGGCGGGGTCGAGATCGCGGAGTCGGACACCGAGAGCGATTGCCTGCGCCGCGTGGCGGCGGAAGCGGAACCCTTCGCTGCGTATTTCAGCGGGCTGACCGAGGCGTGGATGCGCCTGGCCTACGGGCGCAGCGCGCCGGGCGACGAGCGGATCCGCGATCTTTGCGCGGGCTGGCCCTTTGCCCTGAAAGGAGGTCCGCGATGAGATGGCTCGCGCTGATCCTGCCGCTGCTGTTCCTGGCCGGCTGCGGCGGGGGCACCGTCAAGACCCGTGAGACCGGCTACAAGGGCAAGGCGAGGCTGGACGCTTATCTCGCGGCCACCCGCTTCCTCGAGCGGATGGACTACAAGGTGATCAACCGGCCGGGCTGGCCGGACCTCGACTACGATGCGGCGATGCTGATCGTCCCGGCGTCGGTGCTTTCGACCGATGCCTACGTGCGGGAAGTCGCCGGATGGGTATCGCAGGGCGGGCATCTGCTCTGTCTGGTCGAGCACGCGGAGTCGTATCACAACGATTGGTTCAGCGGGAGCAAGCGGCGGTTGACGAAGGACGACGATCCTTATCCCGAGGCGCTGGAGAAGTGGCTCGGCAACGTCGGCCTGAAGCTCACGCTGGAGGATGACAAGCGTTTCACCGAGGATCATCTCACCGTGGACGGCGGGCGCTACGAGGTGTTCACCGAAGCGACGGTGGGGGTCCGGGTCGGCAGCCGCTCCCGCCACGCGCTGGGCCAGACGAAGGTGGGGGAGGGATTGGTCACGGTGATGACCGATGCCCGGCCGTTCCGGAACCGCTACATCGACGAACACGAGCACGCCGCCCTGTTGCTCGCGCTGGCCGACGCCTCGCCATACGAAGGCTGCGTGATCATTGTCCGCGACGCCGGGCTCTCGCTGTGGACCCTGTTGTGGGAACATTTCCGGCCGGCCCTGTTCGGCTTGCTGGCGGTCACGGTGTTCTGGCTGTGGAAGAACATGCCGCGCTTCGGTCCCTTGCGGCGCGAGGAGTCGCGGTCGAATCTCCGCGACTACGACCATCACCTCGAGGCGCTCGGGGACTTCCAATGGCGGCTCGACCGCGGGGCCGCGATGCTGCGGCCGCTGCGCGACCTGATCCTCGAACGGGCGCACCGACAGGCCGCGTCGCTGCACCGCGACGGTGACTTGTTCGAGTGGATCGGCCGGCGCGCCGGCATTCCCCGCGAGCGGGCGGAGCGGGCGATGACGCATCAGAACCCGGGCGATCCCACGTCCTTCACCCGACTCGTGACCGACTTGCAACTCATCCACCATTCCCTCTCATGACCGAAGAAGAAGCGATTTTTGATCAAGGCCCGCCGTCCCCGGACGCCTCCGCACTGGTTGCCCGCTTGCGGGCGCAGGTCGAGCACGCGGTGTTGGGCCAGCGCGAGGTGGTCAGCCAGGTGCTGGCCGGCTTGCTGGCGGGCGGCCATGTGCTGCTGGAAGGGAAGCCGGGACTGGGCAAGACGATGCTGGTGCTGGCCCTGGCGCGAGCCTTTGGCGGCGAGTTCGGGCGGATCCAGTTCACGCCTGACCTGATGCCCTCGGACGTGACGGGCTTCCGCTTGTTCGACATGAAGAGCCAGACCTTCCAGCTCCGCCGCGGGCCGGTGTTCTGCAACCTGCTGCTGGCGGACGAAATCAACCGCGCCCCGGCGAAAACGCAGGCGGCGCTGCTGGAGGTGATGCAGGAACGGCAGGTCACCATCGATGGAGAGACGCTGAAGCTCGCGCCGCCCTTCATGACCCTGGCGACCCAGAACCCGGTCGAGCACGAAGGCACCTACCCCTTGCCGGAAGCCCAGCTCGACCGCTTCGTGATGAAGATCCTGATCGACTACCCGGAGCAGGAGACCGAATCGGACATCGTGTCGCGCGCCGCGGCGGAGGTGCCAGGCGAGATGGGCGGCGGTGGCCTCGAGGTGGTGGCTTCCCCCGAGGACGTGGTGAGGGCCCAAGCGGCGACCGCCGCGGTGCAGGTCGTCCGCGAGGTGGTCGACTACGCGGTGGCGATCGTCCAGGCGACCCGCGAGAACAAGGCGGTGTGGCTCGGTGCGGGGACCCGCGGGGCGATCTCACTGGTCCGGATCGGCAAGGCGATCGCGCTGATGCACGGCCGCCAGTTCGTGATCCCGGACGACATCAAGGCGGCCTCGTTGCCGGTGCTGCGCCACCGCGTGCAGCTGGCGCCGGAAGTGGCGATGGGCGGACAGACGATGGATGAAGTGCTGAAGACGATCGTCGAGTCGGTGCCGGCGCCGCGGCAGTGAACGCACCATGAGCCCGACCGGGAGAGCGCTGTGGATAGTGGTGGGCTGGGCCTTGTTCGGGCTGGCGGCCTCACTGTGGACCGAAGCGTTGGCAGCGTGGCAGTTCGCGGGCGTGGTCCTGGCGGTCATCGGCCTGGCCGACGCGGTGGTGCTGTCGCGGCTGGCGAAGGTGACGGTCGGGCGGCGGCTGCCGGGCCGATTTGCCGTGGGCGAGGCGGCGGATGTCCGGCTGGAGATCCACAATCCGGGACGGGTGCCGGCGGAAGTCGCGGTGTTCGACGGGATTCCGCCGGGCTCGCAGGCGGAGTCGATGCCTTGGCAGGGGATCATCCCGCCCGGGGCCCGGGCGAAGGTCACCCACGAGGTGCGGATCCTGGAGCGGGGTGTGGCCGGATTCGGAGCCGTCCACGTTTGCCGGGTGTCGATGTTAGGCTGGTGGCGCCGGAAGTATCTGGCCGGTGAGTCCGCCACGGTGCGGGTCTATCCGGACTACGAGCCGGTGTTGAAATTCGCGCTGCTGGCGATGCAGGCGCGCCAGGAACAGATGGGGATCGTGCGCAAGTCCTTCGCCGGCAGCAGCCGTGATTTCCACCAGCTGCGCGAGTACCGCGAGGGTGATCCGATGTCGCAGATCGACTGGAAGGCGACCTCGCGGCGGGTGCAGCTGATCAGTCGCGAGTTCCAGGAACAGCGGAACCAGATCGTGATCTTCCTCACCGACACCGGCCGCCGGATGCGGGCGATGGACGGCGAGCTGCCGCAGTTCGACCACTGCCTGAATGCGATGTTGTTGCTGTCTTACGTAGCGCTGCGGCAGGGCGACCAGGTGGGCGTGCAGGCCTTCGGCGGGACCAACCGCTGGCTGCCTCCGGTCAAGGGATCGCATTCGATGTCGGTGCTGTTGAACCACCTGTTCGACTACCGGACCACCCCGGAACCGAGTGATTTCGCGGCCGCGGTGGAGCGGCTGCTGGCGGTGCAGAAGCGCCGGGCGCTGGTGGTGGTGATGACGAACCTGCGCGGCGAGGATTCGTCCGAACTGGTCCCGGCGCTGCGGATGCTGCGGTCGAAGCATCTGGTGATGCTGGCGAGCCTGCGCGAGCGCTCCGTCGAGGACGCCCGGGTGACGCCGGTCGCGGATTTCGGGGGGGCGTTGCGGTTCGCCGCGGCGGAGCGTTACGACGCGGAGCGGGCCGAGGTGCTGGCGACCTTGCAGGGCTTCGGCATCCTGACCCTGGACGTGCCGGCGCAGCAGTTCCCGGTGGCATTGGCGAACCGCTACCTCGACATCAAGGCGGCGGGCCGCTTGTAGGGCCGGGGCCTTGCGGTCGGATGCCCGGCGGGTTATGGCAAGAATCACTTATGAAAGGACTCCGGGTCGCGGCGGGTGCCGTCGCAATCATCTTGTGCCAATGCGGGACGCCGTCGCCGCCGCGATGCCACAGCCTGCCACGCGAGTCGCGGGGTGAGGCGTCGGTCTATCTCGGCCAGGCCCGCCAGGCGTGGCAGGTGCTGTCTTCCACGGACAACGCGGAGGTCCGCGGCCAGGCGATCGCAACCTACAACGATGCGGTATCGAAGTTGTTCGACCGCCTGCACTGCGGCCGCGGCACGGTGCACGAGAAGGCGGCGGCGATGGGGTGCACGATCGATGAGACCCGCTCACTGGGTGCCGGCATCCGGCTGGCGGACCTCGACGCCCTTTTGCCGGCGGACCGCATTTCGACCAAGGCGGTCGGCGAACGGCACGTGGTCGCCGGGCTGGGGGTGCCGGTGGTCGGCTGGAAAAAGACCGCGGAGGAAGGCAACCGCCGTTGGGAATTCGAGCCGCCGACCGGGATCCCGCTGAACCTGACCGCCGTGTTGCGATTCCCTCCGGGGCAGGCACCGCAATGGGCCTTCCTCTATCCGGGGCGGGCGGAGACGGTCCAGGTGGGCCGGCGCGAGGTGGCGACGGCGGCGGACTGGTCGGCGCCCTCGGCGTTCTACTGGCAGATGAGCAACCTCGATGACCTCGACCTCGAGAAGGTCCTGTTGCCCAGCCGGTTCTCCGACGAGACGGCGCTCTACGTTTCGTCCCCCTATGACCCGAAGCGGATCCCGCTGGTGCTGGTCCACGGCTTGTATTCAAGCCCTGGAACCTTCAAGCGGATGTACAACGAGCTCAACCGCGAGCCGTGGTTCCGCGAAAACTACCAGGTGTGGTTCTACAGCTACCCGACCGGCAACAACTGGACCTACAGCGCGGCGCGCTTCCGCCAGGAGATGGCCAAGGCCGACAAGTTCGCGCGCGAGCACGGTCCTGTGGACCAGTGGGAGCGGATGGTGATCGTCGGCCACTCGATGGGCGGCGTGATTTCCCACGCCTCCCTGAAAAGACCGGGAGACGCGATGTATCACGCTTTCCAGAAGCGGCCGCTGGAGCAAGTGACCCAGAACCGGGAAACCCGGCAGGCAATTGAACTGCTGACGAAGTACGAGCCGCTCCAGCCGCCGGACCGGGTGATCTTCATGGCTGCGCCGCACCGCGGGTCGCCGATGGCCGACCGGTTCTTCTCGAACCTGATCCGCAAGCTGATCCGCCTGCCGAAGAAGCTGACGATCGACCTCGTCGATTTGACCTTGAACGATTTCTCCAGCGTCCTGACGACCGGTGAAACTTCGGACGACGGCTGGTTCACCAGCATCGGGTCGCTGTCACCGTCCTACCCCGCCTATGGGGCCCTGCGCGAGGTGCCATTCCGTGACGGGCTGAAGGTCAACTCAATCATCGGCGACCGCGGCAAGGGCGACACGCCGGACAGCTCGGACGGCATCGTGCCCTACTGGTCGGCGCACCTCGACCACGTGGAGAGCGAAAAGATCGTGCCTTCCGACCACAGCGTCCCGGCCAACCTGGAGGGCGCGCTGGAAGTGAAGCGGATCCTCAAGCTGCATCTGGGGAATTCCGCCGGCACCATGCCTTGACGTTGGGCCGGGAGAGGAAAAACAGCGCGAGGGCGGGGTAGAGGCAGGAAAAGACCGGGGTCGCGATGGTGCCGATGGCCGACGAGAAGCGGACCACGGTCATGGTGGTGTTGTCCGTCTTCCCCGACTCGGTTTTCACGACCTCCCCGACCATCCGGTGGGTTGCGGGCAGGACGAAGACGACGGCCACCACGATCGAGGCCATTTTGGTGGCGATCGAGCACCAGGCGTAGCGGTTCGACCAGCGGACGCCGTCGGGGCGGGAGCGGATCATTTTCACCCCGGCGGCGATCAGCAGGCCGGCGAGCAGCAGTTGGAAGCCGCCGGTGAGCGCGCTGACCCAGCCTAGTTCCTGCTGGAATGCCAGCTGGGCCTCGTAGCCGGGGGTCTTGGGATTGAGGAAGGGGTTCCCGGTCACCAGGACGACGAAGTACCAGCATCCCATCAGCACGCCGATCCCGGCCATCGCCAGATGAAGGATCCCGAAGACCTTGATCGCCGAGGGTTCGGTGGCACCGGACACGGGAACCGGCGGCGGGCCGGCGGCGGGAGGCTGGTAGGGAGAGATGCTGTCCATTTCCAGACGCCATGGGACGCCAGCCGGTGGCCGGCTGTCGATGCCGGAGTTGGCGCATTGGGAATTGCCGGAGACGGTGGAAAGGTTAGGTTCCCATCATGATGAACTCCCCCCCGATCACCCTGACCATCGCCGGTTCCGATTGCTCGGCGGGTGCCGGATTGCAGGCCGACCTCAAGACCTTCCAGCACTTCGGCGTGTTCGGTTTGACCGCCGTGACCTGCGTGGTGGCCGAGACCCCGAACGTGGTGCGGTCGGTGCACGCCGTGTCGCCGGCGATCCTCCAGGACCAGTTGAAGGTGTTGCTCGATGCCTTTCCCGTGGCCGCGATCAAGACCGGGATGTTGTTTTCCAAGGCGCACATCGTCGCGGTCACCGAGATCCTTTCCGGCTATCCGGACGTCCCGCTGGTGGTGGACCCGGTGATGATTTCATCGACCGGGGATCCGCTGCTGGAGACCAGCGCGGTGGCAGCCTACAAGGGGCGGCTGTTCCCGCTGGCGCGCTTGATCACCCCCAACCTCGATGAGGCGGAGGTGTTGTGGGACGGCGAGGTCCGCGACGAGGCGGCGATGGAGCGTTGCGCCAGGGAGCTTTCGTCCCGTCACGGATGCGCCGTGCTGCTCAAGGGCGGGCACCTCGGCGCGGCGGAATGCGCGGACCTGCTGGTGGATGGCGGGGGTGCATCGTGGTTCCGCTCTCCGCGTATCGACACCGCGGCGTCGCACGGGACCGGCTGCACCCTTTCCGCGGCGATCGCCGCGAACCTCGCAACCGGAGCGAATCTTCATGACGCGGTGGCGGCCGCGAAAGATTATCTCGACCGGACTCTCGCGGAGTCGTTCGCGTGGGGCGCGGTGGCTGCCTTGAACCAGGGGACGACCCTGACGAGGGAGGGCCTCAAGGCAACTTGAAGCTGCGGACCACCGCCATGTGCTGCATCATCTTCAGCGCGCTGTCGCCCGCGCGGGCCGGCGCGACCTGGTCGAGCGGCTCGAACACCCGGGTGTCGAAGACCAGGCCATGGGGGAATTCGCGGCCGGCCAGCCGGAGCGGGACCGCATGGCGGTCGAGGGCGGGGCTGGCGATCACCCAGTCATAGGGGCGGTTGCGCGGTGAGTTGGTGGAGGCGTTGCCGTGCCGGTCGACCGGCGGCTTGGCGGGGAGGACGAAGGATTTCCCCAGCATCCCCAGCATCCCCAGGCAGGGTTCGTCGCTGGTCCGCGTGTTGAAGTCGCCGCCGAGGACCACGAGGGCTCCCGCCGGCACGTGCTGGCGGACCGATTCCAACAGGGCGGCCGCCTGGGTGGCGCGGGAGGTCGCGCCTTTCGAGTGGAGATGGACGCTGATGGCCCACAGCTCGCGGTGACCGGGCAGCTGGATCCGTGCCCAGGCGAACTCGCGGTTGTCCAGAACCGGGTCGTCCCACTGGCCCGAGGCGACGATGGGGTAGCGGCTGATGATGCCGTTGGGGATGCCTTTCGGGTCCTCCCGCATGAAATGATAGCCGCGGCCGAAGGTGGCGTTCACCCACTGCCGGACCGGGACGGTGGTGTTGAATTCCTGGATCAGCACCAGGTCGGGCTGCAGTGCCCTGAGGATCCGGGCGCCGGCTCCCTCGGGGTTGCTGTGGTTGCCGTTGTCCGGGGAATAGGTCTGGTGCTTGTCCGAGGTCAGGTTCGCCGCGACCACCCGCAAGGCCAGCGGTTCCGCGCCGAGCGGTCCGGCCATGAAGAGGAGCAAGAGGGCGAGTTTCACAGCCACCCCGCGATGCTAGCGGGATCCCGGGGCGTTTGGCATCCGGAAGTTGGGAATTCGGCGTCCTTGATTCGCCGCAGCCGCCGGATAGCGTGCACCCATGATCCGATCCCATTTTCTCCGGCTGGCCACGGGTGTCGCGCTGCTGGGTTCCCTCGGCGCGGAGACGCCCCACCGCCTGCTGTTCTTCACCAAGTCGAGCGGGTTCGAGCACGACGTGATCTCCTGGAAGAAGGGCAGGCCGAGCGTGGCGGAGAAGGTGTTCCTGGAACTGGGCGGCAAGAACCGGTGGGAATTCGAGTTTTCCAAGGACGGCTCGAAGTTTTCCGCGGACTATCTCGCCGGTTTCGACGCGGTGATTTTCTACACGACCGGCGACCTCACGACTCCCGGCACCGACAAGCAGCCGGCGATGACGGCGGCCGGCAAACAGGCGCTCTTCGACTACGTCAGGGGCGGCAAGGGCTTCATCGGCCTGCATTCGGCCAGCGATACCTTCCATACCGCCAATGAGTCGAAGAAGGGGCCGGACCGCTACAAGAACCACGGCAAGGACGCGGATCCCTATGTCTGCTTCCTCGGCGGCGAGTTCATCATCCACGGCGCCCAGCAGGTCGCCACCAACAAGGTCATCGACCCGGCATTCCCGGGGTTCGGGGAGGCGGGGGACAGCTTCGCCTTCCACGAGGAGTGGTATTCTCTGAAGGACTTCAACCCCGACATCCATGTGCTCACGGTCATCGATGCCCCGAAGATGAAAGGCCCGATGTACCGGCGTCCACCGTACCCAACCACTTGGGCGCGGCAAGAAGGCAAGGGGCGGGTCTTTTATACGGCGATGGGGCATCGCGACGACATCTGGACCAACCCGACCTTCCAGCAGATCGTCAGCGGGGCGATCCGCTGGGTGACCCGCGACGTCGATGCCGAAGTACCGCCCAACCTGACGGTGGCCGCGCCGGGGGCGATGACCAACCCGGTCCACGGCGCCAAGTGATTCAGCCGGGCTGCCGCTTGGTGCTTGGAACTTGCCGTTAGGGCGATCACTTTCCCGCCATGCGCACCGCCGTTTACGCCGGTTCCTTCGACCCGCCCACCAACGGCCACCTGTGGATGATCCGCCGGGGTCTGGAGTTGTTCGACCGCCTGATCGTGGCAATTGGCAGCAATCCGGCGAAGAGCTACACGTTTAGCGTCGAGCAGCGGCTCGAGCTGCTACGGGCCTCGGTGCCGTCGGCCGAGCGGCTCACGATCGCCCATTTCGACAACCGCTACCTGGTCGACTACGCGAAGGAGCAGGACGCCCGCTTCATCCTCCGCGGGATCCGGGGTCCGGATGACTACGAATACGAACGGGTGATGCGCCACATCAACGCCGACCTCGCCCCGGCGATCACGACGACCTTCCTGATGCCACCGCGCGACATCGCCGAGGTTTCCTCGAGCATGGTGATGGGGCTGGTGGGCCCCGTGGGCTGGGAGGACCAGGTCCGCCGCTATGTCCCGGTGGCGGTCTTCGAGGCCCTCGAAAAGCGGCTTTAAGACATCGGCGGGGCTGATTTTACTGGTCCAATCGCCCGCCATGTGACGATTTCGACACCTCCCATGCACCTCCTCGCTGCGGTTTCCACCCTCTCCGTCGTCGTCGGCCTGCTCCATGTCTTGGGGGCGCTCGGCGTGTTCCTGTTCGGCATGAAAATCATGTCGGAAGCGGTCCAGCGGATCGCCGGCAAGCGGATGCGCCAGGCGCTTTCAGGCATGACCGCCAACCGCTACTCGGGGATCCTGACGGGCTTTTTGACCACTTCGCTGGTGCAGTCGTCGTCGGCCACCACGGTGCTGGTGGTCTCTTTCGTCAATGCCGGCCTGCTGACGCTGATCCAGTCGATCGGGGTGATCATGGGGGCGAACCTCGGGACCACCATCACGGCTTGGATTGTGGCCATCGTCGGCACCAAGGTCAGCGTTTCCGCCTTCGCCCTGCCGCTGATCGGTGTCGGCCTGCCGTTCGTGTTCATCGGCAAGGACAAGGGCAAGAGCTTCGGCGAGCTGCTGCTGGGTTTCGGCCTGGTGTTCTTCGGGCTCGGCCTGCTGAAGGATTCGGTCCCGGACCTGAAGGAGATGATGAAGACCGATCCGGCGACCGCCGAGATGGTGAAGAACATCGTCACCTGGATGGGCGGGCGCGGCTTCATTTCGACCCTGCTCTACCTGGTCGGCGGGATCGTGCTGACCCTGCTGGTCCAGTCGTCCTCGGCGGCCATGGCCATCACCGTAACCTGTGCCTTGAATGGCTGGCTCGGTGACCTCTCCGACCCGCTGCTCGTGGCGCGGAACTCCGCGGCCATCGTGCTGGGCGAAAACATCGGCACCACGGTGACGGCCTGGCTGGCCGCCCTCGGGGCGAATGTCCATGCCAAGCGTGCGGCGCGCGCCCACTTCACCTTCAACGTCATCGGGGTGTGCTGGATGTTGATCGTCTTCGTGCCCTTCACCGCCCTGGTCTGGAAGGCCACGGGATCCTTGCCCGAGTGGCTGCGGAACGCGTCCGATTCGTTCAAGAAGTCCGAGATCGCCTTCGCCACGGCCATTTTCCACACCGCATTCAACCTTGCGAACATCTGCCTGCTGGTCGCCTTCGTCCCGCAGATCGCCCGGTTGGTCGAGTGGTGGGTGCGGGATCCGAAGCCGGCGAAGGGTGCCGGCGGGCTGAAATACATTTCGCAGGGGCTCGTCGACCTGGGTGAACTCAACGTCGCCGAGGCCGAGAATGCCACCCGGCAGATGAGCCGCCTGACCTCCGAAATGTTCGACGGGTTCGTGGAACTGCTGCGGCACCCCGATGTCGACCTGTCAGGGAAGGTCACCCAGCTGAAAGGCATGGAGGACACCTGCGACGCGATGCTGGAGGACATCACGACCTACCTGATCCAGTGTTCCACCCACGAGATTGGCCGCGGCAACGCCACCCGGATCGCCTCGATGCTGCGGGTGGTTTCCGAGTTCGAGGAGGCCACCGACCGGATCTACCGGCTGGTGAAACTGGTGCAGCGGAAATACGAGAAGGGCCATATTTTCCAGGACAGCCACGACAAGGAGATCGAGAACCTCTGCCAGCACGTCCGTGAAATGCTGGAGCTGAGCGCAGGCTCGCTTTCCGGGGTGAGCGCGGAGCTGATGAGGCAGGCGGAAAGCCAGGAAAACCGGGTCGATGCGCTGCGCAAGAATCACAACCGCGGTGCCATGAAGCGGATGCAGGACGGCGGCGACGTGCCGACCGAGATGATCTTTACCGAGATCAACAATCACCTCGAAGCCGTCGGCAACCACGCCCTGAACATCGTTCAGAACGGCGAGCTGAAGCCTGCCGGCGCCTGATTCCCGCTCCGGGCGTGACAAAGCGCCCGGCTGGCGACACTCCTAGGGTAAGAACCCATGGAAACCCTCGCCATCGCGCTCGGCGCGTTCGTCCTCTACCTCGTCGCCTACCACAGCTACGGCCGCTGGCTGGCGCGGAAGATCTTCAAGCTCGACCCGTCGCGGAAGGCACCGTCGATCGAGTTCGAGGACGGCAATGACTACGTCCCGACGTCGAAGGGCGTCGTCTTCGGCCACCACTTCACCTCGATCGCCGGCACCGGACCGATCGTCGGCCCCGCCCTGGCCGTGATCTGGGGCTGGCTGCCGGCGTTGCTGTGGGTGCTGTTCGGATCGATCTTCATCGGCGCGGTGCACGACTTCGGCGCGCTGGTGGTGTCGATGCGCAACCGCGGCCAGACCGTCGGTGACATCGCCGGCCGCGTGCTCACCCCGCGGGCGCGGATCCTGTTCCTCTCGGTGCTGTTCCTGGCTCTGTCGATCGTGCTGGCGATCTTCGGCCTGGTGATCGCGAACGTCTTCAAGATGTTCCCGGCGTCGATCACTCCCTGCCTGATCCAGATCCCGATTGCCGTCGCCATCGGGCTGTGGATCCACCGCCAGGGTCGCAGCCTGCTGATCCCGTCGTTCATCGCGCTCGGGCTGATGTACCTGTCCGTTTACTACGGTGACACCCCGTGGCTGCATGGCTTCAACCAGCGGCTTTCCGAGTGGCCGGCGATCACCTGGGTGGTGGTGCTGCTGGTGTATTCCTACATCGCCTCGGTGCTGCCGGTCTGGATTCTCCTGCAACCGCGCGACTACATCAACTCGCTGCAGCTCTTGTCCGCACTCGGCCTGGTGGTGCTCGGGCTGGTGGTCGCGGGGCTGTTCGGTTTCGGGCCGGAAAAGCAGGCGCTCGAGCTCGCTGCCCCGGCGATCCGGCTCGGCGACGAGGCCCCGGCGGGCGCGCCGTCGATGTTTCCCTTCCTGTTCATCACCATCGCTTGCGGGGCGATCTCGGGTTTCCACTGCCTTGTGTCTTCCGGGACCTCGTCGAAGCAGCTCAAGTGCGAGAGCGAGGCGCAGTTCGTCGGCTACGGCTCGATGTTGACCGAGGGCTTCCTCGCGGTGCTGGTGATCCTCGCCTGCGGGGCCGGGCTGGGGCTGGGGATTCCGGAAATGGTCGATGGCAAGGCGACCGGACAGATGCTGACCGGACACGCCGCCTACGAGGCTCGATATGCCACCTGGCAGGCATCGGGCGGGCTCGGCGCGACGGTCGGCGCCTTCGTCGACGGCAGCGCGAATTTCCTCAAGGCGCTCGGCATATCGCCGGGCTTCGCGGTGGCGTTGATGGGCGTCTTCGTGGCCTCGTTCGCCGCGACGACCCTGGACTCGGCCTGCCGCCTGCAGCGCTACGTCACCCAGGAGCTGGCGGCCCAGTTGAAGATCAAGCCGCTGCAGAATCCGCACGGGGCGACCTCGTTCGCGGTGTTGATTGCCGGCTTCATCGCGGCGATGCCGGCTCCGGGGGCAACCTGGGAGTTGGCCAATCTGGGCAAGGGCGGGCTGATCCTGTGGCCTTTGTTCGGGGCGACCAACCAGCTTCTGGGCGGGCTGGCCTTCCTGGTGATCCTGTTCTGGATGTGGCGGCGAAGTCTGCCGCTGTGGTTCATCGCGATTCCCGCGGTCTTCATGCTCGCGCTGCCGGCAACGGCGATGGTGCTGCAATTGTTCGCGGGCGACGGGGCGTGGTTGACCGGTAAGTCCCCGAACTACCTGCTCGGCTTCTTCGGTGTCGTCACGCTGTCGATCGAGGCATGGATCGTGGTCGAGGCGGCGGCCGCCTGGCGCGGGGCCAAGGGTAAGCTTGAGGAGGGCTTTGCCGGCGCGGCGGCGGAACGCTGAGGGGAAGAATCAGGGCTGCGCCCTGATCTGCGAAATGGCGGCTGCGCCGCGGGACTTTTCCCCGGGCGATGCCCGGGGCTGTGACAGGTGACCCCGTTGGGGTCGGGGATGGCGGATCGGAGGATCGGAGGATCGGAGGATCGATGGATCGATGGATCGATGGATCGATGGTCCGGTGGTCCGGTGGTCCGGTGGTCCGGTGGCGCCCCAACGGGGCGACCTGCGATAGCCCGGGGCGAACGAAGTGCGGCCCCGGGAATCACGGGTCCATGGGAAGTGCCGCCCTGAAGGGGCGGAGTGGGGCAGCGATCCCGGGTGGCGGCGGGTCAAGCGCGATCGGACCTCACATCACCCGGTTGACCAGCGGCTGGCCGGCCTGGTAGCGGGCCAGGTTTTCGAGGAAATGGCGGATCAGCACCGCCGTTTCGCCGCCCTGTCCGCCGGCGGTGTGCGGCGTGATGTGGCAGTTTTCACAGGTCCAAAGCACGTGGTCGTCGGGCAAGGGCTCGGGGTGGGTGACGTCGAGCCAAGCCGCGCCGAGATGGCCGGAATTGAGGGCTTCGGCGAGGGCCTCCTGGTCGGTGGTGGTGCCGCGGCCGATGTTGTAATAGATCGCGCCCTTCTTCATCCGCAGGAAGCGGGCTCCGTCGAACCAGTTGGCGGACGCGGCATTGTCCGGGAGGATGTTGACGACGTGGTCGGCGTCCTCCATCACACCGGTGGAGTCTTCCGGGGAAACGACCGGCACCTTCTCGTCGCCGCGCGCGGTCCGGCGCATCGCGGTGATGGCCATCTTGAACGGGGCCAGCAGGTCGATCAGCCGTTCGGCGATCGAACCGTAGCCGGCGATGAACAAGGATTGGCCCTGCAACAGGCGGCTGTCCTGGCGCAGCTTGAGCCACGGTTCCGCGCCGTTCGGGCAGCGGGTGGCAAGTCCCTGGGGCAGCTGGCGGGCATTCGCCAGCATGAAGGCCAGCACGTGCTCCGCGCAGGCGTCATCGTAGACGCGCGAGCTGTTGGTGACCGGGATGCCCTTTTCCCCGACCGCGGTGCGGAATGCGGGGGTGTCGTAGCGGGTGTAACCGGCGGTGCTGACCTGCAGCCACTTCAGTTTCGGTGACGAGAGCACGGCGTCGACCTGCGGCTGGCCGAGCACGATGTCGGCTTCCTGCATGCGCGGGTCGGTGGGCAGGTCCGCCAGCACCGAGCCGCCGCTGCCTTCGGGAAGGAGCAGGCGGTGCGGGGCAATGCTTTCGCGCAGCCCGTCGAGCAGTTCGGCCGGGGCGGCGAGGTCGGTGAAGATGGTCAGGGGTTCCATGAGGGATCAGCGCGCTTGGTTGACTTCCGCTTCGGCTTCGTCGAGCGAGGCTCCGCCGTCGACGCGCTTCGTGAAGATGAGGAACTTCGCGAGCTCGCGGTGAACGACCGGCAGCAGGAAGTAGACACCGATCAGGTTCGGGATGCTCATCGCGAACAACGAGGCGTCGGAGAAGTCGACCGCGTTGCCCATCGAGGCCGAGGCGCCGGCGATGATGATCAGGCAGAAGATCGTCTTGTAGGCCAGTTCGGCGGCCTTGCTCATGCCGAAGAGGAACTGCCAGGCCTGCAGGCCGTAGTAGCTCCAGGTCACCAGGGTGGAGAAGGCGAACAGGAAGACGCAGGCGAAGAGGACATACTTGAAGCTGTCGTGCACCGTTTCGAAGGCCAGCGAGGTGACGCCGATGCCGAAGGAGGTGCTGTTGTTGGCGGCGTTGCCGAGTTCGAAGGTCTGGCCGTGCACGGCGAAGGTGCCGGCGTCGCCGTCGAAATACATCGAGGTCACCAGCACCAGCGAGGTCATGGTGCAGACCACCACGGTATCGAGGAAGGGCTCGAGCAGGGCGACCACGCCTTCGCTGGCCGGCATCCGGGTCTTGGCGGCGGAGTGGGCGATCGGGGCGGAGCCGATGCCGGCTTCGTTCGAGAAGGTGGCGCGGCGCATGCCCCAGATGAAGGCGGCGAGGAAGCCGCCGGTGACCGCGGCGCGCGGCTTGAAAGCCTCGCTGATGATCTCGTTGATCGCGGCGGGGATGTGGCCGGCATTGACCACCAGCACGATCACGGCGCTGACGATGTAGACGACGCACATCAGCGGCACCAGCTTCGAGGTGACCTTGGCGATGCCCTTGATGCCGCCGATGATCACCAGCGCGGTCATGAAGGCGACGATCAGTCCGAAGAGCCAGAGCTTGTCGGCGAAATAGCTCTCGGTGCCGCCGGTCACATTGAGGAGCTGGGCGGTGGCCTGGTTGATCTGGAAGACGTTGCCGCCGCCGAAGGAGGCGAAGACGCAGAAGATGGCGAAGAGCACGGCGAGAACCTTGCCAAGCGGGCCCATTCCGCGTTCAGCGAGGCCCTTGCGGAGGTAGTGCATGGCGCCGCCGTGGATGCGGCCATCGGGGGTGATCTCGCGGTATTTCACGCCCAGGGTGCACTCGGCGAACTTGGTGGCCATGCCGAGGAAGCCGCTGAGGAAGAGCCAGAAGGCCACCCCGGGCCCGGCGATGGTGATGCCGATGGCCACGCCCGCGATGTTGCCGAGGCCGACGGTGCCGGAGACCGCGGCGGTCAGCGCCTGGAAGTGGGTGATCTCACCGGGATCGTCGGCGCGGCTGTACCTGCCGCGCACGGTCTTCAGCGCGAGTGGGAACGCGCGGATATTGATGAAGCGGAAGGCCAGGGTCAGGATCACGCCGGCGGCGGCGAGCCAGAGGATGACCCAGAGAACCGGGTAGCCGTTGATTTCGATGGTGGAGAAGATGGCATTTACAAAGGGACCAGTCGCCTTGCCGAAGCCTTCATCGATTTTCTGGTCGAGGGTCTTCTCCACGACGGGAGCCATTTCCGGAGTGTCCTGGGCGAGCAGGGTACCGTCGCAAACGGCGAAAAGCAGGAAGAGCGGGAGGATCCAACGGAGCAGGGCGGACATTCGGCCGGGCATGATCCGCGGAGGCTGGCAAGCGGGCGCGGGCAGGGCAAGGACGGAGCTTCGGGAAGGCAACATCCGCCCGCTCTAGCAGATCGCGTGCAGCATTTCGGCCAGCTTGCGGCGGGGCCTGGGGGCTGCTAGCGTCCCGAAGTGATCCCGGAGGACTACGTGTGGCTGAATCCGCTCATCTTCGAGCGCTGGAAGTTCATGGCCGACAAGATCGAACGGCAGCCGGAGCTGTTGGAGATCCCGCTCAGGAACATCGAGCGCTGGATTGCGATGGACCGGCTCGGGGATGTCCGTCCGCTGATCGAGTGGCGCGGAATGATCGAGCGGGCTCAGGAAACGGAGGAGGGATTCTCCGGCTTGCTCGCCTTCCTGCGGGACGACGGGGAGTATCCCCGTTATCTGAAAAGCTGCTCGCCGTTTCCGGGCGTGCTTTCGAAAGAGGAACGACGTCGATTCACATGCGCCTGGACTCACTGAAGCACCTGGCCCGGGTGGCCGAAAGTCTGGTCGAAGCGGAGCGCATCGTGGTGTTCGGATCCGCATCGCTGTTGGCGACATTCCCTGAGTTGGGGGACGATCACAATGGCCCCCTTTCCAACACCTTCGACGCGGATTTCGTGCTTGAACCGTGGTCGGAAGAGTCCGGGCAATTGCTCCACGAAACACTCGGGGAAGAGGAGGCATTCCACATCCGCTACGGCTACTATGCGGACATCATTCGGCCAATCGCCTTCGAGCAGTTCCCTGAGGGCTGGGAAAACCGTTTGGTTCCGGTGCCGGGTGTCGAGCGGGCTTTCTGCCTCGAACCCCACGACATGGCAGCCGCAAAGTGCCAGGCGGGCCGGCCGAAGGATATCGATTTGCTCGCCCTGCTCTTCGCGAAGAAGCTGCTGGATCCCACCCTGGTGAAGGAGCGGTTGACCGGGGTGGCGATGCGGGAAGCGATGATCGTGACCTCGCATCGTGCGCTGGCGGAAGCGGTGGCGAGGGCCGCCCAAGGGTGATCGCTACTTGTTTTCGACCTTCGCCCATTGGATATGGGTGACCCTGAAGTCTGCTTCAGGAACAGGTCCGGTTTTCATCGCGAGAAGTACTTGTTTGGCAAATTCGTAATCGCCCTCTGCATTTGCGAAATAGGCCCCTCCGCCCTCCGGCCGTTCCGCCTCGATTGGATGGGTCGGCTTCCGGCTGCCGGTCGGGGCGGGGTCCCCTCTATAGACGATGCCTTCTGTCTTTTTGATTTGATCAAGCAGTTTTCGTTTGTCTTCGACCGCATCCTCCTGATCACGGATCCTCGCCTGATACTCCTCTGGCGTCATTTTGGCGGTTTCAAGAAAGTCTCTTAAAACGGAAGCGGCAGTATTCGCGAGGAGGGCTGCTTGGATTGGGTCGCTGGCCTCGGTCACTAAATGAGCCGTTTTGGCGCGAGCTTCGACGGATATGCGGATTTGCGAGGCAATCAATCCTGCGGTTTCATCCGGACCATGCCCCCAAGTTTCACCGAGAAGTAGCCGGGAGGCGATCTCGTCGAGTAGCTCGGGGTTTTCTCGAATCACCGAGAGCTTGGATTCGATCTCAGGTGTTGCGAGTTTTGCGGTTGATTCGAATCGAAGGGTTGCGGTGGCTGTAGCTGTTTCTCTGCCGGCCGGTCCTCGCAGGACGAAAAATGCGAGCAGCGCAACGACGGCAATGAGGGCGAATCCTGCTCGCTTCGTCATATCTCACCTTGGATTTTGGCGGGGGGGCACGGCGAGCGGAATGTTGTTGGAAGGGACTAATCGCCGACCGCCGCCACGATGGCACCAAAGACGTCCTCCGCGCAGGTGACCGGGACCGGTGAGCCGAGGATCAACGGCAGCTCGCCGGGATCGACGACGTCGCGGCCGTGGGAGCCTTGGACGAGGGTGGCGTCGAGCGGGATGACCTCCATCAGGCCGCGCAGGCCGAGCTTCTTCTTGAGCAGGAACTTGCCGATCACCCACTTCGGGTTGCCGATGGCGGGGTCGAGGAAGAGCTCGGCGGGGTCGTAGCCGGGCTTGCGGTGGATGTCGATGCAGCGGGCGTAGTCGGGCGCCTTGGCGTCGTCTTCCCAGAAGTAGTAGGTGAACCAGGCATCGGGCGCGGCGATGGCGACCAGGTCGCCGGCGCGTTGGCTGCCGGTGCCGCTGCCCCACATCTCGCCGCCGCTGCGGATTTCCTCGATGCCCGCCGTTTCCTCCAGCAGGGAGCGGACCTGACGCAACAGCGAGGGCTCGTTGACGTAGACGTGGGCCATCTGGTGGTCGGCGACGGCGAAGACCCGCGAGCCGCCGGCATCGAGGGTTTCGCGGCCGAGCTCGTCCTTGAGCTGCAGCCAGCCCTGCTCGCGGAACAGGCGGTTGAGGTGGATCGGCCGGGTGACCTTCGAAATGCCGTATTCGGACAAGACCAGCACCTTGATGCCGCGGGATTCGAGGAACCCGATCAGTTCGCCGGCGACGCGGTCGATGGCTTCCAGTTCGGGCGCGATCTCCGGCGCGCCGGGGCCGAACTTCTGCAGGCAGTAGTCGAGGTGGGGCAGGTAGACGAGGTTGAGGTCGGGCTTTTCGTGTTCCTCGGTCCACTTCGCGGCGGCGGCGATCCATTCCGAGCAGGCAATCCCGGCGGCAGGGCCCCAGAAGGAGGGGAAGGGGAACTCGCCGAGCTCGGCCTTGATCTTCTCGCGCAGGTCCATCGGCTGGGTGTGGATGTCGAAGACCTTGCGGCCGTCGGCCGGGTAGAGTGGCCGTGGGGTCATCGCGATGTCGGCGCTGGAGTACATGTTGTACCACCAGAACAGCTTGGCGCAGGTGAAGCCGGGGTGCTTGCGGCGCAGGTGCTCCCAGACCTTTTCGCCGTGGACGAGGTGGTTGCTCTGTTTCCAGAAGCGGACCTCGGCACTTTCGCGGTCATACCAGCCGTTGGCGACGATGCCGTGCTCGCGCGGGCAGGTGCCGGTGAGCATCGACGACTGGGCGGTGCAGGTGAGGGCGGGGAAGGCGGGGCGGAAGGCCTGCTGGCCGTGCTTGGCGGCGAAGGCGCTGAGCCGCGGGGTCGAGGGCCCGAGCAGGGAGGGGGAAAGTCCGACCACATTGATGACCGCCACGCGTTGCATGGGCGGAGTGTTTCAGCGCTTCCGGCGGGTGGCAATGCGGAGGCGTCGCCGGGATGGCAGCCGGAGGCTTTTGGACTGCTGCGATGCTTCGCTGCTTTTTTGGATGGGGGGTGGTGGTGGGTTGGATGGAGGGAAGGGATTGGCGGCTGGCTGCGTCCCGTGCCTTGGAGTCTGCATGCGCGTGCACTCGAAAGCTGCGAAGGATCGCAGCAGTCCGAGGGCGGCTGCGCCGCGGGTCATGGGGCGGAGTGTTTCAACGCATCGGGCGGGTGGCAATGCGGAGGCGTCGCCGCGATGGTAGCCGGAGGCTTTTGGACTGCTGCGATGATTCGCAGCTTTTTGGATGGAGGGTGGTAGTGGGCCTGGTTGGATGGGGGGAAGGAGGCTTGCCGGGTGGCTGCGTCCCGTGGCTTGGGGGCTGCCTGCGCGTGCACTCGAGAGCTGCGAAGGATCGCAGCAGTCCGAGGGCGGCTGCGCCGCGGGGCATGGGGGTGGGAGGCTTGCCACGCTCGGGGCTTCCATTTCGGGGCGGGAAGGTCGAATCTCCGCGGATATGAAGCTTTTCGGCACCGACGGCATCCGCGGCAAGGCCAACGAATTCCCGATCACCCCGGAAGTGGCCCTGCGCGCCGGCAAGGCGGTCGCCCAGGTGCTGCGCTCGTCCGGCCACAACCGCAACCGCGTGGTGATCGGCAAGGACACCCGGATTTCCGGCTACATGCTGGAAACCGCCCTGACCGCCGGCCTGGTCTCGATGGGGATGGACGTGCTGCTTCCCGGCCCGCTGCCGACCCCGGCGATCGCCCACCTGACCAAGTCGATGGGCTGCGCCGCCGGCATCATGCTGACCGCCTCGCACAACCCGTACGAAGACAACGGCTTGAAGATCTTCGGCCCGGACGGCTACAAGCTTTCGGATGCGCTAGAGGAAGTCATCGAGCGCCACATTCTCGGCGACGAACCCGAGCCGCGGGCGATGGACCCGTCGAAGATCGGCAAGGCCTACCGGATTGATGATGCCCGCGGCCGCTACATCGAGTTTGCCAAGCACACCGCCGACAACATCCGCCTCCACGGACTGAAGATCGTCGTCGATTGCGGCCACGGCGCCGCCTACTTCATCGCTCCGTTGATTTTCAAGGAGCTGGGTGCCGAGGTGATCAAGTACGGCTGCGATCCGGACGGGATCAACATCAACGATCGTTGCGGCGCGCTTTATCCGGAAACCGCCGGCGACCTCGTCCGTCAGCACGGTGCCGACCTCGGGATTTCCTTCGACGGCGATGCCGACCGGGTGATTTTCACCGACGCCACCGGCACCCCGGTGTCCGGTGACCGGATCCTGGCCTTGTCGGCGCTGGCCCTGAAGGAACAGGGCAAGCTGCGGGGCGACACCATGGCCTGCACCGTCATGAGCAACCTGGGCCTGCACGAGGCGATGCGTCGCGCCGGGATCAAGGTGCTGACCACGCCGGTCGGCGACCGCAGCGTGATCGAGGCCCTGCGGGCGAATTCCGGGTCTTTCGGCGGCGAGAATTCCGGCCACCTGATCTTCGCCGACCATGCCACCACCGGCGACGGCATCCTCAGCGCCCTCCAGATCCTGAAGGTGATGAAGGAGCGGAACACCACCCTGGCCGAGCTTGCCGCCTGCATGCGCGAGTTCCCGCAGGAACTGGTGAATCTCAAGGTCGCCGCCAAGCCGCCGCTCGCCACCTTGCCCGGCCTGCAGAAGCTGATGCAGGAGGCCGACGAGGCGTTCGGCGACGCCGGCCGGCAGTTGATCCGCTACTCCGGCACCGAGAACAAGATCCGCATCCTGGTCGAGCACCGCGACGCCGACACCGTCCACCACTGGGTCGAGCGATTCACCGCCGCGGTGAAGGAAGACATCGGGGTGCCGGCTTGAGCAAGCGATCTCAGGTAAGCCAAGACAGATGAGTCCCCGCTCTCAGACCATTGGCACGCTCGTCGGGGCTTGGCTCGTGCTGGAGACCCCGCTCGTCCTGGCTTTTCTCGTCGGCGAAACCTCTGCGGGCGTTCCCGTGACGCTGGGCCTTGTCGGCGGGCTTTTTTGTTTCCTCGCATTCAGAAAGAAGACTTGGGCCAGGCACCTGGTGCTCCTCCACCTGGGCTACAAAATTGCAATGATCGGGCTGGGATCTTTGGAGAGGCCGTCGCTGCCGGTCTACACATTGCTCGCCGCTCAATGCTTCCTCTTCTGGGCTCTGTGCTGGCACCGGCCGGTGCTCGGCTATCTGGGTGTGGTTCCTGCCGGAACAAGGCAAGTTGATGACGCCGAAAGCAAAAGCTAGGCGTAGCGTTTGTCGCGCTTCGTGCTAATCATGACCCTTTGTCCCTTCCCCGCCATGCCCCTCTTCGCCACTCGCAACATCGAGGATTTCCCGATCGGGAACCTGCTTCTCTCGGAACATCACCGGGCCTTCGGGATCGAGGGCTTGCGCACGCACCCCCACGCCTGGCTATCCGCCGAGGAACTCGGACCGCTGTCGAGCGGTGCGGCAGCCACGCTGGTCGACGGCAAGGGCACACCGCTCGCGTGGTTCGGGGAATACCCCGACCCGGCCAAGTCGGTCACGGCCGCCAAGTCGTTCCTGATCGTCAATCCCTGGGACCTCCTGCGTGCCAACGAACTGTATGTCGGCGGCCTGTCGGAGGCGAAGGTCGAGGGGGCGGTCCATCCGAACGCGGTGATCGAGGGCTTCGTCGAACTCGGGGCCGGATCGCGGATCCTTCCCGGCGTCTACATCGAGGGCAACGTGGTGATCGGCGCGAACTGCAAGATCGGCCCGAATTGCTACCTGCGGGGCTCGACGGCGATCGGTGACAATTGTCACATCGGCAACGCGGTCGAGATCAAGAATTCCCTGATCCTGTCCGGGACCAACGTCGGCCACCTCAGCTACGTCGGCGACTCGGTGCTCGGGGAGAAGGTCAACTTCGGGGCTGGCACCGTCACCTCGAACCTCCGCCACGACGGCAAGAACCACCGGACCGAAGTCGACGGGGTGCTGGTCGACACCGGCCGCCGCAAGTTCGGCTGCATCGTCGGCGACGGCGTCCACACCGGGATCAACACTTCCATTTACCCCGGCCGCAAGCTATGGCCCGGCACCAGCACCCGCCCGGGCGAGATCGTCCAGCGGGATGTCTCCTAGATGGGAGATGGCGGATGGTAGATGCCATGCGCCGGCTTCCAGTGCCTTTGTCTTCAAGTCTCCCATTCAATTTTTTCCATCCACCCTCTCAAATGTGCGGCATCGTCGGATACATCGGCAAAGCATCGGCTCCTTCCGTCCTCATCAGCGGCCTGCGCCGGCTGGAATACCGCGGCTATGACTCGGCAGGCATGGCCATTCTCGAGGACGGATCCGTCGTCGTCAGCAAGGCCCCCGGGAAGGTCTCCGCGTTGAACGACAAGGCGCACGCCGACTGGCCGGCCGAGCGCTTCTCGAAATCCTCCACCGGCATCGCCCACACCCGCTGGGCCACCCACGGGCCGCCGACGGAGGTCAATGCCCACCCGCACCTCGATGAGTCCGGCGACATCGCGCTGGTCCACAATGGGATCATCGAGAACTACCGGGCCTTGCGCACCCGGATGGAGGGGAAGGGTCATCATTTCTACTCGGAGACCGACACCGAGGTGCTCGCCCACCTGATCGGCGACCGCTACAAGGGCGATCTCTTCCAGGCCGTCTGCGACGCGCTGAGCCAGGTGGAAGGCACCTTCGGCATCGCCGTCATTTCGGCGAAGGAGCCCGGCAAGATCATCACCGCCCGTCGCGGCAGCCCGATCGTGATCGGCGTCGGCGAGGGCGAGACCATCGTCGCCTCGGATGCGTCCGCGATCATCGCCCACACCCGGCAGGTGATCTATCTCGAGGACAACGACATTGCGGTCGTCACGGCGGACAACGTCGACATCCGCGACCTCCACCAGGTGCCGGTCACCCGCGAGGTCAGCGAGCTCGGCTTCGATTCCGCCGCGGCGGAGAAAGGCGGCTACGAGCATTTCATGCTCAAGGAGATCCACGAGCAGCCCGATTCCCTGTCGAACGCCATCCGCGGCCGGCTCGATTTCAATCTCGGGTCGTCGGTGCTTTCCGGGATGGGCAGCTCGCCGCGCGAACTGGCGGAAATCCAGCGCGTGGTGCTGGTCGGTTGCGGCACCTCGCTGCACGCCGGATTGGTCGGTGAATACGCGTTCGAGGACCTCGCCAACATTCACGCCGAGGTCGAGCAGGCGGCCGAGTTCCGCTACCGCAACCCGATCATCGGCCGGACCGACCTGGTGGTGGCGATTTCCCAATCCGGCGAAACCGCCGACACCCTGGCGGCGGTGCGCGAGGCCAACCAGAAGGGCGCCTTCGTGATGGGCCTCTGCAACGTGGTCGGTTCGACCATCGCCCGGGAAACGGGCCGCGGGGTGTATCTCCACGCCGGGCCGGAGATCTCGGTCGCCTCGACCAAGGCTTTCACCTGCCAGGTCGCGGTGATGTTGATGATGGCCCTCAAGCTCGGCCGCGGCCGCCGCTTCTCGCGCGATGAGGGGATGAAGTTCGCGCGTGAGATCGAATCGATCCCGGCGCTGGTCGAAAAGGTCATCGCCCAGAGCGATCGCATCGCGGAAATCGCCAAGCGCTACGCCAACGACGAGCACGCGTTCTTCATCGGCCGCGGCACGATGTATCCCGTCGCCTTGGAAGGAGCCCTCAAACTCAAGGAGATCTCGTACATCCACGCCGAGGGTTACCACGCCGCCGAGCTCAAGCACGGCCCGATCGCCCTGCTTCAGGAAGGAACGCCGGTCATCGCGCTGGCCAACGACATTCCCGGCAAGGACAAGACGCTCGGCAACATCGAGGAGTGCCGCGCCCGCGGCGCGCGGATCCTCGGGATCATCACCGAAGGCGACCAGGAAGCCGCCGAGGCGATGGACGACTTCATCGAGGTCCCGGCCTGCCACCCGCTGGTCGCCACCGTGCCATCGGTGGTGGCGCTTCAGCTCCTCGCCTATCACATCGCCAACGAGCGTGGTTGCGAGATCGACCAGCCGCGCAACCTGGCGAAGAGCGTGACGGTGGAGTGAGTCGCGGGGCGTGACTGCCCGATGCGAAGAACCCGCTGGCGGCGTCGGGGGGAACGCCAGCAGCGGGTTGTCCTGGGGGACTTTTTCGGGGGGATTTATCCGTCCGGGGGGAGACGGGATGCAGGCTCGGCCGTTGGGGGGATGGCGTTGCTTACGGGGATAGAATGTCCGATTTTGCTCCCTTCCGGTATTACGCAATGACGGTAACGCGATCAGGGCGCGGCAAGGTCGCCGGGCTGGACGGTGGTGAAAGCAATCCGGCGATAGCCATCGGTTTCGTAGGCGATGGCGATGGTGCCATCGGGGAGCACGCCGAGATGGCTGTAGGCGGCGTCCCCCTCCTTGATAACCTTGGCGAGGGGCCAGGTTTTCCCTTCATCGGTCGATCCGCGGAGCGTCAGATTTTCCCGCCCCTTGCGGGAGGCAGGATTGCAGAAGAGAAGGAGTCCGGGTTTGTCGCCAGCGGGGAGCGAATGGCGGACGAAGGCGGCCATGCACTGGGGCTCCGGGAGCTGCGTGTCCCAGACGGTCTCCCCCCAGGTTTCCCCGCCGTCCTTGCTGATGGCCACCGCGCGGTCGCGCTTCGGTGAACCGTGGTTGCGCATGTTGAGCATCAGGTCGCCGTTCGCGAGTTCCGCCAATTCGCATTCGTTGGTGTGGAGGGCGGCGTAGGTGCTCGAGGACTTCCAGGATTTGCCCGAATCGTCGGAGTAGATGGCGTGGGCGCGGTAGCCGTCGGCCTCGCGATGATTCACTCCGATGACGAGGCGGCCCTGGTGCTGGCCTTTTGAAATGACCGAGCCCTTCCCGGGGCCGGGAACGAACCAGCTCCAGGCGGGATCTTTCACCTGCCGCGTGATGTCCTCGGGACGGCTCCAGGTGAGGCCGTCGTCATGGCTGCGGCTGAGGTAGAGGTGGCGGGCGTTCGGCCCGAATCCACCTTCGGTCTTCGACTCGGGAACATGAGTCCAGGAGGTCAAGAGGAGGACGTCGCCGGTGGCTGGATCGACGATCGGGCAGGCATTGCCGATGGTGTCCGGGCCGAAATCCTGAAGCACGACTTCCTCCGACCACGACCGGCCGCCGTCGGTGGAGCGCCGCATCACGGTCTCGATGTCACCATGGTCGGCGGCGCCATTGCGGCGGAGTTCCGCGAAGGCGAGGAGGGTTCCCCGGGAGGTCACCGCGAGGGTGGGAATGCGGTAGGTGTGGCGGGGAGCCTTGCCGGTTCCGACGAAGAGGTCCTGGTTTGCCGAGGCTACTATCGTCAGTAAAGAGGCGAGAAAAATCGATATCGTGCGCATGGAGTGCGGGTGAAAACTGCCCGTCCGGCGCAAATCTGTCACAGGGTTGATTTCGTCGGGGTGCCCGGGCATCGTCGGGAATCGACCGCGACGGATCCATTCACATCACCGGCATGGGCCTGGCCGGTTGCTGCCTGGCTTGGCAGCTATCGTTCGCGGGACGTGCCTTCAGTTGGCACGACGAGGTGTGGGACGGGGCCTCGTCGCGGGTCGCGGCGGGGATGATCAACCCGGTGACCGGCAAGAATTTCAACCCGAGCTGGCGGCTGGCGGAGTTCCTGCCCGAGGCGGAGGCCTTTTTCCGGAAGGTGGGTGAAATCACCGGCAGGCAGTTGTGGTTTCCCTTCCCGGTGTGGCGAATGGCCGGGGAGCAGGAGTGGCCGAAGTTCCTGGAAAAGATCGCGGCGCCGGAGACCCAGCCGTGGGTTGCCGGGGTGGAGGAATCTGTGTCCGGTTGGCGCGGGGCGGTGGTTCTGCGCGGCGGCGCGCGGGTGGCGACGCGGGACTTTTGCGAGGTGACCCGGGCGCATTTCGCGGCCCAGCAGGCCGAGGTCGCCGGAGCGGCGAGGCTGGTGCTCTGTGAGGGCGCGGCGGGCTTGATCGGTGGCCGGCTGGGGCACCATCGCTGTGCCAAAGGGGAGATCCTGAGTTTGCGGGCACCAAGCTGGCGGAGCGACCGGATGGTAATCGGTGCCGGGGGCTGGCTGGTGCCGACCGGTGAGGGGACTTTCAAGGCCGGCTCGACCTACGTCTGGGACCGGCTGGATGGAACACCGACGAAGGAAGGCCGGGAAGCAGTCGAGCGGATCGCCCGGCGATTGGGGGGCGATGATTTCGAGGTCATCGACCATGAGGCCGGGATCCGGCCGATCGTTCGCCGCAGCCAGCCGGTGATCGGCCCCCTGCCGGACGGGCGGGTAATCTTCAATGGTCTTGGCTCGAAGGGGTCGCTTTACGCTCCGGGAGTCGCGACTCGACTCGAGCGCTGGCTGACGGGGGAGGCAGGCTTGGATCCCGAGCTGGATGTGGGCGGGCTCTGAAGGGGGCGCTTCCTTGACTGAGGGAGCGCCGGCCGGCGGAGCGCCGACTTCAGTCGGCTTGGAGTTGTCCGCAGTCTGTCGAAGCCGGATGAATCCGGCGCTCCCTCGTTGCTGGAGTTGAGGGAGACGCCGGGGATCTTGCGGCCGATTATTTGGCCTGGCGGGCGTTGGCCTTCAGGCGCAGGGCGTTGAGGGCGATGAAGCCGGTGGCGTCGTCCTGGTTGTAGGCCTCTTCCTGGCCGCCTTCCATGGTGGCGACGGCTTCGGAATACATGCTGTGCGGGCTGCGGCGGCCGGCCTGCATGACATTGCCCTTGTAGAGCTTCACGCGCACCTCGCCGCTGACCATCTTCTGGCTCTCGGTGACCAGCGCCTGGATGGCCTCGCGCTCCGGGGCGAACCAGAAGCCGTTGTAAACGAGCTGGGCGTATTTCGGGATCAGGGTGTCGCGGGTGAGCTGCAGCTCGCGGTCCATGACCAGGGTCTCGAGGTCGCGGTGGGCGGCCATCAGGATGGCGCCGCCGGGGGTCTCGTAGATGCCGCGGGACTTCATGCCGACGAAGCGGTTCTCGACGATGTCGACGCGGCCGATGCCGTGCTTGCCGCCGAGGGCATTGAGCACCCGCATCACGCCGTAGGGGCTGAGCAGGGTGTAGCCGTCCTTCTCGCCCTCGACGCTGAAGTCGCCGAGCCCGGCGATCAGTTCGGCCAGGCCTTCGGTCTGGAGGCCGATGACGTTGCCCTTTTCAAACAGGCACTGGAGCATCTGCGGCTGGTCCGGGGCGTCTTCCGGTGACACCGAGAGCACATACATGTCCTTGTCGGCCTCGCCGGTGGCGTCGTGCCAGATGTCCTCGAGCGCGCCGGCTTCGAAGGAAATGTGGAGAAGGTTGCGGTCCATCGAGTAGGGCTTCTTCATCGAAGCCTTGACCGGGATGTTGTGTTCCTCGGCGTAGGCGATCATTTCGGCCCGGCCGGGGAACTGCTTGCGGAATTCGGCGTCGCGCCAGGGGGCGATGACCTTGATGTCGGGTGCCAGGGCGGCGGCGGAGAGCTCGAAGCGGACCTGGTCGTTGCCCTTGCCGGTGGCACCGTGGGCGATGGCGTCGGCGCCTTCCTTGATGGCCACGTCGATCATGCCCTTGGTGATGCAGGGGCGGGCGATCGAGGTGCCGAGGAAGTAACGGCCCTCGTAGAGCGCGTTGGCCTGGAACATCGGGTAGATGAAGTCGCGGGCGAACTCTTCCTTCTGGTCGTCGATGTAGCACTTCGAGGCGCCGGTGCTGAGGGCCTTCGCCTCGAGGCCGTCGAGTTCGTCGCCCTGGCCGCAGTCCGAGCAGTAGGCGATGATTTCAGCGTTGTACTTCTCCTTGAGCCAGAGAAGGAGGACGGAGGTGTCGAGCCCCCCGGAGTATGCGACGACGATTTTCATGGCGCGGGAGAACAGCATGGGGCGGGGCGGCGGGCAAGTGGGAAGGCGATGGGAATGAATGTGCCATGGGCGCGGGACCGGGTTGCGCTTGCCGGGGGAATGGTGTGAGCTGCGCCCCGTGTTCGCGATGTATGTGCATGACCTCAACCCGGTGTTGATCCGATTCACCGATGCGATCCAGCTGCGTTGGTATGGCCTCGCCTATCTGGGTGCCTTCGTGGTCGGAGCCTGGTTGTTGAACGTCTTGGCGAAGCGCAAGCTGTGGGTCTTGCCGCCGGGGGCGGCAGGGGACTTCATCGCGGCCGCGGCGATCTTCGGGGTCTTCATCGGCGGCCGGCTTGGCTACATGCTTTGGTACTACCCGAAGGCGCATGGCTGGGACTGGATCAACCAGGATCCGCTGATGCTTTTCAAGGTATGGGAAGGCGGCATGGCCAGCCACGGCGGCATCCTCGGGCTGGTGATCTTCACCTGGGTCTACGCACGGCGGAAGAAGGTTTCCTGGCGCGGTCTGGGCGACGGGCTGTGCGTGGTGTCACCGCTGGGTTTGTTTTTCGGGCGGATGGCGAATTTCATCAACGGCGAGCTCTACGGCCGGATCGCCGACGGGGTGCCGTGGGCGATGAAGTTCCCGCGGGCCTTGATCGAGCAGGACAAGGCCGAGGGCCTGGAGTTCTCCGCTGCCATGGATGCCGCCTCCCAAGCTTCCGACCAGCTTAAGGTGCCGATTCACTTCGAGCAATTCCTCGCCGTCCAGCGGCACTCTCCCGCCGTGTCCCGGGCCATCGAGCCCTTCCTGCTGCCCCGCCATCCGTCGCAGCTCTATGAAGGGCTGCTGGAGGGACTTGTCTTGTTCGCGATCCTATGGACGGTCCGGATCCGCTGCCCGAAGGCTCCGCCCGGCGTTTTGACCGGGTTGTTCTTCGTGTTCTACGCGATCTTCCGGATCTTCGCCGAGCAGTTCCGGGAACCGGATTCGGAGCTGGTGATGGGAGGCTTGCTGACGAGCGGCCAGTTCCTCTCCCTGTTCATGATCGTCGCCGGGATCGGCTTCCTCGCCTCGGCGCGCTTCGTGAAAGGCTCCGCGCCGGCGCTCAAGGAACCCTGACCGGATCGATCCGCTCGGTGGTGAAGCGGACCACCACCATGCACTTTCCACTCTGCATCGAGGTGCCGAGCAAGGCCGAGCCGCCGCCCTCGAGGCGCCAGAGGTGGGAGCCCAGGAACATGTCGTTCTGGAGCTGGTCGGGATCCGGGAGGTGTCCCGCCTGGATCGGCGTCCCGTGAAGCATGGTGAGGATCTTGGCCAGTTCCTCCCAGTTCTCCTTGATGCTGGAGTTGTAGGAAGTGCGAGGCGTCGATTGCGATTGAAGCGTCAACTCCTTGAGATTGTCCCCGGGAGACCAATCGAAATAGAGTTCGCACTGGAGTCCACCGATCTTCTCCTTGGTCCGGAAGATGCCGTTGATGCCGGTGCGGCCGATGAATGTTTCATCAAGGCCGCCCTCGACGAACTTGCTCTCCTTGAGCTTGCGGATGACCTCGTCGCGGCTGTCTCCAAAGCAGAGCTTGTCGAAGATCGCGCTCTCGTCGGGAAGCGGATCGCCGTCCTTCATGCCCTTGAGCCAGATCTTGTCCTGCTCGTGGAGATTGGAGAGGTTGACGGTGATCTCCTTGCCGTTCGACTGGAGGATGGTGACCTCGCGGGTGTCGTGGCTGACATAGCTTCCGCTGATGGTCTTGCTACCATCCAAGCTCTTCCAAAGACGATCTTCCGCCTGCAGGGCGGGAATGGCGCAAGTCAATAAGATGAGGAGGTGACGTTGCATAGTAAGCAAGAAACGCCACGGTCCCGGAAAAGTTAACAAAAAAAATCCCGGCAGGGCATAGGCCGCTGCCGGGATGAGATTGGATTCGTCGTAACCGACGGATTACCAGCGCTGCGTGCGAGCGTGGAAATAATAGGTCTCGAAGCCGAGTTCCGGCGGGAATTCCGAGAGGCCGTCGTGCGGGTTCATCTGCATCCGATTGTCCTCGCCGCAGCGCTCATACGGCGGCTTGAAGGTGCCACGGTAGGTGGGGCAGGTGAAGGTGAAGAGCTCGTAGAAGCCGTAGCCGAGGCGCTTGAGCGCACGGTTGGTGCCATCGACCGCGCCGTAGGACCAGCCAGCCTTGCGGCCGTAGTCATCGGACTTGCGCACGATTTGCTCCGGGATCTCCATGAAGCCGTAGAGGATGTTGCTGACGGCACGGCCGAGCTTGCGGGTCGCCGTGTAGGTCGATCCCGGAGGGGCCTGGATGTCGGCGGAGGCCATGCCGCCGAGGGCGAGCGTGGCGGTAGCGAGAATGGCGAGTTTTTTCATGTGCTGGGGTCACCCTAGAAATCCGGGTGAGGGGTTGGCAACGGGAAAGTGATGCAGAAAGCGGGATTTCGACGGGCATCCGGACGCTTGGTGCCGGTGCCCGTTTATCCCGTGATTACAATGTCACCCCGGTGGCGGAGAGGACGCCGGGGATGGCACGGATGGCGGTCATCAGCTCCTCGGACAGCGGGGCGTCGAGTTCGATGATGGTCAGCGCGTTGCCCTGCGACTTGTTGCGGGCGAGCGACAGGTTGGCGATGTTCTGGCTGGCATTGCCGAGCAGCGTGCCGAGGGCGCCGACGATGCCGGGGCGGTCGTCGTTGCGGACGATGAGGAAATTGCCGGAGATGTTGGTGTCGACGTAAAGGCGGTCGATTTCCACAATCCGCGGCGAGCGGCCGATGATAGTGCCGGCGACCCGGTAGCGTTCATCGCCCTTGCGAAGTTCGGCGACGAGCAATTCGTTGTATTCGGTCTTGGCGTTGATCGTCGACTCGACGAGGTCGAGGCCGAGCTGTTGGGCGATGGCCGGGGCGTTGACGATGTTGACCTGGCCGTCGGGGCGGGAGGCTTCGAGCAGCGCCATCAAGGCGGTGCGGGAGACCAGACCGGTGTCCTTTTTCGCCAGCGGGCCGTGGTAGGAAACGCGGATCGAATCGGGGTTCTCCGGGCCGAGCTTGGCGAGGAGCTTTCCGAGGGCGCTGGCGAGATTGAGATAGGGGCCGACTTCGGCCAGGGCCGAGGCGTCCAGCGAC
Source organism: Neoluteolibacter marinus (assembly GCF_014904755.1). Lineage (GTDB taxonomy): Bacteria > Verrucomicrobiota > Verrucomicrobiia > Verrucomicrobiales > Akkermansiaceae > Haloferula > Haloferula marina. The sequence goes on from NZ_JACZFQ010000011.1 coordinate 79,377, forward strand.
GGCATGTTGATCGCGTTACGGATCTCGCCGGTGACGAGGAAGTCGCGGATTTGCTCGGCGACCTGAATGCCGACGTTCTCCTGGGCTTCGTTGGTCGAGGCACCGAGGTGGGGAGTGAACACGACGTGCTTGCCGAGGGTGAAAAGCGGGTGGTCGGCCGACGGCGGCTCGTTTTCGAAGACATCGAGAGCGCAGCCGGCGATGTGGCCCGAATCGATGGCCGCCTTGAGGGCCGCCTCGTCGACGAGGCCGCCGCGGGCGCAGTTGACCACCAGCGCGCCCTTGTTCATCAGGGCGAGGCGATCGTTGTTGAGGATGTGCTTGGTCTCGTCGGTCAGCGGTACGTGGAGGGTCACGACATCGGCGCCCTTCAGGGCTTCATCGGGCGTCTTGGCGAGCTCGATCTTCAGCTCGTCGGCGCGGGCCTGGCTGAGGAAGGGGTCGTACGCGACGACCTGCATGTTGAAGGCCTGGGCGCGCTTGGCGAACTCGCTGCCGATGCGGCCCATGCCGAGGACGGCGAGGCGCTTGGTGTTGAGCTCGATCCCCTGATAGGCCTTGCGGGCGGCGGCGAAGTCGCCTTTGAGCACGGCGGGGTGGGCCGGGCCGATGTTGCGGGCGGCGCTGAGCATCAGCGTGAAGGCGTGCTCTGCGGTGGAAATCGTGTTGCCGGTGGGCGTGTTCATCACGATCACGCCGTGGTCGGTGGCTGCCTGGCGGTCGATGTTGTCGACGCCGACGCCGGCACGGCCGATCGCCTTGAGATTCTTGGCGGCGGCGAGGACCTCGCGGGTCACCTTGGTTTGGGAGCGGACGACGAGGCCGTGATATTCGCCGATGATTTTCAGCAGCTCCTCGGGCGGGAGGCCGGTTTTGACATCGACCTCGACGCCGGGGGCGGCGGCAAGGGCGGCGACGCCGATTTCCGAAATGGGATCCGAAACGAGAACGCGGTAGGTGGCCATGGCCCGGGCGACATAGGTCCGGCAGGACGTGCTGGCAAGAGCAGGAGCGTCAGATTCGCGTCACCACGGTGTAAAGGCCCCCGCATCGCCCCACGATGGAGCACTGCTTGCCCTTGCCGGACGCTCTCCCGACGTTGGATTTTGGGTTTCACCAGCTACCCCTGGGTTTGGGACCACTGGCAATTTCGGCGGGAGAGCGACGCGGCAAGAGCAGCAACCTGCAATTAACGCGGTATTTACATCGGATGTTATTTGCGGCCACGGCAAGAGGATTTTCTGACTTCGCCCAAAAATCTTAGACAAAAGGTCCTGTATTCACCAAGTGGTGGCCGTAGGAGCGGACGGAAGAACCGGACCGGAGACATTTTTCCGCCGGAGAATGTCCGGGGCCTGGATCACTCGGCTCTTGGCGGCGCGCCGCGGCCCGCCTATTTTTCCAGTCGATGTCCGACGCCAGCCGCCCCTTTTCCTCGCCCATGCTCGACGGTCCCGATCGTGCGCCGTCGCGTGCGATGCTTTATGCCGTCGGATTCAAAAAGGAGGATTTTTCCAAGCCGAACATCGGTATCGCGTCGACCTGGTCGCAGGTCACGCCCTGCAACATCCATATCGACCGCCTGGCGAAAGAGTCTGCCAAGGGAGCGGATGCGGCAGGGGGCAAGTCGGTGATTTTCAACACCATCACCATTTCCGACGGGATCTCGATGGGAACCGAGGGAATGAAATACTCGCTGGTTTCCCGCGAGGTGATCGCGGATTCGATCGAGACCGTGGTGGGCTGCGAGGGGATGGACGGATTCGTGGCGATCGGCGGGTGTGACAAGAACATGCCGGCCTGCGTGATGGCGATGGCGCGGATGAACCGGCCGTCGGTCTTCGTCTACGGCGGCACCATCCTGCCTGGCTGCGCGACCATCAAGGGAGAGGAAAGGGACCTCGACATCGTCTCGGTGTTCGAGGCGGTGGGCAAGCATGCGGCCGGCGAGTACTCCGACGAGGAGCTGGAAACCGTCGAGTCCTGCGCGATCCCGGGCGAGGGCTCCTGCGGCGGGATGTACACCGCCAACACGATGGCCTCGGCGATCGAGGCACTCGGGATGTCGCTGCCGAATTCTTCCGCCCAAGCCGCGGTTTCCGAGGACAAGATGCGGGACTGTTTCGATGCCGGGGCCGCGGTGATGAACATGATCCGGAGCGGCATCAAGCCCCGGGACATCATGACCCGCAGGGCCTTCGAGAACGCCATCACGGTGGTGATCGCGCTCGGTGGGTCGACCAACGCGGTGTTGCATCTGCTGGCGATGGCGCACGCGGCCGAGGTGGAGCTTTCCATCGACGACTTCACGGAGATCGGCAAGCGCGTCCCCTTGCTCGCTGACCTGAAGCCGTCCGGCAAATACTCGATGGCGGCCTTGGTGAAAATCGGCGGCACCGTGCCGCTGTTGCGCATCCTCCTCGAGGCCGGGCTGCTGCACGGCGACTGCCTGACGGTCACCGGCAAGACGCTCGCGGAGAATCTCGCGAACTCGCCGCTCCGCTACCCGGAGGACCAGCAAATCATCCGCCCGCTGGACAATCCCATCAAGAAGGACAGCCATCTGCGCATCCTCTACGGGAACCTCGCTCCCGGCGGGGCGGTCGCCAAGATCACCGGGAAGGAGGGCGAGGCCTTCACCGGACGCGCCCGCGTGTTCGACTCCGAGGACGAGGGGATGAAGGCGATTCTCGGGGGCGAGATCGTCGATGGCGACGTGATCGTGATCCGGCGTGAGGGGCCGAAGGGCGGGCCGGGCATGCGCGAAATGCTCGGGCCAACGAGCGCCATCATGGGCCGCGGGCTGGGCAAGACCGTGGCGCTGATCACCGACGGCCGCTTCTCGGGAGGCAGCCATGGTTTCGTGGTCGGTCACATCACGCCCGAAGCCCACGATGGCGGACCGATCGGGTTGCTGGTCGAAGGGGACGTCATCACCATCGACGCCGCGAACAACACGATCTCGGTCGATGTCGACGAGGACGCGATGAAGGCTCGCCGCGAAAACTGGACGCAGCCACCGCCGCGCTACACCCGGGGGGTTTTGGCCAAGTTCGCGAAGCTGACGACCTCGGCCAGTGAAGGCGCGGTGACGGATAAATACCTCTAAGGATGCAAGCGAACTGATGCTGAGTCAGTTCTGTTCGGGTGAGGGTCGCGTGGCGGGGTTCTCCAAAACCGTGAGCCGCTCGTTGAGATCCTGCATGCAGGAAAAGAGGCCGCGCAGGATCTTGCAGAGCCGTTCGGCGCTGTGTGGGTCCATGGTAGCGAGCTCGGTGTCGAGGCAGCGCATCAATTCATCCTGATTATTGGCAGTCATTCGAGGGGAGATGGTCAGGTTGGGGAATTGCGCATTCCGCAACGCATTGAAATTCAGATGGGCCTGAATAGCATTTAACATTCCCAAAATCGGACGTAATTGAAACGCGTAGATCTACGCAAGTTAATCCGTCCCGCCGCTGGATCACAGCACCTTGGCATCCGCCAGCGTCATCCTCACGTCGCCGATGAAGATCTCCGACCGCAGCTCAACCGGGATGCGGTTGGCATCGTCGGAGAGCCAGAGCGTCGAGCTCTTCATCTTCTTGTAGGGCAGAAGGGCTTTGGTCTTGGGATCGATCTTCTGGATCGCCACGTCGAGTTTGATGGTGTCCCGGTTCTTGAACTTTTCCCGGCCGAGGACTTTCACGCGCATCAGGTAGGGCTTGTCGAAGGGCAAGAGCGGAAGGCTGAGGGTGTCGCCATCGGCGAGCCGGTGGCTGCGGACGTGCAGCATCGCCGAGAAAAGGTCGTGAACCGGCGTGAAGCGGAACTCGGAACCGGCGGTGGCCTGCTTGCCGCTTTTCGGGAGGCGGATCGATTGCTCGATTTTCACCCGGGTTCCCGCCCAGGTGCTGTGGGTGGTGTTGATCTCGTCACCCTCATCCTGGATGCCGACGTAGGCACGCGGCCGCAACGTGGCGGGATCGAGCCGGGAGACCAGGGCGACCTTGTGCTTGTAGAGCTTGGCGGCAATGCCGGAGCTGCCGCCGTGGGCACGCGCCACGTAGTCGGAGGGGAACTTGGGGTCGGGCTTGCCGAAAGTGAAGGTCAGTTCGCCGGCGTTCACCATACCATTCCACGACAGGCGGTAGGTGAATTGCTGGGGGGCCAGCTTCGGATGCGGACCCAGCTTCGCCGGCGTGATCTCCGATTTCCAATCCGCCAGGGCGGTCAGGCTGAGGGCGAGTAGCGCGGCGAGGACTTTCATCGGCCCCTAAGACTCCGCGCGCTGTCCCGGCATTCAAGGGGAAATCGGGACGGTTCTGGCCCCCGGATCCGGGGGCGGTCAGCCGCAGCAGGGGCTTAGCGGGCGCTCTTCCTCGCAGGCGGGAGCGGCCATGCCCGGATTCGGCGCCAGGGTGCCGAGGCCGAGTTTTGCAAGCAGGGTGCGGTCCTTTTCGATCGCCGGATTGGCCGCGGTGAGCAGCTTGTCGCCGTAGAAAATCGAGTTGGCGCCGGCGAAGTAGCAAAGGGCCTGGGTTTCGTCCGACATGCGGGTGCGGCCGGCGGAGAGGCGGACTTTGGCCTTCGGCACGGCAATGCGGGTCACGGCGATCATGCGGGCGACGTCGAAGCCGTCGACGGCCTCCTTGCCCTCCAGCGGGGTGCCGGGCATCGGCATCAGCGAGTTGATCGGCACGCTCTCCGGCTGCGGGTTGAACTCGGAGATGACCTCGAGCATTTTCAAGCGGTCGTCGGTGGTCTCGCCGAGGCCGAGGATGCCGCCGCAGCAGACCGACATGCCGGCGTCCTGGGCGTGCCGGATGGTGCGCAGGCGGTCGTCGTAGGTGTGGGTTGTGACGATGTTCGGATAATGCTCCGGCGAGGTGTCAAGGTTGTGGTTGTAGGCGGTGACGCCGGCTTCCTTGAGCGCCTTGGCCTCGTCGGCGCCGAGTTCGCCGAGGGTCACGCAGACTTCCATGCCGAGGGTCGAGACGTCGCGGACGATGTCGAGGACCTGCTCGAAGCGCTGGGTCCCGCCGCGCACGCCGCGCCAGGCGGCGCCCATGCAGAAGCGGGTCGAGCCGGTGTCGCGGGCGGCCTTGGCACGCTCCATGATCGCTTCCTTGCTCATCAGGCGCTCGGCCTCGACGCCGGAGTTGTAGCGGGCCGACTGGGCACAGTAGGAGCAGTCCTCGGAGCAGCCGCCGGTCTTGATCGAAAGCAGGGTGCAGAGCTGGACGTCGTTTTCCGGCCAGTTGGCTTCGTGCACGGCCCGCGCCTGCTTGAGGAGTTCGAAGAAGGGCAGGGAATGGAGGCGCTTGAGTTCGGCGAAAAGCATGGAGATGAAAGGGCTGAAATTCTTGGGTTTGATATTCTGAAATCGCGGCTCAGCGCACCCAGCCCTTGCCGGACGGAAGCTGGCCGCGGCCGACCATCGAGTAGTCGGTCGGCCCCCGGGCGCCTTCGAGCTTCACGCCGAACGCACCTTTCCAATGGCCGCTCATGCTCTCGGCGGTGTGGCAGCCCCAGCTCTTGCAGTAGCTGTCCTTGCTGAAGATCGAGGAACGGATCTTGTGGAGGTCGCGCTCATGCAGCCAGGCGGTGCTGACGGCCATGATGTCGTTGCCGTAGTCGAGCATGAAGCAGTGTTTGTTCGAGTGGCCGAAGTAGTCGAAGGTCGACACCGAGCCGCGCGGGCGCTGGTTCATGGCGGAAATCAGCCCGCCGCTGCTGTCGACCCAGACCAGCGAGCAGTTGCGCTTGCGGGCAAGGTCGGTGATCCAGCTGGTGTAGGGCTTGCCGTCTTCCCGGCCGCGGGTCTGGTAGCCGGGACGGTAGACGATCCAGACGATCGGCGCGCTTTCGCCGTAGGCCTTGCGGATCTCGACCATCCGCAGGGTCGAGGCACGGATGAAATTCGCCCACCAGCGGTCGTGTTGGTCCTGCGGGACGCGGAGGTTCTCCCATTTCCGGAGCGCCGGGCCGCCGGTCAGGATGACGTGGTCGGCGGAAGCGATGGAAAGCAACGCGAGGAACGCAAGGACGGCGAGGCGCATGGCGGCAGTGTAGGGATGTCCGGCGGGCTGGCAATCCCCGGACTCAGAGGGCGGCTGCCAATTTCCCGAGTCCCTCGAGCATGCGGGCGCGGGTGCAGGCGAAATTGAAGCGGATCCAGCCGGGCCAGCCGAAGAAGGCGCCGTCGGAGAGGAACAGGCCGGCTTTCTTCTCGAAATGGATGGCGGGATTCTGGACCTCCATGCCGCGGGCATCGATCCAGGCGAGGTAGGTGGCCTCTCCGGGGACGATTTTAAGGGCGGGTCCGAGTTTGCCGATGGCCTCGTCGAGGGCGGCCCGGTTGCCGCGGAGGTAGGCGAGGAGCTGTTGGCGCCAGGGTTCGCCGTGGCGGTAGGCGGCTTCCGCGGCGTAGTAGGAAAGGGCGTTGATCTCGGTCAGCGTGTGGCCGCGTTGCGCGGTGAAGCGGCGCCGGATGGAGTCGTCGGGGATGACGGCGAAGGCGTAGCCGAGGCCGGCGATGTTCCAGGTCTTGCTCGGTGAGAGCAGGGTGATGGTGTTGCGGCGGAGCTCTTCGGGCAGCTGGAGGGCGGAGAAATGCGGGGTCTTTTCCTCATCGAGGACGAGGTCGCAGTGGATCTCGTCGGACACCAGCACGATGCCGCGGTCGGCGCAGAAGCAGGCGAGCTTCTCGACTTCGGCGGCGGTAAAGACGGTGCCGAGGGGGTTTTGCGGGTTGCACAGCAGGAAGACCCGGGTCTCCGGCGTGACGGCGGCTTCCATGGCCTCCCAATCGAAGGTCCAGCGGCCGTCGACTTCAATGTGGTCGACGGTGATCAGGGTGGAGCCCCCGTCGTGGTGGACGCCGATGAACGGCGGGTAAACCGGGGTGCAGGTCATCATCGCCTCGCCGGGCTTGCAGAAGGCGCGGCCGGCGAGGGAAAGCGCCGGAACCAGCCCGCCGAGGTGGACAACCTGCTCGTTGGGGACGCTGACGCCGCGGCGTTGGGTGAGGTAGAGGTCGATCGCCTCGTTGAGGCCGGCGTGGGCCTGGGCGTAACCGAAGACACCGTGGTTCACCCGGGCGTGGAGGGCCTCGAGGATTTCCGGGGCGGAGGCGAAATCCATGTCGGCGACCCAGAACGGATCGAGTTCCGGCCGGCGGTCGAATTTGATGCAGCCCGTGCCCGCGCGGGCGATGGGGGCGTCGAAGTCGTAAGTCACGGGCGGGTTTTAGCGGTCCCCGCCGCGCTGACAAGCCGGCATCCGGGGCAACAAAAAAGGGCGGCCGGAGCCGCCCTTTCAGGATGGATGGGAATCACTCGCCTTCCGGCTCGCGCGGCGGGATGGCGATCGGTGGCGTCACGGCCTGGATCGGCCGGCGTGCCGGGGGCGCCTGGGCCCCTCCCGGGAGGCCGCCGGGCAGGCCGCCCGGCATCGGATTGCCAGCGGGCGCGGGGGCCGCGGCGGGCTTCTCGATCAG
>NZ_JACZFQ010000012.1 GCF_014904755.1 Neoluteolibacter marinus
CTTCTCGATCAGTTCATCGCGTTCCTTCATCACGGCGCTGACGGTGTAGCTGCCGACGCGGAACACGATGCCGGCGAACTTCTTGTCGGCGGCCAGTCGCTGCTCCAGCTCTTCGTGGCGCTTCTTGAAGGCCTCGTCCTTGGCCTTGGCGTCATCCTCGGTCTCTTGCTCGTCCTTCTTGCGCTCGGCGGGAAGGTCGGCGGTGACATCGACGGTCATCAGGAAGGTTTGCTCCGGCGGAGCGTCCTCCGACATGGCGGGCTCTTCCTTGTCCGGATAGACCGGGGTGATGCCGATGGTGTAGGTGAAGCCTTCGAAGGTCTCGATGACCACGGTCCGCTTCTTGAGCAGGTTGCCGAGCTCGTCGACCTGGTCCTCGGGGACGACGTCCTCGAAGCGGGCGTAGGAAAACAGGCTCTTCAGCGGGCTGGTCGCGGAGGTGCTGACCGTCTCGCCGTCCTTGGCACCTTCGAGCGTGAACTCGGCGGATTCGTCGTCGCGGGTCACTTTCCAGGCGACGTCGCCGGCCTTGGCTTCGGGGCTGACGGTGATGCTCTTGATCTTCTCGATCTTGATGAAGTCGTCCTTCAGCCAGCGCTTGGGTTCCGGTGACAGCGAGGGGAAGAGCTCGCTGACCACGTAGATGCCGGATTCGTCGGCGTGATTGCGGATGAAGCGGCCGGAAGCGCCGCCACCCATCATGCTCATCGGGTCGCCGCCCGACTCGAGGTTCTTGCCGAAGGAGACGTGGGCCAGCTCGGTGCCGGCGTCATTGGAAAGCACGACGTCGATCCCGCGGTCCACGGCATCCTTGGCATCGGGATCCATGCCGAAGCGCGGGGCGAAGGACGGCTCGGTCTCGATGCCCTGGGTGACCTTGACCTCGGCGAGGCCGCGGAGGAACTCGTTCACCTGGGTGACGCTGGCCGGGTAGCCGTCGCGGTTTTCCACCGACCAGCTGCCGTCCTTGCGGACGAGGGTGGCGGAGTCTTCCCCGGACGTGACCTGGATCTTGGCGACGTCGCCGGCGGGCAGGTCGGCGATGAGCGTCTGGCCGCGGTCGCGCTTGGTGTTGCTTTCAAAGCCCTTCGAGGTGTTGGTCCGTGCGAAGAAAGCGGCCACGGCGAGGATGATCGCGATGATCCAGAGGACAACGACTTGTCGTTTGTTCATGGCTGGAGTGGGTCAGTGTTGGGTGGTGAGGGATTAGCGGGCGCGGGTGGCGGTGCGGCGCTTCACGAGCAGGCCGATCCCGAACAGGATGACGACCAAGGGCATCGTGAAGATGTTCAGCAAGAGGGCGTTGCCCGCCAGCTTGTCCTTGTCGCGGCGGAGGTCCTTCTGCAGCTCGCGGACGCCCTTGCGGGCCTCCACTTCCTGTTTGCGGAGGTTGCGGATTTCGGCCTCCTGTTCAGGCGAGAGGGAAAGCTCGGAGCCGGCGGCTTTCTGGGCCTGCAGGTCGTTGAGCTTGCGCTGGGCCTCTTCGGCCTGGGTCTCGAATTCCGCGATCTTGTCGCCGACGCGCTTGTTGGCCTCGGCTTCGAGTTCCTTGATCCTGGTGAAGGGGCGGGCGATCGCGGCGCGGCTGCGGGCGCCGATCAGGTGGGTCGAGGACGCGGCCTGGTCGATGATGTTGAACAGCAGCGAGGGGTTGCCGTTGACCTGCTGGGCGATCTGCATGCCGCCGCCGAAATTCTGCACGCGGTAGGAGAACTGGTCGAAGAAGGCGTCGATGTCGGAGATCAGGAAGACGTTGCCGGTCTTTTCGGCCTGGACGAGGTGGGAAGGCTTCTCGTCCTTCTTTTCCTCCGCCTGTTTCTCCTCGTCCTTGCCCTCGGTGTCCTTTTTCTCCTCGTCGGCGGCCTTCTCGCCGGGCTTGCCGTCGGGGAAGGCGGTCTTGAAGCTGCCGGAGAGGTGCATCACGAGGTCGTAGGCCTGGGTGCCGCGGAAGTTGCGGGCCATGACCGGATCGAGCTGGGATGCCTTCATCGTGTCGACAAGGCCCGCCTTGCCGGAGGACTTGACGAGGGTGTCGATGGCGACGCCGCCGTCGCCGGACTTGGTCAAGCCGCCGGGCAGGAAGAACACCAGGCTGTTGAGGTCGCGGGTGATCACGTTGTCTTCCTGGGGCATGCCTTCCTGCGGCACGGTGAGGACCGCGAGGCCGGGGCGGTTGCCGCTCATCGTGGTCTGGAACTTTTCGTCGCCGACGACCTCGGTGCTCATGGTGACGCCCCAGGCCTTGAGCAGGGTGGGCAGGGTCGAGGCGGTCGGCAGGCCGGCCTGGCCCATCATCGGATTGGCGGGCTGGGCCATCTGGGCGGCCACCGAGTATGGGTCGATGCAGGCGATGACGGTGCCACCGCCGAGCACGTACTGGTCGATGGCGAACTCGGCCTCCGGCGTGATGCCGGCCGGGTGGAAGACGAGCAGGATGTCGATGTCGGCATCGATCTTCTCCGGCGTCATCGTCAGGTCACGGACGTCGTAGGACTGGGTGAGCTGCTGGTAGATGACCCAGGGGCGCTGGCCGGGCTGGCCGGGCATCATGGCGGGGCCGCCGGTGATGGGAATGCCGGCCATCAGGCCGATCACCGGCTTGTCGGGCCGGGACACCTCGGAAATCGCCCGCGAGATCTGGTACTCCAGCATGGTCTCGTTGTTCGGGTCGATGAACGGGATGGTCGAGGTCCGGTCGAGGCAGGTGATGGCCATGCCGAAGTAGAGGTTCTGGTCGTCGAAGCTCTGGCCGCGGATGCCGTCGAGGTTGGCCGAGTCCTCGGCGTCGGTGTCGGGCTGCGGATCGAGTTCCTCGACGCGCAGCTTGCCGCCGGAGAGGTTCTGGTACTCCGCCAGCAGGTCGTCGACCCGGCGCATGTGGAGCTTCAGGGCCTCGGGCATGTAGTCCGAGCTACGAGTGGCGTAGTAGCGGATGACCACCGGCGCGCCGAGCTCCTTGAGGATGCCCTTGGTGCCGTCGGACAGGGTGTGGACCTTGTTTTCGGTGAAGTCGGCGTTCTTGTGGCCGATGCCGAGCGAGGAGACCAGCAGGTTGGCGGCGATGACGATTACCACCAGGGCGGCGATCGCGAGGATCGCCCGGGTCATGGGATGGACGGTTTTTGCTTCCGTGCTCATGGTTCAGGAAAAGGAAAGGAGGGTTTCAGGCGCGCTTGGCGGTGAGGATGGTGCTGGTGCCGAGCAGGCAGGCCAGGATGATGGAACCGAACCAGACGGCGTCCTGCAGGCGGAAGGCTCCGCGGGCGAGGGACATGTAATGATCCCAGACGCCGAGCGAGCGGATCGCGTCGGACACCCCGGCGGGCAGCGCCTTGGAGTAGGCGCGGACGAAGGGATCGAAGGTGCCGAGGACGATGCCGATGCAGATGGTGGCGGCGACGATCAGGCAGATCACCTGGTCGCGCGTGAAGGCGGAGACCAGCAGGGTGATCGCGAGGAAGCAGCAGGCGACCAGGAAGCCGCCGAGGTAGCCGGAGATGATCGTCAGGTTGTCCGGGTCACCGAACCAGTTGACGGTGATCCAGATCGGGAAGGTCAGCAGCAGCGCGACCAGCCAGATGGTGGCGGCGGCGAGGAACTTGCCGAAGATGACCGAGCCCATCGAGATCGGCATGGTGCCGAGCAGCTCGATGGTGCCGCTGCGGTGTTCCTCGGCCAGCAGGCGCATGCCGACGGCCGGCACCAGCACCATCAGGACAAAGGGCAGGTAGGCGAAAAAGGAGTAGGTCAGCGACGCATCCTGAACCTCCATGAAGCCGCCCAGCGTGAAGGCGAAGATCATGGAGAGGAGCAGGAACACCACGATCACCGCGTAGGCGATGGGGTGGTTGAAGTAGCTGAAAAGCTCGCGCTTGAAGATGGTCCAGACGTTTTTCATGGAGAGGAAGGGTGGGGCTCAGGCGGCGGTGTCGAGGGTGGTGACCTTGCGGAACAGGTCGGTCAGCGAGCCGGTGCCGGACTGGGCGATCAGCTCCGTCGGGGTGCCGTCGGCGACGATCTTGCCGCGGTCGACGATCACGGCGCGGGAGCAGGCGGCCTCGACCTCCTCGAGGATGTGGGTGGAGAACAGGATCGCCTTGGTTTCGCCGAGGCGTTTGATCAGCTGCCGGACCTCGTGTTTCTGGTTCGGGTCGAGGCCGTCGGTCGGCTCGTCGAGGATCAGCACCTCGGGGTCGTGGAGCAACGACTGGGCGAGGCAGGTCCGGTGGCGGTAGCCCTTGGAAAGGGTGTCGATCGACTGGTAGGCGACGCTTTGCAGGAAGCAGGTCTCGATCGACCGCGCGACGGCGTCGTTGCGGGTGTTGCCGGACAGGCCGCGGGCCTCGGCGCAGAAGCGCAGGAAGGCGATGACGGTCATGTCGTTGTAGAGGGGCGCGGACTCGGGCAGGTAGCCGATCTTGCGCTTCGCCTCGGACGGTTGGTCGACGATGGAAATGCCGCAGATCTTGGCGTCGCCGGAGGTCGGCGGGAGGAACCCGGTGACCATCCGCATGGTGGTGGATTTGCCGGCGCCGTTGGGGCCGAGGAAGCCGAGCACTTCACCTTTCCTGACGGAAAACGAGAGGTGATCGACTGCGGTCTTCTTTCCGAACTGCTTGGACAGGTTCTCGACTTCGATCATGGGAGTTTCTTGGTCTTTGGTAGACGCAGGGCGGAGCGATGCCGTCCGCGGGGTGCGTCTGAAAAAGTTGCTGGGGGAGGGGTTTGCAAGGGAATTCCCGTGTCATATGGCACGGGTGGATTTTGGGGCTGACCGGGGCCGGGGGAATCGTTAGATCGGGGGTGATGAGCGAGTCGGACGTGGAGACGAAGTTGGAGTATGAAACCGCACCGTTCTTACATTCGCTGTTTGCGAACGATGCCAAGGAGCTCCGCTATCTCGAGGAAAAGACCGGAATCCGCACCGTGACCCGCGACGGATGGATCTTGTTGGCGGGGCCGGAGGACGGGGTCAAGCGGGCGACGGAAATCTTCGCCGACCTGGAGCAGGCGCGGCGGCAGGGCACCGAGATCAGCGCCCGGGACTTTCGCCTGGCGGTCGACATGGGGGCCGGCGGCGGCGGCTCGGTTTCGGAGCTTGCGAACGTGCGCCTGCTTGGCATGCGCGGCCGCAAGCCGGTGGTGCCAAAGACTCCGCGCCAGCTCGAGTACCTGAAATCGATCGACCAGAACGATGTGGTCTTCGGCCTCGGCCCGGCGGGAACGGGGAAGACCTATCTGGCGATGGCGATGGGCTTGTCGTTGCTGAAGGCGAAGCGGGTGGGCCGGGTGGTGCTGACCCGCCCGGCGGTGGAGGCCGGCGAGGCCCTGGGCTTTCTGCCCGGTGACTTGCGCGAAAAAGTGGCCCCCTACCTGCGCCCGCTCTACGACGCGATCCACGACATGATCGGCCACGAGGAAGGGGAGCGCTATCTGGCGGACGGCACGATCGAGATCGCGCCTCTCGCCTTCATGCGGGGGCGGACCCTGGCGCGATCCTTTGTGATCCTGGACGAGGCGCAGAATACCACGCGCGAGCAGATGTTCATGGCCTTGACCCGTCTCGGCGAGGACTCCCGGATGGTTGTGACCGGCGATGGATCGCAGCTGGACCTCAAGGCGAACGTCCCGTCCGGCCTGTTCGAGGCGGAGAAGGCCCTGGCCGGGGTGCAAGGGATTGACTTCGTGCGGTTTAGCGGTGCGGACGTGGTCCGGCACCCGGTGGTCGGGCGGATCATCGATGCCTATGAGTCGCATCGCAGTTCATCCGTGTAAGGTGCTGGTGAAGAGTGGGGCACGGGTGGTTGTCCGGTGCCGGATTCTGCCCGGGAGCCCGCTCACCTGCGGAGATTTGCGCATTGCAAGTGGGGGTCGAATCGCGTAACGAGCACCCCGCTGGCGGGCGTAAGACGTCCACAGCCCCCTTCCAGCAACCCCGTTGCCATTCCGTGGGATTCATTGATTCTTTCAAACGCTGGCGTCTGGCGCGTCGCGGCATGTCGTCCGGGCGCAAACGCCGGACCCACGCCGAAAATCCGGTGGCATTGACGCTGGACCGCAGCATGTGGGTGCGGATTTCCCTCTACCTCGCCTTCGCGGCGGGGATCGGCGTGATGGTGCTGCGCGCGGCGTCGGACTCGAATTTTGCGGACGATCCGCTGCGCGGGGCCCTGTTCGGGTTCGTGCTCGCCGCCACCGCGGTGGCGATCGTGCAGGCGAACTATGAGACCGTCGCGCAGCGCAACGGCCGGGTGCTGCTGGTGCTCGGGGGGCTGGTCGGTCACCTGGCGGTGGTGCGCGGCATTTCCTTCATGGTCGATGCGAACGACCTGCCCGGGGAGATGAAGTTCCTGCTGATCCCGTTTGCGCTGACGCCGATGGTTCACGCGGTCTTGCTGGGGCGGGCGATCGGGACCTTTTCGACCGTTTACGCGGCCTTGCTGGGCTCGTTGGTGATGCCCAAGCAGGATGTCCTGCTTTATCTCACCGTCAGCCTGGTCTGCGGGCTGGTGGCGGTCCAATCGGTGCACCGGGTCCGGAAGCGCGTCCAGCTGTTGAGGGCCGGGGTGTATGCCGGGATGGCGGCGCTGTTGCTCTCGGTGATGTTCGGGCGGATCGACCTGATGCCGGGGATGCAGGATCACCTGGAAGGCCTGAAGCTGGCCGGATTGAGCTCGATGGCGGCGCTGGGCACCGGGATCGTGATCGCGCTGTTGGTCAGCGGTCTGCTGCCGGTGCTGGAAGGGACCTTCCAGTTGACCACCGACATTTCCTGGCTGGAGCTGAGCGATCTCAACCACAAGTTGCTGCGCCGCTTGCAGCTCGAGGCGCCGGGGACCTTCCACCACAGCCTGGTGGTCGCGTCGCTGTCCGAGGCGGCAGCCGAGGCGGTCGGCGCCAATGCGGCAATGTGCCGGGTGTCGGCTTACTTCCACGACATCGGCAAGCTGAGCAAGCCGGAGTATTTCATCGAGAACCAGGGCGACGGCATCGAGAACCCGCATGACTCGCTGACGCCCACGATGAGCGCGCTGATCATCATCGCCCACGTCAAGGACGGCGTCGACCTGGCGGTGAAGCACAAGCTCAACCCGCGGGTGATCGACATCATCCAGGAGCACCACGGCGATTCCTTGGTGAGCTACTTCTACCGCCGCGCCCAGGAACAGAAGAAGGCGGAGATGGAGAAGGTGGAGAAGGGGATCGAGAACCCCGAGGACCTGCCGAAGATCGACGAGAAGAATTTCCGCTACCCGGGGCCGCGGCCGCGCACCCGAGAGAGCGGCATCGTCAGCCTCGCGGACATCGTCGAGAGCGCCTCGCGAAGCCTGAAGAAGCCCACCCCGGCGAAGATCCGGGCGCTGGTGGAAGACCTGGTCGACGGGCGGGTCTGCGACGGCCAGCTCAACGAATGCTTCCTGAGCCTGCGCGACCTTGCGAAGGTCAAGGACAGTTTCTGCGCGACCTTGCGAAGCATGCTCCATACCCGCATCGACTATCCGAAGGACGACGAGCGGACCAAGGGCGGGACCAAGTCCGATCTGGAGCGCAAGACCAGCGGCGGTGCATCGAACGGGTCGAAGACCCAGCCGGTAAAGACCCAGCCGGTGCCGCCGGTGAGCATGCGGCAGCGGCGTGCATCTTGAAGCGATGAACCCGGAACTCATCGTCGGCAACAACCAGTCGGTCACCGAGATTCCGGAGGCCTGGCTGACGGCCTTGGAACGGAGCGGCGCGCTCGCCGCCAAGGAGATCCTCGCCGCGCACCTCGCGACAGATGACGCTCCGCTGCCAGAGCACGATTGCGTCGAGGTCGCATTGGTCGATGACGAAACCAGTGCCCGGGTTCACGAGCAGTTCATGGGCATCCCCGGCGAGACCGACGTGATCACCTTCCATCACGGCGAGATTGTCATCGGAGTGGAGGTCGCCTTCCGCCAGGCCGAGGAAAACGGCGAACCGCCGCTCCGCGAACTGCTGCGCTACATCGTGCACGGGCTGTTGCATCTGGCCGGCCACGAAGACGAGGATCCGGCCGAACGGGCGGCGATGGAGGCGGCGCAGGAGCCGTTGGTGGCCAAGCTTTGGCCGATGACCGGGCAGGCCGTTTAAGGAGCCACGCCGGCCAGGAAGCGCAGGGTGGTGCGGCCGGTCTTTTCGAGGGCCGCGGCGTCGATGACCTCGATGGTGTCGCCTTCCTGGTGCCAGTAGGGCATGTTCATGAAGTCGCCGATGATGTGCAGGCAGGGGAGTCCGGTGTTCTGCAGCGGCACGTGGTCGTCGAGGATCGGGCCGGGGGACCGGCGCAGCTTGAATTCCGAGTCGGCGGCGGCCTTCTCCACGGCGGCGGCGATGGCGTCCGTGGCTTCGATGTTGTAGTAGAATCCGTGGGACGAGTCGCCGACCAGGTCCAGCACGATGCCGAGCGCGGGCCAGCTGGTGCGCTTCAAAATCTCATGCGCGTAGTACTTGCTGCCGTAGAGGCCGTCGGTGGGCGTGATGTTCGGCAGCAACGCCTCTTCGCCGTCGAACAGGACGAACTCGACCTTGGCCGCCGCCGCGGGATCGCCGGCGAGGACGCGGGCGAGTTCGAGGATCACGCCGGTCGACGAGCCGCCGTCGTTGGCTCCGGTGAAGGTGAAGGCGTCGATCGCCTTGCTGTCGAGGTGGCCGCCGATCACGACCGGGGTCGATTTGCTCCAATCGATGCCGCCGGCGGTGTGGCGGGCGAGGAGATTGGTGAAGGTGACCGGACCCTTCGGGGTGCCGCGCGAGAAGGTTTGGCGGACCGCGGTCCAGCCATGGCGGGAAAACTCGGCCTCGAGGTAGGCGAGGGCTTTCTCGTAGCCGGGGCTGGCGGGCGGCCGGGGGCCCAGTTCGTCGAGTGCACGGACGTGAGCAAGTGCGTTGTCGCCTGAAAACCCGGCGGCCAGCTCCGCGGGGATTGCGCTGTAAGCCAGCCGGGTCGGGATGTCCTCGGCGCCCTGTTTGCCGTAGTGGAACCAAGCGCCCACCGCGATGGCGAGTACGAGCAGCAGCGCGAGTGGGGCGCGTTTCACGGCAGGCGGAAGGAAGCGGGCCGGGGCTTCAGAGGTCTTCGATGCCGAGCAGGTCGAGTAGCCGTTGGAGATCGTCGTCGCCGTAGTATTCCAGCTCGATCTTCCCTTTCTTCGCCCCGTGGTGGATGGAGACGTGGGTGGCGAAGCGGTCGCGCAGCTTGTTCTGGAGTGCGCTGAAGTGGGCGTTGGGCGCAGCGGGGCTGCTGGCCGCGGCCTGCGGCTTGCCTTCGTCCGAACCGCCGGAAGGGTCGAAGGTCTGGGCCAGCTTCTCGGCGGCGCGGACATTCATTCCTTTCTTGAGGATCTGGTCGGACGCCAGGAGTTGGGCATCCTTGTCCTTGATCGAGAGGATGGCCTTGCCGTGACCGACGCTGAGGCGTCCTTGGGCGACGAGGCGCTGGACATCGGGGTGGAGGTCGAGCAGGCGCATCGCGTTGGCGACACTGGCGCGGGACTTGCCGACGCGGGTGGCGATCTCCTCCTGCTTCATCGAGAACTCCCTGGCCAGGCGCACATAGCCTGCGGCTTCCTCGATGGCGTTGAGATCCTCGCGCTGGAGGTTCTCGATGAGAGCCATTTCCAGGACATCCCGGTCGGACGCCTCGCGTTCGATCACCGGCACGGTGGAGAGTCCCAGTTTCCTGGAGGCGCGCCAGCGGCGTTCACCGGCGATCAGCTCGAACTTGCCGTCGACGACGCGGACGATGAGCGGCTGGATGATCCCATGCTGGCGGATCGACTCGACCAGTTCGTCCAGGGGCGTCTCGATGAAATGGGTCCGGGGCTGGAGCGGGCTCGGAACGACACGATCGATCGGCACCTCGCGGGCGCGGCCGACGCCATCGGCGTTTGAATCGTTGGCGGGGGTGCCGGGTTGTTTGCGGATCAAAGCACCGAGGCCTTTTCCGAGTGCCTGTTTGGACATGGGGCGCGGAGGTTGGCAAAGCGGCCCGGGGAAGCAAAGCGGATTCACGCCTTGTGAATAACGTTTTTTAAAATCCGCGCCGGGGCGGGATTTTGGAGCGCTTGACGGCGGGGGAGGGGCGGTTCATCCATGCGTCATGATACGTTCCATGCTGACGGCAGCCGCGCTCTGCCTGCTTGTCCCCGCGGGCCTTCGCGCCCAGACCGTGGCACCGCCCGAGGTCACCGCTTCCGCGGTTGCCGCGGTGAAGGCGCTGGGCGAACAGGTGGTGCTCGGCAAGCACCAGGTGGCGATCGAGCGGATGTATCCGCAGTGGAAGGAAAACGTCGCCAAGCGGGAAGGCGGCATGGCGAGGCTGGAGGCGAAGCTCGCGAGCATCGGAAAGATGATGACCGAGAACGGCGTCCAGCTGATGTCGTTCCGTCCGACCGGCAAGCCCATCGCCTACGAGGTCGGCGCGGGGAAGAAGACGGTGGTCGAAGGCGGCCGGGAGGTGGAGAAGATGAGCTTCAAGCAATGGTTGCTGCTGATTCCGACCGTCACCGAGTACCGCATCACCAAGCCCGGCGAGAACGGCGAGTTGCCGAAGTTCGTGGTCATCACCACCACCGGCTTCCAGGTGGCGATCTCGGACAAGGACAAGAACGACTGGACCTTCATCGACGGGGCGAGCGTGACCGTCCCCGAACTCCGGCGTTTGTTCTTCACCCTGCCGGACACGATGGAACTCCCGCCGATCGAGCGGAAGGGTTCGGAGGTGAAGTGAGAGCCCCCGCCGGACACGACCCCATGGCCAAGAAATCAAAGAAGCTCACCGAGGAATCGCGGTTGGTGAAGAAGCTCAAGCAGCTGTGGACCCGCGGCCAGAGCGAGCTGTGCGAGGTCCGGAACTCGCGGATCCACGGCCGCGGGGTTTATGCCACGCAGGAAATTCCCGCCGGCACCCGGATCATCGAATATGTCGGCGAGATCATCGACAAGAAGGAGAGCGAGAAGCGGGCGTGGGCCCAGCACGCCCGCTCGCAGGAGACGGGGGACGCCGCCGTCTACATCTTCACCCTGACGGATCATTGGGACATCGACGGCAACGTGCCATGGAACACGGCCCGCCTGATCAACCACTCCTGCGCGCCCAACTGCGAGGCCTGGATCGACGGGAAGCGGATCTTCATCCACGCCCTGACGGACATCGCCGAGGGCGATGAGTTGACCTTCGACTATGCCTTCGACGTCGAGTGCTACGAGGATCACCCCTGCCTCTGTGGGCGGGAGGGATGCATCGGTTACATCGTCAGCCGCGAGCAGTGGCCGGAGTTGCGGCGGATCCTGGCGGAGAAAGGCGAAGCCTGATCACCACGCCTTGAGATCGAGGGCAAGGAAGCCGTAGTAGCCGCTGTCGAGGTCATCGAGCTGGTTCTGGTAGAGGTTCGAGCCCCGGGTGTTGGTGATGTTCAGCGTGTTGCCGGTGGTGACGCCGCCGCCGTAGGAGAACCAGAGCCGATCCGTCAGGCGGTGGGAGGAGGTCAGGCCCACCCGGAATGAGGTGAAGTCGATGTTCCGCGATCCCGCCGCGGTGTCGATGTTCCAGATGCCGCCGTTCGGGCGCACCTCGAAGCCGAGCCGCCAGGACGACACCGGTTCCCAGCCGACGCGGAAGTTCGCGCCGTAGAGCACGGCGAGGATTTCGTCGCAGGGATTCCAGACAAAGCCGAACCCGGGATAGACGGCGGTGTCGCCGGTGACGTTGAGCGCTCCCACGCCCGCGCCGAAGAGGAAGGTTTCGCTGAAGCGGTAGCCCGCGAAGCCGGCGACATCGAGGAAGAAGTCATCGCCGGAGACGCTGTCGAAGTCGGTCGCCAGCGAGGGATTGATCCACGCGCCGGTGATCCACGGCGAGTCCTGCGTCATCTTGTAGATGAACATCGAGAGGTCGATCTCGTGCAGGTCCTCGTCCTGCAAGGGGATCCCTGGCAGGGTGCCGTCGGGGCGGAGGAAGTGGGCCTCGTAGTTGAAGTAGGCGAGGAAATCGTAGCCCGCGAAGAGGTCGATGGGTTTGGAAAGGAAAGAGCCCGCCTCGAAGGTGGTGTCGTCGATGCCGCCAACCGAGTTGTCGAAGTCCATGCCGAAACTGCCGATCGCCCGGACCTGGGCGGCGTTCAGTGCGCTCATGAAATCCAATCCTTCCGAAGGCGGCAGGACGGGATCCGGTTCATTGGCGGACAGGAGCAGCGGGTGGAGTGCCGCGACGGTGAGTGTGATGAGTTTCTTCATGGTTCCCGAGGATGACCTGAGTAAGGCGCAATCCCGGGATAGGGCAAGTAGCGATCAGACACCGCCCTCACTTTCGGGGGAGCTGACCGATGGAGGGACCAGAGAAGGTGCGGTCCCTTCCATCCGTCCGCTGGCTGCCAGCCGGCGGTTCACCGGCGAGGGATGTGCGATTCAAATGGCGCCCCATGGTCCGAAGCCGCCGGATCAGCCGACGAACAGCTTCAGAACCCAGCTCGCCAACAGGGCGGTGGCGACCAGCAAGAGGAGCAAGAGGAGCAGGCTGCGGCCTTGGGTGCGGCGTTCGTTGCGGACCTGGCGCCGTGAGACGACTTCCTCGAATTCACGCAGGCGCCGGCGGTCGGCCAGGTCGTCCGGCGGCGGCAGCGTGGCCGCTTGTTCCTGGGCTTCACGGAGGATCTTCTCCGGCTCGGCGCTGATGCTCTGGATCTGCTCTTCAAGCGCGCGCTTCCGTTCCTCGAGGGCCTTCAGCTCGTCGAGGTCCGCGGGGCCGCTGTCTTGAGGACTCCGGGATCGGCGCATGGCGGTTATCACTTCAGCAGGTAGACGATCAGCGCGGCACCGCCGAGCACGAGGATGGGCAGATTGAACGCGAGTCCGTTCCGGAACTGGCGGGCGAAGTCGCCGGAGACGACACGGCGCGCCTTGGCCCCGTTGAAGATGTTGCCGCTGCGGGAGCGGGAAAAGTGTTCGGCAGCCTGGGAATACTCATCATCGGCGTGATCGGCCACGGCCATGGCCCGCTCGAGGGCGGTGGCGAGGTTGTCGCGGGTCCAGCCGTCGGGATTGATCTTCTCGAGCTTGCCGAGGTGCCCGGCGAAGCAACTGCGGCATTGCTCCAGGTCATCGATCTCCTGGCGCATCTCGTAGACCTCGCGGTCGATGCGGGTCAGGGTGGAGGAAAGCCGTTCGGTCAGCTCGACCTGAGCGCCGATGAACTCGCGCTTGCGGACGTTCAGCGTTTCGACTTCCTGCTTCTGCCGCTCGAGTTCCTCGCGCTGTTGTTGGAGTTGCTCCAGCTGCACCTGGGCGGCGCGGAGCTTGCCTTCGACGTCTTCACCCTGCCTGCCGCCGGCGGCTTGACCGGGGTTCATTTCTAGCTGGGTGCTGCGGACCTTGATGTGGTGGGTGTGCTCGGGAGCGGGTGGCATTGCCTTAGGGCGGGGATGCGGGACAGCAAGGTGCTTTTATCGCCTGCCCCGGAGACCGGCGAGAAAAATAATCAGGAACTGTTAATGAACGGGCTCCTCTTCCATCTCATCGTCCGGGCGCTGGAACGGCCGCTTGTACCACTGCCAGGCCTTGCGGATGTGGCCCAGGGTCTCCTCGGTTGCCAGATAGGCGGTCGGGATGAGGTAGAGGGTGATCGCGGTGGCGAAAAGCAGGCCGAAGCCGAGCGATACGGCCATCGGCACGAGCATCTGGTTCTGCAGCGAGTCATCCAGCATCAACGGCAACAAACCGGCGAAGGTTGTCAGCGAGGTCAGCAGGATCGGACGGAAGCGGCGTGCGCCGGATTCGACGACGGCCTCAACCAGGTTGTTCCCGGCAGCGCGCCGCTGGTTGATGAAATCCACGAGGACGATCGAATCGTTCACCACCACGCCGGCAAGGGCCAGGATTCCGAAGACCGACAGGAAAGAGAGGTCGATGTCGCGGATCATGTGGCCGGCGACCGCACCGATGATGCCGAAGGGGATCGCCAGCATGACCACCAGAGGCTGGACCAGCGACCGGAACGGCACCGCGAGCAAGGCGTAGAGGGCGAGTCCCAGCGAGATCGTGGTGATCCAGGTCTTGCGGGTGGTTTCCTCGTGCTCCGCGACGTAGCCGTCGAAGCGCCACGACAGCTCGGGGTGGGGGTTGAGGATTTCGTCGAGGCGGGGGGCGATGTCCTTCGCGATCTGGACGACGTTGACGGTTTCGTCCACGGGTTGGGCGCGGATGCTGATCACCTGGGCGCCATCGACCCGCTGGATGTCGGAGCGGGCCGGGACGAACTTGCCTTCGGCGACGGTGTGGAACGGGGCGTTGCCGCCGTCGGGCGTGCGGATGTGCAGCTGGTCGAGGGTATGCAGGGACTGGCGCTGGTCGAGGGGCAGGCGGACCATCACACGGATGTCGTCCCGGTCCCGTTGCACCCGCTGGGCCTGCTCGCCGAAGAAGGCGCTGCGGATCTGGCGGGCCAATTCCGCCTGGGTGAGCCCGAGGGCGCTGCCTTCCGGCTTCAAGGTCACGTGCAGTTCGTTCTGGCCGCGTGACACGTCGGCGGAGGCATTGGAAATCCCGGCATAGGACTCCAGCAGGGTCTCCATTTGCTCGGCGAGCTCGTCCCGCAGCTCGGAAGCCGGGCCGCGGAGCTCGATCTCGATGGCATCCAGATCGTCGCCGCCGCCGCGGAAGCCACCGCCGCGGTCTCCCTGGATCGAGAACCACTGGGCATCGGGGATCTCGCCGACGAGTTCGACCCAGCGTTTGGCGATCTCGCGGTTCTGGGCACCCGGAACGGTGCGCTTCCCGGGATCGGTGACGGAGACGACCACGAAGCCTTGTCGCGGGTCGACCCCGTCGCCGCCGCTCCAGCCGCCGGTGCTGGTGAGCACGTCCTCGATCAGCGGCTTGCCGGTGCCAGGATCGACGAATTCCTCTTTCAACTGGTCGACCGCGCTGACGATCCTCGCGACGCGGTCGTCCGTGACCTCGATCGATGTGTCCCGGGGCATCCTCACCTGGGCGATGATCCGGTTCTTGTCGATCTGCGGCATGTTGGTGAAGTTGAGCCGCCCGCTGTGGACGAAACCCACGGTGATCATGGCGAGCGCGAGAAAGACGGAGATGGTGGCGTAGCGATGGTGCACCGCGAATCTCAGCGAGGGCTGGAAATACTTCTCGATCATGGTTTCCAAGCCGTCGGCCACGAGCTTCTGGAAACGGGTGATCGGGTTGAAGCGGGTGCGGCCGACCTTGATGTGCTTCAGGTGGCAGGGCAGGGCCAGTTTCGATTCGATCAGCGAGGCAACGATCACCGCACCCACGATCGGCGGGATCTGGCGGGTGAAGTTGCCGTAGAATCCGTCGAAGAACATCAACGGGACAAAGGCGACGATCGTCGTCAGGGCCCCGAAGGTGACGGGCACGGCGATCTCCTTGGTTCCCTCGACGGCGGCCTCGAGGGGATCCATGCCTGCCCGCAGCTTGGTGTAGACGTTCTCCGAGGTCACGATCGCGTCATCGACGACGATGCCGATCACGATGATGAAACCGAAGATGGTCATGATGTTGGCGCTGAGGCCGAACCAGGGCATCGCGATCAATCCGCCGGCGAAGGAGACCGGGATGCCGAGGGCGACCCAGAGGGCGATCGACGGGCGCAGGAAGAGTCCGAGCACGATCATCACCAGGATGCCGCCCTGGGCGAGGCTGGTCAGGAGGGTGCCGAGGCGTCCCTCGAGCTCGACCGAACTGTCGTCCCAGACGAAGAGCTCGATTCCCTCCGGAAAGCGCTGCCGCTGGGTCGCGACGTAGTTCTTCACCTTGGCGGCGATATCGAGGGCGTTTTCCTCGTTGAGCCGCAGGGTCTCGACGAGCAGGGCTGGACGGCCGTTGAACCGCAGCATCTTGCGGTTCTCCTCGAATCCGTCGCTCACCGTGGCGACGTCCCTTAAATGGACCTCGGCGCCGTTGGAGCTGCGCACCACGATGGACTCGAATTGCTCGCGCTCAAAGGCCTGGCCCTTCGAGCGGATGGTGAGGTTGCCTTCGTCCGTCTGGATCTGGCCGGCGGGCAGGTCGATCGACGAGCGTCGCACCGCTTCGGCAAGATCGGAGAAGCCCAGGCCGAAGTCACGGAGGCGGGCCAGGTTGGCTTCGATCGAGATCTCTTTCCGGGTCGCTCCCTGGATGGCCGCCTGGGAAATCCCGGGCATTTCGATGAGGTCGTCGCGGACCCGGCGGGCTGCCTTGAGGAGGTCGTCCTCGCTCATTTCACCGGTGATGGCGATCTTGATGACGTCGAACCAGCGGTTGGTATCGGGAATGAACAGCTTCGGCGGCTCGATCTCGTCGGGGAAGCTGGTGATCGAGTCGACCCGCGACTGTACTTCGTCGAGGAGCTTGCGGGTGTCCGTGTGGTCGCTGGCCTTGATCCTGACTTCACCCCGGCCTGCCGAAACCCGCGAATTGATCTCGTCGGCGCCGGCGAGGCCTTCCAGGGCGCTTTCGATCGGAATGACCACGTTGCGCTCGACATCTTCCGGACTGCCGCCGCGGTAGTCGACATGCACCCGCACCTCATCGAACTGGATGCTCGGCTGCACCTCCAGCGGGACCTTCTCGACGGCGGTCCAGATTCCGTAGATGAGAATGCCGAACATCACGAAATTCGCGGCGATGTCGTTCCGGGCGAACCAGCGGATCATGGGGGGCTCGATACGCCGAGATGGGACCCGCGTCTAGCAAGGCATTCCTGTCATCGCCCGGGGGGATCCGACCGCGGTGTGAATGACGCTACTTTACAGCCTCGTGACGGTGTGTAGCCTCGCCCCGTTCACCCTACCCCCCGACCACCCCGAAGATGCCGGATGATTCCCTCCAGCCGGATCCGGACGAAGACCTCGTGGCGCGCGCCCGCAGCGGCGACACGCGCGCGTTCGACGCCCTGATCCTCAAATACGGCGAAAAGCTGTATGGCCTCGTGTACAACATGACCTCCCACAAGGAGGACACCCACGACCTGTTGCAGGACATCTTCGCGAAGGCATACCATTCGCTGCCGAGGTTTCGCGGCCACTCCAGCTTCTACACCTGGATCTACCAGATCGCGGTGAACATGACCCTGAACTTCCTCAAAAAGCGCAAGCGGCGGGGTGGGGGACTGAGTCTGAACGAGATGGACTCCGCGGTTCAGCAGGATCCCGCGCTGGTGGATTCCAGCCATCTCGCCAATCCGGAGAAGCAAAGCAAACTGCATGAGCTCCAGAAAAGATTGAACGAAGCCATGATGGGCCTGTCAGAAGCGCATAGAACCGTGGTTACCATGTTCGACATTCAGGGCGTACCTCATGCCGAAATCGCGCGCATCCTCAAGGTCTCGGAGGGGACCGTGCGCTCGCGGCTGCACTACGCCCACATCCACCTACAGTCGCAGCTGCAGGACTACTGGGAGTGAGGATTTTTGAAAAAATCCTTGCCGGATCGGAGATATTTTAGATTATTTAACCATCAATCGCCGTGAAACCGTCAATTGAAGAAATCGGAAGCCTGCTTGCCCTCAAGCGCCATGAGCGCCCTGAGGAAGGGTATTTCGATGATTTTCTCCGCGAATTTCACCAGCGCCGCCGGGCCGAGGAGGCCCGGAACCGGGGGCTGAAAGGGTGGTGGAAGGATGCTTCCGCTTGGCTTGGCGAACGTTTGACCTCGAAGTGGGCGTACGGGGCCGGCTTGGCCTACGCCGCCGTTATGGCTGCCTTCCTCTTGTCCGCCCCGAGCGGCGAGCAGGTGGGCAATCTTCCCGCGACAAACGTGGGCCACGAAATCCGCTCCGTCGAGCCGATCCAAGTCGAGCAGCTGCAGTCCTTGGACTTGCGCCCTTCTTCGGAAGGCAGCACCGGCGAGCAGGAATTCTGACGGAATTTTCCGGATGATGTCCTCCTTCTGGCGGTGCTTGCCGGCACTCGTGGTGGTTTCCTGTGTGATCGTGCCCGGGGCTTGGGCCGACGAGGGCTGGACGGCCGCGTTTTCCACTGAAGGGGGGGAAAGTGTCTCTTCTGCGTTCGCCGTTGGCGACGGCCGTCACGTGGTGACCGTCGCACTCTCCGGTTCCAACGCGGGAAACGGCCAGTTGAGATTTGCCGGCCGGAAACTTCCGGCACAAGTTTTCGTGGATCAGGTGTCGCGTGTCGTGGTCTTCCGCATCTCGGGCCCTCCGGGCAAAGCCTTGCCCTTGGGGGCCGGCGCGGAACCGGGCACGGCCGTCCGGAGCCTGAAAGGCGACCCGGCTACGATCCGGGACCGGGTGAAGCGTGTGAATGGGCGGATCCTGCCAATTTCGATGCTGCGCGTTGATTATGGCGGGCCGGTCTTGTCGCCGGGCGCGCCCTTGGTCGATGGCAACGGCCGCGTGATGGCCGTGGCGCACCAGGAAGTGGATGCCAGAAGCGGTTATGCTTTGCCGGTGGAGGTCGTCAGGCGGGTGGTCGATGACGTGCAGCGCGGCGGCCGGGTGTCTCGCGGATGGATCGGGCTCAAGTTGAAACCGGAATCGGTGGTTCCCCAAGTGACGCAGGTTCAGGTCGGGTCGCCCTCGGCCAAGGCCGGGGTCCGGGCGGGGGATGTGCTGTTGGAGATCGGCGCCCGCCACTTGGAGGACTATGCGGATGCCGCGAATGCCTTCTATTTCCTCAAGCCGGGAACGCCCACCCCTGTCCGGGTCAGGCGCGGCAAGGATGAGATCGAAGTTTCCGTGGTTCCTCTCGAGCAGGCGAAGTGATGCGCTTGCGCCTTGGCGTCCATCGGGCCCTTTGACAGAAGCAGTCCATGGAGCATCGGGTTCACTGTTTGGGCGGGACGGAAATCGGACCGTATCTTGACGCCACCGCGCGGTTGAGGATCTCGGTGTTCAAGGGGTTCCCGTATCTCTACCAGGGGGATGCCGCGAGCGAGCAGAGCTACCTGCGAAGCTACGCGCGTTGTCCACGCAGCGTGTTTGTCTTGGCGGAGGAGGGAGGCGAAGTGGTCGGTGTGTCGACCGGCCTGCCATTGGCGGATGCAGACCAAGCATTCCGCAAGCCCTTCGAGGATTCGGGAATCTCGCCGGGAGATTGGTTCTATTTCGGGGAGTCGGTGCTTGAACCGGCGTGGCGCGGGCGCGGCATCGGTCATCGCTTCTTCGACGAGCGCGAGAAATGGGCGCTGGCACAGGGCTATTTCAAAACCTGCTTCTGCTCGGTAGTCCGGTCGGACAACCATCCGCTGAAGCCCGCGGGATATCGCCCTCACGATGAATTCTGGACCAAGCGGGGCTACACCCAAGTTCCCGGATGGAAGGCCCGGCTGTCTTGGTGCCAAGTCGATTCGGCCGGCCGGGAGGTCGAAAACGAGCTGGTCTTCTGGACCCGTGAGGTGGAGGCCTAGATGTAGAACATCGGGGCTTCGCTGCCCTCCGCCAACTGGACCAAAGTGATGCGTTCCAAGTGATTCTTGAGCTCCTGCGCCACGGCTTCCCACGCGGCGCGGACCGTCGGCCCGCTTTCCCCTTCGGTGTGGGTGGAGAAGGAGAGCAGCGATGGCTCGACGGCATCAACGATCTCCTTCAGGTTGATGGTGTCCGGCTTTTTGGCCAGCAGGTAACCGCCGCTTTTGCCGCGACGGCTCTCCACCAAACCGGCCCTGCGCAAGTCGTTGAGGATCTGCACGAGGAAATTCGCGGACACGGCTTCCCGTTGCGCAAGCTCGTCAAGGCGTGTAATCGTTCGGCCGTCGTGACGCTTGGCCAGTTGGGCCATCGCGCGGCACGCATAGTCGAGCTTTTGGGAAATGCGCATGGAGGCAAAGCAACACAAGGGGGGGACGGGAGGAAGCATGAAGGATGTCCGTCTCTGTCAGTCGGGAGAGGCCGGCGTGGCCGGAGTCTGGTCCTGGATCAAGGAAGAGGCGGAGCGCGTTGCCATCAGTGAACCGCAAATGCGACCGCTGCTGGAGGATGTTGTGATCAACAAGCCATGCCTTGGGATGGCGCTGGGTGAGCGCCTCGCCCGCAAGCTGGCCCGTGAGGACATGACCCGGGACCAGCTGGCACCCCTGCTCGGGGGCATCCTGCGTGGCGATGATCACCTCGTCGAAAGCGCGGCCCGCGACCTGAGGGCCATCGTCGAACGGGATCCGGCCTGCCAGTCGCCGTTGGAAGCCTTGTTGTTCTTCAAGGGCTTCATGGCCATTTCCACCTACCGGGTTTCCCATCACCTCTGGCAGCAGGGGCGGCGTGAAATCGCGCTCTATTTCCAAAGTCTCGCCAGCGAGGTGTTCGGGGTGGATATCCATCCGGCGGCACGGATCGGCTGCGGGATCCTGCTGGACCACGCGACCAGTTTCGTCGTCGGCGAGACGGCGATCATCGAGGACAATGTCTCGATCCTCCACGAAGTGACCCTCGGCGGCACCGGCAAGCAGAGCGGGGATCGTCATCCGATCGTCCGCTCCGGGGTGCTGCTTGGCGCCGGGGCGAAAATCCTGGGTCGCGTGGAAATCGGCGAAGGTGCGAAAGTAGGGGCAGGCAGCGTGGTGCTGAACGACGTAGAACCCCACACCACGGTGGCGGGCGTGCCGGCGCAGGTGGTGGGGGTCAGCCGGGAGGACTCGCCTGCCTTGGAAATGGATCAGCGGTTGGCGTGCAAGGGCCGTGCCAAGGGAAAATAAGGTGCTGCAAGGGCCTCCAAGGTTCCTGTCGCCAGCTTGGACAATTCATGATACCTGACTGTCATGAAATCCCTACTGATTGTGCTGCCGCTGATGGCGGTGGCGCTCTCGTCGTGTGAGAAGGCGCGGCAGGCGGTCGAGGCAGCGCGCGAGAAAATCGAAGGCAGCAAGGATCCAGACGCGCCGGTTGCGCCGGGCGGGGAAATCTCCACGAAGCTGGCCGGCCAAGTCGACACGGCCGCCGAGGGAGTGCGCTTTCGACGGGACCTTGCTTTTCCAACGGAGCTCAAGGTGCGGCTGATCGAGCGTGTCACCTTCAATGGCGCCCGGGTGATGTCGACTTCGGAGCTCGGCAAGCAGGTGTCGGTGCTCGACGGCACCTGGGAGCGGATTGGGTCGATCAAGCGGGACAAGGGAGAGCTGGCGATCTCCATCGAGAAGGCCGGCAAGGTGGTTGATGTCGAGGAGGTGGCCAAGAAGGCGGGCGCGGCCGAAAAGGACGAACCCCAGTCGCCGCAATCGGATTCGAACGTCGTGGGGGCCAGGGTCGAGTTCAAGCTGGGGCCGAACGGTTGGAAGCGGCCCGCTTCGAGCGGTCCGGTCGACTTCCGCAACATGATGCTGGAGCAGGCATTGCGGCCGGAATTGCCGTCGCTCTTGGCGACGAACGGCGTGACTCCCCGGACCCAGTGGTTCTCCCCGTCCAAGCGCTGGATCGGCGGCGACAAGATCGTCCTCACCGGTAGCTCGATCGCCCTGCTCTTCCCGGGTGAGGGCAACAGCGGCAGCATTACCTTGACCTACGAGGCGTCCGAGGCCCTGGAGGGTCATCCTTGCGGACGTTTCGCCGTGGCAGGCGATTTGAGCGAAAAGGGGGCGGTCGACATCGACGGCACCAAGCGGAATTCCGAAACGACGATCAAGTCGGGCAAGGTCTGGTGTTCCCTGATCTACCCGATGGTACTGAGGGAAGAGTACCAGATGGTGGTCACCTCGGAAGAAGGTTCGGGGAACGGCCCGAAGTCGAAGATCCAAGGCGGCATCGACACCGTGGTTTCCCGCGCATGGGAGTCCGGCGAGGATTGATTGCCGGACCCGGGGCACGCTTGCGCGCCGGGCGATCGCGGGCCTAGTGTCGGCGCGTGATCTACTTGGATGCCAACGCGACGACGCCGCTGCTGCCGGAGGTGCTCGACGCCATGTTGCCGTGGCTGCGGGAGGGCTATCACAATCCGAACGCCAGCTACCGCGGGGCGAAGGAAGCGCGCAAGGCCATCGACGAGGCACGGGCCCGGGTGGCCGCGCTGATTGGTGCCGACCCCGGCGAGATCGTATTCACCGGCGGGGGCACCGAGAGTACCAACATGGCCTTGAAATGGTTGGCTCGGCTGGTCGGCCGCAAGACCGGTCAGGTGATCACCAGCGCGATCGAGCACAGCGCGGTCTTGAAGCCGGTCGAGACTTTCGAGGATGTCGGCTACAAGGTCACCCGGGTGGGTGTCGATGCCGGCGGTCGCCTGGACCTCGATGAGCTGAAGCGGGCCTGCGGGTCCGCGCAGGAGGGCGGTGGATTCGTCTCGTTGATGTGGGCGAACAACGAGACCGGAGTGGTGCAGCCCCTGGCGGAAGCGTTGGAGATCGCCCGGGTCCATGGTCTCGCCTTCTACACCGATGCCATCCAGGCGGTTGGCAAGATCCCCGTGAATGTTCGCGATATCCCGGTGGATTTCCTCTCATTGTCCGCCCACAAGTTTCATGGACCGAAGGGGGTAGGCGCCTTGTACATCCGCAGCGGATGCCGCTTCGAACCCATGCTCCGCGGCGGTGGACAGGAAAAGGATCGCCGAAGCGGGACGGAGAACACCGCCGGGATCGTCGGTCTCGGGGTGGCGGCGGAAATGGCGGCAGCCCGGCTGGTCGCGGGGGAGAATCCGGCAGCCCTCCGCAAGGCATTCGAGGAAAAGCTGGTGGGCGAACTGGATGGCGTCACGATCAACGGCGATCTCTTGCATCGCCTGCCGGGGACCAGCCACCTGTCGTTTTCGGGCTGCGAGGCGGCCGGGTTGTTGATCCTTCTCGATGACTTGGGGGTGGCCTGCTCGGCGGGCTCCGCCTGCATGACGGGAAAGCAACAGCCGTCGCACGTGCAGAAGGCGATGGGCTTTTCCGATGCCAAGGCCAAGAGCAGCCTGCGCTTCGGGTTTTCCTGCCTGAACACGATGGAAGAAGCGCTGGCGGCGGCGGATGCGGTGAAGAAGGCGGTCGAGAAGCTCCGCCGCGTCCAGGGCGGCAGCACCGGGCCGGTGGTCGTCTATTCGCCCTAGGCGGGATTTTCCTGCCGTGGTTTGTTTGCGCCATGCCGAACGCCCTCGCCAACGAGACCTCGCCCTACCTCCTCCAGCACGCGGAGAACCCGGTCGACTGGCTGCCCTGGAGTGAAGATGCATTTGCGAAGGCGAAAGCGGAGGACAAGCTGGTGTTCCTTTCGATCGGCTATTCGACCTGCCACTGGTGCCACGTGATGGAGCGCGAGAGCTTCGAGAACGAGACGATCGCGGCGGTCATGAACCGGAACTTCGTGTGCATCAAGGTCGACCGCGAGGAGCGGCCGGACATCGATGCGACCTACATGGCATTCGTCCAAGCGACGACCGGGCAGGGGGGCTGGCCGATGAGCGTGTGGTTGACCCCGGCGGGCAAGCCGGTGGTGGGCGGCACTTATTTTCCACCGGAAGACCGCCATGGACGCGCCGGCTTCCCCCGGCTTTGCGACGAGATCGGGCGGCTGTGGCGGGACGACCGGCCGCGGATGATGGCGAGCGCCGATCAGGTGATGGCTCACCTCCGGAAGGAAGCCGAGGGCGAGGCCGTCGTTCTCGGGCTTCCCGGGGAGAAGGTGTTCGGCGACTTCATCGATCGCTGCGAGTCCTTGTTCGACCCCGCGCTCGGCGGTTGGGGCGGGGCGCCGAAGTTCCCACGGCCGGTGGTGCCGCGGCTCCTGTTGCAATTGGCCGATCGCCTCGGCGGCGACGAGGCGGGCGCCGCCTTGCAGATGGCCAGCCGGACCTTGAG
>NZ_JACZFQ010000013.1 GCF_014904755.1 Neoluteolibacter marinus
CCAGCCGGACCTTGAGGGCGATGGCGGCCGGGGGCATGCACGATCATCTCGGCGGTGGCTTCCACCGCTACTCGGTGGACCGCTACTGGCACGTTCCCCACTACGAGAAGATGCTCTACGACCAGGCGCAGCTGGCACTTCTCTACCTGGAGGCGTGGCAAGCGGCGGGGGATGCCAGGGACCGGGAGGTCGCGGAGGACATCTTCGGCTATGTGCTCGGAGAACTTCTCGATCCTTGCGGGGCCTTCCATGCGGCGGAGGATGCCGACAGCCTGCCGGAAGCGGGGGCTCCGGAGAAAAAGGAAGGGGCGTTCTGGGTTTGGGAAGCAGGGGAGATCTACCGCCTGCTCGACTCCCGGACCGCGGCGGTTTTCTGCGCCGCCTACGGGATCGAGCAGGATGGCAATGCCCGCCCGGAGAGCGATCCCCACGAGGAGCTGGTCGGCATGAACACCCTCTATCAGGCGGCGGGGATTCCGTCCTTGGCGGAACAGTTCGACCTGTCCGAGGAGGCGGTCCGGCGCCTGCTCGCCGGCGCCTGCTCGGTGCTGTTGGAAGCGCGGAAAAATCGGCCGATGCCGCATCGCGACGACAAGATCATCACCTCGTGGAACGGCCTGATGATCGCCGCCCTGGCTCGCGGCGGACGGGTGTTGGAGCGGCCGGATTTGACCGGGGCCGCGGCGACCGCCCTCGATTTCATCCGGCGCGAACTGTGGGACGGGGAGAAGTTGTGGCGCAGCTACCGGGGCAAGCGCGGGGCGGCCCCGGGATTCGCGGCGGACTACGCGTGCCTGATTTGCGGGCTGATCGAAATGCACGGCGCGACCGGCGAGGCGGCGTGGCTCGATTGGGCGGCCGGGTTGCAGTCGGCGCTCGACCGGCTTCATTGGGAGGAGAGTCGCTCCGGCTATGTCGTCCGGAC
The DNA here is from genome assembly GCF_014904755.1 of Neoluteolibacter marinus. Classification (GTDB taxonomy): domain Bacteria; phylum Verrucomicrobiota; class Verrucomicrobiia; order Verrucomicrobiales; family Akkermansiaceae; genus Haloferula; species Haloferula marina. The sequence goes on from NZ_JACZFQ010000013.1 coordinate 926, forward strand.
CGAGTTGGGTGGCGAGGAACTGCTGGCTATCCGCGAGGATTACGATGGTGCGGAACCGGCGGCGAACCACGTCGCGGCGGTGAACCTCCTGCAACTGGCGACCCTGCTGGACGAACCGGCCTACGCCAAGCGGGCCGAGGTGATCCTGAGGGCGGGAGCGAAGGCGATCGAGACGCGGCCTTTTGCAGTTCCCGTTTTGATCGCGGCGCTGGACCTGCATCAGCGCGGCGTGGTGAAGATCGAGGTGCGGGGCGAGCCGGGGTTTGCCGCGGCGTTGCGGGAGACATGGCTCCCGCGAGCGGTGTGGACCCGGTCGGAGGGCGATGGCGACGTGGTGGTCTGTGCGGGGCAGGTGTGCCTGCCCCCGGTCACGACGGAGGCAGGGTGGCGGGAGATCGTCGGCAAGTTGTAGGGCTCGCCGGGCAAAACTTTTGCTTCCGCGCGTTGCCGGGCGGGGGCTAGAGAGGGGTGGATGATGGAGTGTGAATTCCTCGGCTGGGACCGGCCGTTCCTGGGCTTGGCCGTCGAATGGCTGTTAGAACGGCGCGACGCGATGCCGGCGATGCTGGTGGTGGTGCCGACCGCCCAGGCGGGGCGTCGCCTGCGCGAGGCCCTGGCGGAGTCCACGGGCGCGCTGCTGGCTCCGAAAGTGGTGACGCCCGGCCATTTCCTGGATACCGGCGAGGCGGCGTCCGACGCGATCGAGCTGCTGGCATGGATCGAGACCCTGGAGTCGACCCGTGATTGGGAGCCCTACACGGCGGCCTTTCCGGTGCCACCGGGAGAAGGCGAGGCAGCGGGTTGGGCGATGGGGCTGGCGAAGTCGCTGGCCGGGGTTCGGATGAGTTTGCAGGAGAATGCCCTGACCCTCGGTGATGCCGCCAGGTGGCTTTCGAAGACCGTCGAGGCCGAGCGCTGGCAGGCTCTCTCCGGCCTGGAGGGGCGGGTTGAGAGGCGGCTCGCTGCCTGGGGTTACAAGAGTCGCAGCCGCCTGCTGGCCCAAGGCGGCTTTCAGGTCGCCCCGGGCGTCCAAAGGATCGTGCTGGCCGGTGTCGCCGATTTGCCGGGCGCGGTCCGGAATGTTCTCGGCCAATCCACGGTGCCGGTCACCGTGCTGATCGGCGCTCCGGCAGGAGAAGAAGCCGGCTTCGATGCGCTGGGGCAGCCGGTGGAGGCGTGGCACAGCCGGGTGATCGAATGGCCGGAGCCGGGCGATGTGGTGCTGGCTGCCGACCCGCGCTCGCAGGCGGCCGAGGCCTTGCAACGGGTGGCCCGGGCCGGCACTCCGTCCGATTCGCTCGCGCTGGGATCCGCGGACGAGGCGACCGCCGGTGAGCTGGTGCGGGCGTTCGGGCGGGCGGGTTGGAAACTCCACGATCCCTCGCATGTGCCTTCCGCGCCGCTGCTGGCTTGGCTGGGAGCCTGGCGGCAGTTCGTGGCGCAGCCGGGAGCGGCGGCGGCGATCGATCTGTTAGGGTTTCCGGAAAGCGGTGTTCTTGTCGGCGGGCGGCGCGCCCAGCGGGTCGCCGCCTTGTCAACGGCGCGCGACCAATGGCTCGCCCGCGGGCGGGAGGACCTGCAGCGGATCGCGCCGTTGGAGCGACGCCAGCCCGAAGGGGTGGAACTGGCGGAGGCCACCCTGGCCGCGCTGGAGAAACGCCGGACGACGTTCTTGGGTGAAGGTTTCCATGCGGGAATGCGGCGGCTGCTGTCGATGATCGATCCGGAAGGTGAGCGAAGTACTGGGATTCTCGGCTGGCTCGATACGACGTCCGGTGTCGCCGGCGAAGTCCGGCGCGATCCGGGGTTTTGGATCGACCTCCTTCGCGGCACCGCGCCCGAGCCGGTGGCCGGAGCTCCGGACGACCGGGTGCTCGACGTGCAGGGATGGCTGGAGCTTTTCCATGAACCCGGCCGGCACCTCGTGGTGTGCGGGATGAACGAGGGCTTGGTGCCGTCGCGGGCCAGCACCGACGCGTGGCTGCCGGAGGGCACGCGGAAGCTGTTAGGCCTGTCCCATGACGGCACGCGGGCGGCGCGGGATGCTTATCTGCTCACCGCGATGACCGCGGCCCGTCGTCACGACGGCCGGGTCGACCTTCTGTTGGCAAAGGCCGGCGCGGGCGGTGACGTGCTGCTGCCGTCGAGGCTGTTGCTGGCGGCGGGCGAGGAGGATTTGCCGGCACGGGTCGGCCTCTTGTTCCGCGAGGTCGAACCGCCGGACTCGTCGCTGGCGTGGACCTTGGACGATGCCTGGAAATGGCGGCCGCGGATGGTCGGGAAGGAGTTGCGAATCGGGGTCACGTCGTTCGCCGACTATCTGGCCTGTCCTTTCCGCTTTTACCTCAAGCACGTCGCCGGGATGAGCGCGCCCGATCCGGAGCGGGTCGAATGGAATGCCCGCGATTTCGGCAACGTCGCCCACGTCGTGGTGGAGCGCTGGGCGCTCGATGCCGAGGCCCGCGACTACTCGAAGACGGAAGCCATCGAAGCCTGGGTTCACCAGGAGCTGGACCGGGTGTTGGCGGAGCGGTTCGGCGCCAAGGTGCCTCTCGCCGTGCGCATCCAGCGTGAGTCGATGCGCCAGCGCTTGTCCTGGTTTTCGAAAGTGCAGGCGGCCGAGCGGGCCTCCGGCTGGCGGATTGCGGAGGTGGAAAAGAAATTCGAGATCGAGATCGACGGGGTGACGCTGGTCGGGCGGGTGGATCGCATCGAGCGCCATGACGACGGCCGCCGGCGGGTACTGGACTACAAGACGACCGCGGCGGCAGCCGTCGTCGAAAGCGCCCATCGGACGGCCGTCAACGCCGCGACCCGCTTGCCCGTCCATCTCGAGAACGTGGCCGAAGTCCTGTGCACTTCTCCGGACGGCAAGGCGAAGCGCTGGAAGAACCTGCAGCTGGCACTCTATTCGGTGGCCCTCGGCGATGTCGATGAACTCGGGTACTTCGCCTTGGGCGCGACCGAGGGCGACGTGAAGATCTCCCTTTGGGACGGGTTTTGCCCCGCCGACCGGGAGTCGGCTGCCGGCTGCGCCCGCTGGGTCATCGGCAAGGTCCGGGACCGAGTCTTCTGGCCGCCGGCGGACAAGGCGACCTACGACGATTACGAGGTGCTGGCCTTGGGCAGGACCCTCGGCGAGACGGTGGCCTGGGAAGGAGGTGCCGCGTGAGCGAGCCGGGGATCCTTTCCAAAAACCTCATGATCCTCGCTTCGGCGGGATCGGGAAAGACCTTCCAGCTCGGCAACCGGGTGATCGGCCTGATCGGGGCCCGCGAGGTCGACCCTGCGCGGATCGTCGCGCTCACCTTCACCCGCAAGGCGGCGGGCGAATTCGCCGACTCGGTGCTCTCGAAGCTGGCGTCCTGCGCGGCCGATCCCGCGGCTGCCGCGGCCCTGTGCCGCCAGGTCGGCGCGACTTTCGAGGTGCCGCCGGTGCTGTGGCGGGTGGTGCGGGCCTTGCCGGCATTCCAGCTCGGCACGATGGACGGGTTTTTCGCGAAGATCGTACGAGGTTTCCAGTATGAGCTGGGCCTGACCGGCGGGACCTTCGAATTGATCGAGGGACCCCGGCTCGAGGCGGCGATGGCGGACATCCTGACCGAGATCCTGGGAACGGCTCTCGAGCACGGCGGCGCGGAGGAATTCCTGCAGGCCTTCCGCCGGGCGACGCTGGGCAAGGAAGGGCAGGGCGTGCTGAGGGACGTGGAGCAGTTTCTGGGGCAATGGCACGGCTGGTGGAAGTCGGGCATCCCGCTGGAAAGCTGGGGCGCGGAGGCGGTCTTCGGCGGCTTGCCGGAGGTCGATGCCTGGGAGGAAGGCAAAAGGGGGCTGCTCAACACGCTCAGGCAAGGGGAGCTGCCCGACCCGGCGGCGAAACTGGTGGACCAGTTCGAGCTCCACACCGTCGGTAGCGGGAGGATCGCGAAGGTCGGCGTGTTGTTCGACCGCCTGCTCGAGGCGGTGCCCGGGGAGGGCGAAATCGAGGTGAAGTTCCGCAACAAGCCCCACCGGTTTTCCGCCAGGACCTCGGACCTGTGGCGGGAAGTCTTCCGCCTGCTGGCCGGCTGCGAGCTGGCGGCGGCGGTTGCACGGACCCGGGCGGTGGCGGAGCTGGTCGCCGGGCTGGACGGGGAATGCGAGCGGCGCTTGCGCCGGAAGGGCCTGCTGGGCTTCGACGACGTCAAGCAGTTGATGGGGCGCTGGACGCGGGACGAGGAATCGAGGCTGCGGCGCGAGGCGGTGGATTTCCGGCTCGACGCCCGCTACGACCATTGGTTGCTCGACGAGTTCCAGGATACCAGCCGGGCGGAGTGGAACGGCATCGTGCCCTTGTTGGACGAAGCGGCGAGCCGCGAGGACGGGTCGCTGTTCGTGGTCGGCGACCGCAAGCAGGCGATCTATGGTTGGCGCGGCGGCGACGTTAGCTTGTTCGACGAGGTCGAGCGGCGCTACGGGGCCAACGATCACCTCAAGCTGAGGACCATGCCGGAGTCGTGGCGATCGTGCCCGGCGGTGCTGGAGCTGGTGAATGCGGTATGCGGCGACGTGGCGACGATCCGGGAGCTCTTCGGCGCTGAAATGGCACGGCGCTGGCCGTGGGAGGACCACGTCTCGGCGAAGCCTCAGCTCACGGGCGAGTCCCGGGTCGAGGTGGTCGCGAAGGACGACCGCGACGAGCGGCTGGTGGAGCTTTTGCGGGAGATCGGGATCGGCGGGCGGAACCTCACCTGCGGGGTGCTGGTGCGGACCAACGCGCAGGTGCGCGCCACCGCATCCTTGCTGCGGGAGCACGGCTTCGACGTGATCGAGGAGGGCCGCCGGCAGCCGGTCGCCGACAATGCCCCCGGGGTTGCCCTGCTGCATCTGGTGCGGTGGCTGGCCGATCCGGCGGACGCCTTCGCCCGGCAGGTGGTGGCGATGTCGCCGTTGCAGCCGGTTTTGGAATCGATCTATGGCACCGCTTGGTACGAGGTGTGGGAAGGCTCCCTGAAGGATGCCATCGAACACGGTTTCGCGACAGCGGTGGAACAGTGGATCGAGCCGTTGTGGGACGAACTTTCCACCTTCGCGCAACGGCGGGTGGGGGATGTGATCGGGGCCCTGGCCGAGTTCGATGCGGCGGGTGCCGGGACGCCCCGCGAGGCGGCGCGATGGCTGGCCGATCTGGAAATCCCGCAAAGCCCCGGCGCGGCGGCCGTGCAGGTGCTGACGGTCCACAAGTCGAAGGGGCTCGGCTTCGACGTGGTGGTGCTGCCCGAGATCGAGGACACGCAGGTGCCAAATCACGGGGATTTCAACGTGGCCCGCGGGCGCGTGAACGGGGAGCCATGGTTGCTTGAGCCGCCACCGGCGTGGGTGCGGAGCCTGGTGCCGGTGATTGGCGAGGCGGAAAATGCCTGGGCCGATGACCAGCGCTATGAGGCGATGTGTGTGCTCTACGTGGCGCTGACCCGGGCGAAGCGGGGCCTCTATGTGTTGCTGCCCGAAGTGCCGAAGAGCCGCAAGGACGCGGACGAATGGGCGTCGATGGCGAATTGGATCTCGCGTTCCGGAAGTCAGGATGGACCGGTCATTTTCCAGTCGGGCGATCCGGCGTGGTGGCGGGAGGTCGGGCATCGGGAGGTCCCGGTGAAGGATTCGGTTCCCGCCCTGGCTGCCGGTTTCCCGTTGCGGGATCGCGTGACGCCATCGGGCGCGAAGAAGGAAGCTCCGGCGGGTGTCGCCTCGGCGTCGGGCATGGCCTTCGGTGCCGAGGTGCACGAAGGGTTCGAGAGACTGTCGTGGGTCGATGAAGAACCGTTCGAAGCCGCCGCGGGCGCCGGCGGGGCATTGATCGCGGAACTACTGGAAATATCCGAGATCCGGGCGGTGTTCGAGCGTGGCGGACGCAGGGTCGACTTGTTCCGCGAGCAGCCGGTGGAATCGGTGGCCGGGAAGACCTGGCTCAGCGGTGTGATTGATCGCCTGCACCTTTTCCGCGATGAAGCGGGTCAGGTCGAGCGCATCGAGGTGATCGATTTCAAGACCGACGCGGTGGAATCGGCCGACCAACTGGCCGGGCGATATGTCGGCCAGATGCAGGCCTACCGGGAGTTGATGACGGGTGCCTTCGGCGACGTCCCGGTGAAGTGCCTGCTGCTGTCGACCAAGCTGCGAGCGTGGGTGGAGGTGTAGCTCAAGTCGCGGGGGCGACCCGTTGCAGCAGACGGCCGGCGAAGAACGCGATGAAGGGGATGGCAATCATTGCGTAGTAGAAACCTTGATCCCCGAATGATAGCTTGTGGAACTCTAGTCCAACGGGTAGGAGAAGGATTGCATCGACCAAAGGGATTCCGGCAAGCAATGCCGAGACGAGGGCAGATGTGGGTCTGCGGTAGACGGTGAGGCTCACAACAAGCCAAATCGTGAAGGGTATCATTCCCGTCCAAGCGATCGTCGGCTGCAGGGGGAAAAGAAGGCAAGGCATGGCCAGGAGCGGAAACCACAGCAGGGTGCGGGCAATGATCTTCGGGCCGCGTGGTGGATCCGGCATGCTTTCATAGCGTGCGGAAAGCGAAAGACCGGCGATGTAGGCGAATAGTCCGCTGGCAAGTGTTGCCACGATCCCAAAGAGAATCAGAGCGCTCTTGGGATTCCGCCAGAACAGCTCAGCGAGCTCATAGTGGTTCCAATCCGAAAAGACGCCGAGGAAGTACAATCCGGCCCGGCAGAGACCCATGGGAACTACCGACCAGATCGTCTGTTTGTGGATCCGTGTATAAACGATGATCGAAGAAAGGATGAGCAGGGCGATGATCCCGCATGCGATCGACGCGAAGAAGGCCACTGCAATGCCTGCGGACGCAGTCGCGGCCGCTGCAACGAGGTAAGTTGCAGGTCGAAAAGTCCCCGACGGCAAAGCTCGCTCCGGACGACGGGACTCGTCCCAGTTCCGGTCGTACCAATCGTTTGCAAGGTTGCCGGCAAAGTAGAGCAGCAGCCCTGCTATGACCGGGGCGACGAAGAGATGGCCCGGGACTTCTGGGACAACCAAATTAAACAGGGTAGCACCTACGAACACTCCGAGGCACACGTTGCTCACCACGCTCGGCGCGTTGGCGATGCGCAGGGTGGCGAGGAGGGAGCGGGTGCGGGTCACGACGGGGTTCTAGTGGCGGCTTGAGAGGGCGGCAAGACGTAGCGCAACGTTCCACGTTGCGGGCGGGGGCGGCGGGTTCGGGAAGTTTCGGCGCGCAGGGCGAGACGAGGCAGTGCCCGTACGCAACTTGCAAAGTTGCGCTACTTCAGCACCCAGCGGTATTCCGCGGCGATCTGTTCCTCGACCGGACGCTGCATGTCCTGCGGCAGCACGCCCCAGGTGTAGGTCTCGATCTCCCAATGCGAGCAGAGCCCGGGGACTTCCTTCGCCAGTTCCAAGGCGTCGCGCGAGTGCTGGCGGGTGCTGCGGAGCGGTTCGGCCGGGGCGGCGTCGAGCGGGATGTGGAAATGGACGCGCCATTGCTCGGCGTCGCGGCCGTCGGGGGTATCGAGCGAGGCGATGCCGTCCGGCAGGTCGGTGAAGCGCTCGATGCGGCCGTCGGGGTGACGGGCGAGGACCTGGTGGAGGTAGGTCGGCTCGTCGAACTTGCGCAGCGCGTCGACGGCATGCGGGACACGGGGGTCGAGGGCGAGGGCGGACGAGAGGTGGATCTTGGAAATCCGCAGTCCTTCCCCGCGCAAGGCGTTGAGGGAGTCGCGGGCTTCCTCATACTGGAGGGCGAAGTGGCAGCAGTCGTAGTTGATGCCGATCCGCCGCTTGATCATTTCGTGGTCCCCGGCGTCGCCGAGCAGGCGGTCGAAGAAGCGCAGGGTTTCCTCGGTGTTCTCGAAGTGGCCGCGGGGTTCGGGCTCGAGCCCGAGGTGGAGATCGCGGCCGGAGATGTCGCTGAGGGCATCGACGAAGCCGGCGAGCTCGATCAGGTTCTCGCGGATCAGCGACTCGTCGGCCTCGAACTCCTTGAAGGATCCGGGGAGCGTGGAGACCGAGCCGTCGATGCCTTCCGGGACGAGCTCGGAGACGATGGTGAACAGCTCCTTGGTGTATTCGAGGCGGGCGGGATCGCTCCAGTCGGGGCGGAAGACGTTGCGCTTGACCCGGGTGCCGTGGAAGTCGCCGTAGGGAAAGCCGTTGATGGTGAAAACGTAGGCGTTCTTGGCGGCGAGCCAGTCCTTGAATTTCGCCAGTTCATCGCCGCGGAGGAGTTCGGTCGCCGCCTTGGCGGACAGTCGCAGGCCGATGGCGTAGGCTTCGTAGGGGGCGACGAGGTGGCGGACCTTCATCGCATGCGTGTCGAGCGCCCGGAAGGTGCTCGGCCAGTCCTCGGCGGGATGGATGTTGGTGCAGTAGGCGAGATGGCCGTGGGGAAAACGCATGGCGGGGGGAATCTCGGCCGACGACCGGGGATTGTCGAATCTGGAATCGTTAGGGCTCAGTCGCGGCAGGCAACGACGGTGATGATCTGGGCTTCGTCGTCGACCGGGATTTCCGCATCGAAATCGGCAACCGCGTGGAGCGGCTTGAAGCCTGCCTTGGCGAGCAGCCCGCGGAGTTGGCGCGGGGTGAACCAGCGGAGCGTCTGGCGGGACGTGTGCTCGTCCAGCAACCCGCCACCGGCGTCGAACAGGGAGTAGCGGTGTTCCCGGTCGAGGATCCGGGACTTGCGGTCGAGGCGGTGGCGGGTTTCGACCGCCGCGGAACGGCCGTCGGGCAGGCGGGTCCGGTGGTCGTCGTACCACTCGCCTTCCGGCAACTCGCCGTGGAGTTCGGCGAGCGGGATGAAGACGCTGAGATAGATCACGCCTCCGGGCCGGAGGAGGCGGTGGAAGTGTTCCAGGGCCGCGGCGGGATCCGGCGCGAGCTGGAGGGTGAAGGCCGGCAGGAGCAGGGCAGCGTAGGTTTTGCCGGGTTCAAAGGTGAGCATGTCCGCTTCGTAAAGCACGGGATCGAGCCCCAGTGCCGACGCGGACTCGCGGCACATGGCGAGCATTTCGGCGGAGAGCTCCAGTCCCTCGACCTCGTGACCCTTCTGCAACAGGGGCAGCAACAGGCGGCCGGAGCCGCTGCCGACTTCCAGTGCTGGTCCGGGATGGTCGCGCAACACTTCCGCCATCAGCGCGAGTTCGGCGGGCTCGCCTTCGTCCGCCCAGAAGGCGTCGTGCAGCCGGGCTTCAAGGGACGTGTAGGCGCTCACGGGGGGAGCTTGGAACGGGCCGGCGGGCGAGGGCCACTTCATTTTGGATCCGCTTGGCTTCAGGGAATCGCGCGGCAGCGCGGGTAGTGACGACCGCCTCCGGTCGGCCGAGGGGGTTCAAGCCTACCGCTTTCAGCCCTCCAAAATGAGGTAGCGCCGGCGGGCGGACGCGGCACCCTTGACAGTCCCGGGACGCGACCCTTGCTTCGGCGATGGCGATCCGGTTCAGGGTGCTTGGCGGAGCGGGGCGGGACAATGCGCTGTTTGTCGAAGTCGACAGCGGCCAGGGCATCCAGCGGCTGTTGTTCGACTGCGGCGAGGGGTGCTTGCAGGAGCTTGAGACCCATGAGGTGCAATCGATCGACCACCTGTTCTTCTCGCACTTCCACATGGATCACGTGGCTGGGTTCGACGGGTTTTTCCGTGCGAATTTCAACCGCGAGAGCCGCGAGAACCACCTCTGGGGGCCGCCGGGCAGCGCGCGGATCCTGCAGCACCGCTTCCGCAGTTACCTGTGGAACCTGCATGAGAACCTGGGGGCGGTGTGGCATGTGTCGGACATCGGGGAGACCGGAGTCCGGACCTGGCGCTACCTCTTGCCCGAAGCATTCGAGATCGCTCATGAGGAGCCGGCGCTGGTGCGGGGCGGCCGGCTGGTGCTCGAGCACGAGGATTACACCGTCGAGGCGATGGCGATGGACCACGGGACGCCGTCGATGGCCTACAAGGTGACGGAGACCACCCGCTGGAACATCGATTCCGGCCGGCTGGCGGCGATGGGTCTCAATCCCGGGCCGTGGCTGAAGCGCCTGAAGGATCCCGACGCCATGCCCGACGACGAGCGGATCGGGGAATTCCGGGCGGACGAGCTGCGGGACGCCTTGATGGTGGCGACGCCGGGCGAGTCGGTGGCCTACCTGACCGACTTCCTGATGGACGAGGGCTGGATCGAGCAGCTGGCGGAGTGGTTGGGCGGCTGTGAATCGGTGGTGTGCGAGTCGCAATACCGGGCGGCGGACATCGACCTCGCGCGGAAGAATTTCCACATGACCTCGGTGCAAGGCGCGGCCCTCGCGAAGTGGATCGGGGCGAGGGACCTGGTGCTGTTCCACGTCTCCAGCCGTTATTTGCGGGAGGACTGGCGGGCATTGCTCGCGGAAGCGCGGGAGGTATTCCCGGCGACGCGCTTTCCGGACGGATGGGGTATCGGGTGAGGTCGCCTGATGATCGCCGGAGGGCCTTGGACTGCTGCGATTTTTCGCAGCTTTGGGGCGGGCTTCTATCTTTGGGCAGCGGCGAAGCGAGAAGATGGCTCCAGGGTCTTCGAACGAACCGCCTGAGCATCCATCCGGAGAGCGGCGAAGGATCGCAGCAGTCCAAGGGCGGCTGCGCCGCGGTCAGGGGGCTAGGCGTGCTGGCTGGCGAAGAAGACCTCCATGCGGTGCTGCATGTCCTGGTAGAAGCGCTGCTTGATCGACTCCAGCGCGGCGAGCTTTTCCGGGCCACCGTGGAAGGCGGCTTCCTGCTCGATACGCATCTTCTCCGCGAAGGACTTCTCCATCTCGATCAGTGAATCGAGGAATTCCTGGGCCGCGCGGCTGTGCTCGACGCCGTCGATCAGGGCGTTCTCCAGCCGCTTGTTGCGGGTCACCGCGATCAGGTTGCCGGCGGCCAGGCGGTCCATGTAGCGCTGATGGCTGCTGCGGAAGGCGCGGTGCTCGCCGTCGAAGCTGATCTCGTCCCGGTCGAGCAGGGTGTCGTAGGGACCCGGCTTGGTGAAGAACTTCACAATCAGCGGAATGGTGTCGACCAGCATGAACAGCAGGGTGAGGACGATGTAAGTGGCGAGCGCGAACTGGCCGCCTTCGCTGCCGGCCTTGAACAAGCCATGGAGGGCGAGGGTCTGGGTGAGGATGTCCTTGCGCGGCTCGGCCCGGATCGCGTCGATGCGCTCGCGTTCCTCGGTGGCGACGGCGGCGAGCTCGTTCTGCGCGCGGTCGAGTTCCTCGAGGCGGGTGTCGATCTGTTGCTTGATGGTGTCGCGCAAGGCGTCCTGCTGGGTGACAAAGGACGTGGCTTGGCTTTCCTCGACCTGTCGTTTCAGCGCGGCGACGCGTTCTTCCTCGGCTTTGTTGGCAGCCTCGATTTCGGCGAGGCGGGTTTCAAACGAAGCGATCGCGCCTTTCTCCGCCTCGCGGACCTGGGTCTGGAGCGTTGCCTTCTCGGCACTGAGGTGTTCGAGGAGGGATCCGAGCCGCTTGGACTCCTCGCGGCGGGGTTCGAGCTGGTCGGAGCGGATCGACCTCGCCCGCGGGCCTTCGCCACGGAGGCCTGAGCGCTGGCCGTTGAGCTCGCGCTCGAACTCGGCTTGCCAGAAGCCGAGCTCGGTCTGGAGCTTGGCGTACTGCGGGGAAAGTTCATCCGACTGCTGGTTGACGGCATCGAGACGCAGCCGGAACGGCGCGGTCGCCTCGTCGGTGGCGGCCTTCAGTTCCGCCTGCTGTTCGGAGGTCAGGCCGGGAATGGCGGCGGTCGCGTCTTCCTTTTCCTGGATGATGAACTTCGCCTGGAAGGTCTCGTTCCACTTCTCGCGCTGGACGGCGATGGCCTCCTCAAGCTGGGTGATTTCCCCGCGGACCTTGTCCTTCGCGACGGCGAACTTGCCGCGCTCCTGGCTGACTTCCACCGATCGCTCCTCCTCGACCACGGTCTGGATGGTGTCGCGGAAGAGCAGCAGGACCAGCGGGTGGGCGATGGTCAGGCCCATCAGGACGGCGACGACCAGGCGCAGCGAGAACTGCATCATCTTGCGCCACCACGACAGGAAGGGCCGGTAGCCGGCGAGCAGTGCGCGGTCGATGGTGAGGATGATGAAGGCCCACACCGCGGCGACCGGGTAGATGACGCGCGGGTTGTCGGTCAGCGTCGAGAGGGCATAGGCGCAGGCGATGAAGGCGAATGCGCAGGGGACCAGCACGGTCGCTCCGAAGGCGACGTACTTGCGCTGCTCCCAGTTCGGGCACTGCTCGAGGGTTTCGGTGCCGGCGCCGGACAGCCAGAAGAAGAGGCGCTTGAAGGGATTGGACCGGTTCATGGCGATGAAGTGCAGGATGAAAGCGGGGAATTCACCGGAAAGCGAGGCTGCTGGCGATTCCGGTCATGAAAACGCACGGGACCTGAGCGATTTCTCATGCGGGGGAAGTATTTTCCCACCGATGTCATCGCCTCATGCCGGTGCGGTGACCTCCACCGGCGGAGCGAGGAGGTAGAGGGTGGTGCCGGCAGCGACCTTGGCGAGGTCGACGGGTGCGGGGCGGAGTCCCTTGGCGTCGGCGAGGAACATCACCAGGGCATCGGGATTGGCTGCCTGGAACTGGGCGAAGTCGAAGACCTCGGTGATCTGGGATTTCTTCATCTCATGGCCGGCGGCGATGCGGTCGGCCATCGCATGATGGTCGGGTCCGCCGGCGAAACAAATGCGGCTGCGCAGGTCCTCGGCGGCGGCCTTGCGGTGGTGGCCCTTGCCGCCATTGCCGTTGTGGTCCCTGCGGTCGACGGGCTTGAGCTGCCAGACGCCGGAGCGGCCGAACTGGTGGATGAAGCGGAACGCGGCGATCGAGTTCACCTCGTCGTTCGGGGTGCCGGCGATCAGGTGGCCGAGGCCGTTGAAGTCGAGCTCCTCCTCGGCGAACTCCGACAGGATGTTCGCGCGATGGGCCTCCAGCCCGAGCATCTTGGCCGCGGAGATGTTCGGGTAGTTGGTGTCGAGCAGCATCACCCGGTGACCGTCTTCATGGAGGATTTTCGCCGCGGCGCGGGCCCAGGGGTCGGCACCGGCGAACAGGATGCCGGTGGCGTCTTTTGCCGCCAGGCCGAGCCGGCGGGCCAAGGGGGTGGCGGTCAGGCCGTAGATGCTGACGGTCCCGATGATCACCAGGAAAACCAGTGGCACGAGTTCCCGTGACTGCGCGGCGATGGCGGGCGAGAGCGACTCGCCGAAGCGGCCGGAAGTGGCGGCTTGTTCGAACTCCAGCGCGAAGATCGAGGTAACCGCCGCGGCGACGATCCCGCGCGGTGCGAGAGCGGCGAGGAAGGTGCGTTCCTTCAGCGTGGTCTTCTTGGACCCGATCAGGCCGAGGAAAACCGACAGCGGGCGACCGACCACAATCAGGAACGCGAGGAGCAGCAGTCCTTTTTGCAGCGAGTCCATCAATGTCAGCGGTGCGATCCGGCCGGAGAGGACGAGGAACAGCGAGGAAATGATCAAGGTGCGGAGGTTCTCCTTGAACTCGAGAATGTGGCGGACCGAGACCGACTTCTGGTTGGCGAGGGCGATGCCGAGGACCGTCACCGTGAGCAGGCCGGCCTCCTTCTCGATCTGGTTCGAGCCGGTGAAGGCGACGGCCACCACCGCGAGCAGGAAGACCGGCTGCAGGTAGTCGGGGACCAGGTGGTGCTTGAGGAGCTGTTCGACGCCCTTCGCCACCAGCAGCGCTCCGAGCACGCCGACGACGATCATGATGCCGATCGCCTTCAGGGTGTCCGACTGGGCGGCGTCGAGGTTGGGGGCCATGGCGACCTTGAACACCAGCACGCCGAGGATGGCTCCGATCGGGTCGACCACGATGCCCTCCCATTTCACGATGGAGGCCATCTTGCGGGTGGGATTCACGTGCCGCAGCAAGGGCGCGATGACGGTCGGGCCGGTGACAGTGAGAATCGAGCCGATCAGCGCCGCGATGCGGATGTCGTAGCCCAGCACCTTGGCCATGAAGACGGTGGTCAGGCCGAACGACAGCGCCACGGTCAGGGTACAGAGCCGTAGGATCGGCAGTCCGGATTCCTTCAACTCGGCGAATTTCAGCGTCAGGCCGCCTTCGAAGAGGATGATGGCGACGAACAAACCGACCACCGAGAGCAGCGGGCTGTTGTGGCCGTCGCCCTCCGCGAGGAAGTCATCGATCCGGACGTCCGCGAACTGCCCGAAGGCGAATCCGAAGGCGAGCAGGAGAAGGATCGAGGGCAGCTTGAATTTCCACGCCAGCCATTGAGCTCCGACGCCGAGGGCGAGGATCAGGGTCAGATAGACCAAGGGAGACATCTTGTGGGCGGTCTCGGCAAGGAGGAGAAAGTCGGGCATGCGGGGGCATTTCAGCCGCAGGTCGCGCGCCGGACGATGGAAAAATCCGCATGATTTCGGAGCGGGCGGGGAGAATCGGCCGCAAGCCGGGAGCGCCGACTTCAGTCGGCTTGGACGGTGGTTGGGGGGGGGGGATCCGCCCGCTCCCACGGGTTCAACGATGGCTTGCCGGGGTAGGTGAAATTCACCGTCGGTTGGGGAGGCGCGGCAGCGGATGGAACGGAGCGGCCACAGGCCATCCGTCCAAGCCGGATGAATCCGGCGCTCCCGGGGTCGCCTTCCCGCTCGCCATCGCCGCTGCCCGCCGTTAGCACACTGGCGATGCCCAATCGCTTCTATGGCGCCTTCGACACCGAGCGCTTCTCCGGCAAGTCCGACGCCGGGGATTTCCGCACGGCCTTCCAGATCGACCGCGACCGGGTGCTGCACACGCCCGCCTTCCGCCGCCTGCAGAACAAGACGCAGGTGTTCTGGAGCGGGGAATACGATTTCTACCGGACCCGCCTGACCCATTCGCTGGAGGTGGCACAGATCGGACGGTCGATTTGCCACTGGCTGAAATCGATCGATGAGACCCTCAGCGACGACTTTTTCATCGATCCCGACCTGGTCGAGGCGGCCTGCCTTTCGCACGACCTCGGCCACCCGCCCTTCGGCCATGCTGGCGAGCGCACGCTCAACCACTTGATGGCGCCCTACGGCGGCTTCGAAGGGAATGCCCAGACGCTGCGGCTGCTGACCGAGCGGATCTTCTCCGCCCGGCGCACCGGCATGGATCCGACCCGCGCCTTCCTCGATGCGGTGCTGAAGTACAAGTCGCTGTGGAGCGAGCGGAAGCACGCTGACGGGGAAGCGCCGGAGAACCATTTCCTCTACGACTTCCAGCACGGTTGGCTCGACTGGGCGATGGGCGGAAACGACTTCCCGGCCGAGCTGCCGCCGGGCGACACCCGCGACGGCTTCAAGTCGATCGAGTGCCAGATCATGGACTGGGCCGACGACACGGCCTACTCGCTCAATGACCTGGCCGACAGCGTGCGCGCCGGTTTCCTGCGGATCGAACGGATCGAGGCGTGGGCCGAAAAACGCGGCGAAACCACCGGCGAGGGGACTCCGCTCGGGGAGTTGATCGGGTCGATCCGCAAGCGCCGCGTCGATCCCTTCGTCGGCGCGCGGATCGGCAAATACATCAAGGCCACCTCGCTGGCGTCCGACGTGAATTTCCTCAGCGGCACCAGCAACCGCTATCGCTACAAGCTGGTGGTCGATCCCGTCTTCAAGGCGGAGTCGAAGATCTTCAAGCGCCTGGCCTACGAGGTGGTGTTCCTGGCGCCGCAGCTCAAGCAACTGGAGCACAAGGGCAATTATCTGTTGCACGGCCTGTGGAAGATCCTCGAGACGCGCTACGTCACCAGCGACAACATCGACGGCCAGAAATTCCAGCTCCTGCCCGACGACGCGGCCGACGAGATTGCCCAGGCCGCCGGTCCGGAGGACAAGGCGCGGCTGATCTGCGACTTCCTGGCCGGCATGACCGACGGCTACGCGGCGCGGATGTACAAGCGCCTGTTCACACCGGACTTCGGCTCGATCGGGGATTTGATCGGGTGAACGGGCGATGGCACTTCTTCCGGGCGCCGGCTTGACCGTTGGTGGTGAATCCGTTCATCTGAACAGAGTTGATGCCCGCCGCGCCCTCCAAAGTCCTGACCCAGACGCCGCTCGATGCGCTCAAGAAGCATTTCGGGCACGGCGGCTTCCTCGACGGGCAGGACCGGGTGGTCGAGCAGATCACCAGCGGCCGCGACGGGCTGGTGGTGATGCCGACCGGCGGGGGAAAGTCGCTGTGCTACCAGCTGCCGGCCCTTTGTTTCAAGGGGGTCACGCTGGTGGTTTCGCCGCTGATCGCCCTGATGAAGGATCAGGTGGACGCCCTGGTGGCCAAGGGCATCCCGGCGACCCTGATCAACTCCTCGGTTTCCTGGGAGGAGCAGAAGGAGCGCCTGGACGGCATGCGGTCCGGGCAGTGGAAGCTTGTCTACGTGGCGCCCGAGCGCTTCCGCGCCGAGTCGTTCCTGAGCGCTCTCAAGGGCGTGGAGGTTTCGCTGTTCGCGGTCGATGAAGCGCACTGCCTCAGCCAGTGGGGACACGACTTCCGGCCGGACTACATGCGGCTCGGCAAGGCGCTCGACAAGATCGGCCGGCCGCAGTGCGTCGCGCTCACCGCCACCGCCACGCCGGTGGTGCGCCAGGATATCCTCGACGTGCTGCGCTTGCGCGAACCCTTCGAGGTGATCAGCGGTTTCTCCCGGCCGAACCTTTCGCTGGCGATCACCCCGGTGGAAAAGAAGCAGCAGAAGTACGATCGTATCCGCGACATCGTCACCGCGAACAAGACCGGCATCATTTACTGTGCGACGCGCAAGAAGGTCGAGGAGGTGGCCGAGACCCTGGCCGCCTGGCGGATGAAGGCGATCGCCTACCACGGCGGGATGAGCGACGTCGACCGCGCGAAGGCTCAGGACATCTTCCTTGAGAAGAAGGCCGACATCGCGGTGGCGACCAACGCGTTCGGGATGGGCATCGACCGCTCCGACGTCCGTTTTGTCATCCACTTCGAGATCCCGGGCAGCATCGAGGCCTACTACCAGGAGGCCGGACGAGCCGGGCGGGACGGCGAGGCGGCGCATTGCGAACTGCTCTTCAACTATGCCGATACCCGGACCCAGGAGTTCTTCATCGACGGTGCCAATCCGGGCGCACACACGATCCGGGAGGTTTACCAGTACCTCCTCAACCAGGCGGACAAGGAATACGAGATCCATCGCAGCATCGATGACATCGCCGAAGGCGCGGGGGTAAAGAACTCGATGTCGGTGAGCAGCGCGCTCGCTTCCTTGGCGCGGTCCGGCTACATCGAGCGATTCGACATTCCCGGCAAGCGCCAGCGCGGGACCCGGCTAAAGCGTCCGGATGTCTTCGCGAGCGCGCTGGAGATCGACGAGGCCGCGCTGGAGGAGAAGGATCGCCGCGACCGCGACAAGCTCAAGTCGATGGTCGAAATGTGCTACGCCCGGGCCTGCCGGCAGCAATGGATCCTCGAATACTTCGGGGAGAAGGATGCCGATGCCTGCGGCAACTGCGACGTCTGCCGGGATAGCGGCGGCAACGATCGCCGTGAACCGACGGCGGAGGAGGATCTCACCGTGCGCAAGGCCCTCAGCGGGATCGCCCGGATGTCGCGGCGCACCGCCGGCGGATGGGAAGGGAAGTTCGGGCGCGGCAAGATCGTCCAGATGCTGTGCGGGAGCCGGTCGCAGGAGATCCTTTCCAGCGGGCTCGACCAGCTCACGACCTACGGCCTGCTCAAGACCCAGGGGACCGGTTACGTCAACTCGCTGATGCGGGCGATGGGCGAGGTCGGCTTGTTGAGGGTGGAGTCCGGCGAATACCCCCTGCTCACGCTGACCGAGAAGGGCGACAAGGTGATGCGGGGGAAGGGGAAGTACCGTCTTGCCTGGCCATCGGCGACGGGCAACGCGGGGATCGTGGAGGGACTGCAGGACCAGGGGTTCGATGGCGGGGTTTACGCCGCGCTCCGGGACCTCCGGGCGAATCTCGCGCAGCGCGAACAGGTGCCGCCCTATGTGATTTTCAGCAACAAGACCCTCGAGGCCCTGGCCCGCTACCGCCCGGCGACCATCGCCGAGGGCCTGGCGGTGCCGGGCATCGGCGAGGCCAAGGCGCAGCGCTATCTGCCGGCGTTCCTCGAGGTGTTGAAGGACTTCCGCTAGCCGGTGTGGACCCCGCCCTTTGCGGGTCGATGGTGGCGTGATGTAACATTAAAGGTCTTGAAAAAAGATCCTAGGGCTCAATTTTCAGACTGCGCTCAAAGCTGACGGGCGTCGCAGGCCGGCCTCCCCGGTTGGGGGGGAATCTGAATTCCGGTTGAGATGTCCCGATCGATTGACTACCCAGAGGTTCATGTACGCTGAAAAACCCATGTTCAGTCCCCGTGCAATCCGCTTCCCCCTGTTCGCCGCGGCGTGCCTGTTTTCAGCAGGCATTTCTTGTCTGCCGGCCCAGGTCGGCGGCCTGGACACCCCGCACGCGGTGGCGCCTTTTTTCAATGGTACCTTCCCGGTTTCCGCTCCGGGTTCCGCTTCCGGCTGGGATACCGAGAACGCCTTCCCGAACCTGACTTTCGTGGATCCCCTCTGGCTGACGGAGGTCCCCGGAACCAACGATCTCCTGTTGGTGGGAAAGAACGGGCAACTCTGGCGCTTCGAGAACGATCCGGCCGTGACCCAGGGCGAGGTCGTGAAGGTCCTGGAGTGGGAAGCGAAGACCCAGTCCTCCGAGGACCAGGGTTTCTACAGCCTGGTCTTCCATCCGGGATTTGAGACGGCGGCGGAGGCCGAGAAATACGTCTACGTTTGCTACAATCACAAACCGGCCCTTGCGGGAGCCGACTCGAATCACTCGTTCTGGCGGGTCTCGCGGTTCAATTGGCAGACCGCATCGGGAACGATCGATCCCGACAGCGAGTACGTCCTGATGAACCAGTATGACCGCTGTCGCTGGCACAACGGTGGGGCGATGTTCTTCGATGAGGAGGGCTACCTCTACATCAACTGCGGCGATGGCGGGGACAGCGGCGAAGGCGGCGGCCTGAACGGACCCGACGGGGCACTGAGCCGGACGCAGCGGCTTGACTGGGGGCTTTTCAGCGGGGTGTTCAAGATTGACGTGGACTTCGATCCCTCCGATCCGAACTCCCGTTCGCACGCGATCCGGCGCCAGCCGCAGAGCCCGACCAACAAGCCGGCCGGTTGGCCGGAGAGTTACACGCAGGGTTACGGGATCCCCAATGACAACCCCTGGCTCGACGAAGGGGGATCGGTCCTCGAGGAGTACCACTCGCTGGGCCTTCGCAGTCCCCACACGATGCACTACGACTCGGTAAGCGGGGAGATCTGGATCGGGGATGTCGGAGAAGGGTCTCGCGAGGAGATGACCCGGGCCCCCAAAGGCAGCAATGCCCAGTGGGGCTACATGGAAGGAACGATCGGCGGTCCGGGGGCGCCCGCGGTTCCCGCGATCGGCACCGAGGAGCCGCCCGGCTACGACTACAATCGTAGCATCGGGACCTGCATCATCGGCGGCATGCGCTACCGTGGCTCGAAATGGGCGGGGCAGCTGGGCGGCAAGCTCCTCTTCGGTGATCACGTCCGGGGGCGGATCTGGACGGCGACCTTGGATGCCGGTGGTGGCGCCCCGGTGGTCGAAGAGATCGTCGCCGGCTTCCACACGGGCAACAAGGCGGGTCTGGCGAACTTCTGCACCGACAGTGCCGGTGAGGTTTACCTGATGGATGTCAACGGAACCAACCAGGCCGGCGGGACGATCCGGAAGCTGACAACCCAGGGGATCTCTGCCGAGCCGCCGCAGTTCCTCTCGGAAACCGGGGTGTTCACCGACCTGTCCGCCCTGGCGGTCGCACCCGGGGTGATCCCTTACAACGTGGGGAATCCCCTCTGGTCGGATGCTGCGGCCAAGCAACGCTGGATCATCCTGCCGAACGACGGGGTTCATGACAGCGCGGCGGAGAAAATCGTTTTCAGTGAATCGGGGAACTGGTTGTTCCCGGCAGGGACCGTTCTGGTGAAGCACTTCGAGGTGCACCCCAACGAGCAGGATCCGTCGCAGGTGCGGCGCTTGGAAACCCGTTTCCTGGTTTGCACCGAAGGGGGAGGAAAATACGGGCTGACCTACCGCTGGAATGCCGCCGGCACCGACGCCGAGTTGCTGACCTCCGGTGACGTCGAAGATTTTGAATTCACCTTCGAAGATGGCAGCACCGAGATGCGGCATTGGGATTTCCCGTCGCGGGCGGACTGCCTGCTCTGTCATAACAGTGCGGCCGGGCAGGCCCTGGGTGTGCGCACCTATTCCTTGAACCGCAGCTTCCACTACGACGAGACTGGCCGGGACGCGAACCAGTTGGTGACGTTCAACCAGCTTGGCATGTTCGATCGGGACCTGACGTCTCAGGAGATCCTCGACTTCATCGAGGCGCGGCCGATCGATGATGAGTCCGCGCCCATCGAGCATCGCGTGCGATCCTACCTGGATTCCAACTGTTCCCATTGCCACCGGCCCGGCGGCCCGGTGGACTACTTCGACGCACGGTTGGGAACCGCGCTCAACGTGCAGGGCCTGATCAACGGGATCATTCAGGGACATTTCAGCCTCGGGCCCGATGGTCGTTACCTGAAGCCGGGCGACCCGGACCTGTCGGCGTTGCACGTCCGCATGAACAACGTGGGCAACGGTGCCGCGATGCCGCCGCTGGCAAAGAACTTGATCGACCAAAAGGCCGTGGACCTGCTGCAGGAATACCTGAACAGCCTGACCGAAGAGGAATTCCAGACCACGGCGTCGCCGGATGCCCGCTACGTGCGGTTGACGGCGCTGAGCGAAGTCAACGGCAACGCCTGGACATCGGTCGGGGAATTCACGGTGCTGGACGGCAATGGATCGGCGATCCCGATTTCAGAGATCTCGGTCGACGACGTAGACAGCGAGGAGACGGTGGACGAAGTGGCACCGGCAACGCGGGCCATCGACGGCAATCCCGATACCTTCTGGCATACTGAATGGGGTGCCTTCGAACCGCCGCCGCCCCACCATCTCACGATCGACCTGGGATCGACGAGGAGTGTCGGGGGCTATGTTTACACGCCACGGCAGGGGAACCAGAACGGCCGGATCGCCGGGTATGAGGTGCATCGAAGTGTGGACGGTCTGAATTGGACCTTGATGGATGCCGGAACCTGGCCGAACGGCGGGGATTTGCAGCGTTTCGACGGCGACGTGGGGCAGCGCAAGGCGAGGTGTCAGATCGCGGGGCCGGCGGAGACGGTGCCAGGTACATTCGACGTCACGGTGGTGTTCGACATGGAGGTCGGCGATTTCGATGCCGGGGATCTCGAGGTCAGCGGAGGAAGCGTCACGGCGCTCCGAGGCAAGGGCTACTACTACGTTGCTACGATTTCGCCGGCATCCCCGCAGGTGTCAGTGAGCGTGCCGCAGGATGCAGCCAACTCGGACGGGATGGGAAGCCGTTCCTCGTCGACCCTGCTGGTGGACTTCGTTGACACGGTGCCACCCGTGCCGGTCTTCAGCAGGGTGCCGCTTCAGGTGACCGGACCATTCCAGATCAGCCTCTCGTTTGGCGAGGCGGTGTCCGGCCTGGAGAGTTCGGATTTCGTACTGACCAATGCGACGCTGGATGGGATTACGCCGGACGGCGTGGGTTACCTGTTGAGCCTCACTCCATTGACCGAGGGTTCGGTGGGGGTCGCGATCTCGGCGGGGGCCGTGGTCGACGGCGCGGGGCTGCCGATGGGCCCGGGCACCTCGGTGTCGACGGTGTATCTCCAGCAAGTCCTCGCGCGCAACGCCGGCGAGGCGTCCTATGTGGGAGGGGGAATGGTGTTGGTCACGGATCCCGCCGCGCCACACGGTCAATACCTGTGGCTCCCGGAGGGCACCGACGGCAACAACTACCAGCTGCCGGTGAAAACCGAGCAGCGGGCGGAGTACAGCTTTGTGGTCCCGCGGGCCGGCCTATGGCTGGTCCGGGGTTTAGTCCAATCCTCGGACAATTCGTCGGATTCCTTCTGGGTGGAAATCGATGGCAATCAGGCGACGGGCACGATCAACACCTGGGACACCGGGCCGGTCGGACCGGGATATGTCTGGGACTACCTGAACAACCGGAATGTCGCCGACCCCGTGGTCCTGGACCTCACGGCCGGGGGGCACACGGTCACCGTTTATGCCCGGGATGACGGGACGCGGCTCGACCGATTGGAGCTGGAAAGCGTCCGGCCGCTGGTTTTCCTGACCGGTCCCGCCGGCATCGTGAACGGCAACTTTACCATCTCGGTCGAATTCTCGGAACCGGTCACCGGACTGGCCGCGGAGGATTTCTCGATCACCGGTGGATCGGTCACCGGATTGACCGGAACTGGCGCATCCTACGCCCTCGAGGTTGCGCCGGCAGCCGGGACGGTGCAGCTCTCGCTTCCGGAGAACGCCGCCGTCGACGGTGGCGGCGCCGGGAACCATGTTTCGAATGAAGTCTTCGTGTCCTACCGGACTCCCTATGAGCAGTGGGCCTTCGACCACGGGGTCGACGGCTCTGCGGGCTCCCAGCTTGCCGACGAGGATCACGATGGGATCGAGAAACTGTTGGAATTTGCGTTCAACCTCGACCCCTCCCTGTCCGATCGGGCGACCTACGATCCCGGGGTGCTTCCGGGGTCTGGCTTGCCCAGGCTGGTGATGGCGGCGGAAGCTCCCGGCGGACCGCAACTGGCACTGCAATACCTCAGGCGAAAAGGCGTGGCCGGCTTGACCTATGAACCCCAGTTCGGTGCCACCTTGGACGACTTCGGTGCGGCGACGGGCGCGCCCGTGGTCGAGGATCTGGGCGAAGAGTGGGAACGGGTCACCATTTCCGATGCCGCCGGGGCCGGGGCACCGCTTCGGTTCGGGCGGGTGGTGGTCACCATGACCCCGCCTTGACCGGCGACCGCTTTGGGGACAGGGTGCGCGCGATGTCCGCCAGCAAATCGGTCCTTTTCGTCTGCACCGGAAACACCTGCCGCAGCCCGATGGCCGAGGCGCTGTTCCGGGCTGCGGTGAAGGAACGCGGGGATTTCGAAGTTCGCTCGGCCGGCGTCGCCGCCTACCCCGGGGATTCGGCGAATCCCGAGACCCTGCGCTTCCTCCAAAGCCGCGGGATCGGGCTCGATGGTTTCGCCAGCAAGCCGGTTTCCGAGGAGCTGTTGGAGCAGGCGACCCACGTGTTCGCGATGACTTCCGGCCACCTCCATGCGCTGGAGTCGATGTTCCCCGAGTTCTCCGACAAGTTCTTCCTGACCTGCGAATTCGTGGAGATCCCCGGGCGAGGGGTTGCCTCCGACCTGCCGGACCCGATTGGCATGGGGCGGAAAGCCTACGAGGAGGTCGGCAAGACACTCGATCTCGCGATTCCGTCGATCATCGCCTTCATCGATCAGACCTGGCAGGCCGCCGATCCCGATTGAGAACCCGCCGGGAGCCCCGGTTGGTTCAGGTGGAGTTCTCGCCGGCGCGGAACTTTTTCACTTGGAACTTGAAGCCCGCGCGTCCATTTCCCTCACGCCCCAAGCGATCATCATGAGCCAGAAGTCCCTGCGTATTGCCCTCGGCGCCGATCACGGCGGAGTTGTCCTCAAAGACGAGCTTGTCGCCCACCTCAAGGCAAGCGGTCATGAAGTGACGGATTTCGGAACGCACGGCAGCGAATCGGTGGATTACGCCGACTTCGCGAATCTCGTCGGCCGCTCGGTCTCCGACGGCAGCAGCGATTTCGGGGTGGTTTGTTGTACGTCGGGTGTCGGCGTTTGCATCGCCGCCAACCGTCACCGCCATGTCCGCGCCGCGAACGTCCGCAGCGTCGAAGAGGCGATCATCACCCGCCAGCACAATGACGCGAACGTGCTGTGCCTCGGCGGCAAGACGACCGATTTCGGCACCGCCTGCGCGATGCTCGAGGCGTTTTTCGACACCTCTTTCGAAGGCGGCCGCCACGAGCTCCGGGTCTGCAAGTCCTCCGGCTCCCGCATTGCCGAAAACGATCCCGAGGTTTATGCCGCAATCGTCGCGGAAGAGCGACGCCAGCGGAACAACATCGAGCTGATCGCCTCTGAGAATTTCGCCTCGCCTGCGGTCATGGAGGCCCAGGGATCCGTGCTGACCAACAAGTACGCGGAGGGTTACCCCGGCAAGCGCTGGTATGGCGGCTGCGAGAATGTCGATGTCATCGAGCAGCTTGCCATCGACCGCGCCAAGAAGCTCTTCGGGGCAGACCACGCGAACGTCCAGCCTCACTCGGGTTCGCAGGCGAACACCGCCGTGTATTTCTCCGTCCTCAAGCCCGGTGACAAGATCCTGACCATGGACCTGTCGCACGGCGGTCACCTGACGCACGGCCACAAGGCGAATTTCTCCGGCAAGTTCTACGAGGTCACCCACTACGGCGTCAGCAAAGACGACGAGCAGATCGACTACGATCATCTCGCCGAGCTCGCCCGCGAAACCAAGCCGGCGCTGATCACCTGCGGGGCCAGCGCCTATTCCCGTGTCATCGACTTCGAACGGATGGCGAAGATTGCACGCGAAGTCGGCGCCTACCTTTTCGTCGACATGGCCCACATCGCGGGCTTGGTGGCGGCCGGGGTTCATCCCAACCCGGTCCCGCACGCCGACTTCGTCACTTCGACGACCCACAAGTCCCTGCGTGGTCCCCGTGGCGGGATCATCCTTTGCAAGGAGGAGTTTGCGAAGAAGATCGACTCTCAGGTATTCCCGGGCATCCAGGGAGGGCCGTTGATGCACGTGATCGCCGCGAAGGCGGTGTGTTTCGGCGAGGCCCTGAAGCCGGAGTTCAAGGCCTACCAGGAACAGGTGGTGAAGAATTCCCGTGCGCTTGCCGCGCGCCTGACCGGCCACGGCTTCCGGATTGTTTCGGGAGGTTCAGACAATCACGTGATGATGGTGGACCTCCGCGCCAAGGAGCTGAACGGCGCCGAGGCCTCGCACGCGCTCGATGAAGCGGGTATTACGGTCAACAAAAACGCGATTCCCTTCGATACCGGCACCCCGATGAAGCCCAGCGGGATCCGCATCGGCACGCCCGCGGTGACGACCCGGGGCATGAAGGAGCAGGACGTCGAACAGGTTGCGGACTTCATCGCGGAAGCCCTGTCCGCGATCGGCGACGAAGCGAAACTCCACGCGATCCGCGACAAGGTGTTCGCTTTCAACCGCGCGTTCCCGATGCCCTGGTGACGGGGCCGGCAGAAGCTTACGGCGACTCCAGCGGCGGGAGCACCCCGGCGCTGCCGTCGTCGTAATAGTAGTTGGACTCCTGTTCCACCTTCAGGGGGCGGAACTGGCCGTCGTAGCTGTCGACCTGGAAGCGAAGTTCGGACAGGTCGCGGTTGGTGAGGGCGATTTGTTCCCTGAGCTCCTGATTCTGTTCGACGGTTCCTTCCAGCAGCTTGAGCAAGCGCTCGATTCTGGCGTCGGCGCTTCCCTTCGGAGCGGCCGCGAAATTCCGGGCTTCCTGGGGTGATACCACGTGTTTCGCTGCTTCGCGCCGGGCGTCCGCGAGGAAGCCCTTGGCCTCGCGGGTCAGTCCATCGTCGGGGAGGAGGGCAGGGGAGACGGGTTTGGCCGGGTTCACTTGTGGCAACGCCGCAGCGAGGGCGGCCATGTCGCGGACGGAACTCCAGTGGGCGGCGGTGGCACCGACCATCAGGGCGAGGGCCGTGCCGCAGGCGATTGGAACCAAGCTCGATTTCATCGGTCGGTGTTTTGGGTTGATTCTTCGGCAGCGGGCGTGGCCTCGGCGTTCGGGAGCGACGCCAGCAACTGGCTCAGTCGATCAAGAGCTTCGCCCAACTTGAGGGAGTCGTCTTCCAGCCGCTCGACGGAAGAACCGAGGACGGCCGCCATGGTCCCGGTCTGGGCGTAGCGGAGCGTCGGATCGTATCCCGGCTCGTTGACCGCGATGACTTGGTCGCCGTCGGCATCGGGAACCAGCAGATGGGGACGGATCGAGAGTGAGATGCGGGTCCCGTTCGCCAACGGAACCTCGCGGACGAAGGCGGGGACGGACTCAGGGTGTTCGAGGCGCCATCCGGCGGGCGGTTGGAACAGGGGCTTCGCCGGGAAAGGTGCAAGCAGCTTCACCGATTTGGCATCGATGTTGGACCGGCTGTCTTGACCCGGTTCCACGGTCACACTGACGCCCTCAGGTTCCGGGGTCGCGGGTTCTGCATCCTCCAGGGCATCCATCACGGGCGGCAGGCCGGAAATCAAAACAGGTGCTCCCGGATCAACGGGAACGAGCGATGGAACGGCTCCGCTGAAGTCCAGGGATGTCGAGGAGGCGTCTTCGCCATCGAAGCCCTCGCTCAAAGCGGAGAACAGTGGATCCCGTTCACCGGCCTTAGGTGCGATGTCCTGAGCGAGCAGCGCCGGGGCGGTGAGGACGGCGCAGGTCAGAATGAAACGGATCGAATTCATCGGTTCTGGATTTCGATGGCTTGGGTGCTGTCGAGGGTCTCGTTCGATTCCGGTTTCGCGATGGCCGGGAGCGATGGACTGTCAGCGCGCAGAACGGGGGCCGGAATGGTGTCGCCAACGAGTTGGTTCCACTCGGCAAGCAGAGTCTGGCCTTCATCACGGATCATCCGTGATGCCTCTTGATAGTTGCCGATGCGCGTCATCAATGCGCGGGCCTTGGCAATCTCCTCGGGTGTCCACCGCAGGGATCTGCTGCGATACATGACCGGGACTTCGAGCATGATTTTCCCCAGGTCCGCCCCGTCGGGAGCTTGCGCCCTCAAGACATGCTGCACCCTCAAATTGGTTTCCTCGTAAGTGGAATCAGCGTCCGGTTTCCCCGCAACGAGCCGCCGCGGGTCGGCGGATTGTGGTTTTCCCGCTTCCCCGGGCAGCGCGTTGGAACGAGGCAGCAGGGATTCAACCGGCTGATCTGCCGGACGAGGACTGGCCGCCAGTACCGGCTCGGGTGAGGACGCAGCGGGTCCCTGCTCGACCGGGGAGACAATGACCGGCTTGGTGAGATAGAGGCCGCAGAACACCGCGGCCAGGGCGGTGCTGGTGACGAGTAGCCAGGGATAGGCCCTTTGCACCGGGCAGGCGGTTGCGGAACGGCGGTTGGGTGATGAGGAATTTCCCCCGAGAGGACCCAGTTCCAGAGTCTGGGTCGACGCGACGACCGCAACGGGTTTTGACGATGCGGGTGCGGGTTGATGGGTGGTAGGAAGCGGGCGCATGAGGTCAAGGTGCTGTCGATTCGTGCCGGGAATCGCTGGCAGGCTTGTTTGCGGGGGGAGTGAGGATGGCATGGGTGATGAGAGTCTGGTCGGAGACCCCGGGGAATGACGTCAGCGTCAGCGTGTCCCGGGTCAGGCGGAGGTGCTTGTGGACGCCGCCATGATTGCTCGTGGCCTGGACGCCTGGAACCACTTCGAGGGGGCCTCCCGCGGAATTCTGGCGCCCGATTCCGTCGGAGCGGTAGATCGTGAACGAGGACCAGGCATCGGCTTGTCCTTCGGAAGCGAGCCGGACGGTCACACCATCGGTCTCCACCGAGATCTTGAACGGCTTGATCGGCACCCGGATCACCTTGCCGGTCCCGGTGATCTTCAACTGCGAATGGACGGTGTAGTCACCGAAGGCATCAAAGTCGCCGTCCCCCGCGTTCGCATGGCAAGCGAGGGCGATAGCCGAGGCGACAATGGAGCTGGAGACTTTCATTCCCCGACGTCCCAGAGGGAGTCTGTTGGTGAAGCTGACGGGTCGTATTTCGTGCCCCCGGTTCCACCGCTGGTCGCGGTCAAATACGGTGGCGAAACGTTCACTCGGACGTAGAGCCTGGTGCCATCGAGCGCTTTTGCGGTCGGGAATGTGGTCAATCCATTGGGAAGGTATGGCAACAGCATTGCGGGCGTGATCGAGGTGACCGCTGTTGTCGGACTGTCGGCAAGGAAGGTCCGCTGTGCGACATACACGGTCCGCAAGGTTTCCGAGCCTTCGCGGGCCTTCTTCCAATCGCCGATGACACTTGACGAGTAAAAGCCGGTCGTCATCAAGGTGATCAGAACGAAGATCACCAAGGACATTTCAATCAGGGTGAAGCCCCGCGACGTGGACTTGCTGAAATAGCGGGCGTTCATGGGACAGTGGGTAGGCTAGGTTGGTTAAGAAGAGTTGAAAAGTCGTAATTCCAAGGGAATCTCGGCCTGCCTCCGTCCGGTCTCGGTCGGACGGTGAGCCCGTCACCCCTTCAGGATCTCTATCGCTTCGGCAACGTTGTCGCGCAGTTCGGGGTTCTCCCAGGCCATCCGGGCGAAGTGTACCAGGATGAATGCAATCACCGCGGTAATTCCAAACCAGACAAACCACCACGTGACCGACTTGCCTTGTGGCGCGATCAGGGGAACGTACCAGGCCTCGCGGTCGACCACCCGGGTGGTGAACATCTGGTTGGCACTGCGTAGGTTCTCGATCAGCGCATTGACCGACACTTCGCTCCGAACGATGAAGCGATGCTTGTACTTGCGGCCCGGTGTGTCGGGGAGTTCTTCGGCGATCACTCCCGCAGGCACGAACTCGGGGCGGCGCAAGGTGTAGACGTGCGTTTCGTAGACGAAGCGCTGGCGCAGCCACCGGTCGAGTCTTGTCAGTTGCATGGCGGTCGGGGTTTCGAAGGGTCAGATCCCGCTGTTCATCATCTTCGGACCCATGAGGAAGATCGGAAGGAAGGTGCCAACGAAAACTGCGGCGATCAGGCCGACCGCGATGATCAGCACGAGGAAGTTCACCGTTGCGGTGAAGGAAGACATGTAGTTCGCCGAGTCTTCCTCGTACATTTGCGAAAGCATCTCCAGCTGGTTGTCGAGGGATGCCGACTTTTCGCCGATCGACATCATGTGGACGACCTGCGAATCAACGGAGGTATACTTCGAGAAGGCAGACGACAGAGGTACACCGGAATGTTCGTACTTGTCGGCGGCGTCGCGGAGTTCCTGGTAGAAGGGGGTGCCCTTGACGCTGTTGGCCGCCACGCGGATCGACTTCGCGAGGTTAATTCCGTTGGCGTGGAGCATTTTCATGGTGGAAAGGAAGGTCATCTGGCGCAGGCTGAGGATCATCATCCGCAGCAATCGCCACTTTGACATTCCGAGGCCCAGGATGAAGTTCCGCACCTTGTTGGACCTCCACACGGTGATCCCGAAAGCGATGACCCCGATGACAAAGTATGGCCAGCAGGCCTTGGTGATGGCGCTCACCTTGAAGGCAATCGCTGTCATCCCGTCCGGAGTTTGGCTGACTTGCTTGAGCATGTCCTGGACCTGGGGGACGATGCTGAGCTGGGAAAAGATAAATGCACCGGTAAGGACCGAGATGATCACTCCGGGCATGACAGTTGCCTTCTTGATAGCCTTGTTGAAGTGGAGTTCGCTGGTGAAGCGCGAGGCGAGGGAGGTGAAGGCTTGGTGGAGTTGGCCGGCGTCGCTGCCTGCCTGGACAAGACCGACCACCATCTCGCTGAAGCGTCCGGTACGCCGGAAGGCCTCGTGAACACTGACCCCTGCGTTGATATCCTCGCGGATCTTGTTGAGGGTGTCCGCCATCATCTTGTCCTGGAGGCCCTGGGCGTAGTACTTGAGCGCGTCTGCC
Source organism: Neoluteolibacter marinus (assembly GCF_014904755.1). GTDB lineage: Bacteria > Verrucomicrobiota > Verrucomicrobiia > Verrucomicrobiales > Akkermansiaceae > Haloferula > Haloferula marina. The sequence goes on from NZ_JACZFQ010000013.1 coordinate 30,632, forward strand.
GTATTGATCTGCGCGCGCAGCATCGAGCCGAGCCCGCGAAACATCGAGATCAGCTGCTTCTTGTTGAACTGCTTGACCTTGGATTGCTTGAGGAAGCTGAACGATCCTTGTGCGGCCGCGGGTGCTGCCGGCTTGGCGGTGACGGTGGCGCTACTCATCGGTATAGGTCATGTCGATGACTTTGGAGACTGCCTCGATGTCGGTTTTACCCTCGCGCAGGAGCCGCAGCCCGCTGCGGCGGAGGTTGGGGAGCTTGCCTTCTTCCTGGATCTTCACTTCCAGGTCATAAGGTGAGATCTCGCCTTTCGACAGCATGTCCGAAGTCTTCGGGGTGATGGGGATGATTTCGAGGATGGCGGTGCGGCCGCTATAACCGGAGTTCCGGCATTCGGTGCAACCGTTGGCACTGGCGTTGAAAACGGGAGTGGTCGCCCAGGACTCGTCGAGATTGAAGGTCCGGCGGTCGTGCTCAGACACTCCGGGGGAGGCCTCCTTGCAGTAAGGGCAGAGGATTTTCACGAGGCGCTGGGCACAGGCCGCTTTCAGGGTTTGTGCGATTTTCCAGCGCTCGATTCCCAATTGCTCGAATCGCTCGATGATCTGGGATGCGCGGGGCGTGTGGATCGTCGTGAGAACCTTGTGGCCCGTGACTGCGGCCTCGATTGCGAGTTCGGCGGATTCGATGTCGCGCACCTCACCCATGAGGATGATGTCGGGGTCACTCCGCATGAACGATGCGATCATCGGCTTGAACTCCTTGGGACTCTTGAGGTCACAATGGGTAATGCCGGGGACCTCGTCCTCGACCGGGTTCTCCAAGGTCAGGATGTTGACGTCGGGGCGGTTCAGCTCACGCAAAATGGCATTCAGCGTCGTGGACTTGCCGGATCCCGTGGGGCCGGACATGACGATGATGCCGGCCGGGACCTTCATCACCTTGGCGAGCTCGAAAAGCGTCTCTTCATCGAATGCCAGGGTGCCTTTGCCGAGGGTCACGTTGATGTTGCTCTTGTCGAGCAGACGCATGGTCACGTGATAGCCCCGGTAAGTACGATGCCGCTCGTACCGGATGTCGATCGGCCGGTGGAAATAGGAGATGGTGAAACGTCCCGAAATGCCCGGCGCGGTGGCACGGATTTCGGTGGGGAGTTTCATCAGGTTGAGAAGGAAGGCGTCGAGGCGATCCTTCAGCTTCATCGGGATCTCCACCTTGTTGCCGATGTCACCATCGACCCGGTAGGCATAGTAGAAGGACTCCTTCTCGACCTTGAAGTGGATGTCCGATGCCCGGGTTTTAACGGCGTCGGCCATCACCGTAGCCACCAGCTGGGCCATTGGCTCGGTGTAGTCGGTGGTGACGTCGAAGTCACGGATCCCATCGTCGTTGTCCTCAACGTCGATCGCCTCGAGTTCCGATCGGCTCGGGCCGGAATTCGTCCCGACGGACTCGATGGCACGGGCGATTTCGGACGCAAGGGTGACCACCTTGACAATCTCGAGATCGGGGAACCTCGGTGCCAGGTATTCGTCGGGGAGTGGATTCCAGGGGTTGGCGACCGCGACGATCAATTTGTCGCCGGTGATCGAAAGCGGGCTGAAGAGTCCACGGGTCAGGACCGTCGGGTCGCAGTAGGTGTGCAAGGTGCCGTCGCAGAACTCGGCGACCTTCGGGAAAAAGGAGAGACCGTTGATTTTCGCGACCGCTCCCATGAAGCAGTAGCGGGTGACCCGGTTCGCCACCTGATCGTGGCTGAGTTCGCTGTATTGCGGGTCGTGATTTGCCAGCGCGCGCATGATTTGCCCGCTAATCAAATCGTTGAAGGACATGCTGTCGTAGTCGATCACAGCTCGAAGTGCTTGCGGGTGAGGAAAGTCCAGCTCTCGTAGTCCATCCTGACCGAGGTGACAAAGGGCTTGATGGCAAAGCGGCGGTCGACCGTGGCGAGGATTTCATCGGCCATGATCCTCGCGGCGACGGGATTGAGGGCCCCGGTGCCGATTGCGTCGGTATCCTCTGCGTAAAGGATGGGCGCGAGGAGTGCCCGGGCGACCTTGTGGAGGTGGTCGAAGGACTCGTAGAAGGCAGATGGCGCGATGAGTTTCCCGGCGAAGGGCACCAAGGGGGGGGAGGGGTGGATCACCTGGGATACCGCGTGGGTGATCCGTGCCACCTCGACCCCCATGTGCTCTTCTTCCGTTCCCTGGACGCGGGCCAGGATCTCAAGGAGATCGAGCGGCTCGCCCTGGCTCACCGAGCGTTCGAAGACCGTCCGGACGCGTGCGGTCTCCGTGTCCGTGGCGATTCCGGTCGCCTGGATCGCCTGGATGGTCTGCTCCATGCAGCTGTGGAGCAGATCAAGGACCCCACCGGACTTGCGCCCGGTGGAGTCATGAGCCGTGTGGATGGGGGATGACATGGTAGGTCGGGGGTCCAGGGGTCTCATTGGCGCCCGCTGGCGGGCGATTACTTGCGCGCCTTGCTGAAGCGGGTCCGGTTGAGTTCCGACTTGGTCGGGTAGTAGGGAGCTTCCTGGGGCTTGAGGTCGCGGACGCTGCGGCGGAGGTTCGGTTCGTGGGCCGGGCCGGGATTGCACTCGGGATCAACCCAGTCGTGGTCCTGGGTCAGGGAAACATTCCGGTGAATGCGGCTCGACTGGCTTCCGGTTGCCGAGCGGCTGCTCGGGTCGTAGGAAGTGGGAGTCACGATGAACACCAGGCTGGCGTTCTCCTTCACGGTTTCCTTGCTCTTGAAGAAGAAGTTGAGGAGGGGGACATCCCCGAGGACGGGAACCTTGGTTTTGTCCTTGTTCTCCACTTCGCCGTAGAAGCCTCCCACCACCAGCGAGTGACCGTCCGGGACGCGTGCGAGCGATTCGATCATCGATTCGGTGACGCGGGGGTAGAAGTTGCCGGTTTGCCCCGTGATCTGTTCGACGATCTGCGAGGAGCGGGGACGCAGGCGCATGCGGATCGTGCCGTCCGGCAACAAGGTCGGGGTCACGGAGACCGAGATGCCGATTTCGCGGTGTTTTTCAGGATCATCCGCGATCGTCTTGTCAGCAGTGTCGATCTTGTAGCGGACCTCTTCCGTCAACTGGCTGACGCCGTTGCCGGTGGTCGCGGTCGTGGTGATGATCGGCACACGGTCGATGATCGAAATGGAACCCTGCTCGTTGTCTTCGGTGATCAAGGTCGGGTTGGACACCTGGGTGGCAAAGTTTCCTTCGGCGAGGGCGCGCAGGACGCCGCTGAGCTGGATGGGAGACAGCACGAGATTGCTTGCGGCAGCGGTCTCGACGGCAGTGAGGCCGCTGCCCGAGCTTCCGCCTGCGGCGCTATATACCGAGTCGATGCCGAAGACGCTGTTAAGGCTGCGGGCGATGCTGATGCCCGTGCCGGAGTCACCCAGGGAGCTGGACCAGTTGATGCCGGTGCGTTCGGCGGCGGTGCTGTTGACGCGGAGGATCTTGGTCTCGACGACGATCTGGCCTTTCGCCTGGTCGATGTCATGGAGCAGCCGTTGGGCTTGTTCGATGCGATGGGCCGTGTCGACGATGACGATCGTGTTGGTCTTCGGCTCGAAATTGACGATGCCGGTTCCCGGCGTGAGCATCGGCTGGATCAGCGCCTTGATTTGTTCGATGTCAGAGGGGCGCAGGTAGCGGAGCTGATAGTTGAACTCAGCGCTGGGAAGCTGGCTGAGCTGCGATTGGCTGAGCGCGTAAATGGTATTGCCCTTGTTGTAGAGCGTCAGGCCATACATGAAGGCCAGCTCCTCCATCTGGGAGAGCGGGTTGCCGTCATTGAGGTGACCGGTGACCCGGTAGTCGGGAGTCGCGATCTTGGCATTGTGGAAGTATTGCTTTCCTGCCTGCTTGGCAAGGAACTGGAAGATATCGTTCAGAGGGGCATCCTTGATGAGGTAGCCTTCTTCCGACTCCTGGATTTCCTGGTTCACGACGGGTGCGGCCGGGTCGGCAGCTCCGGGCTCGGCGGGAGCCGCAACGGGTTCGACCGGTGGGGCTCCGGCAGGCGCGACCGGCTCGGGGATGTTGGGAAGGTCGGCGGGTGCCGGCGGTAGATCCGGCGCAGGTGCCGGTGGTGGCAGATCCGGGATGGCCGGCTCCTCCGCTTGCGCAATCTCGGTGGGAACGAGTTCAGCGGGTGCGAGGTCAGCGGCTCCGTTCTCCTGGGCGGAGAGGGTCGGGTTTGGCAGGGCCAGCAGCGTGGCGACGGCGATTGCAGGCTTCATGTGTGTGCGGGTGTTGTGGGACAGCTAGCTGAACGATGGCTCAGCGGTTGTTGGAGAGTGGGGTGACGGGCTGGATTTCAATGGGGGCGTTGCTGCCTCCTTGGGTGACACCGGGAGCGCTGATGCCATCGGTGCCGCGTTGCATGCCGGCGGGCATCATGTTGAGCGTCAGCGGGGCGGTTTCGCCGGTTTCGACATTGCGGAAAAGGATCTGGGTCGCGGATATGGAAACCACCTGCACTGTGACCTGCTTGCCGTTGGGCAGGCTGATCTTGAACGTCTGGTTGGTCGAGAAAACCCGGTCGCCGATCAGGAATTGCTGCTTCTCCGCGGTGACCATGTTGACGGGAAGGGCCCCGACAATGTTGATGAACGGAGTCGGTGGCTCGGGCTGGAAGCGTTGGGTTGGAGCGGCTGCCAGGATTTTGGGCTCGGGTGCCTTGAACTCGGGATCCTGGTATCGTCCGAACGGGTCGGTCTGGCGGCTTCGGACCGCGAGACGCGAGGCCAACATCTGGATGTAAGTGGGGAGATCTTCCCCGGCGTAGCGGGAGGGCTCGATCTGCACTGCTGCGGAGGCGGGCTGTCCTGCAGCCGGAGGAGGGGCCGTCGCCGGTACGATTTCTGCCGGTGCGGCAGGTTCTGCCGGGGTGAATCCGGATGCATCGAAGCCCTCGGCGGATTGGCCGGGGGCGGAATGAGGCAACATAAACAAACCCGCGGCGACCGCGAGTGGCACGGAGATGTTGGAGGGTTTCATCATCACTTTTCCCATGCGGTGTAAGAGACCTGGAAGTTCAGGCTGGAGGTCGACGACGTGCTCGGGTCGATCTTGAGATCCTGGAGCTGGAGTTGCGGCATCCGGGTTTCCAATTCAAGGAATGCACGTTGGACCGAGCGGAATGTTCCGCGGAATGCCAGTTTGACCTGGGAGGAATCTTGGGCGGATGCAGCGGCAAAACCCGTGGAGCCATTCGGACGTTCAAAAGCGGTCTGCTGGAACTCCTTGGGAGGGAGCATATCGCCGATCTCCTTGAGATTCGAAGTGATGGAGTTTGCCGTTTCCTTGCCGATCTGGGCATCCCAACGTTCCACGTGAGTCCGCTTTTTGATAACTTGGGCCTCGATCCCCAACGCTTGAATACGGTTCGATTCGGCGCTCTTGTAGAGAGCCTGCTTCTCGCTGAAGGATGCGCTTGCCCTTGATTTGATCGCAATTCCGGCTCCCACCACGCCGGTGCAGACAAGGACCGGCACGACAATGCCGAAAATGATGATGGATTGGCGGTAAAACATGGCGGTGAAGGGAGGTGGCGGTAGTCGACCTCGGGTCAAGGTGCCTTGGCTGAAATCAGGGCCATTTGATCGGACGACTCGAATCGTTGGGTGATAGTCAGATCGAACGAGAACGGATAGGTCGATTCGTCGAGGTCGGAGAACTCACCGATGGGGCCGGGTCGAAAGGATCCATTCTCCAATGTGCGGACGTTGACGACGAGGCTTCGGCTGGGGAGATCGGTCAAATACGAGCTGTTGCCGGTAATTGCCGCGACTTGGTCGAAGACTGATGAGATTCCGTCGCGGGTGTTCAGGGTGGCCAAGCGTTCAAGCGCCCCTTCCCGTGCCAGGCCGGCAATTTTCCACTCCCTCGTCAATCCGATCCTCGCCTGGCCGGGCTTTGTATCCGCCTTCGCCGAGTGATTGAAGGTTTTGGCGAGGAAGCCGCTGTTGTCGGGAAACAGAGTCGGCAGGAGCTCCATCGATGCCCACGCTTTCGAGCGGTCAGACAGCAAGTTGTCCCAGTGGTCGATGCGTGTGCGTTCTTGTGTGAGAAAGGTCAGCCTCTGCTTTGCCACTTCGCCGTTCTTGGCCTCGAAGGCCCAATCGGGTTTCCGGATCATGTCCACGACTCCGAGGGTTGTCCATGCGAGGGCGAGGATGGTCACGCAGCCGAACCCCAAGCGTGCAAACCGGGCTGCATTCAGGAGCTTCATCTCTGTCTTGGAGGGGAAGACGTCAGCCTGCTCCCGTGCGACGGGTAGGAAATCCTGGGCCGCCCATCCGTCGCCGCGAAGGACGGTGAAGGTGTGGGACTGCGCGAGTGGCGTTTCCGGTGTGGTCGCAAGCAGGGTGGACACCAGTGGTTCAGGGCCACTGCAACCGGAAGCCGTGGTATCCAAACCGGTTGTTGACCAGTCCACCTCGCGGATGGAAGCGGCCGGGAAAACCAGTTGAAGATCCGCCGCCAGCTGGGGATCCGCCTGATCGTTGATCGTGAAGAGAAACACTTCCGGTTCAGCAAGCTCAAGTGCGGCGGCTGTCGTGGATGCCGCGTGCCGGAGATTGGTCGGACGGCGCTGGCCACGGTGCTGGAGGGTGCGCAGCAGGCGGAGGTCGCCGAATTCGTTGAAGAAGGCCAGAAGGGTGAAGCGCGGGTAGGGCAGGACCGCGATCAAGGGGCGGCTCAACTCGTCTTGCTTCAAGTCGGCCAGCGCGAGCAGGCAAATCAGGGGCGCACTCACCGCCCGCGTGATCACCGGGAAATTGCTGTCTTCGCCCGACCTCCTGAGCTGGTCGAGGAAATCGGACCAGCGGCGGCTGATGCACACGGTGGTCGCGATGGCCTCACTACCCGCTGCAGGGTAGGGGATGAGGCGCCAGCTGGATTCATCGCTGGAGACAGACGAGTCGTCCAGGACCGCCTTTGGGTCGGATTCAATGGTTGTCCTGAGCTCGTTGAGGGCGCCCGGGTTATCCAGTTCGGGCTTTAGCTCGGAGGTCGCGAATTCATCGGCGACGTGAAGGACGACTCCCACGGCATTGGCGCCGGCCTTCTTGGCGGAGGAGATGATCTGCGCGGCAAGGGCCGGGACCGTGATGAGGTCGGTTGCGTGGTCGTCTTCGAACGCGGGGCCATTACTCCATTGGCCGCTTCGCCGGTCGAAGAATTTGGAGTCGAGGTGACTGCCATCGACTCGAAGGTGCAGCTGGTAGTCCAGCTCAAGGGGACTTTGGTACCAAGCGGGATTACTCGCGCGGCTGGTGCCGCGAAGAATCGCGCCGGCCTGGCGATAACGCTGCAGAGGGTTGAGACCCGCGGGATGTTGGTAGGCGACCAAGGGAAAGGGGAAGTATGGGTGCGTTCATCAGTGGGGGGATGGAGGTGGGGGGAAGATGAGAGAGGGGTCCCCCGCCCGCGTAGGCAGGCGGGAGACCTGAGGCCGAAACGGGAATTGCCCAAGTAGGGATTCCCCGCTTCACTCGGCGAGTTTACCAGTCACCGATGGTGTTCGGGTCCGGAGCGTATTCTGCGTCGGAGCAGGTGACATAGAGGTCACCCACGTCTGGAACCAGGTCTGAACCACCAGCACCGTACTGATAGACGATCGCGCCGCCGGCGGGGTGGCCGTAACCATCAACGGTCGGGTTGTTTTCAATGAACTTGCCCTCACCAAAGATCTGGGTGGGAAGTTCGGCCACGGTGGTGTTCGCATTGACGCCGTTCATGTTGGCATACGAGCGCACGGCTTGCTGGCAGTTGCGGATCGTGAGGATCGAGGCGGCACGGTCGGAACCCTTCTTCCAGGCGCGGGCGCCCACGAAGAGGATGGAGATAAGCGAAAGCAAAACGAGAATCACGACCGTCAGTTCGAGGAGGGTCATGCCGCTTGCGCGCTTGGTGTTACGTGTCAGTTTCATGTTTGGTGTGTTGTATTTGGGTGTGTCTTGTTTTGTCTTGTCGGATGGAGACGGACGGTTGAACCGTGTCGTCCCGGAAATGGGGTGGGGCTAGAGCAGCTCGGAGTCGTCGCGGTTCATGCGGGCGTTCTCAAAGGTCTGCTCGTCGATCAGGCCCTGGCGCAGGAGGCGGCGAAGATTGGAATCCCACTCGATGTTGCCCGCGCGGCGAATGACGTCTTCCAGCGACCTGGCACCGCCGTCGTAGTTGGCGATGGCCGAGGCGACGGCGTCGTCGTTGTTTTGGAGGAACTCGTAGGTCAGGACACGCCGGCTGACGCCATTGAGGAGGCCCTGGGAGTGGATGAAGATGAGGATTTCGGAGAGACGCGAAAGGATCGAGGCGTGGCTCTCTTTCGGATAGAGTTCGAGGATACGGCCGATGGTCTTGACCGCACCGGTGGTGTGCAGGGTGGAGAGGACGAGGTGACCGGTCTGGGCTGCCTCGAGGCAGGTCTCCATGGCCTCACGGTCGCGGATTTCCCCGAGCAGGATGATGTGGGGCGCCTTGCGCAGGACGTCCTTGAGGCCCTGGCGGTAGGAGTGGACGTCGCGGCCGACTTCCTGCTGGGTGACCACGCTCGGACAGGGGATACGGCGGCCCGGATACTCGGGATCGTCCATGTCGTCCGGATACTGGTATTCGATGGGATCCTCGACGGTCACGATGTGCTTGCCGTGGTTCCGGCGGAGCCAATCGATCAGGGCGGCCAAGGTGGTCGATTTGCCCGAGCCGGTTGGTCCGGTGACGAGGCAAAGTCCGGCACGCTTCTGCACCGCCATGCGGAGCACGGTGTTGGTGTCGGCGTCGATTCCCAGGCTTTCCAGCTCGGGGATATAGTCGTTGAGGATACGGCAGGTGACGCCGAGTCCGGAGGAACTGAGGTGGGCCTGGATACGAAGGCGACCGGAGCGCTCGCCGTTGTTGCCCATCGGGATGCCGTCGCAGGAGAAATCGGCGACCTTCCGTTCCGCGAAGTCGCGGATCGCGTCCTGGATCTTTTCATCGACCCGCTCGTCGAGGTTGCTCTCCTCGCCGAATCCGTGGCTCGCGCTTTCGCGGTTGCGGATGAGCTCCTTGAGGATTTCGTCCATGTGGGCCGGCGAAAGCGGACCGAGGTAGTCAAGCTTCTCGACTCCCTTGTTGGTGTGGATGTAAACCGGCCGCTCGGAACGCATCTGGATGTCCGAGACCCGGATCTCCTTGCAGATCCGGAAAATGATTCCGAGCAGGGTGGCTCCATCCATGCCCGGGACAAAGCGCGATGCAGCCATCGGGTCATTGTTGACCGGAAGCGGAGGCGGTTCGTGAACGGCGGTGAACATGGGGAGGTTGGAGAGGAATTTACCAGGAAAGGGATGCCTGATCGCCGGGTGAGGATGACAGACGGCGGATGGTCTGCTCGGAGGCGTCCCGAACCTTGGTGCAGAAATGAAGTCGATCGAGCATCTCCTGCTGGCGCGCTGCCGAAAGGTTCTCGTAGCCGCCTGACTCCAGCCATGCCGCGCTGAGCTCGTGGTGACGTGCCATGCAGAAATCGAGCAGCTGGAGCTGTTCCCGCATCTCGTCGAGCGAGTGCTTGTCCTGGTTCTGGAACAGTAGCTGGAGGATATTGCAGGCGGCCGAGGCGGCGGTGAGGGCCGGGCGGGGATCGGACTTCTCCCGCAGCGAGTAGGCGATGGTGGATTTGGCCAGCTTCACGGCCTCTTCGCTCAATACCGGACGGGTGCCGACCTGGGGCTCGGTCAAAAAGAGATGATACGAGTTGTAGTTTGCATAGTTGGAGGGATCGAGTTGGTAGGCCAACCGGAGCCGGTCTTCGATCTGCCTGCGGAGATAGAACCTGTGGGCGGGTGTGACCGGGCGGGGGTTGGTACGCTCGCTGACGGCCAGCTGAAGTTTCTCGATGAGAGGGAATTCGAGCTCGCCGTCATTCTGAGAGCGGTCGTCCTGGTCGTGTTCGTGGCTGCAACCGCCGTCGCATACATGTCCGGCCGGGTTGTTCTCGGCGCCGTGCCAGTCGTGCTCGACGCCCCCCTGCATGGCCAGGGCGATGACCTGGCCGTAGGGGCTCATCTTCAAACCAAGGGGGTTGGGATGATAGTCGAACTCGCCGCTCTCCGCCAGCCGGGTGGCACCATACGACCACAGCGCCACGCCGGTAATGGCGAGCGATGAATTGATCGCGAGGTTGCGGAGGTCCATGGGAAGGTGAAGGGTGGATGCGATCCGGCTCCTGCCGGAAGAGGCGTTCAAGCGACAGAGCGGACTCGGAAGAGGAGTCGGGAGATGACTGCGTAGATGAGGAGGATGCCGCCGAAGTAGGCAAGCAGGAGAGGGAATTTCTCCCAGGAGATGGCCCCGAGCTTGTAGCGGAGGCGCTCCGTGGGGTCGGCGAAATGATAGTGCGGGGAGCCGGCCCAGATCCATTTGAGGACGGAGCTGCCCTCGATGTTGGCCAAGAGCTTCAGGTAGCCAACGCCGTAGAGCCCGAAGATTGCAAGTCCGCTGGAGGCGAGGAATCCGGTGATGCTGCCGAAGCGGGAGGCGGTCGCGGTGGCGAGGGCTGCCAAGGGTGCCATCGCGAGCAGGAACAGCAGGCAGTATTGGAAGTTGGTGGCAATCCACATGGATCGCTCGTCGGGAAGTGCCGGGCTCGCCGCAAAGATGCAGACCGCGGTCGCGATGAGCGGAAGGGGAACCATGAAGGTGAAAATCGCCAGCCACATCTCGAAGAGTTGGCGGCTGGCGGAGACGCCCGTGGTGAGGAAGTATTCACCCATGCCTGAGCGGGCATTGCTTTCGCCCTGCTTTGAGGCGGTGAAAAAGCCCCAGAAAATGGCGGAGAGAAGTGCCATTGCCCAGGTGGCCTGGGCGATCGCCGGCTTGAGCAGCGCGGGGTTCTCCGATGCGCTTGAGATCTTTTCCAGGAGGAAGGGCATGACTCCGGTGACAAAGGCGCAGACCACCCACGACTTGCGTCGGAGGAGTGTTGCTGCGGTGAGTCGATAGAGTCTCATGGTTGCGCTCAGTTAAGCTGTTGCTTGAGTTGGCTCCATGTTTGATCGTGGCCGATCGTGTGGCGAATGGCTTCACCGTGGATGACGATCGCGCTGGGCATTCCCATGGAGTCGTAGTCCGGGTGGCAGCTGACCAGCCGGAGAACCTGCTTGGAACTATCCCGCCAGATGTCTTCGAAAATCTCGCGGGCATAGGCGTCGAGGCCGCTGAAGGGCTCGTCGAGGAGGAGGATGCTGCCTCGTTCGAGATCGACCGAGTTCTCGGCGACGATCAGGTGGGTCTTGCGGCGGTTGCCGGTGGAAAGCTTGCCGTAGGGCTTGCGGGCATCGAGTTCAAGGGAAGCGGCCAAATCGAGTGCCTGGCGGCGCTTGGCGGGCGGAAGCATTGCCTTGAAAATGTCGGTAACCGTGAGCTCGGGGTCGAAACGAAGGTCTTCGGGGAGGTATTGCACCCGGCCGCGGGACTCGAATGAGCCGTCAATCTGCTTCAGGGTCTTGGCGAGCGTCCTCAGCAAGGTGGTCTTGCCGCGGCCGTTGCGTGCGATGAGGAAATGGGTTCCTCCGTCGAGCTGGATGTTCTCCCTAGCGGAGGCCAGGGGGTGGCTGTACCCAATGGTCAGTCCCTCCTGTAACATCAGCTTTGGTGAATTTGAGTCCATGCTAGGCGCTGTGATGTCGCTTTCGTTTCTAGGGATCGCAGCCAGATAATCAAGGTTATTTAATTATCCGGCGGGGCGATGCATTAAGGCTTTAAGAATATTTTTCTAATTAGGCAATAAATTTTTGAACATTTTCGGGAGTGATTGGTCATCATGCGTTAGCGGTATTCCGTAGAATCGGAGAATAGCTGCAGCACCGGGCTTTTTGGGATGATCTGGCTCATTTCCGGATGAAGGGCGGCTTGCAAAACTCCGGCTTTGGGCGGGTGCGGGGTATTTCCGGATTTTCCGCGTGACGACCCGGGGTCGGCTGTTACAACCCCGGCCACCGAGCGAAGCATGGGAGCAAAGCTGACTTACCAGCAGGCCGGGGTGGACACGCGCAGAGCGGCCGCCTTGGTGGGCGATATCAAAGGCCACGTGGCCCGCACACAGCAGAACCGCAAGCTCCTCGGGGCTTTCGGGCTTTTCGCTGCGTGTTACGACCTGAGCTCCTACCAGGAGCCGGTGATCGTGACCGGATGCGATGGTGTCGGAACGAAACTCGAGTTGCTCCTTGAGCACGATTTGCTCGAAACCGCGGGCAAGGATCTGGTCGCGATGAGCGTGAACGACATCCTCACGACCGGCGGGGATCCCCTGATGTTCCTGGACTACATTGGGATCGCGGCACTCGATGAGGCGAAGATCACCCGGCTCATCGGCGGCATGGCGGACTATCTGGCGTCCTGCGACTGCATTCTCGCGGGCGGCGAGACCGCAGAAATGCCGGGAATCGTTCCAGCGGACGTGATCGAACTGTCCGGGTTTTGCATCGGCTGCGCCGAGAAGCCGCAGTTGGTCGATCCTTCCACGCTGAAAGTCGGCGATGTACTGGTTGGCTATGCTTCGGACAGCATCCACGCCAATGGCTGGAGCTTGGTGCGCCGGGTTTTGAAGGAGCATCCTGACTGCGTGAGCGAGGACGAGCTGGTCGGTTTCCTGGAGCCGACCCGGCTTTACCACGACGTGGTCCGGGACATCCGGGCTGCCGGTGTGACACCGAAGGCCTATTCCCACATCACCGGGGGCGGACTTCCGGAGAACCTGGAGCGGCTTTTCCGGGGTTTCGGCGCCGACCTCGAGATTCCGGCATGGGATCTCAAGGGCATCGACAAGCTGCTGGCTCACGTGGACGCGGAAGACCGTTTCCACACCTTCAACATGGGCATCGGCTGGGTGGCCATCGTTTCCCCGGAAGATGCGGACGCCATTCTGGGTGCCGGTCCGGGCGGAACCATCCTGGGGACCTTGGTTGACACCGAGGGAGTTCGGGTGAAAGTCCGCGGCGAGTGATCCCGAGCAAACGATGAGTGACTTCCTGAAGCACGAGTGCGGTATCGCCGCCGTCCGGCTCCGCAAGCCGCTGGCCTATTACTACGATCGCTACGGCACCGCCTTGTGGGGTTTCCACAAGCTTTTCCTGCTGATGGAAAAGCAGCACAACCGCGGCCAGGACGGGATCGGCATCGGTTGCACCAAGCTGCACATGCCGGTGGGGCAGCCCTACGTTTTCCGGCGCAGGGACAGCGAGCGCGACGGCCTGGCCAACGTCTTCCGCAAGGAAATGAAGAGTTTCCACAAGATGGCGCGGAAGGGGATCCTTGATCCGACCAAGCCTGACCAGGTCAAGCAGCACTGCGACTTCGGCGGGGAAGTGCTGATCGGGCACCTGCGCTACGGCACTTCCGGGGAGTTCGACGAGGGTTCCTGCCATCCTTACCTGCGCCGCAGCAACTGGCCGACGCGGACCCTCATGGTCATGGGGAATTTCAACATGACCAACGCGGGGGAGCTCAACAACGTGCTTCTCAATCGCGGTCAGCACCCGGTGTTCGGCACCGATACCCAGACCGTTCTCGAGGAGATCGGATTCCATCTCGATGAGGCCCACACCGATCTCTACCGCCGTCTGCGGGACGAGGGGGTGGAGGGGCGCGACATGCCGGAACGGATTTCAGAGTCGCTGGATCTTGCCCGAATCATCAGCGAATCCGCCGAGTCGTGGGATGGAGGCTATTCGATCTGCGGGGTGGTTGGAAACGGCGACATGTTCGTCATGCGCGATCCGCGCGGGATCCGGCCTTGCCACATGCTGGTGACCGACGAGGTCATCGCTTTCGCATCCGAGCGGGTGCCGCTGATGACCGTTTTCGAGGCAGATGCCTCCGATGTGAAGGCTGTCGATCCGGGCAGTGTCATCACGATCAAGGCGGACGGTTCGTTCGACGACCGGCAGTTCTCGCCGCCGCAGAAATACACTCCCTGCTCGTTCGAGAAGATCTACTTCTCCCGCGGCAACGACCCGCAGATTTACCGCGAACGCAAGGCGATGGGTGCATCGCTGGTGCCGCAGGTGGTCGAGGCGATCGGCGGCTCCTTCGACAAGGCGGTCTTCGCCTTCATCCCGAATACGGCGGAAACCGCCTACTACGGCTTGATGGACGGGCTCCGGCTGTACCGGCGCCAGCAGGTCCGCTCGCAGATCCTCGAGGCGCAGGAAAAGGGGGAACTCACTCCCGAGGTGCTCGACGACCTGATCCTCCGCAATTGGCCGCGTGGCGAGAAGATCGCCCACAAGGACATCAAGATGCGGACCTTCATTTCCCAGGAGAAGGGGCGCGATCAGCTCGTTTCTCACGTCTACGACATCACCTACGGGGTCGTGCGCCCCGACGATGCCCTGGTGGCGCTCGACGATTCGATCGTCCGCGGCACCACCTTGAAGAAGTCCATTCTCAAGATCCTCACCCGGACTTCGCCGCGCAAGATCGTCGTCTGTTCGACGGCGCCGCAGATCCGTTATCCCGATTGCTATGGCATCGACATGTCGGAACTGGGCAAGTTCATCGCCTTCCAGGCCGCGGTGGCGCTGCACCGCCGGGCGGGGCGGCAGGCCTTGCTCGACCGGGTTTACGAGGACTGCCGCAGTGAGCTCCAGAAGCCTGCGGGTCAGATGGTCAACCGCGTGAAGGACGTCTATCGCGATTTCACCGCCGAGGAGATTTCGGCGGAGATCAGCAGGATGGTCTCTCCCGAGGACAGCGATTGGGACGGCGAGGTGGAGGTCATTTTCCTTTCGATCGAAAACCTCCGGGCTTCGATCAAGGGGCCCTGCGGGGACTGGTATTTCACCGGTGACTATCCCACGGCGGGCGGTTACGCCACGGTCAACGCGGCCTACGTCCGTTGGTATGAGGGAATCGGGGGACGCAGCTACGGCTTGCAGCTCTGAGGACTGGACGGAGCTCACGTCTCTTTATCACTTCGTACGGGATGCGTCTGGAGCAGACGGGATGGGTCGTGGTTCCGGCCCCGGGCTACATGGTGGTGCTGGTTCCGGGTGGCACGATTGATTTGTAGATACGTAATTCATTGAAAAGCAGAGTTTTCGATTCAATCGATTGTCTTTTCTAAAAAGAATTCAAAGAATTTTGGAAATCCACACGGGCTGACTGCGATTGGTCCAGTAATGACGAGCTTCTTCCATTCCTTGGATCTCCCGACCGGACCAACAGTTCCGGGGGGTGCTTGCGGAACGGAAAGGAATCCAAGTCGGTTGATGCTCGTGGCACCGCGTGGCAGCGAAAGCTCCCCGGTGCCGACCAATTTCCAGGTTTCGGTCCGCTTGTCGGGGGGAACGGCCATGATGATGCAATCGCGGATGCGGCACGAGGTCGGGGGACCTGGGCCGCGGAGCCGGGCACATCGGGTCGTCTGGCTGCGGACCGGTCGCCGGGGATCGACACGTTCCTGCCGGGGGGCAGGCCGGTCGTCGATCCCGAGCGCCTTTCCATGGTTGGGTTGATCGTGTTCAAGCGTCGCCGGGCCGCGGAGGCCCGGCGCGCTGCTTCTTCCTGAACTGGCTCACGACTTGGCCGGGGCGGACGATCCGGGGGGGGGGCGGGCGTCGTCCCGGCCGGTTCTTTGTCCACACGGGGGGATGACAAGGGCGAGGTTTCCCGCTATCCGGTGCGGAAGATGAGTCGAGCTGCCTGCATCCTGATGATGATTTTCCTGGTCTCTCCCGTGATTGCCGAGGGGGAGTGGCGTGTTTTCACGAGCGAACTCGGTCAGCAGTTGGAAGCGAAAGTCGTCAAGGTGGATGGCGATTTGGTGACGCTCCAGCGGCGGTCGGACGGGCGGAAGTTCGTCCTCGAAGTCGACGAACTCAGCGACGAGGACCAGGAGTGGCTCGACGCGTGGGAAGAGGGATCGCCGCCGCCGACGCCGGCAAAGGAGGCGGAACCGGCGGAGGGTGAATTGAAGAAGAGCCTGTATCCCCGGTCCAAAAAAGAGATCACCGCGGGCTTGAAAGAGATCCTCGGCCGCAAGATTCCCGATGGCATCGACAAAACCGCGGGCAAGGCGGTCAACCAGCTGAACGCCTACCGCTTCCTGTGCGGCGTGCCCTCCGTGGTGGAGGCCGACGCGACGATGAACGAGCAGGCAACCGAAGCAGCGAAGGCTTGCGACAAGCACGGATCGCTGTCCCATGACCTCGGACACTTCACCAACATCTGCAACTTGAGCGGCGGGCCGGATGTGGTTGGCAGCGTGCGGAGCTACATCGACGATGGCGGCGCGAACAACCGTGAGGTCCGCGGCCATCGCCGCTGGTGCCTGAATCCGCCGATGGGGAAAACCGGCTTTGGTGGCGCAGACCGGTTCGCGGCGATGGTGGCCATGGATTCCTCCGGGGACGGCAAGGGGCGCGACAGCTGGGCCTATCCCGGGAAAGGCTTGTTTCCGCTGGAATACCTCCATGGCGACGGTTGGTCGCTGTACCTCCGCGAGTCGGCACCGAAGAAGGACGACGTGACCGTGGAGGTCTTCAAGTTGAGCGACCGTCCACTCAAACCACTGACCTGGGCGGACAAGACCCCGGGCAAAGAGCTGGAGGTGGTGTGGGTTTCCACCGCCTACAACGCGATCAATTTCGAGCCGAAGGAAGCGAACAAGAAGGGCATCTACTGGGTGCGCGTCCGCGGGGGAGGGGTCCGCGAACAGTATCTGGTCGAACTCTACTGAGCGGCCTTCCGCTCGTTCCAGTAGACGATCAGGTTCCTAGTCGCGCGCCCGGCGGCGATGATGTCCGGCTTGCCGTCGCCGTTGAGGTCCGCGACTTTGAAATCCTCGCAGGCCATCGTGTTGTTATCGACCGTGGCGTGGAGTTTCCAAGCGCTGCCGTCGTCGGCAGTCGGGACGTAGAGGCGGATGCCGACCTTGCCGTTGGCGTCCGGCTCGCGCCAGCCGGCGATGATCTGGTCATGGCCGAGGCCGAGGAAATCGGCGGCCGAGAGGGCGTGGCCCTGTTTCAGCGAGTCGTCGAGCACCACCCGTTTCTCCGACCAGAGGCCGCCGGGGTTCTCGGGGTTCACCACCACCTCGTTGCCGTGGAACGGCTCGATGGTCGCGATCATCCGCTGGCCATTCGGGAGCTTTCCCAGCCGCACCTCTCCGCTGCCCTTGGCGGTCATCGGCTTGGCCGTCCATTCGTCGCCGGAGCTTTCGATCAGGTGCACGCCTTCCTTGCAGGCGACCAGCATCGCCTCACCCTCGTTGCCCGGCCAAGGCACGGGATCGAAGTTGTGGGCGAGGTGAAAGTCGCCGTTGATCAGGAAGGTCGGCCACTCCTTGTCGGCCTGGGGCCGGTAGCCGAGGAAGCGGATCCCGTCTCCTTCGGTGTTGACGTTGTTGCAGCCATGCAAAGGCAGCACGGCGAGGAAATGGTTTTGGCCCGACTCCTTCACCCAGTGCATGCGGTGAACCGTCGGCTCATGGTGCTGGGCCCGCGCGGGCCATTCGGCGCGGCGGTCCTCCGGCGTGGTGAGTGAAAAGACGGCCCCGCTGTTCCTGGTGTCGCCGGGGTTCCATCCTGCGCCGATCGCGACCTCGGGCTTGCCGTCGATCTCGCAGGCCGCGACGCAGACGTGGTCGAGCTTGGTCAGCGCGCCGGTCATCCGATGCTTCGTCCAATCCGGGTTGTGATACCAGACCGTCTCCTTGGCATCGACGAGGACGATGTCGGGCTTGCCGTCGCCGTCGATGTCGGTGATCGCGAGCCCGTAACCGATCCCGAGTTTCGCATCCAGCGACTCCGCCCGGAACACGGCCGGCGGTGGCTCGGGAAGCCCGTGGGCGACGAGCGTGGTGGCGGCGAATGCGAAGAGTCGGATCTTGGGCATGCCGTGACTACGCGGCCAGCGGTCTGGATTCATCGCGGCGGTTCGCTCGAAAGCCGGGTGATCGCCTCCTTGACCCGGCCCTGGCCGGCGGGAGGGAGGATCAGGTAGCGGTGCTTGCCGCCGGCGTCCGCCTTGAAATGGGTCGCGCCCTTTTCATCGACTTCAACATGCCCGGGTTCGGAGAGCTCGAAGTAACCGTGGTCCGGCAGCACCGCGTGCAGCACCGAGGTCGGATCCCAGGTCGGCCGGTCGTGCGGCGGGGGTTCGTAAAGGTAGTAGGCTTCCTTCAGCGGATGATGCGGGGTGTATTCGTAGTCCCGCTCGATGCTCTGGTGGGGGTAAGTCGCCGCGATGCCGATCTCGAACCCGCTCCACACGCAGGGCGTCGGCCAGCGATCCGCGAGTGCCCGCGCGGCGGGGAGATCCTGGACGATGTTGTATTCGCCGTAGCGGGCGTTGCCGTGGATCGGCTGAAAGGCACCTGCCATCAGCGAGAGGAGCTTCACTTTCTTCCGGACCAGGTCCTCGCCGTTGAGCGGGGAATAGCCGTCGGGAGGCGAGTCCAACAGGCGCGCCAGATTGGTGAAGAAGCCGACCTGGATCATCACCACCGAACCGTCTTCCTGCCCGGCCAAGGTCTTCCTCAGCAGCCCGACGGCTTCCGGAGCGTCGCCGCCTTTCAAGTCGTGGGGATAGCGCGGCTTGCCGTCATCGGTCGCATTCACCAAGCCGTTGAACTTGCCTTCTTCCCGGGTTGCGCCGTCCCGCACCGCGCCGACCGGGATGTCGGGCCGGCGGTAGAAGGTGTTCACCGCGTCAACGAAGGGAGCGGCGAGGGCGTGATCCTTGGTCACCGTGACGGCGAGCAGCTTGCAGTGGCCGCGGGATTCCAGCGAGTGGAGCATGGCGAGCGCCATCACGTCGTCGACGTCGTTGCCCATGTCGGTGTCGAAAATCACCGGCACGGGGTCGGCGGCGGCGAACGAGACCGCGAAAAGGGCTGCAAGCAAGGATGTGGTTTTC
Organism: Neoluteolibacter marinus; assembly: GCF_014904755.1. Taxonomy (GTDB): domain Bacteria; phylum Verrucomicrobiota; class Verrucomicrobiia; order Verrucomicrobiales; family Akkermansiaceae; genus Haloferula; species Haloferula marina. Next base: position 49,552 of record NZ_JACZFQ010000013.1, read on the forward strand.
ATGAAAGGGTCAGGGCCGGACCCAGCCGCGCTGGATCGCCAGCTTCACCACGCTGGTCCGGTCCGGCGCGCCGGTCTTGGCGAGCAGGTTGGATACGTGGAGCTTCACGGTGTTTTCCGAAATTCCGAGCGCGGCCGCGATCAGCTTGTTCGGCTGGCCGTCGACGACCAGGTGCAGGATCTCCATCTCGCGCGGGCTCAGCGGCGTGCGGGCGCGCTGTTCGCGGAACTTCTCCGCGATCCGCGGGGGAAAGCAGGTACCGCCCGCGGCCACCGCCCGGATCGCGGCGAGCAGCTCGGCCCGCGGGGTGGACTTCGGGAGGTAGCCGGCCGCGCCCGACCCGACCGCGCGGGCGATGTCGGTCTCGGTTTCATCGACCGAGAAAACGATCACCTTCGTCTCCGGAATGTAGGCCTTGATCTGGTCTAACACCTCGAGCCCGTCCAAGTCGGGCAGCCGCAGGTCGAGCAGGATGAGATCGGGCCGGAGGTCCTGATGGGCGGCGATCGCCTCGGCCGCGGTCGCGGCTTCCCCGCAGATAGAGAGATCCGCCTCGCCGTCCAGGCTGCCTTTCAATCCGGCGCGGACGAAGAAGTGGTCGTCGACCAGGAGAATGCGGAGCGGGGGATTCATGCGGGGATGCTCACGGTGACGATGGTGCCGCGGCCGGGTGCGGATTGGATGGCGAGCCGGCCTTTGATCCGGTCGGCGCGTTCTTTCAGATGCAGCAGGCCGAAACTCGGCCGGCCTGCCGGCGGCGGGCCGGCGGGGTCGAAGCCCTTCCCGTCGTCCTCGACCTTCAGCCGGGTTTCCTCCGGCAAGTACTCCAGCGCGACATGGATCTCGTGGGCCTTGGCGTGTTTCAGCGCATTTGCCACGGACTCCTGGGCGCAGCGTAGCAGGTGGAACTCGACCGCCGGATCGAGCGGCCGCGATTCGCCCGATACTTCCAGGGTGACCTCGGGGGAGCCACCGGGATTCGCCTCTTCCGCGAACTGCACCAGCGCCGCCGCCAGCCCCTCGCGCTGGAAGGTCTGGGAGCGGAGCTCGAAGACGGAACGCCGCGCCTCGTCGCGACAGTGTTCCAACATCCGGGCTGCGCCCGAAGCAAGGTCGCGCACGGAATCCGGAGAATCGGCGATGCGGTCCCGCAAAGTGTCGAGCTGGAGATGCAGGCCGGCGAGGTACTGCTCCAGGCTATCGTGAAGTTCGCGCCCCATCCGCTGGCGTTCCTCGACGAGGGTGCGGTGGACCAGTTGCGCTTCGATCAACCGTGTCTGCTTCGCCACCTGCTGCTTGAGCGAGACCACCCAGAGGAGTCCCGCGACCAACGCGATCCCGGCACCCGCCAGCAACGCGGATCTCCGCGCTGGCGTGAGCCAGGGTGCCGATGAAAGGATCACGATGTCCTCCGGTCCACGCAGCAGCAGCTCGCCTCCATCCGCCACGCCCGTCAGCAGCACCCGGGCACCGGCTTCCAAGCCGCCGGCAGCGCCCGGACCGCGGGCGGTCGCGGAGGTGCCATCCCGGCCATCGATCTGGATCCTCGCTCCCGCCGGTGAGGCATCGACACTTCGCAGGATGCCTTCGACGGATACCAGCGATCCGCGCATCCCCTCGTCCGCCAGTTCTCTTGCGCGGGCGACCCGTGCGGCGGGCGGCGACCCCTTGGCCAGCACTTTGACGATGGCATCCGAGAGACCTTTGTCGGAAAGGTAGCCGGTCGTCGAAACGACATCACCCACTTCCAGGTCGAGCTCCTGCGGCGTGCCAATCCAGGTGCCCTGCGATCCGTCGGTCAGGAAGAACCCATCGCCTGGAGCCGCCAGCGACACAGTCCCATCGATCCGGACCCGCCGGCCGCGCACCTCCGGCGGCAGGTAGCGGCGCAAGTTGCCGAGCGGCAGCGGCGGCTGGTCGAATGATGCGGCGCTGGCCTCGTCGTCGCGGATCACCCAGCTGGAATCGCCGATCAGCAGGTGGGCGTCCTCCAGCCGTCCCATCGCGTCGCCGCCGCCGGCGACGATCCCGTGCAGCTGGATCTCCTGGTTCAGCCAGTCCTCCTTCCGGCCGAGTTCGAGATGGTCTCCCCACGCCTCGATCGAGCGGTTCTCCGGCCCGCTGAGCACCAGCGAAAGATGCCCCGGACCACCGCCCGCCGCCGCCTTGAAATCGCGCACCGTCCCGCGGATCGAGACGAACTGGTCGTGCCAGCGGCCGGTCTTGAGCTGGTCGAAGGGCACCGGCACCGGTTCCGGCATCTTGCCGGCGCCGAGCACGGAGAGATTCACCGGCGCCGCTTCGGCCCCGGAGGACGCGCCCGCGATGCTCGGAGAAAACTCGCCCGCCCAGGTGATGCCCTTGATTTCCACCTTGTCGCCCATCCGGGCCTCGACGGCCCCCGGCGTGCCGGTCTTGCCGGGCCGGAAGAACACCGAACCCGTGTCGTCGTGGATGAAAGCGTGGCCCGAGTTGCCGTCGAAGTAGGTCACGACGCCCTCGATCCTCACCGGCAACCGGGCCCTCGCTCGGTCGGGCGTGAGCGCGCGGATCTGCTCGACCTTCGACAAGGCTTCCGGCTCGCCGGACCCGGGGGTCGGCAGGAGCAAGAGGAACGCGAGGTGTCGGAGGCGGAGTCGCATCGGGCGGAGCGTCCCCCGGTCTAGCAGGGGCGAGCCGTCCGACCAATAGTAGGAATAGGTAGGGGTGGCGGTCTTGCCACGCGGGCGGGTCCGCGTATGTGCTGGCACGAGTATTCCCGCCACCATGATCCAACGACTCCGCTTCGCCTCCCTGGCCGCCGTTTCCGGCTTCCTGCTCTTTGTCGCCGCCTGGTCCCCGCATCTCGCCAAGGGTCAGGACGCGGTGCTCGCCGAACCGGCCGCCGGCGAGGTGGAGATGAAGGTCGAGAAGGAACTCATCGAGAACCCGATGGAGTCGAAACTCGTCCAGGTTGACTGGATCGAGGAGATGTTCGAGGGCGGGCTGACCATGGTCGCCCTGGCGATCCTTTCGGTCGGCATGCTGGCTTTCCTGCTGGAGCGCTTCTTCACCCTCCGCAGCGGCAAGTTCATGCCGCCCGCCCTGCTCAAGGAAGTGCGTCCGATGTTCCACGAACGCCGCTACGACGACATCCTCGCCGCTTGCAAGAAGCACCCGTCGACGGCTTCGGAAATCATCCGCCACCTCGTCGAGTTCCGCGGCACCAACTTCGACGTCCTTCAGTCCGGCGCGGCCGACATCGGTGCCCGCGCGGTGCTCGATCAGGAGGAGAAGTGCAACCCGCTCAGCGTGATCGCCGGCATCGCGCCGCTGCTCGGGCTGCTCGGCACGATGATCGGGATGATCGAAGCCTTCAAGCTGGTCGAGGTCTTCGGTGATGAAGGCGGCGCGTCCTTGCTGGCGGGCTCGATTTCCAAGGCACTCATCACCACCGCGGTCGGCCTGATCCTCGCGATCCCCGCGCTGCTCGGCTACCACTGGTCGCGCCGCCGCGTCCACACCATCGCCGGCTCGATCGAGATCGAAAGCGAGTCCCTGCTCAAGGACTGGTTCCTCAGCCGCAAATGAACCTCCGCGCCAAACGCAAGCGGCCGGCGGAGACCGGCGTGCTGCTCTCACCGCTCATCGACTGCGTCTTCCTGCTGCTCGTCTTCTTCCTGGTTACCAGCATGATCAAACGCTTCGAGCGCCAGATCCCGGTGACCTTGTCCGACGACACCTCCGCGATCACGCCCGAGCCGAACGACGATTCGTTCCCGATCGGCGTGGACACCTTCGGCGCGCTCTACTCGCCGGTCGGCCAGAACTGGTCCGGCGTGCGCGCCTTCACGCCACTCGACGACCCGCAGTCCTGGCTCGACAACCTGCTCGCGGAACGCGGCGGCACCAAGCCCGTCACGGTGGTCGTCGAACGCGGCACGCCCTTCCAGAAGGTCATCGACGCCCAGGACCGCCTCGAGCAGACGGGCTTCGATTCGATCCGCTTCCGCATCCGCGACTTCCCCCTGGGCCAGACCGGCGAAGCCTCCCGATCCGACTGATTTCCCATGCGCCTCCGATCCCGCCGCCAGCCCGAGCCCGATGTCTCCATGGGGCCGCTCATCGACTGCGTCTTCCTGCTGCTGATCTTCTTCCTCGTCGCCACGATGTACAAAAAGAAGGACCGCGACATCGACATTGTCCCGCCGGAGTCGTCGTCCGCGGTCAAGCTGCCGCCCGATGACGACCAGCTCGTGATCGGCATCAACGAAGCCGGCGAGGTTTTCTGGCAGGGTGATCCGGTTTCCCGCACCCACCTCCACGCCGAGCTGGCCGAGATCGCCGGGGCGCATCCCGACCAGCGGATCCGCCTCGACGCCCACTACGAGACCCCCTTCGAGATCGTGGTCGAAGTACTGGACTCCTGCAAGTTCCGCGGTCTCGCGAACGTGGGCATCCGCACCTACGACGACCGCTACAACGCCCGCTGACCGATGAAGAAAATCCTCATCATTTCCCTCGTCCTCCACGCCATCCTCGTCTGGATGCTCGCGCCGTGGATGAAGACCCGGATGGAATTCGACACGGCCAAGGAGGCCGAGCGCACCGAGGAGGTCCGCAAGCGCGAACTCGCCCGCCAGGAGCACGACCGTCTCAAGCGGGAGCGCCAGCGGCTCGACGAGAAGACCGCGCTGAAGCTGAAGAAGGACCTCGAGAAGACCAAGAAGGCCAAGCTCGAGCGGCAGGTCGATGAACTCCGCAAGCTGCGGGATGAGATTCTGGAGCGCCAGCAGCGGGAACTCGCGCAACTGCGCGAACGGCAGGAAAAGGACATCATCGCCAACGCCCAAGTGACCTTCACGCAGCAGGCGGAAGACTTGAAGGAGCACGTTGCCAAGTTCATCGGAAACGTGAACCGCCGCAGCTTCGTCGTCGGTGGTTACCAGAACGGCTACGAACGCAGCGCCAAGGGCCTCCTCGACAGCGTCGTCATCCACCGCGCCGTCCTCGCTCCTCCATTCGAGGGAACGCCGGTCCATCGATTTGCGTTCGACGGCGACCTCAAGGACGCGGTCACCGGCAGGGAAGGTTTTCTCGATCGGGAAGCCGAGCTGGTCAACAGCCCCAGCTCCGGTGGTCAGGCCTTGTCCGGCAACGGAGTCAACTCACGCGCCGAATTCTGGCCCATCGATTTCGGCGACGCCTTCACGATTATCGTCTCGGCCAGCTTGAAGCCGAAAACCGAGCGTCCGCAGCTGCTCTTCGCTAACTCCCACTCCGGCGAGAACAACCGCGGCTTCCGGGTGTCCATCGATCCCACCGCCGCCGACGCCACCGCCGGCCAGGTGGTGCTCTCGACCAGTGGCGAGAAGGCGGAGGGGCAGGAGGTCCGTTCGCATCCCGGTGCGTTCGGCTTCGGGGCCTGGCACGAGGTCGCCGTCGCGATCGACAAGTCCGCCGGCACCGCGCGGATCTACATCGACGGCCGGGACGTCACCGCGCCGGGCGGGAGTCTCGCCGCCGACTTTTTCAGCGGTGGCACCACCATCGACGGCTCGGAAATGGAGATGGCGGAAGCCCTCGCGGAGCACATCGAACGCGACGCTCCCTCTCCGGACAACGCGGAGGTTTTCAAGAAGGAGCTCGAGGAGATCCAGGCGAAGCTCGACCAGCGGATGGAGGAAACGCCGGATCTCCACGATGTCCGTGGCGAGATCACCGAGTCGAAGCGCGCCGCCGAGGCGATCGCCGAGAATCTCGACGCTCTCGCGGAGAAGACCGACCTGGCGACCATGAATGACACCTCGGAGTCGGTCGCCGACAAGTTGTCGCCGCAGGCCGCGCCCGCGAACGCCACCCCGGCCGAGCTATACCAGGAGGCCAGCGAGATCGAGGCACAAATCAGTGAAGCCTATGCCGACGTCAACGCCGCGGCCAAGGCGGTGACGGAGAACCAGAGCTTCGCCGAAACGCGGGAAGAAACGAGGGCCTACACGCCGGATCGGCCGGATCTCGCGAACCAGCTTGCCGAACACGAACCCGCTCCGGGCACCGTGGGCGAACTCGACGAGTTCCGCGACAACCTCGACCGCGCCACCAACGAGGTGAATGACATGGCCTCGCGGGCGCGGGGATTGTTAGGGACGGCCGACAACCGCTCGCTCACCCAGTCGCGGGAGTTCAGCGGGAGCGCCTTCTCCAGCAGTTCGGCCCGGCTGGCCGCCGCCCGGTCCCAGAACAGCTACGGAGCGGTGGTGGACATGACGGGCATGGGCAGCGGCGACGGCGACTCGCAGGGAATGCGCGGTGATTTCAGCGGCGAGGGGGCCAACATGGCGGCGTCCGATGGCAAGCAGAAGACGATCAGTCTCGACCAAGGTGCGATCATGGCGAAGGCCTTGCCCGGCCGCCGCTTCACCGAGAAGAGCCTGCGCAGCGGCTGGCTCTACCTCGACACCTGGTATGTGATCGGTCCCTGGGAAAACCGCGGGAGCATCGACTTCGACGTCAAGCATCCGCCGGAGGAAGAGATCGACTTCGACGCCGTGTACCGCGACGGCAAGTTCTCCGACCGGCCGGATCATCCGCAAAAGGACCTGCGCTGGCAGTTCTACCAGAGCGACTCCGTGCGCTGCCAGCCTCCGGAAGTTTCCGGTGCCAGCACCTACTACGCACACACCGAGGTCTGGTTCGAGAACGACCGCGACATGCTCATCGCGGTCGCTAGCGACGACGCCGCGAGCGTGTGGCTCAACGACCAGATCATCTGGCAGGACCGCGGGCAGTCGTCCTGGAACCTCGGCGAGGGCTACCGCCGGGTCCACTTCCGGAAGGGCTACAACAAGATGCTCGTCCGCATCGAAAACGGGCCCGTCCACTGCGTCTGGAGCGTCTTGCTTTGCCCGCCGGAGGTCATGAAGTGACGTGGTGGACCCGGCGGGGTGATCGCGAGCGGAAAGGCCCGGGAAATCAGGGGTTCTTGTCCAGATGGCGCGCGAGAAAGCGGCGGATTCTTTCCGGCTGGCCATCCGACCAGAAAGGAGCGCCGCCGTGGCCGGCACCCTCGATCACGTCCAGTTCGACCTCGACGCCGGCTTCCTTGTAGTCCTCCACCAGCAGCTCGCTCTGGCGGACTTTCACCAGCGGATCCTCGGTGCCGTGGAAGATGAGCAGGGGCGCGTCGTCCTTGGTCACCCAGGTCACGGGGCTGGCGGATTTGGCCAGCTCCGTCTTCTCGTCGACCGGGCCGCCGAAGAGTTGCTCGAGGCAGGAACCCTTGCCGCCGCGCTGGATCATCGGGTCCTTGCTGGCGGGTTGCCAGCTCACGAAGTCGGTCGGTCCGTAGTAGTCGATCCCGCAAGTGATGGCGCTCGATTGATCGAGGTTCTCGCCGACATCGAACTCCTTGGTGTCGCCGGTGGTCGCCAGCATGGCGGTGAGATGTCCGCCCGCGCTGTCACCACAGACGGCGATCCGGGCGGGATCGTAGCCGTATTCCTTGGCATGGGCGCGGAGCCAGCGGACCGCGGCCTTGCAGTCCTGGATCTGCGCAGGAAAGACCGCGTCCTGGCTGAAGCGGTATTCCACGCTGGCGACGGCGTAGCCCGCTTCCAGCAGGTCGAGGTGATAGACGCCGTCCTTGCTTCCGCCCCACCACGCGCCGCCGTGGATGTAGATGTAGAGCGGCCCCGTCGGCTTGGCCGGGACGTAAAGGTCGAGCTTCTGGCTGGCATGGCCATCGGTGACGTAGGGCAGATCCTTTAGGACCTTTGTTCCCTCCGGCACGGCGTGGGCCACGGAATGCAGCGCCATGAGCGCGATGACGGTCTTCATGGGATTCAGATTTCCTGCAGGGCCATGGTGGCGTCACCGAAAGCGCCGGGGCGGATGCCCATCTTGTCCATCAGTGAAAGGTAAAGCCGGCACATCTGGCGCTCGGGTTGATCGCGGTAGTTCAAGACGCGGCCGCCTTCAATTTTGCCACCGCCACCGCCGAGCACGACGACGGGGAGCTGCGACGCGTCGTGGTGGCCGGTCAGCATCGACGAGCAGAACATCAGCATCGAGTTGTCGAGCAAGGTCCGTTCGCCTTCCTGGATCGAATCGAGCCGGCCGGCGAGGTAGGCGTACTGCTCGAGGAAAAACTGGTTCACCTTCAGCCAGTCCTCGTTGTCGGTGTGCGACAGCAGGTGGTGGATCATGTAGTCGATGCCGAGGTTGGTGAAGCGCATCGACGAGTGGTCGTTGTTGAGCTTGAGCGTGCAGACACGGGTGGTGTCGGTCTGGAAAGCCAGCACCAGGATGTCGCACATCAGACGCATGTGCTCGCCGACGTCCTGCGGGATGCCATCGGCGGGGCGGGGGATGTTCGGCTTGTCGAGCGTCGGCCGCCAGCCCCGGAACTCGCCGCGCTTGCCGGCGTTCTCGATCCGTTGTTCGACCTCGCGGACGGAGTTGAGATACTCGTCGAGCTTCTGCTTGTCGCGGTTGCTGACCCCGCGGCGCACGTCCTTGGCATCCTCGAGCACGGCATCGAGGACGCTGCGGTCGCCTCGGCTGACGGTGTCCTTGAAGAGCCGGTCGAAGGCGAGGGCGGGATAGATTTCCAGCGGCGTCGGCGTGGTCGGCGAGGTCCACGAGATGTGCGAGCTGTAGAGCATCGAGTAGTTCTTGTGGACCGACGGATTCGACTTCTCGCAGCCGAGCACCAGGCTGGGGACCTTGGTCTCGCGGCCGTACTGCTGGGCGACGAGCTGGTCGAAGCTGGTGCCCGAGCGGATCTCGCCACCCGAAGCCAGCGGTGCCCCGGAAAGCAGGTTGCCGGTCTGCGAACTGTGGATGTTGCCCTTTTGCGCCTCGGCGTTGGTGAGGCCCTGGATGAACAGCATCTTCTCGCGGTGCGGCATCAAGGGTGAGAGGACCTTACCGAGCTCCATCGACTTGCCCTCGCCCTTGGCCCACCACTCGCGCGAGTGGAAGCCGTTGCCGGCGAACAGGACCGCCATCCGCACCGGGGCCTGGCTGGCGGGCTCCTTGCCGGTAGGCTCGTCGCCCCAGACGGTGAAGGATTCCATCCAGGGCAACGCCATGGTGACGCCGGCTCCGCGGAGAAAGGAGCGGCGGGTGAAGCGGTGGAGCGAACTCATGGGTTGTTGGGGTCGTTGGAGACAAAGTCGCGGCCGCGGATCTCGCGGAACTGCGGGCTGCGCACGATCATCTCGATCGCGATACTGACACGGTGGTCGTTTTCGGCGAGCCGCTCCTGTATTTCATCGAGGAGTGGTTCGTCGCTCAGCATCACGCCGCGGCCGAGCGCGTAGCCGAGCAGCTTCTTGCAGAACTGGCGGACGAAGTCGTCGCCGCGCTTGTTCATCAGGTAGGCGCGCAGGCCGTCGATGCCGGTGAACTCCGCGCCGTCGGGCGTCTTCGCGCTGGCGTCGATCGCCAGCCCGGCGGCGTCCACGCTGCGGAATCGGCCGATGGCGTCGAACTCCTCGAGAGAAAAGCCGAAGGGATCGATCCGCAGGTGGCAACGCGAGCATTTCGGGTCCTCGCTGTGCTGCGCGGTGAACTGCCGCTCGGTCAGGCCGGCCGGGGGTTGCTCGGGCAAGGTGGGCACGCCCTTGGGCGGGCGAGGCAGCTTCTCGCCAAGCAGGGTCTCGCAGATCCAGTTGCCGCGCAGGATCGGGCTGGTGCGCGAGGCACCGCTTTGCATCGCCAGCGTGGCGCCGAATCCCAGCACCCCGCCGCGGCCGTGTTCGCGGAGGCCGTCGACCCGCCGCCATTCGTCACCCTCGATACCAGGGATTCCGTAGTAATTGGCCAGCCGGCCGTTGACGAAGGTGTGGTCGGCGTCGAGCAGGCCGGTCACGCTGCCGTCGTTCTGGAAGAAATCGGTGAAGTAGCGAACCGGCTCCTCGTCGAGGTCGGCGCGAATCGCGGCGAAGCCGGGGAAGTGCGTCTCGCTCTTCTCATCGAGCTGGTCGAAGTCGCGGACGTGGAGCCATTGCGCGCCGAACTCGATCGCCATCCGGCGGACTTCCGGGCCCGAAAGCAGCCGCTTCGCCTGCGCGGCGAGCACGTCCGGATCGCCGAGTTTTCCCTCCGCGGCCAGCGCTTTCAGCTCGTCGTCCGGCGTGCTGCTGGTGAGGAAGTAGCTCAGCCGTGTGGCCAGTTCCAGGTCGCTCACCGGCGTTGCCCGTTCACCCGCGGCCGGCGATTCCAATTTGTAGAGGAAGGCCGGTGCCGCCAGCACCCGGGCGATCAGCAAACGGATCGAGTCGTCGTGCGGCAGCTCCTCGTCGCGCAGCTGTTGATAGAGCCCGCGCAGTTGATCCTTCTCGGGAGCCGCGAGCGGCCGGCGCCAAGCCTTGCCGGCGAAATCCAGAACCCCATCGAGCTGCGCCGGTTCCACCGCGATCCGCTCGGCTCGGAAATCCTCGGCGCGTTTCATGATGGGCTCGCGAAGCGGGTTCAGCGGGTTCTTCGCCGGATCGTTCTCGCCGCCCTGGGTGACGAATTGCCAGACCTGCTCGTAGACATCCACCTGGCGGAGGGCAGACTCGCTGACGAAGTGGAGTTCGTGCCACATCCGTTCGAGTTCGGCGGCCTGCGCGTCGTCGAGCATCAGCCGGCGGAGCTGCTCGTCCTCGCGGAAGTAGAGCAAGAGCGTCACCACGCTGTCGATCGGCACGATCCTTTCGTAGCAGAGCGCGGCAGGGAAGAGTTCGCGGAAGGCGTCGAAGCCGGGCGCCAGGTCGGCCAGTGACATCCCGTCTGGAACCGTCTTGCGCAGGGCCTCGTCCAGCTCGCCGGGCGCGGCGGGTTGTTGCCATTTTTGCGGACCACCCGGGCGGCCGACCCGCTCGATGGTCTCGAAGCGCCACAGCGCCTTCTGCCAAGTGCGGACCGTGGCGGCCGTCTCCGCGGAGCTGTTCGATTCACGCCAACGACGGCGCACCACCTCGAGCAGGGGAGAAGGTGACGGATCGTTCAGGGCGGACCACAAGGTCCGGAGATACTTCGGGCTCAGCCCGCGTTCCCCGGCGATCTCTTCAAGGTCCCCGCCGTCGCGGATCGCGAAGGTCGCTTCGAAGTACTTCTCGAGCGGGATCACCCCGGCGTCCTTCGACTGGAAGCTGACCTCCTGCACGCTGACCCGGGTTGCCTCGCCGATCTCGACGAAGCGGCCGTAGAAGTCGCGGATCGCCTTGAGCTTCTCCTCCGACCAGTCGCGGCGGGTCACTTTCTCCGAAAATCCGATGCCATCCGGCAGCAGCACCGCATGGGCGGCGACCTCCTTGCCGGCGTCGAGGTATTTGGTGAACAAGGCCGGCGACATGACCAGCGCCGCGCCGGCATTGGTGAAGCCTTCGCCTGCCGCGCCGTCGACGGGAAACTCGCGGGCGGGGTCGAGCGAATCAATGCCGGTCAAATCCCGCAAGGTGTAGGTGTATTCGGCGTTCGAAAGCCTCCGCACCACCACCGGCCCCGGATCGCCCGCGCTTTCCCGGGCGATTTCTTTCAAGGTCGCGCGAACCCAGGAACGCAGCGTCTCCTCTTCCCCGGCCAAAGGCTGGGTCTTGTCGCGCGGCGGCATCTCGTCGAGGTCGAGTTGCTCCTCGACGTGTTGCCAAACCCCGGGATCGGCGCGGATGTCCGCGACCGTTGCGAAGCGCTCCAGATCGAGGTCGCCCTTCTGTCGCTTCGCCGAATGGCAGTCGATGCAGTAATCCTCGAGGATCGGCCGGATGGTCGCCTGGAACGCCGCCTCGTCGATCGCCGGGGAAAGCGACGGGGCTCCCAGGGCGAGAAGGATCGGGGCGAGGCGTGGTTTCATTTCGCGATCGCGCTGCGGAGTCCGCGGACGCGTCCGAAACTACGGTCGCGGGCCCGCAGTTCTTCAAGTCGTTCGCCCTCGACGACCGGCATGTCTGTCATCCGGAAGGCATCTTGGAGGTTCGCGACCGGATCGACCATGCTGTAGGTGAGCCACGGCAGCCAGGTGTTCACCCCGCGGCCGCGCGGGGATGCCAGGGACACGGCCTCGGTGCACAGCCCGGTGTGGCCGTAACCGAGCGAGCCGTCGATATCGACACTCTGCCGGGTGTCGTGGAGGAGTTGGCGGGCGAACTCCGCGTAGTGACGGTCACCGGTTTTCAAATAGAGCCGGTAGTAGAGGAAAGGCGCGCCGGCAAGAAACAGGTCGGCCCCGGAGTGGCCGGTGGCAATCACACTGAAGCCGGTGGTCGCCGCGCCTTTCGGGAACACCACGGCGGGGTCGTCCTCCGGCATCGGGACGTTCCAGCAGTAGGCCCAGGTCTCGGTGAAATCCGCGGCCCGTGAAGCCGCCTCCAGCCAGCGGGCGTCGCCGGTTGCATCGTGCAGCGCGAGGAAGGCATCCAAGGCCAGGAAGCCCGCTTCCTTGTCGATGACGTTCGGATTGTCCGCCGTGCCACCGACGTAGGCGAAGGCTTCATGCACGTCCCGCCAGCAGAAGTCCCCGGCCCTAAGCGCGGCAGCGCGATATTTCCCGTCGCCGGTGGCGATGGCGAGTCCGAGCAGGAAGGGGATGGGGTGGCTGGTGTTCTGTTTGCCCCGGTCGACCGGGGTTCCGTCCTGCCGGAACTCGCGGAACCAAGAGCCGTCGGGATTCTGCTGCTTTACCAGCCAATCGCCGAAGCCGCGGCAAAACCGCAGCCACTCCGGCTTCTTGTGATCGTTCCAGGCCATGATGTCCCAGGCCCGCAGCGCACCGGTCATGCCGTCGCTGGCGACCCGGAGGAAGGTGTTGTAGTCCCGCCAGTGCGGCTTCGGGAAGGTGTCGAACCAGGTTCTCGGAAGGCCCGCGGGCGTCCGTGATTCCTTGGCCCAGAAGTCGACCATCGCCTCGCCCTGCCGGGTCATGGCGGCGTCTTGCGTTTCGATCCCGCGGCGAATGAGGTGATAGGCGAGGGGCAGTTGCTGGCCGACAAATCCCATCTGGAAGTTGAGGTGCTCCTTCCCCTCCAGCCGGCCCTCCGGGAGCTTCAGCCGGAACGGCAATCCGTAGTGGCCGTCGTGGGGACCGGCCCATGCGGCGACCAGTTTCATCCCGGCATCGTAGCTCCCGGCAATGTCGGCCCTCGTCGGAGCGGGATGAATGCGTTCGAAAGCGCTGCGCCAGACACTGCGGAGGGCGGCCGGAAAGCCGGCGTGGCCGGCGAGTTCGATCCGCAGCTTGTAGGCATGGTCGATGTCCTTGCGGACCGGGTGGAACCTCTCGCTCCACCCGTGGGTGTCCCGGCGTTGCCCGCGGGGTTTGAGGTAGGTGCGCTGGCCCTCGATACCGGGGTATTTGATGGTCAGGGCTGGTTGCGCTTGGCCGGCGATGCCGAGCGATGCGAATTGGAGGCGGGCATCCACCAGTCGCTCCGGTTTGGCGTCAGCCATGCTGGTCGAGCCATCCGGCGCCAGGTGGATCAGGGCCGCGGTGAAGCCGCTGCCGGGATCCCGCGTCATCACGAGCGGGAGCGGCATCCGGTCCTCGCGCACGACGATGCTTTCCTCCGAAAGATCCGCGGCCAGGGCGTGGGCGGGGACGTGCGCGTTCTTTCGGTAGCAGATCCCCGGGATGAAGAGTTCGCGCTCCGAGAGGCTTCGGTCGCCCGGGAGTCCGAGCTTGAAGCTGGAAACGAAGCCTTCATCGATTGCGGCCACCGATTCCACCGCGACGCGTCGTTCGAGTTCGATGGCCTCGTCCGTGGCCGTGTAGCGGTCGTTGAAAAGAAATACGCTGCCTGCAGGGGTCGTGAGCTGCCCCTGGCATTGCAAACCGGCGTTGTCCGACTCTACGGAATCATAGGTTCCGGAGAGTTCGTGGGTGCTTCCCGTCGTGGAAAGAACGGTCAGCAGCAGGGGGCCGGGCAGGGGACATTCCGCGGGCAAGCCAGCCTGGGGATTGAACCGTAGAAGTGGTGTTTCTCCCACCGTCACCGTGAGAGTGGCGTTGCCAGCCCGCAGTTCGTCGGCGCGGGTCGGGGCGGTCAAAAGACAAAGCCAGGCCGCGAGATTTCGGCATGTTGGCTGGGAAAAGTTGAGGCGGGTTCGGGTCGAGGGCCGGAACATGGGGGCAGTCTACGACCGGCAAAGAGCCACTTTTCATTTGCCCGGATGCCCTTAACCTCGCGGCCAATGGAAAACGCGGGGACGTGGAATGGCATGGGTTTGAGAACGATCCGTCGCGGCGTGGCGGCTCTGGCAGGCGTGACCCTTTTGGCCTGCGGCCTGGTGCGGGCGGAGGGCGAGGAGGCGGCCATCAAAGCGGCGGAGATTGAAGCGCGGATCGAGGCGCTCTCCACCGACCCGGCGGGCGGGGAGGAGAGCCTCAAGGTCATCGAGACCTATAAGCGGGTGCTGGAGCTTTTGGCCGAGACAAAGAAGGCCACCGCGGCGGCCGGCGACTACCAAAAGAAGCTGGCGGGGATCCCCGCGGCGCTTGAGGAGTTGGCGGCACGCAATGCCGAACCGAGGCCCGAGCCCGAGATGCCGGCTTCGGTGGATGGCTCGCTGGACGATCTCGTCCGGCAGACGGAGATCGTCAAGGCGGAGCTGGCCGAGGCTCGCAAGGCCGCCCAGGCGCATCTGGAGCTGGGCAAGAACCGGCTGCTGCGGCAGGCCGGACTTCCCGGGATGATCGCCAAAGCGGGAGCCGATCTCGGCGAATTCGCGGATGCCGAGGCACCGGCGCCATCGGATCCCGAGCTGAAGAAGGCCGAATACCTGGAGACCCTGGCCCGGCGCGAATTGCTGCGAGAGCAGACCAAACAGTACCAGGCGGAACTGCGCTATTCCGAGGCGAGCCCGGCCTTGTTTTCCGCGGAATCCGCGATGCTTGCCCGCCGGGTGGCCGGATTGAACGAATTGGCGGAGCTGCTGCAGGCCCGGGTCGATGCGCGGCGACAGATGGTGGCAAGCGACGAGGTCGAGCGGGCCCGCAAGGATCTCCAGGACGTCGCGGGCAACGCCGAGGCGGAGGCGATCGCCCGCGAGCGGCTGGAGCTGGCGGAGAGGCATGGCGGGAAGGATGGTCTGAGTGTGCGGATGGCCACGGCGGCCGCCGATCTCGCGAATCTGGAAGAATCGGTCGCCCGCGTTTCCCAGCAGTTCCTCGGAGCCCAGCAACGGGTCAATCTCCTGGAGAAGGTCAACTTGCGGATCGATCCCGCGACCGGGCGCCTGCTCCGCTCCCAGCGGCAGTCCTTGCCTTTGACCCGCAGCTTGCGCGACCAGCTGAGAAAAGCGGTCGAGAAGTCGGCGCAGGCGCAGATCGATCTGATCGCGCTCGAGGACCGGCAGTCATCGCTGCTGGCCCAGACGGCGCCCGCCGCGGACTCGGCGCCCGAGCTGAGCCGTTTGTGGAACGAGCGGATGGCCACCTTGCGGACCCTGATAGAAGACCACCAGGGCTACATCAAGACCCTGGGTGCGACGACCACTGCGGTTCGCAGCCTGATCGACGAGTCCGGGGCCTTCGCGCTGTTCGTGGACAAGCGCCTGCTCTGGATTCCCAGCACCACGCCCATCGGGCTCGACGAGCCGGCGATCGAGGCGAAGGCCATCAAGGAGATGTTCGCGCGGCGGCCTTTCGCCCCGCTGTTCCGCGACATGCGGGAGAATTTCTGGCTCTGGCTGCTGGCCGGCTGCTGCGTGAGCTACCTGGTGGTGCGCCGCCGCACCTATCGCGCCCACCTCAAGGAATGCGGGCAGCAGGCGGTCAAACGGAACTGCACCAGCTTCGTGCCGACGGCGAAAGCGATGCTCTACTCGATCAAGCTCGCCGCGCCGATCCCGCTGGCGATGTGGTTCATCTTCCTGCGGTCGGGGGAGTGTCCGGTCGGGGTGGCCCACGGGATCCGCAATGTCGCCGGCTTCCTTTCGGGCGCGATCCTGCTGCGGGTCCTGGCCCATCCCGAAGGGGTGATGGTCGATCATTTCCGCATGGAAGCGGGCCGCTGCGCGCTGCTCCGGAAGGCGTTCGACTGGTTCATCCCGACCTTGCCCCTGTTTCTCTTCCTCGCCATCGCGCTGCCCTTGGACTCCGAGGCGAGCTCCGCCGGACGGCTCTCGTTTATTGCGGTGGTGGCGGTCTTTCTCGGGCTGGTGATCCACCTGCTGCGGCCTTCCAAGGGGTTGCTCCACTGGCACGGGCGGATTGCGGACCGCTTTGCCAAGACCTGGTACATCATCGGTCTGGCGAGCACGATCGCGCTGATCGCGGGGGCGGCGGTCGGCTACTACGACTCGGTCCAGGGGCTCCGGATCCAGGCCCTGATGTCGGTCGGCCTGATCCTGGTGACCCTGTGGGTCGCCAGCATGCTGTATCGCTGGATCCTGGTTTCCCGCCGGCGCTTCGCGGTGCAGCAGGCGCTGAAACGCCGTGCCGCGGCGCTGGAGGAACGGGCGGCCAAGGAGGCGGAACCCGGGGCGAAACCGCAGAACGAGCCGTCGGTCGAGGAGGTCAAGGCGAACGCGCTGAAGGTGGTCGAAGTCGAGGAGCAGACCAACCGCCTGGTGCGCGCGGCGGCGATCACCGCGATTGCGTTCGGGATCTTCGGCATCTGGCGGCCGGCGGTTCCCGCGTTGTCGGCATTGGACCGTGTGACCTTGTGGACCGAGGCGGCCCCGGCGGAGGAAGCCAAGGCGACCGAGAACCCCGTGACCAATCTCACCCGGCCGCTGACATCGACGTCGAAGGCGGCCCCCGAGGCACAGGAAGATTCGCCCGGCGAGGTGACGCTCCAGGATCTGGTGACCGCGATCATCATCATGCTGCTGACCTTCGTCGCGGCAAGGAACATCCCGGGCCTGCTCGAGCTGATGTTTTTCCGGCACATGAACCTCAAGCCGGGGAGCAGCTTCGCCTTCACGACCACAATCCGTTACCTGATCGTGGTCTGTGGTCTGGTCGCGGCCTTCGCCCAGGTCGGAATCACCTGGGGCAAGATCCAGTGGATCGCGGCCGCGATCACGCTGGGGATCGGTTTCGGACTCCAGGAGATCTTCGCCAATTTCGTCGCCGGCCTCATCATCCTGTTCGAGCGGCCGATCCGTCTCGGCGACATCGTCACGATCGACGGGATCGACGGCAAGGTCACCCAGATCCGGATCCGTGCCACGACCATCCGGCAATTCAACAGCCGCGAACTGATCGTGCCGAACAAGGAGTTCATCACCGGCCAGCTGGTGAACTGGACGCTCAGCGACAACATCCTGCGGGTCGATGTGCCGGTCGGCATCGCCTACGGGTCCGACACCGGGCTCGCGCGGGACCTGTTGCTAAAGGTCGCCGGCGAGAACGAACGGATACTCGCGGATCCCGCCCCGATGGCCGTCTTCGACAACTTTGCCGACAGTTCCCTGGCCTTCATCTTGCGGGCCCATGTCGGCTCGGTGGACGACCTGCTCCCGGCCCGGAACGAGCTGCACTTCGCGATCGACGACGCCTTCCGCAAGGCCGGGATCGAGATCGCCTTCCCGCAGACGGATATCCACATCCGGTCGATGCCGGAGAAGCCATCGGATTCCTTGGACGACGCCAAGCCGTGACGTCGGGCCTCAATCAGGAGGGAGCAGGATTCCGTGGCGAACCAGCTCGCGGCACAGCAGCGCGACGCGTGCATGGAACTGATCGGGTGAAAGGGACACGGCTCCGGCCGGTGGAACGGCCATTTCCCCCGGCGTCGCGTCGTCCTTGCAATGGGCAAGCAGCTGGAGGAGGAAGGCATCGACCGGGCCGTCATAGGCGAGCCGGCCGGGGCTGAGCAGGCGGATGGCGATGGCCGACCATTGCTGGTCGAGCTGGGAGACGGTCTCGGCCCGCAGCCCGGGCGCAACGCCGAAGCGGGTGTTTAGGATCATCCGCTCATCGGGCTGATGGCGGGCCAACCAGTTTTCGCCCCGGCAGACGCGCTGGATGTCCTGGCCGGCGTCGGAGCGGATTTGCTCGATCCGGCGGACGTCGGAGCGGGTCCAGCGGGGGCCGTCGGACCGCTGGAGGATGAGGAACCCGGTGTGGACGCGGCGGGCGCCGAGGTCGGCGAGATACGAGATCCAGCGCTCGAGGTCAGCGGCGGGAGGAGGGGCCCCACCGTGGATGTCGCGCAACCATTGGCGGGCGTACTCCGCCGGATCCTGGGTCAGGGTCCGGAAAAGCCAGGCGTTGCACGGCTGGTCGCTGGTCCATTCGAGGGGAGCGGAGGAATTCTCGTCCCGGCCGTCGTCGTACCAGCTCAGCAGCATGATCGCGATCCCGTCCGGCGCGAGGTGATCCGGCAACGAGCGGGCGAGGTTTTCGACGAAGGCCGTGCCGGGGAGTCCTGAATCGCGGAAGGTGAACGTGGACTCCGGGGAGAGGACGAAGGGAGGATTCGCGGTGATCAGGTCGAATTGGCGGCCGGCCACCGGCTCAAGCAGGTTGCCCTGGAGCCATTCGATCGAATCTTCGCCCGCAAGGCGGGCGTTGAAGCGGGCAAAGTCGACGGCACGGCCACTGAGGTCGGTGGCCGTGACCTTGCCGCCGGCTTTGGCGAGACCCAGCGCGATCCAGCCGGCCCCGGAGCAGAGGTCGAGAGCGCGGGTGCCGGTGCCTGCCGCAGCCAGGGCACCGAGAATCCGGGTGCTGCGGCCGATGCCCATCACATGGTCGGGCCGCCCGGTGATCGACCCGGTGTGATCGGAGGCAAACCATCCGTCACCGTCCGGCTCGAGCCGTGCGCAGGAGCGGATCTGTCCCGGATCGCTTTCCACGAGCAGACCCAGTTCGAGCAGCGGTGGCAGGGCGGCTCCGAGCAGCGACTCGGCAGCGGCCCGAGGGATCCCGGCGGGCGAGGAGAACAGGCGGAGGGCAAGATCGATGCCCGGCGTTCCCGGGTCCGCGGCGAGAATGCGGCCGTCGCCGTCGAGCGGCCGGAAGTTTTTTCCCCGGTAGCCGGCCGCCTGCAAAGCCTCGCGGAGCGGCTCGGGGTCCCATGCAGCGAGTTCCTGGGCGGGAAACATCGGAGGGATCAGGGGGCCGAGCCGTGGCGGACGCGGAAGAATCCCGAGGCGAGTTGGCGCGGGACGCTGCGGGTGGTCTGCGGCCCGGTGGCGATCACCGTCGCGTGCGGCGCGAAAGGCGTGGCGAGGTCCGGGCTGTAGTCGATCTGGTATTCCTCTCCGGACACGCTCGGCCAGGTCAGGATGAGCTGGCCGGAGTCCGGATCGAGCTGGCTCGACATGATTTGGAAAAATGAGGTCGCGTCCCGCGGGTCGGTGCCGAGCCGGTATTCGTCGGTGTCCAGCAAGCCGTCGCCATCGGAGTCGGTGTCGTGGTTGCTGCTGGCGGGGTCGAGTCCCACCGAACTTTCGTAGGCATCGGGCAAACCGTCGCCATCGCCGTCAGCGGAAACCAGGCGCTTGATGTCGTAGGGCGCGGCACCGGGTGGATAGACCCGATACGTGACGCTGGCACTTTGCCAGTTCAAGGTCAGGGTCTCGGTCGGAACCGGATCCTCCCCGCCGGCCGCGGCGGGTGGTTCGGCCGACTGATCGCAGGCGACGATGAGCACCTGATGCAGGATGAGCTCCCAGAAATCCTGGCGCACGCCGTCCTGATAGCGGGCGATGTCGACCCGGACCTCGGGAAAGGGGCTGCCATCGGCACAGGCGCCCATCAGCAGCGGCGTCGACTTGTCGATCCGGCGGTGGCAGGTGAGCGCGAAACCGTCGGTGGCGACGGCGGTGGAAAGGGTCTCCACTGCGGTCCATCCCTCGTGACCGGGGTCGGTGGCTTCGCCGGGGATCCCGTCGCCGAAACGGATCCACGCCTGATAAGTCGGGGCTTCGGCCCGGGCGGCGGGCACGACCGCAACCCATGCCGCAACCGCCAGCCCGCCGAGCAGCGATTTGCCGGAAAGGCTCATGACGGATCGGGACTGAAGTCACGGGACACGACGACCGGCGCCGAACCGTCGGCCGGAACGTAGGTCCAGGTGATCTTCTCGTAGTTGAATGAGATCGACTCGGTCGGCAGCGGGTCGCCGCTGGCGCCGCCACCGGTTTGATACGAGGTCACGACGACATCGTGGAACTCGATCTTGTAGTAGTCCTGGCCTTCATTGCGGTTCGGGTCGGCCAGCGCCAGCGTCATCGACAAGCTTTCCCCGGTGGGGCTGCCGCCTCCACAAGCGAGCATCAGGATAGGGCTGGATTTGTCGATTTCCTTGGTGATCGTGATCGGCTTGTGCTGGCGGGTACCGGCCGCAGCTTCGGGGTCGCAGTCGATGCCCCACTTGAAGCTGCTGATTTCGATCCATTCCTTGTGGCCGGCTTCGGTGGCTTCACCTTTGATGTCGCCGATCTTCAAATAGCCGGCGGCATCGACGGAGTCGGTGGCCACCACGGCCGCGACCGGGGCGAACAAGGCGAGTGAGGGGGAAAACTTCGAAAGGGTGCTCATAGCACTTGATGGTGAACAAAACCTAATGGGTTTTGTCAATCGGTAAGTCCATGGAAACCAGTGCTCGAGTGTCTCGGTGCGCTGCTACCGGACGGGCCAGTCGGCGGCGTCTGTTCGGGCCCCGTCCAGGTAGCTTTTGATCTTCTCGACGATTTCCGGGTGTTCGGAGGCAAGGTCCCTGGACTCCCCGAGATCGGCGGCGAGGTCGTGGAGGACGATGGGATTCCGGATACTCTTCGACCGGATTCCCTTCCACCGCCCTTGATGGAGCACGGCTTGATGGAAGCCGCCTTCATGGAATTCCCAGTAGAGGAACTCGTGCTTGAGCTGCTTTTCCGGGGTGCCGAGGAGGGTGGGGGCGAAACTGACCGAGTCCAAGCCGGCCGGCACTTCGGCTCCCGCCACCTCGCAGGCGGTGGCGAAGAAATCCCCGAAGTAGGCGACGTGTCCCGATGCCGACCCCGCCGCGATCTTGCCGGGCCAGCGCGCGATCGCCGGCACGCGGATGCCCCCGTCGGTGAGGTCGCGCTTGATGCCCCGGAGCGGTCCGGCCGGCTGGAAGCGCGCGAGGTTGTGGCTGCTTTCGTTGTGCGGTCCGTTGTCGCTGCTGAAAATGACCAGGGTTTCGCCGGCGATCCCCAGCTCGTCGAGCTTGTCCAATATCCGGCCGACGTAACCGTCGAGGCGGGTGATCATCGCCGCCTGTCCCTTGTCGGGCTCCGGCCAGTCTTCCCCGGCGTAGGGACCGAAGTCGGGCACCTCGGCTCCGTTGTGCAGCGCCCGGTTCCGCTCGTTGTTGGCGTGGGGCATGATGAAGCTCCAGTAGAGGAAGAACGGGCCCGGATGGTGGCGCGAGACGAACTTCAGCGCTTCGTCGGTGCCGAGATCGTCGGCGTAGAGGATGCCGTCCTTTGCATAGCCACCGCCGCGTTCACCGACAGGCGTCACGATGTTGGGCAGCGGGACTCGGGTCTCGTTCCGCCACAGGTGATCCGGGTAATGATTGTGGGCGTGGACGTGGTCGAGGAAGCCGAAGAATTCGTCGAACCCTTGGTTGGCCGGTAACCCGGTGGAGGCGTCTCCGGTGCTGCCCAGCCCCCACTTTCCGATCATCGCGGTGGTGTAGCCCTCCGACTGCAGTACCCGCGCGATGGTGGTGTCCTCTTTTTGCAGGGCCGCCGCCGCGGCATGGGAATCGGGAGAATTTCCGCGGATCCGGGTGTGACCCTGGTGCTGGCCGGTCATCAGCACCGATCGCGACGGCGCACAGACCGTGGCACCGGCGTAGAACTGAGTGAAGGTCATCCCCTCCGCGGCCATCCGGTCGAGATTCGGGGTGTGGATGACTTTCTGGCCGTAGCAGCCCAGCTCCGCGTAGCCGAGATCGTCGGCGAGGATGAAAATCAGGTTCGGCCGCCCCGCCGCCCGCAGCGACGGGAGCATGGCAAGGGAAGCAAGAACAAGGGCCCTGAGCATGAACATGACCGGAATCCTCGCTTCCTGACATGGGCTCGCCAACCCAAACCTCATCCCCCGTTCAGAGGATCGATCCGGGCGCGTAAGCCGCGGCCTGCGGGTGGGCGGCTTCAAGCTCGCCGACGGCGGCGGCAAAGGCCTCGACCTGCGCAAGGGCCGCGCCGGCGTTGCTTTCACCGGCCGCGACGATGGCGGCGAGCTGCTCCTTGGAAAGCGGGATGCGTTCGTCGCCGGCGAGGCGCTCGACGAGATCGTTGACGTTGGTCTTGCCGTTGCGCAGGTCGTTCACCGTGGCGACAGCGTGCTCTTTGATCGCCTTGTGGGCGGTTTCGCGGCCGACGCCGGACTTCACCGCCTCCATCATGATGGTGGTGGTCATCAGGAAGGGCAGGTAGTGGGCGTTCTCCTTGCCGATCACGGCGGGGTAGGCGTCCATCTGGTCAAGGACGGTGAGGTAGGTCTCGAACAGGCCGTCGAGGGTGAAGAAGGCGTCCGGCAACATCACCCGGCGGACCACCGAGCAGGAGACGTCGCCTTCGTTCCACTGGTCGCCGGCGAGGCCCGCGGCCATCGCGAGGTAGCCTTTCAAAATCACGTGGAAGCCGTTGACCCGCTCGCAGGAGCGCGAGTTCATCTTGTGCGGCATGGCGCTCGACCCGGTCTGG
This sequence comes from Neoluteolibacter marinus, assembly GCF_014904755.1. Classification (GTDB taxonomy): domain Bacteria; phylum Verrucomicrobiota; class Verrucomicrobiia; order Verrucomicrobiales; family Akkermansiaceae; genus Haloferula; species Haloferula marina. The sequence goes on from NZ_JACZFQ010000013.1 coordinate 72,151, forward strand.
CCGGGGGCGAAGCCCTCGCTGGCGGTTTCGTGGCCGGCCATCAGGCGCAGCGTGCGGCAAAACGACGAGGGCGCGCTGGCAAGGTCGGTCAGCGCGGCGACAACCCGGAAGTCGAGGGAGCGCGGGTAGACCTGGCCGACATTGGTCCAGACCGCCGGCATGCCGAGGTGGGCGACGACGCTCTTTTCCAATGCCGCGACCTTGGCGGTGTCGCCTTCGAAGAGGGAAAGCTGGTCCATCTGGGTGCCGACCGCGCCCTTGAGGCCGCGGACCGGGTAACGGGCGATGATGTCTTCCAGCGCGTGGAAGGCGGTCAGCATCTCCTCGCCGAACATCGCGATGCGCTTGCCGAGGGTGGTCGGCTGGGCGGCGACGTTGTGGGTGCGGGCGGTGATCAGCAGATCCGACCACTGTTCCGAGCGCTTCTTGAGGCGCGCCAGCACGGCCACCGACTTGTCGCGGATGGCCAGCAGCGAACGGTAGACTTGGAGCTGCTCGACGTTTTCCGTCAGGTCGCGCGAGGTCATGCCCTTGTGGATGTGCTCGTGGCCGGCGAGGTCGTTGAACTCCTCGATTCGCGCCTTCACATCATGGCGGGTGATCCGCTCGCGGGCCATGATCGAGCCGGGGTCCACGCTGTCCTTGGCTTTTTCGTAAGCGGCGATCGCCTCTTCGGGGATGTCGAGGCCGAGCTCGCGCTGGCCTTTCATCACCGCGATCCAGAACTCGCGCTCCAGCACGATGCGGCCCTCGGCGGACCAGATTGCTTGCAGGGCGGGGGAGGCGTAGCGTTCGGCGAGGACGTTGGGAATCACGGCGGCGAGTAGCGGCTAGCGGGACGTGGGGGGCAAGGGAAAATCGAGTCGTGGAGCGGTCGGGCGCGAGGCGGCGGATGAAGAACGCCCGAATGTCTTCAATCGGGTTTGAAGTGCCAATCCAGCGGATCAACCTTCGTCGCGACCCCTTCTCCGCGCCCGTGAAATCTCCTGCCCTCGCTTTCCTTCCACCGCTTGTCCTCCTCGCTTTCACCGCCGCAGCCGAGCCCGTGACCCCGGCCGTGGCGAATCGCGCGCCGCTGGGCCAGGGCCATTTCATCGCCCTGCCACTTGGCAGCGTGAAGCCACGGGGCTGGCTCGGGCGCCAGCTGGAGATCCAGCGCAAGGGGCTGACCGGGCACGCGGAGGAATTGCTCGACGCGGTGGGGCCGGAAAGCGCCTGGCGCGGCGGCAAGGGCGAGAACTGGGAGAAAGGTCCCTATTATCTCAAGGGTCTGATCCCGCTGGCATGGGCGCTCGACGACAAGGAGCTGCAAGACCAGGTCCGCGCCTGGGTGGATCCGATCCTCGCGAGCCAGCGCGAGGACGGTTTCTACGGTCCGGCCAACAACGATGACTGGTGGCCGCGGATGGTGGTGAACCACCTGCTCCGCGACTTCCAGGAAGTAACCGGCGATGAACGGGTGATCCCGTTCCTCGGTTCCTACTATCGCCACTTGAATGCCGGACTCGATGCCCGGCCGCTGCGGGACTGGGGAAAATCGCGGGCCGGTGATGAGATCGAGACGGTGTTCTGGCTCTACAACCGCACCGGTGACCGTTTCCTCCTCGAACTCGCCGACAAGCTCGCGGATCAGGCGTATCCGTGGACCGACATTTTCACCCGCAACCGCTTCCTGGAATTCGGCGACGATTTCCAGCCGAAGCACAACGTCAACATTCCCCAGGCGCTCAAGATGCCCGCCCTCCATTCGCTCCGCTCGGGCAAGGAAGCCGATCGCAACGCCTACGCGGCGGGCGTCGCGAACCTCGACCGCGACCACGGCACCGCGGTCGGGATCAATGCCGGCAGCGAATTCCTCGCCGGTCCTTCGACCACCCAGGGCATCGAGCTGTGCTCGATCGTCGAGCGGATGCTCAGCGACGCGAGCGTGCTGCGGGTTCTGGGCGCGGCGTCGATCGGCGACAGCCTGGAGCGCATGGCCTACAATGCCCTGCCCGGATCCCTGACCGGCGACATCCACCAGCACGTTTACTACTGCATCAATAACAACGTCGTCGCCAAGCGCGGTGGCAAGGGCTTCAACCAGGACTACGCCAACGGTAGTACCCCATCGCCGGTATCGGGCTTCCCGTGCTGTTGCTACAACTTCCACATGGGCTGGCCGAAGTTCGTCCAGAATGCGTGGGCGGCCACGCCGGACAAGGGGCTCGCGGTCCTTGCCCACGGGCCGATGGAGGTGACGGCGACCGTTGGCGACGGCCGTCGCGTCCGCTTGACGTCGGAAACGGGTTATCCGTTCAGCGACCGCATCCGGATCACCGTGGCAGCCGCCGGAGAGGTGAATTTCCCGCTGTCATTGAGGATTCCGGCATGGTGCAGCGCGGCAGTGCTGTCCGTGAACGGCAAGGCGGAAGCCGCCCCGCGGGCCGGCAGCTTCGCGACGATCCGGCGCCGCTGGCGGGACGGCGATGTGGTGAGCCTGGACCTGCCGATGCAAATCCAACTGCGGCCGGGGGTGAATGGTAGCGTCTCGGTCGAGCGCGGACCGCTGGTCTATTCGCTCGGGATCGCGGAACGCAGGGAGAGTTTCGAGACGGGCAAAGTTGAAGGTTTCGACTCGCTGGAATTGTTCCCAGAGGCGGCGTGGAATTACGGGCTGGTGATCGATCCGGCCGATCCGGCAGCCAGCTTCGAGGCCAAGGTGGGAGATGTGCCGGCGAATCCGTTCGATCGCGCGACGACCCCGGTCATCCTCACTGCCCGGGCCAAGAAGGTCGCGGAGTGGAAGCTCGCGCCCGGCGGACTGGTGGCGCTCGATCCGCCGGTCAGTCCGGTGGCTTCGACGGCCAGCGAAGAACGGATCGCCTTGGTCCCTTTCGGCGCCGGAATGCTGCGGGTGACCAGCTTTCCGGTGATCGGGGACAAGGATGCCACGCCGGCGGCCACATTCTCGGACTCGTTCGCGGCGGGGCACCATGACGGTTGGATTTTCTACGGTGGCGGCTGGTTTGTGCGCGATGGTGCCTTGCAGGCGGCCTCCAACGCCCATTCGGGGAGTTCGGGGCTGGCCGGGGTGAAGGCGGTGAACCCTGCGGCCCGATTCCGCGATCTCGCCTACGAGGGCAAGGTGACGGTGAACGAGTCGGGGGATGCCGGCCTGATCTTCCGCGTCGGTGACGCGGCGATCGGCGCGGACACCTACCGCGGCTACTATGCGGGTATCAGCGTTGAGCGCGGTGAGGTGATCCTCGGCAAGGCGGACAATGCCTGGGCCGAACTTGCGGCGGCCGCCATGCCGCTCAAGGCCGGGGATGACCATGTGATCCGGGTGGAGGCGAAGGGGAGCCGGATCCGGGTCTTCGTCGACGACATGAACCGGCCGAAGATCGAGGTGGAGGACGACAGCTTTGCCGACGGCTGCATCGGGGTGCGGCGCTACACGACCCGCCCGGAGCGCAATCCCGCATCGTTTTCCGGGCTCAAGGCCAGCGGACTCTAGGAGGCGAGGCGCCGGGCCATGCGCGGGAACAACAGCCAGTGGAAGGGGAGCACCGAATACCAGTAGGCCCGCCCGAGCAGGCCCTGGGGCCGGAAGGTCGCGGTCTGGCGCAAGGTGGACGATTCGACCTGGAATTCCAGCCACGCCTCGCCAGGGAGTTTCATCTCTGCATAAAGCATCAGCCGGCCCCGCTCGCGGTCGGCCACCACGACCCGCCAGAAGTCCAGCGCGTCCCCTGGCCGCAAGTCGGTCGGGTGCCGGCGGCCGCGGCGGAGACCGATGCCACCGGCGAGCCGGTCGATGGTCCCGCGGAGGTGCCAGGCCCAGTCCATCGAAGGCCAGCCCCGTTGGCCGCCAAGCGACCAGATGGCGTCGAGGACCTGCTCGCGGGGTGCCTGCAGGGGGACCCGCTGCTCGTCGCGCAGGACGCCGTGTTCCGGGACCTTGATCGCATCGATGAAGCGCGGCTCCAGTGAGCCGTCGTTGAGCGCGTCGAACCAACTCGAAGGCACCCGGTTCTGGGCGATCCGTGCCAAGGCCCTCTCGACCGCCTCCCGGTAACCGATCAGCCGCGGGGTCAGGAAATCCCGGATGGCGGTGTCGCGGCACACCGTTTCATTTTTCATCGAGCTGACCAGGCTGCGGGCGAGCTGGAAGCGGGTCGTCGTCATCAGGTAGAGCCACCACGACGAAAGCTTCGGGCTGAGGAAGGGGACCGGGATGAAGCGGCGCTTCAAGCCGCGGACCTCGGCGTAGCCGGCGAGCAGGTCGCGGTACCGGAGGATTTCGGGACCACCGATGTCGAAGGTCTTGCCGGCGGTTTCCGGGCAATCCAGCAGGCCGGTCAGGTAGTCGATCACGTTGCGGATGGCGATCGGCTGGCAGCGGGTACTGACCCAGCGCGGGCAAATCATGACCGGCAGTTTCTCGGCGAGGTCGCGGACAATCTCGAACGAGGCGGACCCCGACCCGACGATGATCGAGGCCCTCAGGACGGTCAGCGCGATTCCGCTTTCCCGCAGGACGTCCTCGACGTGGAGCCGCGAGCGGAGATGCAGCGAAAGCTCCCGCGATTCGTCGACCAGCCCGCCGAGATAGAGGATCCGCTGGCAACGGGTCGCCGACAGGGCGGTCGTGAAAGCGCGGGCCGTGGCTTCCTCCCGGGCGGCAAAGTCACCGCCGCCGCCCATCGAGTGGAGCAGGTAATACGCGGCGTCGAGGTCGTCGGGAAAGGCAGGCAGGCTCCCGGGTTCCAGGAAATCGCCCTCGATGACCTGGAGACGGTCACCGGCACGCTCGAAGTCACTGGCGGGAAATCTCCGGCGGTCGCGGACCACGGCGGTGACGCGGTGACCGTCGTCCAGCAAGGCCGGCAGCAGGCGCAGGCCGATGTATCCGTTCGCCCCGGTGAGCAGGAGGTGCACCGTGGAGCTTGGCACGGATCGCGGGAACTGCTCCGGAAAAGTGCGTCAGAACTCCAGCTTCCGTGGCTTCGGTGCCGGACGATTCAGCTTGTCGCAGGCCAGCTTGCAGAGCTCGAAGACCATCGGCTCGCAAATCTGGTAGATCACGCTGGTGCCCTGCTTGGTGCGCGAAACCAGGCCGGAATCATGCAGCATCTTCAGCTGCTTCGAGACATTCGCCTGGGTGGTCGGCAGGGCGTCGACCAGCTCGCCCACCGCTTTCGGGCCCTCGCGCAGTTCCTGCAAAAGGGCGAGCCGCGTGGCTTCGGAAAAGACGCGGAACAGGTTGGCGACACGTTCGAGGTCGGAAAGGGATAGCTTGGCGGCCATGGCGGACGATTGGGGGGAGATTGCCACAAAAATCCGCTTGCGCAAGAATAACCATATGGCTATATAACGATAACGAAAGCGGGACGGGCAATCACCGCCAGCGAAACCAATGAAAACGAATCTGAGTCCCCGGGAAGTCCAGGAAGGCCGTGCCGCCGGCACGGTGCAGTTGATTGATGTCAGAACACCCGCCGAGCACGGCGAGATTCACATCGAGGAAGCCACCCTGATGCCACTCGATCGTCTCGACCCGGCGAAGGTCCGCGACGGGTCGAGCGACCGCACCTGCGTGCTTGTCTGCCGCAGCGGCAAGCGGGCCGAGCAAGCACGCCAGAAGCTGGCCGCCGCCGGTTGTGAAAACCTGGCTGTTCTTGACGGCGGCGTCACCGCCTGGGAGCAGGCGGGCCTGCCGGTGGAGCGCGGTGCCGCGGTAATGCCTCTGGAGCGCCAGGTCCGGATTGCCGCAGGACTGCTGGTGCTGACGGGCGTGACCCTCGGGTTCGCCGTGCACCCCGGCTTCTTCGGCCTCAGCGCCTTCGTGGGCGCGGGGCTGGTGTTCGCCGGGATCACCGACTGGTGCGGGATGGGCCTGTTGCTCGCCCGCATGCCGTGGAACCAGCGCAGCCGCTCCTGTTCCCATTGAAGCATCCCCCGGATTAACCTCTATTACCCAATGCCATGTTCCTCCGTCAGATCACCGATTCCGCGCTCGCGCAGAACGCCTACCTGATCGGCTGCCAACGCACCGGCCAGGCGATCCTCATCGATCCTGAACGCGACCTCGACCGCTACTTCGAGGTCGCGGCGGCCAACGGCCTCGAGATCACCGCGGTCGCGGACACCCACATCCACGCGGACTACCTGAGCGGGGCCCGCGAGCTGGTCGAGCGCCACGGCGCGACCGCCTACCTGTCCGCGGAAGGCGGGGAGGACTGGCAGTTCGAGTGGGCGCAAGGCAACCGCAAGGCCCGCTTCCTCCACGACGGCGACACCTTCAAGGTCGGCAACATCGAGTTCAAGGCCCTGCTGACGCCGGGCCACACGCCCGAGCACCTGAGCTTCCTGGTGACCGATCTGGGCGGGGGGGCGGACGAGCCGATCGCGCTGTTGAGCGGGGACTTCATCTTCGTCGGTGACGTCGGCCGGCCGGACCTGTTGGAAAGTGCGGCCGGGCAGACCGGGGCGATGGAGCCGTCGGCGCGCACCTTGTACGAAAGCCTCCGTAGTACCGCCGATCTGCCCGGTCACCTGCAGATCCTGCCCGCCCACGGGGCCGGCAGCGCCTGCGGCAAGGCCCTGGGATCCGTCCCCGTCAGTGTCCTCGGCTACGAGCGCCTTTTCAATGGAGCGCTCCGCGAAGCCCTGGAGGGCGGAGAGGACGACTTCGTGAAGGACATCCTGTCCGGCCAGCCCGAGCCGCCGTTGTATTTCGCGCGGATGAAGCGCGACAACCGGTCAGGCCCGGCGCTGTTGCCCGGTGGCAAGTTGCCGGTGCCCCGCCGGATCAAGGAGGACGAACTCGACGAATGGGTCGCGACCAAGGGCCGGGCGATCCTTGATCTGCGTGGAGACCGCAGGCTCTTCATGTCCCGCCACCTGCTCGATTCCCTCTATGCTCCGCTTGATGGTGGCAAACTGCCGCTGGCGGCGGGCTCCTACGTGGAAGAAAACACCTCGTTGCTGCTGGTTGTGGACGGGGAGTCGCAGCTCGACGAGGCGGTACGCCAATTGGTGCGCATCGGCCTGGATGCAGTGGATGCCTGGATCCCCGCGATCGAAGCGACCCACGCGCATCAAATGACGAGCGCCTTCCCGCGGATCACTACTGCCGAGCTTCGCCACGTCCTGGAGGAAGACCCGGAAGCGGTGGTGCTGGATGTGCGGAGCGCCGACGAATTCGCGGCGGGTCACGTCGAGGGCGCCCTGAACATCGCCTACACCCGGCTTGCCGAACGGGCGGGTGAGATTCCCGGCCGGCGGACGATTTACGTTCACTGCGGCAGTGGCCTGAGGGCGGCGATGGCCACGGCTTTCCTTGGGGCCAAGGGTCACAATGTCGTCCACGTCGACGGCGCCTATGGCGAGATCGGAGCTCCTGCGCTCTCCGTGAAATGAACCCGCTGGCGTGGCTCGGCGCCTGCCTGATCGGCCTGTCGCTGGGGCTCACCGGTGCCGGCGGTAGCATCATCACGCTGCCGGTGCTGGTCTACCTCGCCGGCGTGCCACCCGCCGATGCAGTCGGGTTGAGCCTGTTCATTGTCGGCGTGGCGGCGGCGGCCGCGGCCGTGCAGCGCTGGCGGGCGGGGGACTTCCATCCGCGGGCGGCATTGATGTTCGCGCTTTCCGGGATGGTCGGTGCCTGGCTCGGAGCGCGGTTCACCCGCATGGTGTCGCCGGAGATCCTGATGGCGTCGTTCGCGGTGCTGATGCTGGCGGTTTCCGTCAAGATGCTGCTGGCGCGTGACGGCGACACGACGGAAGCCGCCGTTTGCCAGCCTTTCCGCTGTGTCGGCGCTGGCACCGGGGTGGGGATCCTGACCGGCTTCCTCGGCGTCGGCGGCGGATTCCTGCTGATGCCCGCCCTGATGAAATTCGCGCGCTTGCCGCTGCGGGCGGCGACGGGAACGTCGCTGGCGGTGATCGCCTTCAATGCGGCTGCCGGCTTTGCCGCCCATGCAGGAGAGCAGGATCACACCGACTGGACCCTCGCCGCGACCTTCTCGATCCTGGCTGTGTCAGGCTCGCTGGCGGGCAATGCCCTGGCGTCGCGCTTGCCGGTCCGGCACCTGCGCCGGGGATTCGGCGTGATGGTCCTGCTGACCGGTGGCTGGGTCCTGTGGCGGAATCTGGCGGGCTAGTTCTTCGGGACGATTTGCCAGACCTCGCAGATCTGGTTGCGCTCGGGGAACTTCGAGCCGAAGCGGTCCGTCTGGCCGAGATAGGCGGCCTGCACGCGCTGGCCGGGGCGCTTGGCATTGTCGAGGATGCGCGCCACCGCGGTGGCCCGGTCGGAGGACAGGACGCGGTTGGTATCGACGTTGCCGGTTTCCGAGGCGTAGCCGATCACGATCAGCAGGGCGTGGTCCGGAGCGTCGCCTGCGAAGGCTTCGATTTTGGCGAGGTCGTCGGGCGGGACCTCGGCGGACCCGGTGGGGAAGTCGATCTTGTCGAGGACGTTGGCGCCGAGTTTGACGCCGAACTGGCTGTAGGCCGTGGCTACCTCTGAGTCGGGCTTGTTCTCGAGCGCCCTCAGTCCGCGGAACAACTCGAGAGCTTCCTTGAACATCTCATCCTCGGTGCCGGCGAAGAGCGAGGCCTGGGAAAGCTTGGCTTCGAGCTCGGCCAGCCGGGCGCGGAGCAGGTCGCGGTCGGAGGTGACTTCCATCAGCCGGGCCTGCAGGTCGGCGGGACCTTCGCGGAGGCGCTGGACTTCGTCGCCGAGCTCGATGATGCGCTTGTTGGCGGCTTCGAGCTGGGATCTCAGCGAGGCGGCGTCGGAGCCGTCGATCAGGGCGCGGCTGAGCTTCTCCTCGAGCTTTGCCGCCTGGTCGCGCAGGACGCCCTGGAGCTTGATCGCGTCGGTGAGCTCCTTGCTCCGCTGCGCGAGTTCGGCGTCCTTCTGGATGATCAGGTCCTTCACTCCCTTGGCCATGGCGACCAGCGTGGCGGCGTCGTCGGTGATCCGGGCGGCGACCGCCTCGGCGGACTCGGTGGTTTCACCGTAAAGCGGCGAGAGGCCGAGCTTGGCCCGCTCCTGGTTGACGCTGGACTGGAGCATCTGGATCTTCGCCTTGGCCTCGCGCAGGGCAGGGTCGTCGCCGGCGTTGGCTCCCGCCGGTTCGGCCGGACGCGAGCGGATGGCGGTGGCAATCAGCACGCCGACGAGGGCGATCGCGATGAAACCAAGCGCGAGCACCGAGGTCGGCAGGGTCACCGCGGACTTTTCCTCGGGGTGGTGTTCTTCCACGTGCGGCTCGGTTTCGGGGGCGTCGTCGGGCGGGTTCATGGGCGCAGATTGGCGTGCGTGCTTGATTTGTCGAATCTGGAAATCATGGGACGGGGCTGCGCAGGCTCCCCGGGTCAAGGCGATGCAACGCCATCTTCCAGCATCCGGCGGAGGATCTTTGGTTCATCCGGACGGCATCAGCTCAAGAAGCTGATCCGGCGTGGATATGAGATGTTCCGGCGACTCCGCGGCGAGGGATGCCTCGGAGTTGAAGCCCCAGGTGACGGCGGCGACGGCGATCCCCGCCTTCTTGGCCGCCTTGATGTCGCGGATCTCGTCGCCGACATAGAGCATTTCCTCCGGATGCAGGGAGAAGGTCCGGCGGATGGACCGGAGATGGGTCGATTTCCCGGTCAGCTTGGAGGTCGAGGAAATGAAGTCGAACTCGTCCCGCAACCCCCGCGCCTTGAGGAAGAGGTCGACATTCGTCTCGGTGTTGGAGGTCAGCACCCCGAACGAATTGACCCGTTCGCGGAGCACCGGCAGAACGGCGTCGATGCCGTCGATCAGCGGCAGGTTGGCGATGTTGCCGCGCATCAGGGAAGTTCCGCGGGACAGCAGCGAGGGCACCCGGCGCTTCGGGATGTCGAGGTGGTCGAGCAGCTCGAGCACCGAAAAATGGCGGAGCGCGGGCAATTCCTCCGCCGCGACCTCGCGCAGGCCGTAGTCTCCTGCCAGCAGGTTGTAGATCCGGCGGCTTTCCTCGAGGGTGTTGGCGAGGGTGCCGTCGAAATCGAAGATGATCGTGCGGTAGGCCATCGGTTGGTGGAACGCTTGACGACAAAAGCCGGAAGAGGACGTCAGGGGAAAGACAAAAGAGGGCCGGAGGTGATGGGAGGCACAGGATTGCGGGATTCCTCCTTGGAAAAAGGGCGGGGGCGGATTTGCTGGGCAGATGAGGAAACGACATGTCTTGGGGCCGGTGTTGGCGGGGCTGGTGGTGCCGGTATGTCATGCGGATTTCCTGGACGATCTCGATCTGTCGGCCGAGCGGTTTGCCCGCAATGTTGCGCCCGTCTCCGGGAGTCCATTCGGTCTGCGCGGGCAGGTATTGTTAGGCGTGCCGATCTCGGAAGAACACGAGCAGGAGATCGCCGAAGCGATGCACCGGGGGGATCGGCGGGCATTGATATCGTTCCTTGAAAGCCGGGGGGACTATGCGGCGGCGCTGGCGCTCGGACCGATCGATTCGCTCGACCGGATCCGTTTGATGTTGAGGTCCCGGCAGCCGGAAGAGGCGCGCGCGGTGAAGGGCGAACTGTCGTCCAACAGCTTCCAGCAGGCGTGCCGTCCGCTTGAGGACGCGGGCGAGTGGGACTTGCTGGCGGAATTCTTCGGTATTCTCGCGGAACGGGAGGATTCACCGGACTGGCGGCGCGCCTTATGGTCGGAGGAGCTGGACGTCGCCTGGCACCGGGACCAACTCGGGGAACTTCTCAACCGGACGAAGGCGGATCCTTTGAAGCTGGCGTTTTTTCTTCACCGGCTGGGCGATCAGGACGAGGTGGACCACTTGGTGGAGGGATTGCTTGAGGATGCCGGCCCGGCAGAACTGGCGGAAATTTTGGCATTGCTGCGCGACAATCCGAGGGTGGTCGCCGCCGGGGTCGCTTGCTGGCATCGCGGGGATCTGGAGCTGGCAGAGCGCCGGGGGTTGATTGTCCCACTGATGCGAATGCCCGATCCCGATGCCTTCGCGAAGACCCTGGGAACATGGCTTGCGAATGGCGGCGATCCGGAACCTCTGGTGGACCTGATCTGGCAGGAGTGGAGGGATCGGCGAAATCAAGGACCGACCGGAATCGCGGTCCTGGGCGAACTGCAACGGCGCTTGCCCGACGATCCCCATATCAAGCTCCTACTTGCCAAGGAGTTGAGAAAATCCGACCCGGTCCGGTCCGCGGATCTGTTTGAGCAGGTGGCCGTCCTGCCGTTGAAAGCCGTGGAAAAGGCGGAGCCGGGCAAATGGTTGCAAGATGATCTCCGCGGACTGGACGATGCTGCCGGTGGTGATTTGGCCTATCTCGCGATCCGCGGCCTCGGCCTGCTGGATCGCCAGGACCGGGTGCGCGCGGTGCTGGAACGGCACGGGGAATGGGCCGACTTGCCGGTCGTGGACCGGGTCCGCTACCTGGCGGCCGGGGGGATGGATTTCGAAATGGTTGCAACCGCGACCGACGCCGCTCTCGCCGAGCCGGGAAATGCCGGGGTGAGCGGCTGGCTGCTGGCGGGGCTGGCTCTGCGTCTCGTGGACCGGGTCTTGCCGCCGGAGGTGGCGAACGTGCTGGTCGGGAAGTTCGACCAGTTGGCGGCAGGTGACCCGGGAAAAAGCGGGTTTCAGGTGCGCCGCGATGCGGAGATACTGCTGCGGCTGCTGGGTGGCACGGAGGTCGATGCCGGGGCGTGGCAGTCGAGCCTCGACCGCTTGGCGACCGAGGTTTCGGCACGTGATTCGGGTCAAGTCGAGACGCTCCAACGCAACCTCCGCAGGGCGGCGGGCCGCTTTCCCCGGTTGCAGGAGCTCATCCCGGATCATCCCGTGAAGAAGGAACCCGCGGATTCGGGCGGGGAATTGAGGAGATCGATGCAGGCAGGTGAGTGGCTGACGGCCTTTGCACCGCCGGAGATCTTGCGAATCCAGCCGGTACAAACAGGGCGATTCCTGAATATGCCTCCGGCCGCGATCATGCGGGCCGGGGTGCCGGTGCAGCTGTTGGAACGATGGTCGGAAACCTTCGCGAGAGGGGGCTTCGGCCTGCCGTTCGGGATGGCTCCGAAGGAGGACGACCGGGTGACGCTGCAGCGGACGATGAGGTTGTTCAAACCCGGGGATCCGCGGCGCCTGCTGGTGGAGATCCTGATCGCCCGTGGCATGTTCGATTGCGGTGACGCGGCGCTGAAGGCGCAGGCCGACGCGAGCTACGCTGCATTGATGGCCGGTGAAAAGGAAGCTCGCGGCACCGAAGCGTTCCGGTTTGCAGTGCTCGCGGGAAGCGGTGCGAAGGATGGGGACGTGCTCCAGATCCTGGCCGAACTGAAGGACCGGCCGGTATCGGTCCGGAGCGAATTTCTCCGGCGGATCGGATCCGGTCTGGTTCACGACCGGCGTCTGGTCGAACTGGCCCGGCGTGAGCTCAAGCTGGAACCGCCGCGGATGCAGGCGACACCGGACGAGGACGCCCGGATCCTGTCTGACCTGCAGCAGAGGAACTTGGCGGGGACTCCGGAGTCCATCGTTGCGGCAAAGCGTATTCTCGACAAGGTCGCGCTGGCAAAAGACGGTCCGAATGGCGGCGACTCGTATCAGGCGGCGCGGATCCTGCAGATGACGGGACAGTTCGACGCCTGGCTTCAGGAGATCCAGGGAAAGATGCGGCGAGCAGGCTTTGCGGAGGTCGAGATCCTGCGGGTTCTCCAAGCGATCGACCGACGCGAGCCGGAGGAGGGGGAATCGCGGGCGATTGCCAATGCGCGAAGGATCCTGGCGCTTGATCCGATGGACGCGGTGGCGGCGAGCCAGCTGATTCGTCCGGCGGTTGCCGGGGGAGACCGCGAACTGATGCTCGCCTGCATTCGGGCAATGGGCGAGGGCGCGGTCGGGCGCCTGTCGCAGGCCGACGTGCTGGGAGCCTTCGGCAAGGAGGATGCCGTGGAGGTCTTGACTTTGGTCCGGGAATTGAACCCGGTGTTGCAGATGCCGGACGGGCAGTCAGTGACAGCCCTTCACCGCTATTTCCTTTCCTCGGATCCGGGGCTGGCGGCGGAATTCCGGCGCTGGCTGGCGGCGCGGAGCAATGGACCCGTGCCTGCGCGGCGGGAGTTGGCAGGACAATTGGTCGATGCGGGACGGCGGGATGATGCGGTGGATCTGTTGGTCGGAACCTATGTGGCAGCTGCCGATTACCCCGGCTTTCCGCACACCTTTCCGCCGAAGCCTGGTGGTGAGGCGGCGAGGCGCGGGATGGCGCTCGGGGTGGAACGCCTGGAGCCGGATCTGGAGTTCCTTCTGAGTCGCGGGCTGCTGGGCGAGGTCGTGACCCGATTGGAGGCCATGGATGGCGCGGAGCACCTGGCGGTGGTAACCTTCCGGATGGCGCTGTCTCCCGATGCGGCGAACTTCGAGAGCCAGGCTTTGCCGGTTCTAGCCGACATGGGGGAGTCGTCCCGGGGAGCTTGTGTGAACCAGTGGGTCGAACTTTTCAGCGAGATGCCGGGGGCGGGGCACCTGGTGCTGCGTCTGTTGGAGGAACGTGCCGCCGGCTTGGATCGAGCGACCGAATTCTGGCTCGCCGACTTGATCCGCAAGGCAGCGGTCTATCCGGATAGCTCGACGCAGATCGGACGCTTTTGGGCAAGACTGTCGAAGGCTGCCGCGGACTGCGAAGACCCCGCGGAGAAGGCGCGGCTCGAGTCGAACATGGAATCAATCCTCAATCCGATGTTGGTTTCGTCTGACGATCCGACCTGGCGCGACTACTGGACCTGGCGCGAGCGCAGGTCAGCCCCGCGCAGACCCGCTCGCCCCATGGGTTCCAGCCCGTTTTCGACGGATTGGGTGGATCCGGTCCGGCTCGGCCAAGTCGTGTCGAAATGGCTGGCGGAACTTGATGGCGGCATTCCGGAGCAGGAGGCTGGCAGCTGGGCGATGGCGGCGGTGACGAACGGGGAGCCGGCACTGATCGATGCGGTCAAGGCGGCCCTGCCCGCCGGCGATCGTGGTGCCGCGGAACTATGTGATCTCGGGAAGGGGATCACCACGGCGGTATCCCCGGTGGTCGGAGCGGGCGCCGGAGGAGACGGGACGACACTCGTCTGGTGGAATCTCGTGGGCTTGCCCCCTGTCGATAAAACGGCAGGCATCCGGGATCTTCCTCGCTGTGCCTTCCCCTCGCTCGACGGCAAGTTCAAGTTACAGATCACGGCCGGTACGCGATCGGACCGGCTGGAGTCGGTGATGAAGATCGAGACTGTCGCATCGGCCGGCCACGCCCGCTTGAAGCTGCGGGCAGACCAACAATGGGTTGGGCTGCTATTCACCGAAGAGACAACCGGGGCGGTAAGATGGATTGATCCGATTGATATCCGGAATGGCGGAGGACCGCCGCTTCCTTTGACCGACGGGGATCTTCAGGCGCTCGGTTTTGAGAAACTGCAACCCGGTGGGCCGGGCGGGTTGCCGGCGTGGAAGGTCCGCTTTTCAGGGCCGGAACGGATCGACTTGCTGGATCGGCCTTGGACCGGAGTGGAGCCCGTATCTGTAGGCGCTTGGGTCGGCGGCGACGGAAAGCTCACCCTGCGTTGTCTGGATGGCACCGGCCGCGAGCTGCAGACGCTGGATCTGGTGGCTTGGGAATCGCCGCTGGCAGCTTGGCAGTACCGCAGCGTCCGGATGCCGGATCGAGCCAAGATCGCGCCGGATACCGAGCGCCTGGTGCTTTCCGCTTCGGTGCACGGGAACAATGACGGGCCGTTGGATTTCATGATGTCCGGTGTGCGGGTGGAGATCGGACCGGAGCCTGCCCTACCCCGGGGCTTCGAGAGGATCACACGCATCCCCGGAGTGCCGGAGGCGCTGGCGATTTCGCCTGATGAACAGCGGCTGGCGATCGGGATCCGGCCGGGCAAGCTGGGGCTGGTCGAGACCGGTAGCGGCAAGGTGGAAGTGATTCCGATCCCCTCGACGGGTGGTGAAGAAGCTGGCAGGGTCCTGCGCTTGCAATGGGGGCCGGCGGGACTGCATGCGCTATTGGGCAACGGGGTGCTCTACCGGTTTGACGAAGAACGGGCTGGTTTTACGCGGATCATGACGCTGGACGCCGGAATGTATCACAGCGACTTTTCGTCGTTCCTGGTTTCGCCGGATGAAAAATGGGTTGCCTGGAGGAGCAAGAAGGAGAGGGGTTTGGTGTTGGGCGCGACCGATGGTTCCCTGCGCCGGGAGCTCGAAACGGGCAACCATGGTCCGCGCTTTGAGTTTATCGGGGACGGGCTCTTGTTGACCGCGAACGACGGCAAACGGGCCTTGCTGAAAACTACAGGATTCCCTGAAGGCGACCCGGAGCCCGCCGAAGGATTTGCCTCATTCGAAGCACCCCGTTATCCCGGTTGGAGCGGGGGCGTGCAATTCAACCGGGATCCCGCCCATCGTGACGGGGATCGTGTCATGTTGCCGGTGGGAAATGATCTAGCGGTGATTGCGTCGGGTGGGACCATCTTTTATGTCGATGGCACGGGCAATTTGATCCGGGTGATGCCTTGAGCCTGCCGGCTCAGGATGTTGCGACCAGCGGCAGATTGGGGTCGATGTCGGCATCGAGCGGTGAGGCGTGGCCGTCGAAGGCCTTCAGCAGGGCTGCGAAGGCGATCATCGCGGCGTTGTCGGTACAGAGTCCCGGGGTGGCGGTGGCGAGGGCAATGCCCTCTTTGTCACAGGCGCCCTGGAATGCCGCCCGCAGCGCCCCGTTCAGGCTGACGCCGCCGGACAGGGCGATGGTCTTCCGGCCGGCATGGCGGGCGGCGCGCAGGGTCTTGGTGACGAGGACTTCGATCACCGCCTCCTGGAACGATGCGCAGAGGTCGGGCAGTTCCGCGGGATGGGGAGCGCCGGATTCCGGATTGCGCTCTGACAGGGTGTAGAGCACCGCGGTCTTGAGTCCCGAAAAGGAGAAGTCGAAGCCCGGTTCCTTCATCATCGAGCGCGGGAAGGCGAAGGCCTCGGGATTGCCGCCGCGGGCCACCTTCTCGATCTCCGGCCCCCCGGGGTAGGGGAGGCCGAGCATCTTGGCGACCTTGTCGAAGGCCTCGCCGGCGGCGTCGTCGCGGGTGCCGCCGAGCTTGCGATAGTGTCCCGCTCCAGCGACGTCCAGCAGCAGCGTGTGGCCGCCGGAAACGATCAGCGCCAGGTGCTCCGGCACGATGCCGGAGCCGACGAAGGGCGAGAGCAGGTGGCCCTCGAGGTGGTTGATGGCGAGGAACGGCTTGCCGGCGGCAGCGGCCATCGCCTTCGCGGCGGTCGCGCCGATCAGCAGCGACGAGGCGAGGCCGGGGCCGGAGGTGGCGGCGAAGGCATCGATGTCGCGCATGGTGACGCCGGCGCGGGCGAGCGCTTGTTCGACCAGCGGCCGCAGGTGCAACGAGTGGTTGCGCGAGGCGATCTCCGGAACCACGCCGCCGTAAACGCGGTGGAGTTCGATCTGGGAAGCGATTTCAGAGGCCAGGACCCGCGCGGCCCGGCCCGGCCGGCCGGACAGGATGGCGACCGCGGTTTCGTCGCAGGAGGATTCGAGGGCGAGGAGGAGCATGGGGCGACGCAGAGCTAGTTGGCAGTCTTGAGCGCGGCTTCGAGGGCGGGGTCCTGCCAGCCCTCGAGGAGCTTCGCCTCGTCCGGGGTCAGTGATTTCCGGCGATGGGAAAGCTGGACCTTCTCGCGGATGGCATCATCGAACTCCACCGCGATGTCCGGGGTGATGCCCTTGCGGTGGGGCGTGTTGCCCGAGGGCGTGTGGTAGGTGGCGATGGTGAGCCGCAGGGCGGTGCCGCCACCCTGCGGGATGATGTTTTGCACGGAGCCCTTGCCGTAACTGGTTTCGCCGATGATGACCGCGCGTTCGAGGTCCTGCAGGGCACCGGCGGTGAGTTCGGCGGCGGACGCGGACATCCGGTCGATCAGCACGTTGATCGGGTAGTCGCGTTTCCGGCGCTGCTTGTCCGGCGTCTTCAAGGGCTCGCCCAGCACTTCCCCGCCGCGGCCGCGGGTGGTGACCACCGGAGTGCCGGGCGGCAGGAACAGGCCGAGGATCTGGACTGTTTGATGCAGGTCCCCGCCCGGGTTGCCGCGAAGATCGAGGATCAGGCGTTTCATGCCCTTGTCCTCGAGCTCGTCGAGGGCAGCTTCCATTTCCCGGGCGCAGCTGCCCATGAACGACGCGAGGCGGATGTAGCCGGTCTTCCCGTCGTCGGTGAGGGTCGCCTCGGTGACGGTGCGGTCCTCGACCGCCATGTGGACCAGCTCCACGTCGACCGGCTGGGGGGACGCGGGCGATTTCAACTGCAGCCGTGTGGTTTCACCCGGGGCCCGTTTCAGCGAGGCGATCAATGCAGGGAGTGCCGGCGGAGGGCCGCCGTTGACCGCGAGGATCGCGGAACCCGCAAGGAGATGGGCGCGGGACGCGGGTGAGGCGGGCTGGACGTTGGCGATGTAGGGGCCGTCGTCCCGGACTCCCAGGGTCACGCCGAGCGAAGGGAGGAAGGGGTCGAGATCCGGGTGGTCCTTCAGCGCCAGGGCCATCTCGGGGTGGATGAAGCTGGAGAAGGGATCCAGGCTCGAAAGCATGCCCTCGAGGGCGTGGTTCACCAGGCGGTCGTAGGTGACCTTTTCGACATCCGGGTGCCGCTGCCGGACTTGCTCCAGGACCTGCACGAAGCGCTCGATCGCGGGGTAGGCGGCTTCATCGGGATCGGCCGGCCGGGCCGGCTCGTCTGCCAGCAAGCAGCCCGGGAGAAGGAGGAAAAGCAAAGCGCGCACGAGCCGAAGCTAGGTGCGCGCCTTGAAGATGGGAAATTGGAATTTGCGCTTTCCTCAGGCGGCATCCTTGTCGGCCCGCTTGCGTCGCATCAGCGGTGCCCGCTCGCCGAGGACGACCGGACGGTTGATGGTGACGGCCTCGACGTCGGTCTTCGAGGGGACGTCGTACATCACGTCGAGCATCAGGCGTTCGAAGATCGAGCGCAGGGCGCGGGCGCCGGTGCCGCGCTTGACCGCTTCCTCGGCCATCGCGCGCAAGGCGTCGCGGGTGACGCGGAGCTTCACGCCGTTGAGGGCGAGCTGTTTGCCGTACTGCTTGACCAAGGCGTTCTTCGGCTCGGTCAGGATCGAGATCAGCTCGTCTTCGGTTAGCTTGCGGAGGGCGGAAATGACGGGCAGGCGGCCGATGAACTCCGGGATCAGGCCGTAGTGCAAGAGGTCCTCCGGTTCGGCCAGATCGAGGATGTTGCCGCTGGCGGGGGTGGCGTCGCCGGTGGTGCCGTGGAAGCCGAGCGTGCTGCGGCCGAGACGCCGCTGGATGGTGTCCTCGAGGCCGACGAAGGCGCCGCCACAGACGAACAGGATTTTCTCGGTGTTGACCTGGATGTATTCCTGCTGCGGGTGCTTTCGGCCACCCTGCGGCGGAACGTTGCAGACGGTGCCCTCGAGGATCTTGAGCAAGGCCTGCTGGACCCCTTCTCCGGAGACGTCGCGGGTGATCGAGACGTTGTCGGTCTTGCGGCCGATCTTGTCGATTTCGTCGACGTAGATGATGCCCCGCTCGGCGCGCTCGACATCGAAGTCGGCGGCCTGGAGCAGACGCAGGACGATGTTTTCAACATCTTCCCCGACATAGCCGGCTTCGGTCAGGGTGGTGGCGTCGACGATGCAGAACGGGACGTCGAGGACGCGGGCGAGGGTGCGTGCCAGAAGTGTTTTGCCGGAGCCGGTGGGGCCGAGCAGCAGGACGTTGGACTTTTCAATCTCAACCTCGCCATATTCTTCCGCCAGGGATGCCTGGTCCTGGCGCAGGCGCTGGTAGTGGTTGTACACCGCGACCGACAGGACCTTCTTGGCATGCTCCTGGCCGATGACGAACTCGTCGAGCCGGCTGCGGAGTTCCGCGGGCGAGGGCAGCCGCTTGGTGTTCTGTGCCCGCCGGGCCTTGTTGGTCTTGCCGACGGCTTCGGCGAGCTCCTTGTCGAGGATGTTCGAACAGACCTCGACGCACTCGTTGCAGATATACACGCCGGGCCCGGCGATCAGTTTTTTGACCTCCGAGTGGCTTTTGCCACAGAAGGAACACATCGTGAGATTGGAAGCGCGAGCCATGGTGCCGGGTATAAAAAGCAGGCGCCGGGCCGAATGACCCGACGCCTGAAGATAGCGGAAAAGAACTCAGGCGTCGTCCTTTTTTCCGTCATTTGCGTCAGCAAGCGCAGCGACGGCGTCGGGAAGTTCCTTACGGCTTTCCAGGACCTTGTCGACCAGCCCGTAGGCGACGGACTCCTCGGCGGACATGTAGTTGTCACGGTCGGAGTCGTGCTCGATCTGCTCGACGGTCTTGCCGGTGTGCTTGGCGAGGATGCCGTTGAGGCGCTTCTTCAGGTTGAACATGAACCCGATGGTGCGCTCGACATCCGAAGCCGTGCCTTGGGCGCCGCCGGAAACCTGGTGGATCATGACGTGGGAATTCGGCAGGCAGAAGCGCTTGCCCTTGGTTCCCGCGGTCAGGAGCACCGAACCCATCGAGGCGGCGATGCCGATGCAGTAGGTGTTCACGTCGCAGGTCATGAACTGCATCGTGTCGTACATCGCCAGGCCGGCGGTGACGGAGCCGCCGGGCGAGTTGATGTAGATGTGGATGTCCTTTTTCGGGTCCTGCATCTGCAGGAAAAGGAGCTGGGCGATCACCGAGTTGGCGACGAAGTCGTCGATCGGGGTGCCGATGAAGATGATGCGGTCCTTGAGCAGGCGCGAGTAGATGTCGAACGAGCGCTCGCCGCGGCCATCCTGCTCGATGACAACGGGGACGTAGTAGCTGTTCTCCGGCGCGCCGCCGGCCTGGATCCTGTTCGGGAAATTACTCATCGTTGGTGGTCGTGTCGTCTGCGACTTCCTCGACGGTGGCGTGCTCCAGAATGAAGTCAATGGCCTTGCCCACCAGCATCGAGTTGCGGATGCCGGGAAGGCGTCCGCCGCGCTGGAGCTCCTTGATGAACTTCTTCGGGTTCTCCTTCCGCGACTGGGCGATGCGGGCGAGGTGGTTGACCAGCTCGTTGTCGCTGACGCTGATGCCTTCAGCGCGGGCGATTTCCTGGAGGATGAAGTTGGTCTTCAGGTTGGTGCGGGCCTGGTCGCCGGCGGTGGCGAAAATCTCGGCCTGTTGGGCGGCAATCTCTTCCTCCGACATGCCGGACTTCATGCCGCGTTCGACGAGGGCGTCGGCCTGGCCCTGGGTCTCGTGGCGGAGGAGGTCCTCCGGAAGCTCGAAGTCGACCAGGGAATTGAAGTGCTCGACGATCTGGTTGACCTTGTGGTCGTCGATGCGGCGGCGCTTTTCGACCTCGATCTGGCCCTTGGCCATGTCACGCAGCTCGGCGTGGGTCTTGCCGCCGGTGATCTTGGCGGCGAACTCGTCGTCGAGCTCCGGCAGCACGGCCAGTTTGATGCCCTTGAGGCTGACGTTGAAGACGACTTCCTTGTTCTGGAGGTCGCTGAGCGGGAAGTCTTCCGGGATGGTGAGGGCGATGTCCTTCTGGTCGCCGGTATTCATCCCCGCGACGGCGGCGGCGAAGCCGGGCAGGAAGCTGTTCTCGTCGAGCTTAATCCAGAAGCCCTCGCGACCGGCGAGATAGCCGGCGGACTTGCCGAGCGCTTCTTCCAGCGGCTGGCCGTCGAGTGTCGAGGAGTAGTCGATCACCGCGAGGTCGCCGTCCTGGGCCGCGCGGTCGGTGATGTCCTGATAGTCGGCGAAGCGCTCGCGGAGGCCTTCGAGCTGGGTGTCGATTTCCTGCTCGGTCACCTCGGCGGAGGGCGCCTTGACGGCGATGCCCTTGTACTCCGGGAGCTCGACATCGGGGGCCAAGGTCAGCACCGCATTGAAGGTGAGGGTGCCATCGGGCAGGTGGGAAATGTTCTGCGGGTTGCCGAAGTTGAGCACCTTGAGGGCTTCCTTGCGCAGGGCCTCGTCATAGGCCTGGCGAACGAGCTTGTCGTCGAGTTCCTCGGCGATCGCCGCCTGGAACTTCTTCTCGATGACCTTCTTCGGCGCCTTGCCGGGACGGAAGCCGGGGATGCGGGCTTGGGCCGCGTAGCCGGACACGATTTTCGCGCGCTCGGAATTCACTTTGTCCGAGGGGACTTCGACGCGGAGCGTGGCGATGCAGTTCGGCTGCTTTTCGACGATGATATTCATAGTGGAAATCTGGTGCGGAAACGGGCGGTGGGGCGCCGGGGGCGGGAAGCTAAGGGGGCCGCTCCGGGCTTGTCAAAGCGAAGGTGCGCCCGTTAGCAAGCCGGATCCGGACATGGGCCTTGACGGGGTATGCCCCAAAACGGTTCTATCCACGCCGTTAGCCGACACACATGGATATTTCATCCCTCCTTAGTATTCGGGGCGCGTCCTTGCTGGCGCGCCGGGTGGTTCTGGCGACGCTCTTCTTCCTCGGTCTCGCCGCGACGTCGGTGAAGGCGCAAGACATCGAGGGGAAGAACGTCTCGAACGTCGAGATCCGCTACAACGGTCCTCGTACCGTCGATGAAGCCCGCTTGCGGAACTTCATTTCGATCGAGTCCGGCCAGGCCTACCGCAGCGAGAAGGTCGACAACGACATCACCAAGCTCTACGAGTCCGGCCTGGTCAGCGACGTGCGTGTTTTCGCGGAGCCGGCCGGCGAATCGCTGAAGGTGATCTACGAGGTGACCACCCGCCCGGACTACGTGGCGATCGGCTTCGTCGGGAATTCCGTTTTCAGCGACCAGAAGCTGGCCAAGGAGACCAAGCTCAAGCCGGGCGGCATGGCGAGCGACGAGGTGATCCTCAGCGCCCGCCGCAACATCGAGGAATACTACCGCGGCTACGGCTACCCGGACGTGACGGTGACCCATCGCACCCAGCCGAGCGAGACCGGCAGCGGGGTGGACCTGATCTTCATCATCGACGAGGGCGGCAAGAAGGAGATCCACAAGATCCGCTTCGAGGGCAACAACACCTACGACAGCCGCACCCTGCGCAAGCAGATGAAGACGAAGGAAAAGGGCTGGTTCTCCTGGCTCAGCAAGTCCGGCCGCTACGAGAGCCAGGAACTGGATTCCGACGTCGAGGCGGTCCTCGACTACTACCGCACCCGCGGCTATCTCCGCGCGAGCAGCCCGGGCCCGCGCCTCGATCCCGTGAAAAACGGCAAGGTCGATCTGGTGATCCCGATCAACGAGGGTGAGAAGTACACGGTGGCGGGTGTCGGCTTCGGCCGCATGACGGTGTTCAAGCCCGAGGAACTCTACCCCGCGCTGACCCTGAACGGCGGTGACGGTTACTCCTCGAAGAAGATGCGGGACGACATCAAGATGATCCGCAGCTACTACGGTTCCCGTGGCTATGCCGATGCCTCGGTCACCCCGGACATCCGCGATGCGGGGCCGAACAAGGTGAACATCGTCTACCGCGTCACCGAAGGATCCCGCTACCGCGTGGGCCGGGTGAACATCGAAGGCAACACCAAGACCAAGGACAAGGTCATCCGCCGTGAAATGCCGCTCAAGCCGGGCGACTATTTCAACTCGGTGGAGCTTGAGACCGCCAAGGCCCGCCTCGAGAACCTGCAGTATTTCAGCGACGTCCAGGTCGACGGCCAGCCGGGCCGCGGCGGTTACCGCGACGTCAACGTCCTCGTCGAGGAACGCCGCACGGGATCGATCAGCGCCGGTATCGGCTTCAGCTCGATCGACAGCATCGTCGGTTTCGTCAACCTCGAGCAGACCAACTTCGACATCATGAACCCCTGGGCGTTCACCGGTGGCGGCCAGCGGTTCGGTGCGAACCTCCGCCTCGGCAGCGAGCGCACCGACATCGGCATCTCGCTGGTGGAACCTTGGTTCATGGACCGCCAGCTCGCACTGGGTGGTGAGCTTTTCTACAAGGACTCCCAGTACTACTCGGACTTCTACGAGCAGACCAACGCGGGTGGTGCGATCTTCGTCCGCAAACCGATCGGCGAAAAGGCCTCGCTCAAGCTAGAGTATCGCCTCGAGCAGGTGCAGATCGACCTGGATCCCGCGGTGACCACGCTTTCCGCCGCCTCGCCTTTCGGTCCTTCCTTGCTGTTGCCGGAAGACGGCGATTACATCCGCAGCGCGATTTCGCTCAATTACGTCTACGACAACCGCGACGCGGTGATCGAGACCCGCTCCGGCGAGAAGTTCGACATCGGCCTGACCGTGGCGGGCAGTGTCCTCGGCGGCGACGTCGATATCCTCGGTCTCTCGTTGCAGGGCCAGAAATACTGGAACCTCGCCTGGGACTCGATCCTCTCCTTGAACGGTGAGCTGGCCTTCGTGGACGCCACCAGCGGCTCGGTGCCGATTTTCGACCGCCTGTTCCTCGGTGGCGGCCGGACCCTGCGCGGCTTTGAATTCCGTGACGTCGGTCCGCGCGATCCGGTGACCGGTGAAGTGGTGGGCGGCCAGTCGCTTGGTTTCCTTTCCACCGAGTACACGGTCCCGATCATCGATAACGTCAGGGCCGCCGTGTTCTACGACCTCGGCTTCGTCAACGACGGGGCATGGGATCCGAGCCCGAGCGATCTCTACCACGACTTCGGCGTGGGCGTCCGGCTGAAGTTGCCGATCAGCCCGGTTCCCATCGCGCTCGACTACGCCGTGCCGATCGACAGCCCCGATCCGGTGGCGGACAAAGGCGGTCAGTTCAACTTCTACCTGAACTACCAGTACTGATCCTCGATTTTCGAAAAGGGCTGCGGGTAACCGCGGCCCTTTTTCGTGTCCGGGGGATCCCGGCTTCAGGCAAATCCGAGGATCTTGGCGACTCCCGGCTTTCCGGTCAGCGGTAACTCGGTGGCGGTGAACGCGGCTTTGTCCAGATATCCCAGGGCGGCGAAAAGCCCGTCATTTCCGGGGAGGGGGGCCACGCTGGTGAGGACTCCGGATGGCCGTGTTTCGCCCGCGAGTTCGTCGCCCGCGACTACGCCTTCCTCCACCAGGAAGGTCGCAAGCCTGCGGTTCACCCGGCCCGCGCTTTTCATCCGGGAGAGCACTTCCTGCCCGATGTAGCAGCCCTTGTGGTAGGAGATGGCCGTGCGGTCGAGTCCTGCCTCCGGAGGGAGCATTCCGGGTGCGAGTTCCGCTCCCCAGGCCGGAACTCCGGCCGTGATCCGGCGGGTTTCGACTTCGTCATGCGAGAGGAAGGTCACTTCGGGGTTTGTTCCTGCGGGAAGCCAGAGGTCGTGGCCCACAATGCCGATTCGATTGGCTTTCCTGGTAAATCCAGGGGCTTCCGGGGGGGGGCAGGGGGAGTCGACCAAGTGGATCAATTGCCACGCGGACGAGAGATTCTCCACTTCCACATCATCTGCGATGAGGTAGCGGGTCAGCCGGTTCTCGAGTTCCTCAGCCTGCTCGGGCGGGCCTTCGATCCAGATCGACTCTTCGGGGCCACGGAACACATGGACCATGGCTTGCAGCTTTCCCTTTGCGTCGGTGACGCAGGAAGGCAGCGCCTCGTCGGTGAGATGGCGGACATCCTGGGTCAGTTGTCCGTTGAGGTAGCGCGCGGCATCCGGACCCTGGAAAGAGAGAATGCAGCGCCGTTCCAAGGGAAGGCTGATGGTCTTCATGTGTTGGGGTGAGGGGGCGCAAGGGACAGTCCTGATTCCCGACGGGTGACCGCGCGACGTCGCACCGGCGGTTGGGGGGGCAACCGGATGGCGGAGAATCCGAAGTCGCCCGTTGGATCAGGGCGACTCCTCGCGTTGCAGGGCAAGCTTTGCCAAATTGGCGGCTTGGGAGGTAATCTCCGTGATTTGCGGGTGGGTTGCCGGCTGGCCGTCCAGCACCATTTCGGTCCGTAGCTCCGATAGGATCTCGACCATGTCGAGGAAGGTCTTCCGCTCGGAGATCTGCGGTTCGAGGCCGCTGATGACGCCGGAATAGTAGTCCGCGATGTCCTCGCGCATGATATGGCGGGCTCTCTCAGGACTGAACTGCGTGTCGACGGCGGAGGATGATACCTGGAGGGCGCGAATCCATCCCCCGAGCGAGATCAGGTGTGCAAGGTCGGCATCGCGCAGGCTCACGAGCTCCAGTTCCACGTCTTTCTGGGTTGCGGCGAGTTCCTTCTTCAGCTGGACGACGTCTTGCTTGCGAGCGCTTTCCAGGAGGCTGGCAGCATGCCGGTTGACCCTTTCCCCGGCACCCAGGCCCTTGCCGTAGCGGGTGAGGTCGGCAGCAAGGCTCTCGACCTTGCCCAGTTCACCCGCTTGGACGACCAGAAATCCGTCCGCGATCAGGAATCCCAGTTCCACGGCCAGATCGGCGCGGTTCATGGGCATGTTGGCCGGCGTTTCGCGCTGGAACTTCAGCGTCGGCAAGGGCGCCAGAGCCTCCAGCGACTCGAAGATCCTGGCGATCGAAGGAGCGGTGAACTCGTTGATCGCGAGTTCCTCCCGAACGTGAGGATCCTCGAGAAGGTCGGCCGGGATGTCGGGTTTGGGTGCCTCCTGGGCGGCAACCGGGAGCCAGCCCGTCATGGCAGCGAGGGCAGCAGCGAGCGGCAAGCGTGAGATGTTCACCGGGGAAGGCTGGCATCGGAAGAAGTTTCCCGCAACTGGCAATGCACGGACGGGGAGGGCTTGGTAGGCCATGATCCCGGCTTGACTTGAAGGTTAAGACGTGTTGGCCTCCGGCCGCCCGGATTCTCTCAATTTCAGGCGCTTGCCGGGTTTCCGCCGGCCTCCACCATCCCGAGCCCATATGGATCTCTCCTCGCCTCTCTGGTACTTCTCCTACATCCTCGTCTTGATCGGTCTCGCCGGCTACGGATTCCACCGGTTGTGCATCGTCTACCTCTACCTGAGGCACTCCCGGAACAAGCCCGAGCCCAAGGAGCTGTTCTCGGAACTGCCGTTGGTGACCATCCAGTTGCCGGTGTTCAACGAAATGCACGTGGTGGACCGCTTGCTGGAGTCGGTGTCACGGCTGGACTACCCGCAGGACAAGCTGCAGATCCAGGTCCTCGACGATTCGACGGATGAAACCACCGAGATTTGCCGCGTCGGGGTCGAGAAGCTCCGTGGTCAGGGCTTTGATGCCGAGCTGATCCACCGCACCGACCGCACCGGCTTCAAGGCCGGTGCGCTGGAAAACGGTACCCGGTTCGCGAAAGGGGACTACCTGTTCATTTTGGACGCGGACTTCGTGCCGAACGCGGACGTTCTCCAGAAGACGATCCACTATTTCACCGACCAACGGATCGGGATGATCCAGACGCGCTGGGGACACCTCAACCGCACGTTCAACGTGTTGACCCGGATCCAGGCGATGTTCCTCGACGGTCACCTCGAGCTGGAACAAACCGCCCGCAATCGCAGCGGCCGCTTTTTCACCTTCAATGGCACTGCCGGTATCTGGCGGAAGTCGTGCATCGCCGACGCCGGTGGATGGGAGCACGATACCCTGACGGAGGACATGGATCTCAGCTACCGCGCCCAGCTGAAAGGGTGGCGCTTCATTTTCCTCAATGATGTCGAAACTCCGGCCGAGCTGCCGGTCGACATGGATGGTTTCAAGAGCCAGCAGCACCGCTGGACCAAGGGGTCGATCCAGGTTTGCAAAAAGGTCTTGCCGGCAATCTGGAGGGCGAAGGTGCCCCTCTACATCAAGATGGAGGCCACGGCGCACCTGACCTCGAACTTCGCCTACCTGATGCTGATCTGCCTGTGCTTCCTGATTTATCCGAACCAGCACGCGGCCCCGGATTTCGGGTCGTTGACACACTACATCATCAATGTGCCGATCTTCTTCTTCGCGTCGGTTTCGGTGATCGTGTTCTACCTCACCTCCCAGAAGGCCCTGCGCCCCAACACCTGGTGGAAGGAAGTTCCCTACCTGCCGCTGCTCCTCGCCCTTGGCATCGGGATGTCGATCAACAACGCCAAGGCGGTGATCGAAGCGATTTTCAATCATCAGTCGGCGTTCGTCCGCACCCCCAAGTACGGCATCGACCAGAAGCCGAAGGCCGATTGGAAGCGCAGCAGCTACAAGGCGATGAAGACCCTCACGCCGGTGGTGGAGCTGTTGTTCGGCTTCTTTTTCCTGTTTGTGGTCGTGGAGGCCGCGATGCAGGGCCGCTGGTCGTCGGCAATTCTTCTGCTTCCCTTCCCCATCGGATTTTTCTATACTTCCCTATCGTCATTGGCACGCATGCTGCCCTCCGGCCGCGTGACCTCGGACGAGACTGCTGAAAACATTCCTCACGACTCTTAACATCACCCATGATCAGGCGAATCCTGCATTCCGCCCTTCTTATTGCCTTGGCGATGCCAGCGGCGCTCTCCCTGAGCAGCTGCGGCACCGGGAAAGACACCCGCAACCAGATGGTAGTGAGTGTCCGCGACCAGCGGATGCTGCTGATTCACGACGGCAAGCCCGTCAAGACCTACACCGTCTCGACCTCCAAGTTCGGGATCGGTTCGAGGACTGGGAGCAACTGCACACCGCTCGGTCGTCATGAGGTCGCTCGGAAAATCGGTGACGGTGCCCCTCCGGGAATGGTGTTCAAGAGCCGTCGCGCAACCGGTGAAATCCTCAAGCCGAACCAGCCGGGCCGCGATCCCGTGGTCAGCCGGATTCTTTGGCTCAATGGCAAGGAGCAGGGGAATCGGAATACCTTCGGGCGCTGCGTATACATCCACGGCACGCCTGAAGAATGGCGGCTTGGAACCCCGGCTTCCTACGGATGTATCCGAATGGGGATGAAGGATGTCGTTGATCTCTACAACCGAGTTGGCGAGGGCGCGGAAGTCCGCGTGATGCGCGGATCGCTGCTCGATACCTGGGAAGGTCAGGAGTACGCGCGCCAACACTCGACTGAAAAACTCCTCGGGGTCGCAAAAAGGTAATTACTTCCCGCGAGACAAGCTTGACAGGCGGGCTTCTCCTCCTAAATTGCCGCCCCCGCGCGACCTTGGTCGCTTCAACCGTCCGATCTTTCTACCATGGCCAATCACAAGTCCGCCCTCAAGCGAGTCCGTCAGACCAAAGTCCGCACGGAGCGCAACCGCGCCCGCAAGCAGACCATCAAGACGCTCCGCAAGAAGACCCTTGCCGCCGTCGTCGCTTCCGACAAACCGCTGGCCGGCCAGTCGTTGTCGGAGTTTTCTTCCGCCGTCGACAAGGCCGCGAAGAAGGGCTTGATTCACAAGAACAAGGCGGCAAATTTGAAGAGCAAGGCCGCCAAGGCCATTGCCTCCATTGCCTGAACCGCTTCCGGACGGTTTTTGTTTTTTGAAGCGGCTCCGGTTTCCGGTGCCGCTTCTTCATTTAGGTTGGAAAGACCATGAGCATGCCCAGCAACGAATCCGATTCCCGCGAAGCCAAGGCGGCCAAGATCGCCGCCAATCCCAGCGGCTACAAGGTTTGTGAGGGCTGCGATTCGATTGTGGGCAGCAGCGTGGTGCTTTGCCCGAATTGCCACAGCTACCGGTTCGATCCGGCGCCGGATGTCGTGAGGCGTCAGGCGCTTGCCTTGGGTTCACGCGAACAGACCTCGGTGACCGCCGGAGACCTGACCTGAGGGAGTTGGCACCCCTGGTGAGGCCAACGTCATCATGACTGGTGCGATGGCAGCGTGGCGAGTCCTCCCCGTCGTTGCCGACGGCCGATGCGGGGGCGAATTGCGGTGCAGGAATGAGCATGTCAGGAAGAACGCGAAAAAATTTGAGAAAATCGGGAACAAATTCCTCATTGCAGGGTTCTCAGGACAGGCTATCCAACGAGAGTCCAATCAATCACCATAAACAACGACCCATGAAATTGCTGATCAGTTCATTCGCCGCCGCGCTTCTCTGCTCGCCGCTCGCCTTCGCAGATTGCGACAAGTGCAAGGATAAGGAAACCAAGGAAGAGACCGTTGCTCTCGCCGGCAAGTGCAAGGACGGCGACTGCGACAAGGAGGAAGACACCGCCCTCGCCGGCAAGTGCAAGGACGGCGACTGCGACAAGGAGGAAGACACCGCCCTCGCCGGCAAGTGCAAGGACGGCGACTGCGACAAGGAGGAAGACACCGCCCTCGCCGGCAAGTGCAAGGACGGTGACTGCGACAAGGAGGAAGACACCGCCCTCGCCGGCAAGTGCAAGGACGGCGATTGCGACAAGGAGGAAGACACTGCCCTCGCTCACTGCGGCAAGTGCAAGAAGGACAAGGAGCACGAAGAAAAGGAAGAAGGCACCCTCGCCTGATCCCATTCGGACCCTTTCGATTTTCTCGAGCCGCCGGACCCCCGGCGGCTTTTTTGTGTCGGGTATCAGCCGCGGGGATGGAATTTCTTGTGCACCGCTTTCAAGCGGGCGCCATCGACATGGGTGTAGATTTGGGTCGTCGAGATGTCCGCATGGCCCAGCAATTCCTGGATCACCCGTAAATCGGCCCCGCCTTCCAGCAAATGGGTCGCAAAGGAATGCCGTAGCAGGTGGGGGTAGATGCTTTGTTCAATCCCGGCGAACGCAGCCCTTTCCTTGACGATCTGACGGACACGGTCCGGTGACAGGCGCGTGCCGCGGACGCTGATGAATACTTCGGAGGAGGTCCGTTTGGTGACCAGTTGCGGACGCTCATTGGTGAGATAGGCTGCGATGGAATCCCTGGCGCGACCACCCACTGGAACGATGCGGGTCTTGTTGCCCTTGCCCGTCACCCGGATGAATCCTTCGTCCAGATCCAGGCCTTCGAGCCTGACGGAACAAAGTTCGGAGAGTCGGAGGCCGGAGGCGTAGAACAACTCAAGCATCGCAAGGTCCCTACGCCCGAGTGGTTGGTTGGGATCGATGGAATCCAGCAAGGCCTTTACTTCGCACGGATGCAGCGTTTCGGGGAGGTGTTGTTCCGGGCGGGGCGAAAGCAATGGTTCCGCCGGATCCATCGGAAGTCTTCCGCGGGCGGCGAGCCAGCGGAAGAAGATCTTGAGGTGCACGGTGGTGATCCGCAGCGACGATGCTGCCAGCCCATCGCCCTTCCGGGCCGCCAGAAATGCAGTCAGCTCGTCGGTGCCAACATCGGAAAGAGGGAGGGATTGTTTCTCCAGATGGGTAGCCAGTGCCTCCAGCGATTGGCGCACGGACAACTGGTAGGCGGCCGAAAGCCCGCGCTCGGTTGCCAGGAACAGCATGAACCCGTCGATCTCAGCCTCCACGCCCCGACTATGAATGGATTGGAGTGAAACGCGAGCCGGGGCTGTTGGTGTTCAAGGACGCTTCTTTGCCCGGTGTTCCCCGTTCTGATGGAGAACGAGTCCGGTGACGGGGGTTGCCGGCGACTCTCGTTCGAACTCGATTTCCGCATCGACCACATCGTAGGCAAAATGGCCGGGCTTTGTCTGGAAGACCGGGTAGGGAGGCTGGCCGGTAACCTGGGCAAACAAGGTATGTCCCTTGATCGACACGGTGATCACCTGATCCGGCGAGAGCTCGTATTCGCCGGTGAGTTCCTTCCATTCGTCGACCGCCGGAAACTGTAGTTCGGGAACCGGCTGGTCGATCCGGCGGGCCGCGAGTTCACGGCCGTTTTGCAGAAGTGTCAGCGACGCCACCTTTTCATCCACGCGCTTGAACTGGATCTCGGCGGCGATCGATTGGTAGCGGAACCGGTCGTCCCCGACCGGCTTGACCGGGGCGAAGGGCTGGCCGGTCAACCGGATCCGGAGCTCGTCATCGACCCGCAGTACCGTGAAAATGGCCTTTGGACCCATTTGGTAAACGCCCACGTATGCGTCGAGCTCTTCCGCCGGCAGCTCCACCGTGGCGACATTCCCGAGGGGCGCGTCACGGGTGGCACGGACCACCGATTCGGCGGGCATCGCGTCGTTGTTGATCAAGACCACCCTCACCGTTTCCCGGGCGGGAATGACCTGCAGCATGGAGCGGTAACCGCCGGTTCCACCGCTGTGTTCGAAAACCGGATCCCCGTCGATCTTGCCGATGATGATGCCCAGACCAATCTCCGCCCCGAAGTCGTTGTAGGGCGCCCGCGTCTTCATCGCCTCTTGGGTCGGCTCGGCGAGCGCCGAATTCCGGGGGGCGAGCAGTGCTTTCCCGAAGACCAACAAGTCGGCGGCCGTCGAGCGCAGTGCTCCGGCTCCGGCTAGGGCTTGGAAATGCCACGAGTGATGTTCCTTGGCGCCGCGGTGGGGTGGCGCCAGGCGCTTTTCCTGGAATTCGCTCAAGGTCACGACGGTGTCGCTCATGCCAAGCGGGGTGGTGATCTTCTCCTTTACCAGTTCCTCCCAGGGCTTTCCGTGGAGCTCCGAAAGCAGGTCTCCGAGCAAGCCCATTCCGAGATTCGAGTACGCGGCAGGGTACGGGGGCTCTCCTTCAATCACGGCACCCGCCAGGTAGGCGTGGAGGAGCTGCCGGTCGTAGTTGGCGTAGGGATCATCCGAGGCGTCGGGGTTCGGGCCGATGTTCCCCGGCAGGCGGGGCAGGCCGCTGGTGTGGGTGGCGAGCTGCAGCAGGGTGATGTTGCCGACCTTGGAGTCCTTGAATGCGATCTCGCCGCCCAGTAGTTCCTTCAGCGTCGATTCGTAGCGCACTTTCCCGTCCAGCACGCTGTCGGCCAAGAGGATCCCGGTGAAGACCTTGCTGATGGAACCGATTTCGAACAGCTGCTTCTCCGGTGCGATTCCGGCAGGCCCCGACGTGCCATGTTCCGAGAAGGAAGCCTTTCCCTTGATCCATTCACCGGTGACGATGCCGCCGGCTGGGAGATGGCCCGCGATTCCGGAAGCCGCTTCGGCCAAAGGCTTGTCGGCCAGCGCCGGGAGAATTGCGGCGAGGAGGAAAGAAAGGGAGAGGGCGCGCGACATTCGGCAATCCTTCGCCGCCGGGAGGCCGAAGACCAGTTCGGAATCGCGGGGTCAGCGGAACAGCAAGACCGGCACCTGGCAGGTGCGGATCAGACTGGTCGTGGTGCTGCCGAGGATCAACTGACGTACCCTTGAGTGGCCGTAGGCGCCCATCACCAGGAGGTCGGCCGAGCGCTTGCCAAGCTCCGCGGCGATCACTTCCTCCGGCTCGCCCGGGAGGAGATCGGCCGTGACCGCAAAACCGGCTCCTTGGAGGCCGGCTGCCGCGGCCTTCAGCGACCGCTCCAGCTCGCCACCGGGTTTACCGACGGCCACCAAATGGCATTCCATCCCCCGCAGGAGCGGATCGGTGGCGACGTGATGAACCGCCTTGAGGGCGCTCGAGCCGCCGTCGAAAGCAATCAGGAAGCGACTCGGCGCCTTGAATTCACGGGCGGCCACCAGTACCGGGATCGAGGCGCTGCGGACCACCCGCTCGAGGTTGCTGCCGAGGTGCCCCTTGGAAAAGTCGGCGTGTTCTCCGCGCTTGCCGATCACCACGATGGCTGCGTCCTTTTCGAAGTTCTCGACGGTTTCCACGACCGAGCCATGGCGTTGGGTCAAGGTGGCCTTGTCGCCGAGCTGTTTGCCGGCATCGTCAAGGATCGCCTTGCCGCGCAGGCGGGCGACGCGGGCGTGGGACTCGTCGAGCTTGGCCAGCTCGTCGAGCAGTTCGGCGTTCGCGTCGAATCCGATCGTTCCGCTCAAGTCGCCGCCGGCGAGGTGTTCGTCGCGCTCGATGACATGGAGCACGTGGACACCGGCGTCGATCCTGCCGGCGGCCCAGGCCGCGTGCTGATAGATGCTGGGGGCGTAGAGCGAGCCGTCGGTACAGGCGAGAACGGTGGACATGGTCATCTTGGATTTCAGTGTTCGAGCATCCGCTCCAGGGCGTCCGGCTTGTCGTGGATGGCCAGCTTGTCGACGATGGTGGCGCTGGCCTCGTTCATGCCAAGGATTTCCACCTCGGTGCCTTCGCGGCGGAACTTGAGGACCACCTTGTCGAGGGCTCCGACCGAGGTCAGGTCCCAGAAGTGCGCGTGGGAAACGTCGATCACCACCTTGGCGACGGCTTCCTTGAAGTCGAAGCCGGCGGCGAAGTCATCGGCGGAGGCGAAGAAGACCTGCCCGCGCACCGTGTAGGTGCGGGTTTCCCCGTCGAGCTCGCTGGTGACGCGGATGACCTGGGAGACCTTGCGGGCGAAGAACAGGGCGCTGAGCAGCACTCCGACCCCGACCCCCAACGCGAGATTGTGGGTCCAGACGACGGTCGCGACGGTGGCGAGCATGACCGTGCTGGTGGTCTTGGGATGGACGGTGAGGTTTTTGAAGGAGGCCCAGTTGAAAGTGCCGATCGACACCATCACCATCACCGCGACCAGCGCGGCCATCGGAATCAATTTCACCCAGTCGCTGAGGAGGAGCAGCAGAAGCAACAGCACCACCCCGGCCGTGAGGGTGGAAAGCCGGGTGCGTCCGCCGGATTTCACGTTGATCACCGATTGGCCGATCATCGCGCAGCCGGCCATGCCGCCGAAGAGACCGGCGACGACGTTGGCGATACCCTGTCCGCGGGCCTCGCGGTTCTTGTCGCTGGTCGTGTCGGTGAGTTCATCGACGATCTGGGTGGTCATCAGTGACTCCAGCAGGCCGACCACCGCGAGTCCGATCGAGTAGGGGAAGATGATCGCCAGGGTCTCGAGGTTCATCGGGACCTGCGGCCAAAGGAAGGGCGGCAAGGTGTCGGGGAGTTCGCCGAGGTCGCCGACGCGGCGGACGTCGAGCTTCATCACGACGGCGATGACCGTCATGACCAGGATGCAAACCAGGGGCGAGGGCACTGCCTTGGTCAGGCGAGGCAGCAAGTAGATGATCGCCAAACCGCCGGCGACCATCGCGTAGGTGATCCAGCTGACGCCGTCGATGCCCAGGTTCAGCTCGGGCAGCTGGGCCATGAAAATGAGGATAGCAAGGGCGTTGACGAATCCGGTCATCACCGACTTCGAGACGAAGCGCATCACGTCGCCGATCCGGATCATGCCCAGGATAAACTGCAGGACCCCGGTGAGGAGCGTGGCCGCCAGCAGATACTGGAGGCCGTGCTCCTTGACCAAGGTGACCATCAGCAGGGCCATCGCGCCGGTGGCCGCGGAAATCATGCCGGGGCGGCCGCCGACGAAGGCGATTACGATCGCGATGCAGAACGAGGCGTAGAGCCCGACCTTGGGATCGACGCCGGCGATGATCGAGAAAGCAATGGCTTCGGGGATCAGCGCGAGCGCCACCACGATGCCGGCGAGCAGGTCGCCGCGGAGGTTGGAAAACCAAGCGGAATGAAGGGAGCGGGAAGGCATGGAGGCAAGGGAGTTCCACGGCGCCAGAGCGGCGCCTTCCGGAGCGGGGGAAGCGTCCCCCCGGGCTCGGGCGGCGGATGCTCCGGGCGAAGGCCCCGTGGAACAAGGTTTTTCTCCCCGCGGGAGAGCAGCTTCAGTCGAGCCGGAAGTTCGGGCTCTGGCTGAGGAATCGCTTGGGATTCTCGAACAAAACCCGGTCGATTTCCGCCGCGCTGTGTTGCCGTTTCTTCATCTCGAAGCCGCACTTGACCACGGCCAGGGGATCGGAGACGCCCCAGTCACAAGCCGAGTTCAACCACAGCCGGCTGCTGTCGCAGGTTTCCAGCATGTCGATCGCGCGGTTGGGGGTGCACTTGCTTTCCGGGTAAAGCGTCATACCGGCCCAGTAGCCCTGGTCCTGGACGATCCCGACCGTGTGCTCCTCGACGTGGTCGATGATCACCTTGCCGCGGTCCAGTTTCGAAAACGAGGCGAGCGAATCGAGGATCAGCTTGGTACCCTTGAGCTTGTCCTCAAGGTGAGGGGTGTGGATTAGGATCGGCAGGTCGCGGTCGAGCGCGAGCTGGACGTGTTCCTCGAAAATGGCGAGCTCGCTCCTGGTGTTCTTGTTGAGGCCGATCTCGCCGATCCCAAGCACGGTCGGCTTGTCGAGGAATTCGGGGATGATGGCCATCACCTCGCGGGCAAAGCCGGCGTCCTCGGCTTCCTTGGGGTTGATGCACAGCCAGCAGAAGTGCGGGATGCCGTATTTAGCCGCCCGTTTCGGCTCGTACTCGGTGAGCTGGCGGTAGTAGTCGTAAAATCCGGCCGGGGACGAGCGGTCGAAACCAGCCCAGAAGGCGGGCTCACAGAGCGCGGCACATCCGGCGAGGGCGAGCTTTTCGTAATCGTCCGTGGTGCGGCTGACCATGTGGGCGTGGGGCTCGATGTACTTCATGAAGATCAGACAGGGAGTTCCGGGATGAACGGGTGATCAGGCCTGCGGGGCGCCGAAAGCTCCCTGGAAAGTGGCTTTTTCAGCGGGTTCGGTGGAGTGGTCGGAGAGCGCCTCGAGGACGGCCCTGGCCCGGTCGGGGCGGTCGGAAAGGAGGATCGGCAGCGCCTTCTTCAGGCCGTCGAAGCGGAAATCGGTCTCCCCGGGGTGCCGCTCGATCCGGTCGAGGAAGGCGGCGATGTCGATCAACTTGTACCGCGCATCCATGAAGTGGAGGTCGAGGATGTCCTTCTTGCTGGGCATGGCGGCACTCTACGTCCGGATCCCCGCGATTCCCACAGGGAAAATCCGCGGAGATCTCCTGCGGCAATCTAAACCTTCCACCGGCCGGCGACATCCTGTGTATTGAACTCCATGGAGTCCGCCAAAGACCCGGGCGAGGAGGGGTTCGTCACCGAGTTGACCAATCACCAGACCGCCATGCTCGCCTTCATCCGCTCCCTGATGCCCGGGTCGTCGGGAGCCCGGGACCTGCTGCAGGAGGTCAATGTGATCCTGTGGCAGAAGCGGGCCCAGTTCGAGCCCGGCTCCAGCTTCAAGGCCTGGTCGTTCCAGGTCGTCCGCTATCACCTGATGAACCACCGGCGCCGGCTCGCCTCGAAAGGGTGGCTGGTCTTTGACGACGATCTGGTCGAGCGGATTTCGCCGGCACTGGAGGCCGATCCCGACGAACTGGAGGCGCGCCATCAGGCCTTGCGTCAGTGTCTCGAGCGCCTGCGGCCGAAGGATCGGGCGCTGCTGGAACACCGCTATGCCAGCGGTGCCCCGCTCAGCGAATACGCGGCATCGATCAAGCGCAGTACGGGCACCCTCAAGGCCACCCTTTTCAATCTCCGGCGGACCTTGAGGACCTGCGTGGAACGGCGATTCCAGGACCAGGGACTCCCCTTGCCATGAAGTTATCCGACCAGCAACTGGTGGCGGAAGCCTTCGAGGGGACGCTCGACGAGGCTGGATTCCGCAAGCTCCAGGACCGGCTGCGCGCCGAGCCCGGCTTGTTGGCTCTCTATCGGGAGCAGGCGATGCTGCATCATTCCCTGGCCGAGGAGTTCGATGGCCGGCGGATGATCGGCGGCGAACCCCGGGATCTCGCGGCAAGGTCACGGCGGCTGCCTTTGCTGGTCGCGGTGCTCTGCCTGACGGGACTGATATTCGCAGCTTGGAAGTGGCTCGGCGCACCGCACGGGAACGAGGAGGTGTTCGCGGGAAATCCTGAGTCCCCCGTTGCGCCCGCGGCCCCATCCTCCGGGATCATCGAGGAGCGGGTGCTGTTGCGCGATCGATTTGACTCCGGACCGCCGCTTGCCGGCCGGCAGCCTGGGACGGGCGAGAGCCATTGGCGCTTGGAGCGGGGTGCTCCGGAATTGACCGGGGATCATCTCGACGGGAGCAACTACGAGGCCTATTTCACGCTGCCCGCCGACGGCTTGTCGGCGGAGTTCCCGGTGCTGTTAGTCACGGTGACGACGGCCGCTCCGGCCGGGCCGCCCTTCCACTCCCCAGGGTGGGCCGGCGTCAGCCTTTACCAGGACGGCTATGAAATCTGCTTCTTCGGCGACAGTTACGGCAACGGCGGGACCTGGTCACTGGATGTCAAACGCAGGCTGCCCCCGATCATTTCGACGCCTCCCGTCCAGGGGGCGCAGACGATGTCCTTGAGCTACGACCGGCGGGACGGCACCGTGGGGCTCTATCAAGGAAGCACGGCCGAAGGAGCGCCCCTCGCGGCCTCGAAGTTGCTGCCCGGCTTGAAATTCGACCAGGTGCGGATCGGGGCTTCGGAGGGCGCGAGCTTCCCCGTTGCGCTCCTGGAGCTTCGTTCGGCCAGCGGCTTGCCGGAGTGAGCGGCGCGCGGATCATTGCTGGCGAAACCTCCCGGCGGTGAAAGAATGTCGTGTTCAATCCCGTCCCGCCTGTCGAACGCATGCGTCCCTTTCTCGCCCTGGCCTGCCTGTTTTCCGCGGTTTCCGCCGAAGAACCGCACTGGGCCTATGTACCGCCGGTGAAGGCCGGGGTGCCGGAGGGGGCTCATCCGGTGGACGCCCTCCTGACGGCCACCTGGGAACAGGACAAGCTCGTGCCCGCGCCGCTGGCCGAGCCGCGGCAGTGGCTGGCGAGGGCCGCGTACACGTTGACCGGCCTGCCGCCGACGGACGGGCAGTTGCGGCGCATCGAGTCGAACCCCGACGAGGCGACCTGGGCGGCCCTGATCGATGAGTTGCTGGCGAGCCCCGCCTACGGCGAGCGCTGGGCCCGCCATTGGATGGACGTGGCCCGCTACGCCGACACCCGCGGCTACAATTTCGATCAGGACAACCGCTATCCGTTCGCCTACACCTACCGCGACTGGCTGATCCGCGCCTTCAACGAGGATCTTCCCTACGATAGCTTCGTGAAACTCCAGGTCGCGGCCGATCACCTGGTGGACCGGCCGGACCACCCGGATCTCGCTGCACTGGGCTTTTTGACGGTCGGCCTGCGCGGCGGCGGAGTGGAAACGATCGACGACCGCGTCGATGTGGTGACCCGCGGGTTCCTGTCGAGCACCGTCGCCTGTGCCCGCTGCCACGATCACAAGACCGACCCGATTTCCACCGAGGACTACTACTCGCTCTATTCCATCTTCGAGAACACCGACGAGCCGGAGGAAAAGCCGGTGATCGGCAAGCCGGCGGACGAGGCGGCGTTCCAAGCCTATCAGGTCGAGGTCGGCAAGCTCGAGGACGCCGACCGCGCCGTCCGCCAGCAACTGGTCGACCATGTCCGCTCGAAAGAGGCGCTGCCGAACTACCTCGAGTTGGCGTGGAGGGCGAAGAAGGAGGACTGGAACCATGGCAAGGCCACCAGTGAAGGGTTCAAGCGCGGCCGCCTGCGGCCGAACGCCCTGCTGCGCTGGCGCGACTTTCTCAATGAACATGCCTGGAGCGAAGGCGCATCCCCGCGCCTGAAGCTGTGGGCCGAGGGAATGGATGCCGCCGCGGACGACGGTGCGAGGAAGGCGCTCTGCGAGGCCCTCGCCGGGGAATGG
Source organism: Neoluteolibacter marinus (assembly GCF_014904755.1). Taxonomy (GTDB): domain Bacteria; phylum Verrucomicrobiota; class Verrucomicrobiia; order Verrucomicrobiales; family Akkermansiaceae; genus Haloferula; species Haloferula marina. Next base: position 110,481 of record NZ_JACZFQ010000013.1, read on the forward strand.
CTGGGCGCGGGGGAGGGAAGTGAACTCGCCGGGCTGTCCGCCAACGGCGGCTGTCCGCTCAGCTACGGCGTGGACCGCATCAGCCAGTTCATGGACGTCGAGGATGGCAATCAACGACGCCAGCGGGTCGGGGCGATGAGCAAGTTGATGGCCGAGCACCCCGGCTCGCCGCCGCGGGCGATGTCCCTCGGCGACCGCCCGGAATGGTCGAAGGCCGTTGTCTTCAAACGGGGCAACCCGGCGAACCGCGGGGAGCCGTTCGAGCGCCACTGGCTCGGGTTTCTCGGCGGCGGGCCTTTCGCTGAAGGCAAGAGCCCGCGGTTGTCCCTCGCGGAAAAGATCGCGGATCCGTCCAACCCGCTGACCGCACGGGTCATCGTCAACCGGGTGTGGGCCTGGCATTTCGGCGCACCGCTGGCGGAACCCGGGGATTTCGGGCCGCAGACGCCGGTTCCTCCCTTGCTGTCCTTGCTCGATACCCTCGCGGTGGAGTTCGAGGAAAGCGGATGGTCGCTCAAGCAGCTGCAACGCCGCATCCTGACCTCGCAGTCGTTCCGGCGTGGTGCCGAGGGGGCGGCGGAAAACGACCGGATCGACGAGGCCAACACCCGGTTCTGGAAGTGGAACCGGCGGCGGCTGGATTTCGAGTCGATGCGCGACCGGGTGCTGGCGGCGGGGGGCTCGCTTGACATCGGGAGCACCGGCGGGCGTTCGGTCCGGCTGGAGGATCCCGCTGCCGATGCGCGGCGCAGCGTGTATGCCTTTGTCGATCGCTATGCCCTGCCGGGCACCTTTGTTTCCTTCGATCTGCCCCATCCCGACCATCACAGCCCGAAGCGCGTGGACACCACGGTGCCGCAGCAGGCGCTCTATTTCCTGAACGGCCCGATGGTGCTGCGCCAGGCGGCGAAGCTGGCGGCGGATCCGGCGTTCCGCGACCTGCCGGACGACCGGGCGAGGGTTCACCTGATCTATCAGAAGTTGTTCCGCCGCGTGCCGTCGGACGACGAGGTGCTGCTGGCCCTGGATTGGATCGGCAGTGCGGCACCGGCCGACTATGCACCGCCCTTGGGGGGCTACTGGGAAGTCCGTCACGCGCCGGACGGCGGTGCTCCGACCGATTCCCTCGAAGCCTTCCCGATTTTTGCGGACGGCGTGTGGAAGACCGGTCCGGATCCGGCGACGGCACCGGTGCGCTGGCTGAATGCGGGCCCGAACGGCGGGCATGCCTCGGCTCACCACGTGATGGTCTTGCGCTGGCGTGCCGCCGGCGCGGGGCAGGTGAAGATGAGCGGCAGCTTGCGACGGACCCAGAAAGGCGGCGACACCTTGGCCTGGCGGATCGACGGCAAGGGAATGGTCCAGTCCGAGGGGCAACTACCCGCGGAGGCGAGCGCTGAAATGGAAGGCAGCTGGGTGACCGTCGAGGCCGGTGACGCCCTCGATCTGGTGATCCGGGCGCCGCAAGGCGACGCTTGTGGCGGCGTGGCTTGGACCGTGAAAGTCCAGGGTCGGGAAAACGACTCGGCCGGCCTGGTGGAGCTGGGAGATTTCGCCTCACAATTCCCGATCTCGAACGATCCCCCTGCCGCCGCCGCGGCGCCGGACCCGTGGGCCGACCTGATCCAGATGCTGCTCGCATCGAACGAATTCCACTTCATCGACTGATTCCATGTCGCATCACAAGCTCACTGCCCGGGACATCGTCCTCGACCGCCGCGACTTCCTGCAGCGCTGCGGGATGGGTTTCGGCGGCATGGCGCTGGGCGGTCTGCTCGGCGGGCAAGCCTCGGGCATGACCCCGCAGCCGCACTTCGCCCCGAAGGCGAAGCGGGTGGTGCACCTGTTCATGAACGGCGGGCCGTCGCAGGTGGACACCTTCGACCGCAAGCCGAAGCTGCAGGAGTTCCATGGCAAAACCATGCCGCTGGACGGGCTGAAGACCGAGCGCCCGACCGGTGCTGCGCTGCGGACTCCGTTCGAATTCAAGCGCTACGGTGAGTCCGGGCTCGAGGTCAGCGAGCTGTTCCAGCACACCGCCCGCCATGCCGATGACCTGTGCGTGATTCGTTCCATGACCGCGGACGTCCCGAACCACGAGCCGTCGCTGATGCTGATGAACTGCGGCGACGGGCGGCTGTCGCGGCCGTCGATGGGGTCGTGGATCAGCTACGGTCTCGGCAGTGAGAACGAGAACCTGCCGGCCTATGTTTCGCTGTGCCCCGGCGGCATGCCGATCAAACGGGCCGAGAACTGGCGTTCGGCCTTCTTGCCCGGCTCCTTCCAAGGGACCTACCTCGACAGCTCGATCGGCGAGGTCGACAAGATGATCGAGAACCTGCGCAACCCGCTCTCCCGGGACAGCCGCCAGGCCCGGCAGCTGGATTTCCTCCGCAAGCTGAACGAGCGCCACCTCGAGTCGCATGGCCATGACCCGCAGCTCGAGGCGCGGATCCGCAGTTTCGAGTTGGCCTACCGGATGCAGAGCGAGGCGACCGATGCCTTCGACGTCATGAAGGAGCCCCAGCACGTCCGCGATATGTACGGGCCGGGCCCTTTCGCCCGCCAGTGCCTGATGGCGCGCCGCTTGCTGGAGCGCGGTGTCCGCTTCATCCAGCTCTGGCACGGCAACGGTCAGCCGTGGGACAGCCACGATGACATCGAGGACCACCGGCGGCTTGCCGGCGAGTGCGACCAGGGAATCGGTGCCTTCCTTTCGGATCTGAAAATGCGCGGCCTGCTCGACGAGACCTTGGTCCTGTGGGGCGGTGAATTCGGCCGGACGCCGGCGGTGGAACTACCCCAGGCTGGATCGAACAAGGGCGTGATGAAGGGCCGGGATCACAACCATTACGGCTTCACGGTGTGGATGGCGGGCGGCGGCGTGAAAGGCGGCCATGTCCATGGTGCGACCGACGAGTTCGGCTACAAGGCGGTCGAGAACCCGGTCCATGTGCACGACCTTCACGCGACGATGCTGCATTTGCTCGGCTTTGATCACGAGCGTTTGACCTACCACTATTCCGGCCGCGATTTCCGTCTGACGGACGTCCACGGGAAAGTGGTGCAGGACGTCATAGCCTGACGTCCCGCCGCGGTTCATCGGCGCGGGCCGCCCGGAGGAGGGCCATTGGGACCGCCGCCTCCCGGAGGACCTCCACCGCCGGGGCCTCCGCCGCCGCGTTGACCGTCGCCTTCGCCGGGCAGGCCGGCTTCCTCGGAGCTCAGCTCGCCGTCGTCGTCCTCGTCGAGGGTGGCCAGCGACTCCGGTGCGGCTGCGATTTCTTCCTTCGAAAGCTCGCCGTTGCCATCGGTATCGAGGGCGGTGAGCAGCGACGATGGACGCGGTGGCGGCGGAGTGTCGCCTTCGCTGTCGCGGTTGCGGCGCTGGCGCCGTCCGCTGTCGGGAGGCTCCGGCTTGAGTTCTTCGGCGCTGACCGTGCCGTCGCGGTTCTTGTCGAGTTTCAGGAGTGTCTTGGAGGCGTTCTTGATTTCGCGCGAAGACACTTCTCCGTCGTGATCCTTGTCGATCGTCATGGCGACCGGATCCGGTGGCGGGCCGGGTGGCATTTGCGCCGCGGCGCTGATCCAGGATCCGGCGAGAATGATTGGAATGAATGGGGTTGCTTTCATGGCGCTTCAGTGACGATGCCACGAAACACCAGGAATGTGTGGATCTGATGTCGATCCGCCCGGGAATTGTAAGGTTGGCGTAAAATCCAATGCTCTCCCTCTTCCCGGTCAGGACACCAGGCCGAGGGTGGCGTCGGCTTCGCCGCGGATGGCGCGATACAGATCGGCATCGTCGGCGAGCTTGTGGCCGTAGGACGGAAGCATGGCCTTGAGCTGATTCTTCCAGCCGGCAAGCCGTTCGGGGAAGCACTTCTCGATGATCTCCACCATGACATCGACGGCCGTCGATGCACCCGGGGAGGCACCGAGGAGCGCCGCGAGGGAGCCGTCGGCGGCGGCGACGATCTCGGTGCCGAACTGGAGCACTCCGCCCTTTTCCGGGTCCTGCTTGATGATTTGCACGCGTTGGCCGGCGGTCGACAGGTGCCAGTCGTCGAGCGAGGCGTCGGGGAAGAACTCGCGCAGCGCGTCGAGCCGGTCCTGCGGCGATTGCATGACCTGCTCGATCAGGTAGCGGGTCAGGTCCAGGTTGTCTTTCCCGACCGCGAGCAGGGGCACGAGGTTGTTGAGCCGGACCGAACCGGGGAGGTCGAAGAGGGAGCCGGACTTGAGGAACTTCGGTGAGAAGCCGGCGAATGGACCGAACAGGAGCGAGCGCTTGCCGTCGATGATGCGGGTGTCGAGGTGGGGGACCGACATTGGCGGCGCGCCCACCGCGGCCTTGCCGTAGACCTTCGCCCGGTGGCGGCCGGCGAGATCGGGATTGTCGCAGACCAGGAACTGGCCGCTGACCGGGAAACCGCCGAAGCCTTTTCCTTCGGGGATGCCCGACTTCTGCAGCAGGGGCAGCGAAGCGCCGCCGGCCCCGACGAACACGAAGGGCGCCTTGACCGAGCGGTTGATATTTTTCGCCAGGTTGCGGACCGTCAGGTGCCAGCGGCCGTCCTTGCTGCGCTTGATGTCGCGGACCTGGTGCTGGGTCGCGAGCTTGATGTTCGGCTGCGATTCGAGGTGATCGACCAACGCTTGGGTCAGTGCGCCGAAGTTCACATCGGTGCCGCCGGCGGCGTAGGTGACCGCGATCGGCTCGGAAGCCGGCCGGCCTTCGAGCAGGAGCGGCGACCACCGGCGGATGCTCTCGGGATCGTCGCTGAACACCATGTCCGAAAAGAAGTGGTGCCGTGACATGGTGTCGTGGCGGCGCTTCAGGAACGCGCGGTTGGCGCTGCCGTGGACGAAGCTCATGTGCGGCACGGCGGTGATGAAGGAGGCGGGGTCGGGCAGGATGCCGGTCTTCACCAGATAGGCCCAGAACTGCTTGGAGAGCTCGAAGGCCTCGTTGATTTCGAGGGCCTTGGAGATGTCGATGGAGCCGTCGGGGTTTTCCTTGGTGTAGTTCAGCTCACAGAGCGCGGCGTGGCCGGTGCCGGCGTTGTTCCAGGGGTTGGAGCTTTCGCGGGCGACGTCGGCGAGGGCCTCCACGATCTGGATCTCGAGGGTGGGGTCGAGCTGGTGGAGCAGCAGGCCGAGGGTGGCGCTCATGATCCCGCCGCCGATGAGGACAATGTCGGGCTCGGCGAAGGTGGCAACGCGTTCGAAGGACATGGGGGCGGGAGAGGGGGCCGGGCCGGCGGATTTGTCAACCATGGGAAGCAAGGAACGCGCGGCAGTCGCCGTGCCAGATTCGCACCGGGTCGTGAACATGCTTAGGATTCGTGAATAATTCGTTTTGACGAACTACGGCGGACTTCGTAGGTTTCCGGGGTCCATGAAGTGCCCCCGCTGCGTGCAAGTGATCCACCGTGGGGCTGGCTTGTGCCCGCATTGCGGATTCGGGATGGCGGACATGGACGCTCGCCACGGCACGGAGAACGTCTCGTTGCGCCGCCTGGCGGACATGGCCGGGCTGATGCGCAGCCGCGAGCGGGTCAGCGTGCTGGCGGCGCTGGACCGGTTTTGCCGGAAGTTCCCGCAGTTGTTTTTCGCCGTTTACACCGGATCCGGCCAGGGAGGAGGCAACTTGCGGCAGTTCGGCTTCTGGCTGCTGAACCGGGCGGCCTTCGAAGATGTCCCGGTGGAGCGGCCGAACGAGGGCGGGATCCTGCTGGTGATCGACGCCGAGTCGAAGTCCGCGTCGCTGAGCTGGGGGTATTTGCTCGATCCGTTCCTGAAGGAAGAGGACACCTTCCTCTGTTTGAGCCGGGCGCACGCCTATTGGCTGGAGGGTCGCTTCGCGGAGGGGACGATCCGCCTGTTGGCACAGCTCGAGAAGATTCTCCGCCGGCGGGCCCAGCAAGCGCGCCGGGATCCCGAACGCTTCGAGCGCAAGGTCGCCCCGCCGGTGAAGTCGGGTGAGATCGCGCGCCGGATTCGCGAAGGACACCGCCAGGCATCGCCAAGCCCCAAGGAGGTGGTGGAGTGAAGGCTCTGGTATGGATCCTGACCTCCGGGCTTGCGCTGGCTGCTGCGGAGCCGCCGATGCCGTCCTGGAGCGCTGAAGACCGGAAGGCCCTGGCCAAGGGGGAGCTGATTCCCGGGCAGGTGTTGCTCGACGGGGATGCCGCGGAAGCCTTGCCGGTGTCTCCCGAGGTGCCGGGGCCGACGGACGAGGAGATCGCGGAAGCGGAGCAGTCCTCGCCCCGGGTCGCGGAGAAATTTCTCGAAGCGTATTTCGGGGAGCGTCCGGCGGCGTTCCTGGTCGATCCCCAGCAATTGCTGGGCACCAAGGAGACCCGCGAACGCGAGGAGTTCCTGAAGTATCATAGCGGGGACTCGGAGATCGATCTCTACGTGTATCTCTTTGACGGCCATCAGGAAATTCCGTCGGAAGTGCGCGAAGAAGAGGTCGTCGAGCGCTTCTTTTCCAGCGGCAAACCGGCCGTGGTCGCCTACTACTACCTCGGGGCCCCGCAGAAGACCGAGATCCAGGTAAGCCCGGGTTTGGGCGGCATGGTATCGGCCGCAGAGCAGCGGCGGGCCTTGAGCAGCTCGGTGGAGGAGGCACTTGAGAAGCCCGACGCGTATGCCCAGCTGGAGGCTTTCTGCGTGCAGCTGTCGATACGGATCTACTGGATGGAACGGGCGGCGGGATTGGTAGGGGAGGCTCCGGTGGTCCCGGTGGCGGTGAGGGCGAAGTCCAGCCCTGCCCCGAAGGAGGTGTCCCCGGTGGTTGCCCAAGCCAAGGAGTGGGCTTTGCGCTACGGCCCGCCGGCGGGAATCATGGCGGGGGCGATTCTGATCGTGGTTGCCGGGGTCGTCATTGCCCGACGGCGCATGCGCTACGAGTTTCCGGTGTTCGAGGTATCCCCGCGCTTGGGGGGCTCCCATGCGGCTGGCATCGGAGCGGTGATTTCTTTCGGAAGCACGACCCAGTCTCCATCCTCGCAGAGGAATGAGGTGCCGGACTACCTCGGACTCTGAGCCGATGACGAATTGGGAGGAACGCTGGCAGCGGAGCGAGACCCCGTGGGAGAAGGGTCGTGCCGCGCCGCCCTTGGAGGAACTCCTGGATGACCCCGGGTGCGCCTTGTACCGGGCCCGGCGGGTGTTGGTTCCCGGCTGCGGAAGCGGCAACGATGTGAGGGAGCTGGCCCGGCGGGGCATCGGGGCGACCGGGCTGGACCTGTCGCCGACGGCAATCGCCCGGGCGCGTTGCTGTGCTCGCGCGGGTGATGAGGATTATCTGTGCGGCGACTTGTTCGACGGCGTTTGGCGCGGCGACCGGGAGTTTGATGCGGTTTGGGAGCATACGTGTTTTTGCGCGATCGATCCCGGTTTGCGGCCGGCCTATGCGCAGGTGTTGGCGGATCTGCTGCCCGCCGGGGGCGTTTTGGCGGGGGTCTTTTTCCTGACGCCGTGGGATCCCGGGGAAGACGAACAGGGGCCGCCGTTCGGGGCGACGCGGGCGGAGATTACCGGGTTGTTCGAGCCGTGGTTCGAGCTGCGGAAAGAACAGGTGCCCGCGCGTTCGTATCCCGGGCGCGAAGGGCGGGAATGGCTGACGGTCTTCGCGAGGCGGGAGCTACCGAATCCGGGAGTTGCGGATCCGGTTCCGTCTGCCTAGAATGACCAGTGCTCACACGGATGAGGGATTCCTCCATTGCCGCCTTGTTCGGCGTTTTTTCAAGCTTGCTGCTCTTGCCGGTCCAAGCGGATTCAAGTCGTCCTTACATCAATGACAAGAAGGCGCCGGACAGCCGCCACGACCTAGAGGTGATCCAAAAGCACCTGTCCGAAGCGTTGCCGGCCAGCCGCCGGGCGACGGTGTGCATCGATCTGGGTGAGGGGTCCGGGAGCGGGGTCGTGGTGTCGCCCGATGGCCTGATCCTGACGGCCGCCCACGTCACGGGCGGGGTGGGCAAGGAGTTCACCGTGATTTTCGAGGATGGCAGGAAGGTGAAAGCCGAATCCCTGGGGTTGGTGGCGAGCTGCGACTGCGCGATGGCGCGGATCACCGAGGAAGGGACGTGGCCGTTTGTCGAAGTGGACCGCGACGACACCATCCAGCTCGGGGACTGGGTATACGCCCTGGGACATTCCGGGGGCTTCGACAAGGAACGGGGCGTGGTGGTCCGGCTCGGCCGGCTGGTTCAGGTCAAGGACGAGACGGTGCAATCCGACTGTTCGTTGATCGGCGGCGACTCCGGCGGACCCTTGTTCGACCTGAACGGGAAGCTGATCGGCATTCATTCCCGGGTGGACCGGAGCTTGCAGGAGAACCTGCACGTGCCGATGCGGGCCTTCACCAAGAATTGGGACGGGATGTTGAAAGGGGAGTTCATCGGCGAAGGTCCCTTCGCGAAGAAGCCCGAGAAGGGGAAAGGTTTCCTGGGAATCGGCACCGAGGCCCGCGAGGAAGGTGGACTCAGTATCGAGAAGGTCGGCCGCGAATCTCCCGCCGAGAAAGCCGGCCTCAAGCCCGGGGATATTTTGCTCAAGTTTGACGGAGTGGAATTGGAGACAAAGGAGCAACTGCAGGAACTTCTCAAGGAGAAGGCACCCGACGACCGGGTGGCCCTCGAACTGCTCCGCAAGGGAAAACAGGAAACCCTCACCCTTCGACTTGGTGAACGCTAGAATATCGACCGTCGTCGCATTTGGGATGATTGCCGGTCTTGCGCCCGGCTCTCAAACCTTGGAATCAACGTACCGCACCAACGGACCGGCGGTGAAGGCGTGCTTCGAGCCGGTTCGCGAGGTCTTGCAGGCCAGCAGTGCCGTGATCAAGTCCGGTCGCAAGGAGATCGCCTACGGTACCGTGATGTCGGCCGATGGATTCATCGTCACCAAGGCAAGTGAGATTGAAGACGCCGCCGACCTCTCCGTCATCGTCGCGGAGCGGACCTACAAGGATCCCGTCGTGCTAGGGATTGATCCCGCTTGGGACGTCGCGCTTTTGAAGATCCAGGCCGAAGCACTGGTGCCGGTGAATCTCGCGCTGGATTCCCCCGATCCGGAACGGGGCACCTGGGTCGTCGCCAACGGGGCGACCAGCCGGACCCGTCGTCGGCCACAGGTCGGGATTATTTCCGCTACCGCGAGGGAGATCGCCCCCGCGGGTGGCGCGGTTCTCGGTGTGACGCTGGAAGAATCGGACGAGCAGCTCCGGGTTTCCGAAACACACGAATCCAGCGGCGCGAAAGAAGCGGGAATCGAGCCCGGCGATATCATTTTGGCCGCCGACGGGGTGGAGGTGACGAATCGCCAGGCCCTGGGTGAAGTGATCGACAAACACCGGGTGGGAGAAATGGTGCACATCAGCCTGAAGCGCGGTGACGAGAAGCTGGAGCTTGAGGTCCGCTTGGCCGGGCGCGTCGATTTGTTCGGAGAGGAACAGTCGCGAAACGATCAAATGAGCGGGCGCTTTTCCGGGCGACGCAGCGGGTTCCCGCGCGTGATCCAGCACGACATCATCGCGAACAACGCCGGGATGGGTGGGCCTTTGCTCGATCTCGACGGCCGCTGCCTGGGGATGAATATCGCGCGAGCGAACCGCTGCGAGACATTCGCCATTCCGGCGGGGGATCTCCAGAGCCTCACGGACCGCTTGATCACCCAGGTCACCAAGTGATCTGCTTCAGCGGCCCAGGCTTTCGCGGTGTTTCTTGAAGATTGCCAAGGTCCGGTCCCGTTCCTGGTGGTGGTCCACGCACGGTGCCGGGTAGCCCGCGGCGATCGGGGTGCCGTTTGACGGTGGCTCGAGCAATCGGTCCGCGGGCACGTCCTTCAGCTCCGGGAGCCACCGCTTGATGTAGATTCCTTCGGGATCATGGCGTTTCGCCTGCGACCAGGGATTCTGGATCCGGAAGTAGGGGGCGGCATCCGCTCCGGTGCCGGCACTCCACTGCCAACCGCCGTTGTTGGACGCGATTTCCCCGTCCACGAGATGTTGCATGAAGAACTGCTCGCCGAGCCGCCAGTCGATGTGGAGGTCCTTGGTGAGGAACATCGCCACGATCATCCGCAGCCGGTTGTGCATGTGGCCGGTGGCGAGGAGTTTGCGGATCCCGGCGTCGACAATGGGAAATCCAGTCCGGCCCTCTTTCCAGGCCTCGAACTTTTCGTCCGGTTCCTGCCACCACAGCCCCCGCCAGTCCGCGTTGAATTCTTCCTCAAGGACGTGGGGGAAGTGCCACAGGATGGCCATGTAGAACTCTCGCCAGGCGAGTTCCTTGATGAACTTCTCAATGCCTGAACTCGCCGCCTTCCCGGCGGCTTGGGCCTTCTGGGTTCTTGCATAAATCGTCCGGGGGGATAGCAGGCCGAATCGCAGGTCCTGGGACAGCCGCGAAGTGCCGTCGATCGAGGGTGTGTCGCGGGTGGCCTCGTAGTTCTGGATCCGGCCATCGAGTGCCTGCTTCAAGCGATCGAGCGCTGCCCGTTCTCCGCCCTCGATGATTCCCTCGGGCGCCGCCGGGAGGCCCCAATGTGAATTTCCGGGGAGATCGAGGGAGGCGATGTCCGGCGCTGTGTTCAGCGTCCGGGGCTTGGGGAGGGGTTCAGGCTTCTCCCGGCCCAGCCAATTCCTGCTGTAGGGCGTGTAAACCCGGTAGGGCGACCCGTCCTGGGTCAGGACCTCGTCCGGATGATGAAGGGTGACATCGTGGAAGCCTACGCAGTCGATACCCAGGTCGCGGCAGATCCGGTCAAGCCGCTCTTCGACCTCCCGTCCGAAGGGATCAGGATCGCGGTTGAAGAAAATCGCCTCGGCACCGGCTTCCTTGACCAGTCGCTCAAGTTCCTCCTCGGCGCGGCCGCTTCGCAGGATAAGCCGGCCGCTGAGGGTTTCCAAGTTCGCCGCGAGCGACTTCAGGCACTGGCAGAGAAATGCCTGCCGTTTACGTCCCGTCCAAGCGTGGTGACCATGCCAGTCGCTCAGGATATACGCCGGAACCACCGATTCGGAGCGCTTTGCCGCATGATGCAGGGCGGTATTGTCCGAAACCCGGAAATCCCGGCGAAACCAGTGAAGGGCGACACGATACGAGCGAGCCATGCCGGCTAACAAAGCCGGACTGCCGTCCCGTGCAAGCGATCTGACGTCATCAGGAGCTTCCCAGCAATTTCTCCGCCTTCTTCACGGTGACATTGCTGAGTCTTCCGTTTACTCGCCTGGAACCTTCCAAAAGCGCTTTGAGCTCTTCGAGGGTTTCCTCCGCGGCTTCCAAGGCCTTGCGGCCGCCGCCGTACTGCTTGTCGGAGAAATACTTGGTGAACGTTACTCCTCCGCGGCTCAAACACAGCCTCCAGCCTTGGAAAGCCGTGTTCTCGTAAGTGAATCGTGTCAGATTGCGCTTCGACTTCATTTGGGGGGCATGTTCGAGAGCATTCATGTATAAGCCTGCCACGGATTCCCCTGTATGACCACTTCATTTTTGATTGGGAAATGTTAGAGACCTCGCGGAGCGCTTCACCTACGTGGATTTGCGGTGTTTTCCGGGGCTGAAAAATTTGTTGCCAAGCCGGGGGCGTTCTCCTTAAGTCCCCGCCCCGCGAGCTCCGCAAAGCCGCCGTCGGTCCTCCAGGTGCCATTGCCCAAGGCAATGCTCCGCGCTCGCAGGAGGGTAACCCGGCAACCAACGCATCCCATGTCAGCCACCAAACTCGCTCGATTCGAGCTCCCGAACCGCCTCGTCAAGCACGAGGACACCGCCACCGACACCTATGCCCAGTTCACCGCCGAGCCTTTCGAGCGCGGCTACGGGCATACCCTCGGCAACTCGCTCCGTCGCGTGCTGCTCGGCTCCCTCGAAGGTGCCGCCATCACTTCCGTCCGGATCGCCGGTGTGCAGCACGAGTTTTCCAGCCTCCCGGGCGTGGTTGAAGATGTCACCGACATCGTCCTGAACCTCAAGAAGGTCAAGTTCCTCCACCACGACAAGGAGCCCCGCATCCTCACCATCAAGGTCGAGAAAGACGGCGTGGTCACCGCCGGTGACATCCAGGGCGACAATATTTACGACGTGGTCAACAAGGACCAGGTCATCTGCCACCTCGACAAGAAGGTGAAGTTCGACTGCGAGTTCGAAGTCCGCGTCGGCCGCGGTTTCTCGACCGGTGACGAGAACAAGCGCAAGGACCAGCCGATCGGCGTGATCGCCATCGACTCGATCTTCTCGCCCGTGACCCGCGTCAAATACGCCGTCGACACCACCCGTGTCGGCCAGATGACCGACTACGACAAGCTGGTGCTCGACATCTGGACCGACGGTCGCATCAGCCCGCAGGACGCGCTCCTCCAGGCCTCGGCGATCCTCCGCCACCATCTCGACGTGTTCGTCAACTACGACGAGAACGCCGTCGACTTCGAAGAGGCTCCGACCGAGTCCAACGAGGAAAACGCCGCCCTCAAGAAGCTTCTCAACATGAGCGTCAACGAGATCGAGCTGTCGGTCCGTGCCGCCAACTGCCTCAACAACGCCAACATCACCTCCGTCGGCCAGCTGGCCATGAAGTCGGAGGCGGAAATGCTCAAATACCGCAACTTCGGCAAGAAGTCGCTCAACGAGATCAAGGACAAGCTTTCCGAACTCGGCCTCGGCCTCGGAATGTCCCTCGACGCTTCGCTCCTCTCCGGCCCGGTGCCGGCCGTCCGCGGCCCGCGCCTCGGGGTGGAAGACGACGCTCCGGTGGGCCTTGCCGACCTGATCGCCCAGAACCTCGACGACTAATTAAGAAAGGGACCGCACCCGATGAGACATCGACGCAACACCACCAAGCTCCAGCGCACCGCCGCCCACCGGCGTTCGCTGCTTGCAAACCTCGCCTGCAGCCTGATCGAGCACGGCCGCATCCGCACCACGCTCGCGAAAGCCAAGGCCCTGCGCCCGGTCGCCGAGAAAATGATCACCCTCGGCAAGCGCGGCGACCTGCACGCCCGCCGTCAGGCCGTGGCCTTCCTTCGCCAGAAGGAGACCGCCAAGAAGCTGTTCGACGTCGTCGCGCCGCTTTCCGCCGATCGCCCGGGTGGCTACTGCCGGATCACCAAGCTCGGACCCCGCATGACCGACGCCGCTCCGATGGCCATCATCGAGTGGGTTGACCAGCCGGCCGAGGCCGAAGTGGTCGACGCCGAGGAAGCGGTGGCGGAAGAGCCTGTCGTCGCCGAAGAGCCGGTGGCGGAAGAGCCGAAGCCGGCGAAGAAGGCTGCCAAAAAAGCCGCCAAGAAGGCAAAGGCCGACGCCGAGTAATCCACTCCGTCAAAACGAATTCCCAAAACACCCGCTGGTTCGTCCGGCGGGTGTTTTTTTTTCTGCGGCGGGGTGGCAGGGCTCGCCCGGTCCCGATGGGAGGAGGGGGCGAAGTCGGAACTTGCCAGCTTGGCGGGCGATCTGGAAAGTGCTGCGCCCGAAGGGGCCGTCGATGCTCGCCTTCATTTCCCGATTGTTCGATACGTCTGACTTCCCGGCCCGCTGGCATTGCGGGAATTGGAGTGAAGTCCACGGATGGACGCACATTGTTTCGGACGTTTCGATTTTCGGCGCCTACTCCATGATCCCGCTGGCACTTGCCGGTTATTGGTGGATCAAGCGCTCCGAGCTGGCGTTTCCCCGGCTTTTCTGGCTATTCGCAGCCTTCATCCTGAGCTGCGGGACGACCCACCTGATCGAGGCGGTCATTTTTTACCAGCCGGTCTACCGGTTCGCCGCGCTGATGAAGGTGGTGACCGCCGTGGTCTCCTGGGCCACCGTGATCGCGCTTTTACGGGTGTTCCCCCAGGCCCTGGAGCTGCCCGGCTTGCGGAAAGTGAATTGCAAGCTGGAGGAACAGCTCGCCCGGAACCGCGAGGTCGAGGAGGAGCTGAGGAGGAGCAATCGCGACCTCGAGGAGTTCACCGGCATCGTCACCCATGACCTGCGCAACCCGATGGGCGGCGCCTTGTTCGCGGCGGAAATGGTCGGGGAGTCGCTGGATGCCGGCAAGGAGGAGGCAGCGCGCGCGCAGCTCGTGTTGGTGCTCGAGTCGCTGCGCCGGATGGATGAGCTGGTGAAGGAGTTGCATGCCGACTCGCTGTCGCGGCGGGAAAGCCGGAAGTTCGAGGTGGTCGATCTCGAGGCCGTGGTCGAGGCTGTCCGGAAGAACCTGGCGAGATCGATCGAGGCCAATCATGCGAATCTCGCGGTGGGGCACTTGCCTTCGATTTCGGGCAACCGGACGCTCTTGGTCCAGCTCTTCACCAATTTGGTGGAGAATGCCTTGAAATACCGTTCCCAGGCTGCTCCGGAGATCCGTATCACGGCGCACGCCGACGGCTTGCAGGAACGGATCTCCGTTTCGGACAACGGCCGGGGAGTCGCCGAGGAAGACCGGCTGCGCATCTTCGAGTCGAAGACCCGTGGCGGCAACGTGGCCTCCGTGGGGGGGAGCGGGCTTGGTCTTTCTTTCTGCCGCCGGATCATGGAGGAGCACGGCGGCACGATCGGGGTGATTTCCAATCCGGGTGGCGGGGCTACCTTCGAGCTCAGATTCCCGGCAAAGAAGGGGGATTGATTCCAAGGATCGGTGTCGCAAGCGCAGGGCTTCGATCGTTGCCAGTGGCTTCCGATGCTCCGGATGAATTGCAAGGAGCTAGACTCACGCCGCTGATAGGGCATCCTCCCGCCGGGCCGCTTGAAGGACGCCATCATTCGTGGCGCACCGAGAAGTCCCCGAGAAATGCCACCGTGGCGGAATGGTAGACGCCGCGGACTTAAAATCCGTTGCAGGGCAACCTGCGTGCCGGTTCGAGTCCGGCCGGTGGCACTCATTATCAGTGTTTTAGCGAATTTTTGTTTTTGGGGGGTGGGAGCCCTCATCCCGTATACTGCCCTTAAAATCCGATTTGTTCATTTTCAAGGCCTCAGCGTCGTTCTGAGGAATTGGCGGGTGGGGATTCTTGGAAGCATTTGTTCAGTCGAGTTCTGCAGCGATGGTCCAGAGTGTAATTAAGTGCTTGACCAGGCTCTGGTTGGGATTCGCTCCATCTGAAATGCTTGTTGCTGCGGATGGGCTGCCTCGCTGGTTACTGCACATTTGAGTCGAGGCCGGCGAGGGTGGTCCTGAGTGCCTGACTTTTTGATAAGGTGTTAGCGCTCGCTTGGACAACTCGATGTCTCGACTCGGTTCCAACGGTGGTGGGTGTGGCGTTGCGACCGAATCTTCCCCAGGAGACTGGTGGTTCCAATCGCGAGTTGCCTTAGAAGGCCGCTAAGTAGAGAATTGCACCCTTCGCCATTGATGAGAATTTGAGATCGAGGGCTGGTGCCATCGGATCCGATTTTGTGAAGAAAGCAGGGGCGATCACCCCGCCAATGTCCCAGGGGTGTCATTAAACAGCTGGGAAATAACGAGTGAAAAAATTTCGGCTTGGCCCGAGCTGTGGTTTTCCGCTCTGTTAGTATCGAAAGTAAAATTGATCGCGATGCGATCTCGTAGTGCCGGAGCCAAGAATTGCCATACTCAAAATTCCCCTCATGCCCCCCCTGCAAAATCCCGCTTCCGAGCTGCCGGATAATGACCTCGCTGCGTTCCTTCAGAGTCTCGATAAGTTGACTCGAGATCTCCTCATCAAGTGCCTCCATTTGAATGGTGAGGGCGGTGAGGACCTCTCGGAGCGGCAAAGACTCGAGAAGTTGCGCGCCGCGCTCTGAGATTCCACTCCAAACGTCCTCCCACGCCGTGCTCTTCGACCGACTTTGCCTCCACAATTTTCAACGCTATGCCGGGGATTTCGAGATCCAGTTTCCTGACCCGAAAAAGCATGCAGCTTTCGTCGTTATCTTGGCGCCGAACAACACCGGTAAAACCACGATTATTCGGGCGCTCAAGTTCTTGTTGTACGGAGAACTCCCCGCGGGGAACCCATGGGAGCTCGTAAACGACCGGACCCGCGACGGAGCCTCGATCGGCGACAATGTAAGCGCATGGGTCGAGGCCCGGATCCGGATAAACGACGACGACCCGATTACTGTCCGTCGGAGTCTGACCGTGAGGAGAATTGATGACAGGGGGCGCTGGGTGGTCGAAGGCCCGGCATTGCATTGCAAGAAGAGCGACAACCGAGGCGAGAAGTACTACAAGGACGATGGCTTTATTCAGAGCAAGATCACTCGGGCGGTGCCAGAGGACCTTTTCAGCTGGTTCTATTTTCATGGAGAGCCCGCAGGTGGCAAAATGGCGCATGGAGGTGCCGACGGTCTTCGTGAATCCCTTCAGAAGGTAATACAGCTCCAGCGTTGGGATGACTCAGAGCGGTTGGCTGAGAAGCTCGCCAAAAAAATTGAAAGTGAAATAGCGACCGAGGTGGGTGCGAACCGGGAATACCAACAGATCCAATCCCAGCTCGAAACGGTTCAGAACGGTCTGAAGAAGTCGAAGGAAGACCTACGAAAGTGTGAGAACCTGCTAAGTGAAGGATCGGACAAACTTGCTGCACTGGAAGCCCGGACCGATGAGCTTGCAGCGGCCGCGGCCAAGGCCAAAGACACTCTCTCTGCAATCCGGAAGCTGGAGAACTCGAAAGCCACCGCAGAGAGGGAGGCCGATAGTGCTGCGAGAGGCTACCGGGACCGGGTGGCCAAGCTAGGAGGGTTGCCGTTCCTCCAGGCCCTTTTCGACACTGCAGACATCCGACTTGAAGGCCTGAGGAAGAAGAATCTGCTTCCGGCAGAGGTCTCGAAACCATTCATCGAACGACTGATCAAGCAAGAGGCTTGTGTTTGTGGTCGCCCCCATGACGACGCCGCAATTCTCTCCCTGAGGGAGTACTTGAAAGGTGCTCTTGCGACGCAGACGAATTCGGACTTGCTCGAACTCTCGAGGCAGCTTGATCCCGCCAATGGTGCGCCATTTCGGCAGCGTCTCGTTGGGCATTCGGACGAGATCCGGCGGCTGCGCGAGGTAGAGGGATCGGCACGCCGACGTGCGAGCGAAACCGCTCGTCAGTTGGACGAGCTTCATCCGCCAGACGACGGCGAATTGACGGACTTTGAGTCGCTCCTGAAAGATCGGCGGATCCTCTCGTCGAAACTCGAGAATATCCGGGACAAAAAGAAGGAGCTGGAGCACACGGCAACCAAGCAAGAGCAGGCGATCAAGGCGTATCGGAACCAGCTGTCGTCGATCGGCGGAGGGCGTCGCGGTGGCAAGGTTCCGAAACTCAATGAGGAGCTGGGCAAAGCTCAGAATCTCTTGGACGCGATCCGAGAAGGAAAGGACCGCTTTGAAGCAAGCGTGGCCTCGGTGCTCAAGCGCCACCTCTCCCAACTGTTTGACAACGCGGTCACCAGCGGAAACACCGCGTCAATCAGTTCCCGTACCTTTCTCCCCGTAATCCGGACCTCCCGCGGAACGGTCGAAGCGAACCCCGGCGGGGGTGAGAAACAGGTCCTCGAGCTCGCCTTCGTGATCGCACTTTCGGAGCTGCGTCGCGAGATAAACCAGACAGTGAGAGCGGCAGGCCTGGGCGGGAATCTGTTGGGTCCTCAATCCTTCGTTCTCGATTCACCGTTTACCTCAGTCGATCCTAACTACATGCGCGTGATTGCCGAATTCCTACCTGGCAAGGCGCGGCAGATGATCGTGCTGGTCGCCAAACAAAACTGGCACGACACGATTCGCGAGGCCCTCGAGGATCATGTGACCATGGCCTACGCCGTGACGCTTCATACGTCATCAGCAATCAAAGAGCCGGATGCCTACCGGTTTGTGTTCAGAGGCAAGAAGCACGACCTCCTCGTGAAACTCCCGGGCAAGGAAACTCCCTTCACCTCCTACTCCCAGATCTGATCATGGCGAGAATCCGTATTCCCAATTCCGCGCTCGACCTCCTGCCCTTCTGCCAGACGGCGGATTCTCCCTACGAAGAGGTCCTGTTTCCCAACTACGCCAGCCTTTTGACGATGGCGGCTGGATATGGCCATCACGTCGTCGGTCGCGGAGCCAGGGAAGCGAAGGCATTCCTCAAAAAACCTGAACCCATCGACCTCGGCATCTTCCGGTCTCAGCATCTGTATTCCCAGTTGCAACTGCTGGCGCTGGGATGCGCCGACGAGATGGAGGGGGAGGATCCTCTGGATGAGGAATACGTGTGCAAGCTCATCGAGAATCTCGCCGACGCCGGTTGCAAGGTCCTTGCCCAGGTCCTGGCTTCAGCCGGCGGGCCGGCGTCATTCGTGCAGTTTCTGGGTGAAGAGCAGGCGAAGGCCTGCGCGCATTAATACGGCCCATGATCGGGAAAAATGCCGTAGTCGAACTGAAAGACCCTCCCGGATCCCTCTTGTTCAGGCTGGGGGCGTTCCCGGGAGGATCGCAGTCGTTGTTGGACCGGATTCCCTCTGATCTTCCAGGAGTCTATTCGTGGTATAGGGCTTTCGATTACCCGGATGACCCCGAGAGCTTGTTCACGCATCTGATGCGTGACATCGACGCTCCGAAATTCATCGAGAGATCGGGAGCGATCAAACCCTACTACGACGTGACGATTCGCTCGAAGTCGTGGTTCAGCGATGGGAAGCGCGACAGTCTCAGGACCGCGGTTGAAGATCCTGCCTTCCGCCAGGGTCTGATCAGCACCCTGAATCTTGCGGTGCTATTGCAGGCCCCGCTCTACATCGGCAAGGCGATCGACCTTCGCCAACGGATTGGCACCCATCTCAAGGAGGGTAGCACACTTCGCGAACGATTGAATCAGGCGAGCGTTGATCTCGATCGCACACTTCTCCTTCTGCTACCCAATCCTCTGATCGGATTGGACCGGGAATCCGAGCTGGCTGACTTGAAAAACGAGCCCGACGAAGAGGCGGAGGGTTGTCTCGAGGAAGACGAAGTCGCACCAACCGGACACGAAGAACTCTACGAAGAGATCTACTCGCGTCTCTTCAATCCCCAATTCACCATCAGATTAGGCTAGTTACCATGACACCGCTGCTTCCAGTATCGAACACCGAGGACGACACCCGGGATTACAACCTTCCGATTTATGGTCAACGGGGAGAATACTCGCTCTCCGCGATGGTCAAGGTGCCCTACTTCATGGCCTTGATGGACCTCAAGCGGGTCACAAGCGAGCTGAAGACCCACGAGGAGGTGAGTCCTTCACTTGAGACCAAATACAACCTCGTCGAACTCTTCCAACGGAACATCGACCCGGATCGAGTCCAGAAGGAGATCGTGGAGGGCTACTTGAAGAACCCCAACAAGCTGAAGTTCTTCAACAGCCTTACCATCGTGCTGCTGCCTAAGGATGGGGCGGGGAATATCCAGAAGGAGTTCCAGGACTACCCAAACAACGATCCGCGAATCCCCTATCAAGATGGGAATGACTTCGATGCGTTTTTCGCCGCGGACGATTGGGATCATCAGGCCTTCGGCGGCGTGCAATTCGTGGCTACGACCTCAGCCGCGCTTTCCCGCCTCCGGTGGGACCGGAAGCGTGTGGATGCGGTTGCTGTCGATGGTCAGCACCGTCTCAAATCCCTGAAGCTCTGGATGGAAGGCAAGAACAACGAGCTGGTGGACGTGGAGAAGCCGACGCGGATTCCTGTAATCTTTCTGCTACTCGACGATAAAGTGGGCTTTCGCTGCGGCACGGGAAGCAACAATTCAGGAATCAAGGCGATCGCCCGCGAGATTTTCACGGACCTCAACAAGAACGCGCGCGAAGTTGACATGGCGACGCAGATCATTCTCGACGACCGTAGTATCGCTTCATGCTGCGTCCGTGAGCTTGTCACGGATTCGACCTGCACCGACGACGACACGCTTCTCCCGCTCAGCCTTTTGCGCTGGCAGGAAGCCAACAACCGCTTCGACCAGAAGTATTATTTGAACTCTCTGGTGAACCTGCATCTGATCGTTGAAGACCTGCTCGATCTTGAGCCGCCGACGAAGGAGGCAATGAACAAAGCCCGGGCGCTATCATTCATTGAGAAGGCGAGCCGCCAGCTGGGAACCGGGCCGCAACGCCGCTTGGAGGACCGGGGAGTCGACCTGAAGGAATACTATGAGAAGGAGTTCCTCGATGACGACGGGGATCCCACCGCCCCTTTGACCGGGATACCGCCCCAGTTCCTGCCCGCTGCCACAGCCGGCTTCAAAGAGCATTTCGCAGCCTGGATGCTTAGGCTGCTTCGAGACTTCAAACCCTATTCGGATTTGATCGCCTACGCGCGGAAGAATGATCTCATCTCCGGTGAGTTTGCCCAGTATCGGGCGCAACCGAAAGATCACCAGTTCCACCTGCAAAAGGTTCTGGCGAATCTGCACGGCGACCGTTGGAAGCATCTCGTTCTCGACCAGCATGATGAAGCGATCGAAGGAATCAAGGGTGTGCGGGACTCGAAGGGTGAACAGTGGGCCTTCAAGACGATCTTCCAGAAAGCGGTGATGCGCCTCGGCAAGCGCCTGTTTTTCGAGACCCCGGAGAACGAGCGTGAGCGCCTCGGTAGCGTGGACGATTTCCTCAAGTTCATGAACCGGCTCTACGAGCACGACGTCTTCCGGGTGCTGGCCCCACTCCAGAACGAGAACTATAGGCTTTGGACATTCATCAGCGTCAATTACGGGAGCGAAAAGATCAAAGTCGCCTCGACGAGTGAGAAGCGCATCCTGGCCATCCTCACGCTCTGGTATTTCGCCTCGCGCTATGCCACCTCGGAGAATCGTGCGCTCAGCTTTGATCAGGAAAACGATGAGCATGTCACGACAACGGAAGTCCTGAGATACTTTTCGACCAAGGGGGCGCAGGCCCAATGGCCGGCGGTGCATGACCACTATCAGGAGCTTTTCCGGGAGTTTCAGAAGAACTCCCACCTGATCTCCGGCAAGTCCGAATTGGCGGAGCTCAGTGACCAGAAGCAAAAGCAGGTGGCCAAGGCCCGCCTCCAGGCCGTTTTCGACGCCGGACTCCGGCCATGGATTGCCCCACAGCCGGTGGCCACCGAACAGGAAGCCTCCGGTCCCACCCTTTGATTGCTTGTCACTCTCCCACCTCGAGTTTCCCGCCTTCCTCGACACCTCGTCTGCCGACCTGGTGGCGGATTTCTTTGTCCCAGCGCTCCAGCATAGTATCGCGTACGATCGGGGAGTCGGCTATTTCACCTCGGGTTGGATCCGGCAGGCGTCGGAGGGTCTGGTAGGATTTGTCGAGAACGGGGGGAAGGCGCGATGGGTCACCAGCCCGATTCTCGATGAGAACGATTGGGAGGCGCTCAAGGCTGGGGATGAGGCACGGTCCGACGAGGTGCTGAGGCGGTCCCTGCTTGCCGCGGTCCATGACCTGGCAAGCTGTTTGAAGAAGGATACGCTCGGGGCCTTGGCTTGGATGGTTGCCGATGGGATCCTCGAGTTTCGACTCGCCTTACCGCGGGAGAAGCTGTCGGGCGGCGAGTTTCACGACAAGTTTGGTATCTTTACCGATGACGAGGGAAACCGCGTGGCGTTCAACGGGTCATACAACGACAGCCTCCAAGGATCTCGGAACTACGAGTCGATCAAGATCTTCTCGTCCTGGATTGTTCCGTTCGAGGCCTTGGTGGAAAGCGACGTCGTTCGGTTCGAAAAGCTTTGGAATGACGACGACCCCAATGTCCGGGTGTTCGAACTCCCTGAGGCGGCCCGCGAAGCGATTCTGAAACTCCGGCCTGCGGATCGACCCTACAGCCGGCCGGAGTCGATCGCATCAGCGTCTGGCAGCGTCGGTGACGGGGAAACGGGATACCCGGCGCCCGGAACGATCCCGTCGTGGCTGAAGCTCCGAGACTATCAGCGGGAGGCGATCGAGGCCTGGAAGGAAAAGGGCATGCCGGTCGGCGAGCCCGCTTCCCGGCGCGGTATTCTTTCGATGGCCACGGGCGCGGGCAAGACCCTGACCGCACTCTACCTGGCCTGCAAACTTGCCGAACGAAACCGTCCCTTTGTCCTCATTGTCGTCTGCCCGTTCATCAATCTCGCGGAACAGTGGATCCGCGAGATGCGAAAGTTCGGTCTGGAGGCGATCGGCTGCTTCGGTGGGCGAGTCCGATGGCAGCAAGCCCTCGCCGATTCCTTCCAGCGGCTCCGATATGGGAAAGGGGAGATCCTCCCGATTGTCGTGAGCAACGACACCTTCGCTTCCCAGGAGTTCCAAGCACTCCTGTGTCCCGATTCGATCGTCCACCTCTTGGTGGCGGACGAAGTCCATAACCTCGGAGCGCCTCACCTTTGCCAATCGCTTCCAGAGGGCATAAAGCTACGCCTGGGTCTTTCCGCGACTCCTCGCCGACATCACGACGAAGATGGGACCGAGGCGCTTTTCCGCTACTTCGGGGACATCGTCTACGAGTTCACCCTCAAGAAGGCCATCGAGAAGGAGTGCCTGACGCCCTACATGTACCATCCGGTGCTGGTGTCCCTTGATCCAGATGAGGCGGACGAGTATGCCGTGCTGACCCGCCGGCTGGCCCGATTCATCCAGTCGGGCGACAAGAAGCTGAAGTTCAGCGAGGGGGCGAAGCCGATTCTGATGCGCCGAGCCAGGCTTTTGGGCCAAGCGAGGCAGAAGCTCTCGGCGCTGGACGCGATTCTTGGCGGAATGAAGGACAAGCCAAGCCGGGCCGTGTTCTACTGTGGCGACGGCCGGGTCAACGATCCGGTGACCGACGAGGAACAGCGCCAACTCGATGCGGTCGCCAAGTTGCTCGGCGACCAGCACGATCTCCGGGTCCGGACCTTCACCTACCGGGAATCATCCGACGAAAGAGAGGTGATCTTGGACCAGCTCAGGGACCAGAAGCTGGACGGGATCGTGGCCATCCGCTGCCTCGACGAGGGCATTGACGTACCCGAGCTGAGCTTCGGGTTCCTGTTGGCCTCGTCCACCAATCCCCGCCAGTTCATCCAGCGACGAGGACGCCTTCTGCGCAAGGCTCGCGGCAAGGATCAGGCCGTGATCTACGATTTCATCGTCGTGCCCCCGGACCTGGAGGGCGGCATCGACGACCAAGCCTTCAATATGGAGCGGAATCTGTTCCGGCGGGAGCTGATCCGGATCAGTGATTTTTGCGAAACCGCCCGCAATGGCCCGGAGGCCCTGGGCTTGCTTAGGGAGCTCCGCCGACGCTACAACCTGCTTGCCAGTTAGACCGATGCCCGACCCATCCGAACCCCAAAAACTGACCCGCTCCCAGGAGCGCTTTCTCGAGGCACCCCAGCTGGTGCAGGAGATCGTCCGCGATTGCATCAAGGAAGAGCGGCCGCTCATGCACATGAAACACCGGCCCGAGATCCACCAGAAGCTTACGGCCATCGTCAAACGGCACATCTCATGAAGCTGATTTGTCTCACGCTCCGGAATTTCCGCCAATTCAAGGGGGAGCAGGAACTCCGCTTTTCCGACTACGAGGATCGTAACGTCACGATCGTCCACGCGGAGAACGGCTTCGGGAAGTCAGCCCTCCTCAACGCGCTCCTCTGGTGCTTCTATGGATCCGAGGGCTTGAGTGACGACTTCTCCAACAAGGAGAGCATTCTCAATCAATCGCTGGCGGTTGACTCCTCGACTCCGGACTCGGACAAGGTTGCCGAGGTTGAAGTCAGCTTCGAGCACGATGGCGAGCGCTTCCGCCTCATCCGCTCGCTCGACTACCTCCAAGAGAAGGCCGATTCGCGCAAGACCAAGGTCACGCTGGAGTTCACCAAGGACGGACAGACGTTCTACGAGCGGCTCCCGGACCAGAGGATCCGTTCGATCCTGCCGAAAGGAATCGTTCCTCTCATTTTTTTCGAAGGCGAAGGCCCCAGCCGGTTTGCGCTTGAGGACAAGTCCGGGGAAGTGGAAACCGCGATCCGTCAGACACTCGGTCTCAGCCTCTTGCAGCAAACGATCGACGATCTCAAACACCAGAACGTTCGGGGCCGACTGCGTGGGGAACTGAAGGAAAAGGCGAACGCCGAGACCGCTGAGTTGCTTGAGCGACTCGAGAAACTCGAGGCTCAGGTTGAGCGGCGAAAAGAGTCCAAAGCTCAGGCCGAGCGAAATCTCAATGCCACTAATGAAGATCTTCGATCGGTCGATGATGCGCTGGAGAAGAACCGCGAGGTTCAAGAACTTCAAAAGGAACGAGCCCGCAACGAGGACTTGGCTGCAACGGCCGTCGCGGAGCTGGAGCAAGTCGAGAGCGAGCTGTCCAAAGTGATTGCGGAGGATGGGTTCAGTCTCTTCACCGAGGAGCTGGTTGCGCGGGGGAAGGCGATCGTGACGCGTCTCCGCAACGAGAACCGCATCCCGGCGCAGGTTCTGAATACCTTCATCGAGGATCTGCTCAACAGCGACCGCTGCATTTGTACCCGCTGCCTCGAACCCGGATCACCCGAGCGGGCCGCCGTCGAGCGCCTGCTCACCACCGCCGGAGATCAGAACGTGAACAATGCGGTTGGCGCGATCGACAATGCCCTCGGACGTCTCGCGCAGCTCCGCGAGGAGACATCCCGGCGGCTTGAGGAGAAGAACAAGCGTCGTCTGCAACTCCGGGACGACATCCGGGTCTACAAGAATCGTGCGGCCGAGATTCATCAGAAGATTGGCAGCAAGGACAACGAGGAAGTCCGCGCGCTGGAGGACAAACGGTCCGTCCTGCAGGATCGCAGGGATTCTCTCATCGGCGAAATCGCACGGATTGCCCAGCAGATCACCGATGACGAGACCGACCTCTCTGCGCTCAAACAGAGCATCGCTGCTGCCGAAAAGTCGGAGGAGGCCGCCAAACTTGCCCAGCGGCGGATTGATGCATTGGAACAATCGGTGAGCTTGCTCGAGGACCTCCTCCGCCTTGAGATCGAGGATCTGATTCCGATGCTGAACAAGCAGTTCAAGGAGCACTTCAGCCATGTGATCGACCGCGACTACGAGGCTCACCTGACGGACGATTTCAAACTTCGGATCACCCAGCAGCTTCAGGACGGGGCTCCACCCGTCTTGGTCAACCCGAGCACGGGACAGCGCCAGGTCGCATCGCTGGTGTTTATCGCGAGTCTCGTCTCGCTGGCCCGGGAGCGGAAGGACATCCAGAGCATCGTGAAGGGGTTGTCCGGAGCCGACTACCCGATGGTGATGGATTCGCCCTTCGGTCAGTTGGGTGCCAACTTCCGCAGAGGCATCGCGCAGTTGCTGCCATTCCTCGCTCCCCAGGTGATCTTGTTCGCCAGCACCGAACAGTACTTCGGCGTGTCCGACGCGGTGGCCGACGAACTTACGAAGTCGAAGAGAATCGGGAAGCGCTACTATTTGGCCTACCACGCGCCAACCCTTCCCAAAGAGGCCACCGAGTT
This sequence comes from Neoluteolibacter marinus, assembly GCF_014904755.1. Taxonomy (GTDB): domain Bacteria; phylum Verrucomicrobiota; class Verrucomicrobiia; order Verrucomicrobiales; family Akkermansiaceae; genus Haloferula; species Haloferula marina. The sequence goes on from NZ_JACZFQ010000013.1 coordinate 135,897, forward strand.
CTTAAAAATCGGCGACGGGGAATTCCAGCAGTATTTCCGGAGCGACGAAATGTGCACCAAGATCTGTGAAATCAAATGAGCCCAACCACCAATCTTGAGAAGGCCCCAGGCAGCAAACGGATACACCGGGCTCGAGACAAGGAGGAGGTAATCAACGAGTTGTTGAACCTAAAGCCTCAGGTTTTCCGAGAGATCTGGAGAGTACTGCTTTTCGCGGCTTCCCTTGGCTACTCGCGGGATCGTCGAGTTCCGCTTGCAGCAGTTGAGCAGGGAAAAGGGATCGACCAAGCAACGTTCGGAAACTGTCCGTCGTGGCCAGGGATTCTGTACATCCTTTCTCTCAATCAAACCCAGTCTGAAGAGTGCCTCAAAGCGGCCTCCGAAGCCGAGGATCTAAGGGTTAGGGTGTTCGAAGAGTTTGCCAATGGAGGCTTGGAGATCATTGGTGAGTGCCTCAAGGAAGGCGCTTCAGGAGTGGACGCACTGATTGACCTCTTGCCGAGACCAGCAGCCCCCGCTGAAGGGCCGAGAGTAGACTTCAATATTCAGTTGGGATGAACCAGCTCTACTCATTTCTCTCGCGAGTCGAAAGAGGGCGGTTAAAGGTGGCCCCATGGACCAGCAAGTCCACATGGCCGGAGGGACGAAGCCCGTACAAGGTGATCATGATTTCCGCATTCATCCGGGGAATCCATGCGGCAAAGGCGTTCAAGAATGGACTGGTCACACCTGCCGAGATCACCCCCTTCTTCAAGGAAGTTGCAGAGATAGTGATGCCTGAATCCGAGGTGAGTGATGGCATGATCGTTCAGCCATTTTGGAGACTGGGTGCCGGACAGCCGAAGATTTGGAACCTGATCCCGGCAGAAGGCGCAGGCGATGTCTTGATCGCGGCAATTCTCGACCGCCGGAACGTTCGGACGCTGCCAGAGCTTTCGAGGTTCGTTTGCTGTGCAGAACTCTCGACTCCAGACTATGAGCTCCTGAGTGATCCGTTAGGGGCTCGGGCAGTAGCACGCTTTCTGGCAGGAGAGTATCTCGATGACCACGACCTCTCGCGCGAATACCTTCGACTAGTGGCTCCCTGAGTTCGTTGAACCGGAAACAAACCCCCGCCCCCATTCGATCAACGCATCGATGGATTTGGGCTGATTGAGGTAGCCAATGCCACGTTCAAGATGGGCTCTGAAGTAGGCGCCAGAGTCCAGATTGTGACTGGCTGCCTCGGCATTCTGGCGGGTCGCCAATAGCGCTGCCAAGAGGTCCGAAATCGGTCCTCCGAAAACCTTCCAGGCCATTTCGATATTGCTGTCGGGCCCGGTGGGAATGGGTTTGGGCGGCGTCTTGACTGCCAGTGACGCACTTAGCGCCCAACGGCAGAGTGTGTTCCAGTTCTCGATGCCAGTGCGACGCTTGGCAGATATGAGGATCTCCCGTCCCCTCTCGCTTACTCTTACTGTGTCAACGGGCGGCTTCATGGTTCCAAAAATAGCCAGGTTCGATCCGGGTGCGGCGAAGCTGTTCGTCGTGAACCAGCTGGTAGCTTCGCGCGATGGACGGACGAAGTCGGGCGAGGTTGGTCTCGTGGATCTCTTCGTCGGTCGATAGCAGGATGACCTGGTGGGCGGCGACGGGAAAGTAGCGCTCCACCAGATGCTTGCGGTGCGACGAGTCGAGGCGACCTAACGGTGTATCGATGACGGTCGGGATAGGGCGGCCGGAGGCACGGGCCAATCCCCAAAGCAGCGAGGTTGCCAGCAACTGCCGTTCCCCGGCAGACAAGCGGTCGAACGGGAGTGGCAGCCCGTCCCCACCGGTAAGGCTGATCTCGAAACTCACGGGATCGATGGAGAGCCCCCGGACGAGGCTTTGCTTGCGCAGGAGCTGCATGAACGACTCGAGCATCAGGCTCTCGATGCGGGAAACGTGTTTACGGGTCATGGCTTCCCGGAACTGGACGAGCGTGTCGCGGGTGCGCTGCGAAAACCGGAGGACCCGCTCCGTGTCCTCGTCGTCCAGGCCGAGCTCGGCGACCCGTCGGCTTGCTTGATCCGCGCGCTTCTTCGCCTCGGTGATCTGGCGGCCGGTCACCTCCAGCTGGGTCGCGAGCGACCCAAGGAGAAGCTCCGCTTCCGCAAGGCGTTCGCGAGCCGATTTGAGCTCGATTTGCAGGGTCGCAATCGAGTCTTCGCTGGGAACCTTCCCCAGCTCGCGCTCGATGCGCTCGAGGTCCCTCCGATAGTCTGCCAGCCGTTCCTGATGGCGGCACACGTCGTCGGCTGACTTGGGCAGGGATTGGCTCCGCAAGTGGCGGATCTCGCCGAGCAGTGTATCTTCGGCATCCAGAAGGATCTTCTCTTTTGCCACCTTCTGGTGGTTCTTGAGATCTTCGGACAGCCACTCGCTGGCGAGATCGAGCTGCTTCGCGGGGAGCCGGCTCTTCCGTAGATATTCGATCAGCTGTCGGTCGCGGGCCTCCAGCGACTCCACGAGAACCCTCTCGCGTTTCACCTTCCCATCGTGTTCGAGGGCCTTCTGGGTGGCCCCGAGCAGATCTCCCAGCATCTGCAGCGGGGCGACACCGGCTGCCAGGTGACGCAGGGCTTCTTCCTCTGCCGTCACCTTCCTTTGAAGATCGGCTTGAAGGGAATCCAGTTCCTTGCGACGGAGAAACAAGTCTCCTCCCGAGCGCTGGAACTGAGTCTCCAGCCGCTCCTTCTCATCCTTGAGCTCCTTGAGTCGGGTGTCGCACTTCGCCCGCTTGTGAGTCAGGTCCTCCGCCTCCCGCTCAAGTCTCTCGACCTCAGCATCCGCCTTGGCGGCCGCCTCGAGTGCGGCGGGGTCCCCTCCGCTGCC
>NZ_JACZFQ010000014.1 GCF_014904755.1 Neoluteolibacter marinus
ATCCGCCTCGAGCCGATCGACGAGGTCCAGCCCCAGCAGCGAATGCACGGCGGTTCGGAGCATCTCGCGGGCGTTCTCCCCCTCGGCGAGGTCCTTGATCTGTTCGGCATCGAAGAAGAACAGGTGGGCGATGCCGTTCGGCAGAAAGCCCTCAATGTACTCCGCCCAGTGTTCCGCCAGTTCCGGCTCCAGTTCGCCGTCCTTCAGCACCGTCACGCTCTCTTCCAGCCCGCGGGCCCCAATACGCCATGAGCGGGCGAGAAAGTACTCGTGCTCCTTCCCCTCGATCACCCTTCGGAAGCGGATGCCGATGCACGCCCCTTCACCCGGATCGACACCGCGATGGATTGCCGACTCGAGGTAGGCCTTGTAACCCATCCGCCCCCGATTCGATAACCGGGCCTTGGGTCCGTAGAACGCGAGCTGGAGCGCATCGAGAAACGTCGTCTTGCCGCCACCATTGAGGCCTCCCACCAGGATGACGGGTTTGCCCGGTGTCGGACGAAGGTCAATCTTCTGGCATCCACCATAGATGCCGTAGTTTTCAATTTGGATGGAGTCGAGAATCACAGTTTTGGACCGTTTGATGTATCGGTTTCCTGGGCGCCTTGCTGAGAAGCAGCCGTCTCCAGTACTTTGGACCTTCGCTTCGCGCGGTCCAGCGCGTCCTCGCGCGATTCGTAGAAGTGTTTGCGGATCGACTTCTCAAGCCGCTCATAAAGCCCGGCGCGCCGGGAGCTGGTCTGTTGCTGGGCAGTCAGACTGAGGAGTTCACGGGAGAGTTCGTAGTGTAAACGATCCTCCCCGCAGATCTCCTCCAGCACCTCCATTTGCTCCGGTCCAAGCAGAGCCTGGTCATCAAGCGGTGGCCCAGGGTAATCCTTGCCCGTCGCTCTGCGATAGATCTCGGGCAACCGATCCTCGAGCTCGTGCTTGTCCACAACCCAGATCCGGCGAATCTCTTGCATCTCATCGAGTGTGATCAGCTCGAGATCGGAAACGTCTGCGGGACCATTTGCCCGGATCCACGTTTGAGCTTCCAAGAGCTGCGTGAGCCAGCCTGCTCGCGCTGTCTGGTGATAGGGACCAGGGATTTCCCGGTCCTTGAAGAGGTGGACCTGGCCGCTCATCCGGCGGAAGTCCCTCAGGTGCCGGTCCGTTTCATTACTGGTGCTGCCCTCAGCCGGGCGGAAGTCGAGGGCGTTTCTGAGATCCAATAACGGCATCATCCACTCTTTCTCGGCATCATTTTGGATCATTGCTGTCATTGACTTGTCCTTCTCCACTAGCGTGCAGACCCAGCAGCCGAAGCGGGAATCGCCGCAACTTGGTGTGCTTGTATCGACAACAAGCGGGCATTCACCGTCAGCGGACGCACCCGCATACATTCCCATCAGTTCGCGGTTGCTGTAGCCCCATGGATTCTTGACCTGCGTGAGGAACATCCAGACGTCGTCGTTCGTCCAGTCTTCCACAGGCGTGTATACCAGTGAGCCAGGCAAACTAGAGTTCGGGCTGAGACGTTCTCTCAACCGGCCCTTCTCATGCTTCAGCATGTTTGCCGCTCTCCGGCTGCTCTCCGCTTTCCTCGTTCCGAGAACAAGGATTGCCTCGCCAGTTTGCTGGACCATATCCATGATGAACCGATTGGACGGACGGATCTTCAGCCGTTCTGTACACCAGCGGAACTTGTGACGAGGAGCGGGATAGCCACGCCCTATCAGATTCACCCAAAAGGAGTCTTGTACCGCGGGCTGAAGCAAATGGGGCTGGATGGGCACATCGGACGCTCTGGCACTCTCCGCCATGACCTCCAAGGATTTCTGAACCCAGGATGAAACGATTGGGTTCTCAACCATGGTATCCGTCGATATCACGTGGACCTTCTTTCTCCTCGCTGAAGCTGGCAGCTCGGCGAGCGCCAACCAGATCAACTGAAGAGTGGCCGTCGAGTCCTTGCCACCCGAGTAGCCTATGATCCAAGGAACTTCATCGTCCAAGTAGAGCTCACGGATCTCTTCGCAGAGTGCTTCAATCGTAGGCTTAAAGCCCAGCTCGTCGAAAGCCGAATAGCGCCGTGTTGGAGGCGTGCTCAGATTCTCGGGCGGAGAGGAGCTGATGACTTTCGCTTTTGTGCTCTTTTTGGCCGACATCGGGTGAGGTTATGGAGGGGTTGCTTAGACTGGCGTCCGCTTCTTGCTGCGCTTGGCTAGACGAGGCTTCGAGGGTGCAGGGCTGCGGCCAAGGCGATGGGCGTTTTCGACCCGCTGCTCATCCTCGTCCAACTTCAGGCCCAATGTGGTTTTGACCAGATTGGTCGTGAGAGTGACACTAGTAGTTGCTTTCGAAATGCGGCCGCCGATCATCGTTCGTCCTTCCCATACACCGGCGTTCCGTCGTGACCAATCGAGTGAAGCAAGCTGCCTGAGGCGTTTCTTCCAGTCCTTGGGATGCTTCTTCAGCAGGGAGTTGCCGGCTTTGCCGAGGGCCTGAAGAGCGATGCCGTGGACGTGAATGAACCCCTCCCGAAGTTCACTCGCGGGGAATTTCCCCTCACGCACCTGGATCCAATCCGGGAAGCAGGTGGCGACTTCTTCCCAGTATTCACGGGCTAGATCGGCATCTTCAACCAGATTGCCTGACGCCATTCCGGAGACGAGGTCGGCACAGGCATTGTAGAAGGCGGACAGTGTGAAGAGCTTGCGGGACCGCTTGGTCAGCGACGACTTCTCCATGTCCACGATTTCGCGGAAGATCTCCGACTTCATGACCACCAGCTTGGCGAGCTTGGCCTTGTCGTTACGGTGGTCGTAGAGGAGCCCGAGCGAGCGGCTCGGACGGATCGCGTGACGGTTGAGGTCGGCGAACATCTGCTGGCAGCGCTCCAGGCCCTTATCGAGGAAGAAGACCACGGCGATGGTCTCGTAGGCGAGTTCCGGGCGCTGTTCGAGGGCACTCAGGATGGAGGCCCGGCGGTGTTGTCCGTCATTGATGATGAAGCGGGCCTCCATCGGAACTTCGAGGACGCCCAACTTGTCGTCGCCGTCGAGGGCCCGGAATACCACGTCAGAATCGATCGAGACGGTCAGGGCGGAGAAGACGTAGTCCGACGGATTGTCCAGAATGTAGGAGGAGATCTCAGGGATGCGGGCCTTGTTGAGGTTGCGCTGGGCCCTCAGCTCGGGCGGCAGTTCGTCCTCGTCGAAGATCGAGATCTGCTTGAGCATCTTCAGGGTCCACATCGCGGCGTAGTACTCCCGGCCGGCCTGAACGCCGCGGATGACGGGGAAGTTGATCGTGGGGACCATGGCGGGGGGAGTCAGGAGTTTCGTGGCGTCTGCGGAGCCGTCCAGCGGCAGCCTCCCCCATGTGCCGAGGAAGGCGGCTTTGGAGATTGCTTTTGGCTTTTCATCGGGAGCGTGAAAGAGAAAAGTTCGCCGTCGGACATGCCGAAGTGCGTTGCGAAAACTTTGGATGTTCGTTAAAAACGGGCAATAAAAAAACGAACACGCCGACGCTTTTCATGGAAGGTTCCGTGTATCTCGACTGCAACGCGACCACTCCGCTCGACAACTCGGTGCGCGAGGTGCTGCTAAAGTATCTGGTGGAGGAATACGGCAACGAGGGCAGCCGGACGCACGAGTATGGGGCCCGGGCCAAGCAGGCGGTGCAGCGGGCGCGGGACCAGGTGGCCTCGGTCGTCGGCGCGAAGCGCGAGGAGGTGGTTTTCACCAGCGGGGCGACCGAGAGCAACAACCTTGCGATTCTGGGACTGGCCCCGCAGGGGGAGAAAGAGGGTCGCCGCCATGTGGTCACGTCGCGGATCGAACACAAGGCGGTCCTGGAGCCTTTCGAAGAGCTTGAACGCCGCGGGTTTGAGGTGAGCTGGCTCGAGCCCGGCCCCGACGGGGTGGTGCGTCCTGAGGCGCTGGCGGACGCCCTGCGCCCTGAGACCCTGCTCGTGTCCCTGATGCACGTGAACAACGAAACCGGGATCCGGCAGCCCGTGGCTGAGTATACGCGGGCACTTGAGGGGCATCCGGCCTATTTCCACACGGATGCGGCTCAGGGATTTGGCAAGGATCTTGAGGGTCTCCGGAATCCGCGGATCGACCTCATTTCAGTGAGCGGTCACAAGGTGTATGCCCCTAAGGGTATCGGTGCGCTGGTGATGCGGCGCCGTGGCTACTCGTTGCCGCCGATCCGCCCTCTGGTATTGGGTGGGGGGCAGGAACGGGGAATCCGCCCAGGCACCCTTCCTGTGGCATTGATCGCGGCGCTGGGAGAGGCCGCGGAACGGGCGGAGCGGGAGCAAGCCCAGCGGTGCAAGACCTGTTCGGCGATTCGAGACAGGGCCCTGGCGGCGCTCTCTGCCCTCGATCCGGTGCCCAGTGGCGATCCTACTCTGTCGCTTCCCCATGTGCTGAATCTCCGGTTCCCCGGGGTGGACTCCGAGGCACTGATGGTGGCGCTCAAGGACCTGGTTGCGATCTCGAATGGCTCGGCCTGCACCTCGAGCAGCTACAAGCCCAGCCATGTGCTCAAGGCGATGGGCCTCAGTGATGATGAGGCAAACGAATGCGTGCGCATCAGCTGGTGCCACCTGACGCCTGAGGTGGATTGGGAGGCGGTGGCGGCGCGCATCTGGGCACTTCGATGAAGGTGGCCTGTTCCTAATAGGGCCGAGGCCAGGAAAACTCGCCGTCGTAGTTGCCGTCGTAGTACTCCTTTTTTAGCCAGGCGAGGTCCGACTTCCAGTCGCTGATCGCTTTGGACAACTTCGCGTTCCTCCTTTTCGCATTGCGGGCGAAGCTGGCAATGGAGTTGGCCAGTTTGCACAGCCTGTTGCCGGTTTCAGCCCGCCCCCACTCGGCCATGTATTCTGCCGAAGAGACCGCGGGGAGGCGCTTCAGGTAAACATAGCGCAGAATCGCTCTGCGTGGTCCAGCCAGGAGGCCTGACTTGCCCACCGAGTACCCGAGGAAGCTGAGCACCCCGCTCGTGTACTCAAAGTGATTGGCACCAAGGGCGTCATGGGCAGGAAGCACGGCGGTGCTCGGCCAGTCGAAAGGATCGTCCTCGTCCGCCCCCTCAGGCTCCAGGTCGGGGAAATCGTAGAGGTTGAGGAGGCGGTCGGTGAGCTCATTCACCCTCGCTGAGATGCTGCGCAAGGACTTCAGGCTCTCATGGAGATTCGATCGGGCTTCGATGGCATGTTCGATTCGATCGAGTTCGGTTTCCATATGGGGTGATGGGTCGCAAGGATGCGCGGAAGTTCTGGCGGATCGGAGCTGCTGTCACAAGGCAGTTCGCTCCTCTGCGGATCGAAGTGGATGCTCCCGGGTCAGGTGGCCTTCTTCCGGAGATCCTTGGTCAGACCCGCCCTGGCAAGGGCGGCCTCGAACTCGCCCTTCCCGATCCCGTGGCCGACGTTGGCCTCCGTCACGCCCATGGCTCGAAGCCTTTGGCTGACAATCTCCATCCTTCGACGGTCGGGATGATTCGTGGCGACAAAGCGCTCCTTGAAGAAGAGTAGCTGCCGCTCGGGGCCGGGCGAGTATTCGAAGACCGTCGTGAATAGCTTTCGGAGGTCGACTTTGATCCGCAGCGTGAGTTCGGGAAAGTTTTCGGCTTCAAAACTCTCGTAGTAGGTGAAGGTGAGCTTGCCGGAGTGGAGGTGGATCTTCGTGAGGTCGGCGGCGCGGGGGTCGCCATAGAGGCGTGCCCCGCACTCGATGTAGACCCGCAGGATGGCGGGCAGCTCATCGAGCAAGCTGCGGTGGATGGTGAAGTGCCCCTCGTTCTCGTCGATCCAGCCAAAGTCGAGACTGCGAACAGCCAGCTCCAGCTCGTCGGGATCGCCGGCCGCGAACATCAGCTCCCGCGCCTGTTCTTCGGCGTTGGAGTAGCTGCCGAAGAAGCTGCGGAGGTCGCGTTGCAGGCGTGCGGATAGATGGTTGAACGGGATCTTTCTCCTCAGCTGGGAGGCTGCAACGAACACCATCAAGTCTTCCTTCCGGCGCTGACGTGCCGCTTCAAAAGTCGGTTCCCCGAACCGGTCGATGAAGAGCTGCAGGGCTTTCGGCAAGGATCCGCACGCCTTTCGGACGTCCGCGAGCTGGTCGAATTCGTCTTCTCGGGGCAGCCGGCCCAGCTCGAGAACGTTTTCCCAGAAGGAGTCGAGGAGCTCCCGGTGGGTTTCGTAAGGATCACCCTTGGCGCGGAGAGCCTTGAGCAAGCCCAACCGACGGGAGATCGATTCCCAGTCGATGAATCGCCGGCTGCGGGATGCGATGAAGTCGTGGTAGTCGGCCGGGTCTCGAAAGGCGAAGTAGATTCCGAGCGCGACCGGAACCGCGTCGATGTGAAGGGTGTCCTCGATCAGCGCCTGGATCTCGGCCGGTTCGAAGAACTTCTGGAAGGTATCCCGGCTGGTGATGACGCCATCTCCGTAGGTGCGGATGTCGTCGTAGGCCTCCTGGCCGCTGATCAGTGTCGAGACCACAAGGAGCCGCTGCGAGTGTCGCCACGCGTCCGCGAGCACGTCCACCCGCTCGGCCGGGTCCTCGATCACATTGAGAACAAAACCGAGATTCACCACATCGGCGCGCTGTTTGGAGGACTCGGAGGCGTGTACGGGATCCCAGCCGCACGCTTCGTGACCAAGACGCGAGACTGCCTCGACGTCACCGCCGTACCCGCATCCGTAGTCGAAGAAGCTCTCGCCGCGCCGGAGCTGGTTCAGCTCCAGCAGGGTTTTGACCGGCTTCGAGATCTCTCGCCGGACGATCGCGGTTTTATGCCGCTGGATGACCTTCGGCTTCGCGACCCGGGTTCCCGCGGGGGCTTCCTGCAGGGAAACCAGTCGATGTCCTCGAAACCCAAAGCCGGCCTCGGTCACGACCTTCTCCCAGTTCAGCCGGAAACCGATCCGGGACGTCTCGTCCAGCAACCCGGCAGCCTCTTCCTGGCGGGTGAGGCGGGCGAACTTCTCGCGACGCGGATCGTCGGGTGGAAGGAAGGTCTCCTTGCGGTGCAGAATCGGTGGATTTGCGCGGCCGGTGTAGTCGTCCCGCCGGACCTTGCCCGTGACGAGGTCCACGATCGTTGAGGCTTTGAGTTCGGGGTGGGGGTGTTGATCAAAATCGGGGTAGGACAGGAATGAGATCTTCGGTGATGCCAGATGCAGCTTCAGCAGATTGAAATCGGGCCCGATCTCCAGCCTTCGTCGCAGTTCGCTCAGGGTGACCCTGAGTGTACGAGGGATGAGTTCATTTTGGTCACCCGGGTCGAGAACGTAGAGAGCCCCAGGAAGGCGCTTCCCGTAGCCGATCTCCTGGACGAGAGCCTTGTATTCTTTGGCATTCAGCGCCGGCTAATTTGATCACGGCCTTGCTCCTTCGCGAGTCAGAAGTCGAACTGGGTCCAATGATAGCCTGTCCTGCGACGATCAGAGCCGGAGGCGTTTCGCTGAATCAGAGCTTGGTGGAGGGCCGCCGGAACCCCATCCACAGGTGATAGAATGACGACTCCAGCCAATCGAGATCCTCCTTCCAGTCCTCCCTTGCCCATTTCATTGAAGGGAGGCTTCGCCTGCTCCGAATCAGCCGCGAGAGATGATGTGCGATCCGCCAGAGCCTGCGGCGGGTATGGGGCTGCCCCCACTCGTCCATGTGGGCATCCGATTCGACCCAGGGGAGATCGGTTTCGTAGGCGTCGCGAAGAAGGAATGAAAGACTTGGCCGCGCCCGGGCTTGCTTGAGCCGCTCATGATTCTGCGAGGTTTGACCCCTTGGATTTTGTCCGCAAGTGAGGCTCAACTCAAGCACACGCGACACTTCCGCCCCGGCCCCGCCCGGGGACGAGGTCGCCGCGATCTGTTAGAAAGTCCTTCGTGGAGGTATAGCGACCTTCGTCCCAGCCGAGGGCCTCGCGCAGGCTCTGGTTTCCGGATTTACCTCCGAGGCTGCGCAAGGTGGCGAGGAGAGCTTCGGTGTCGTCGTGGGACACGGCATCTGGCAGGCTGGAGGAGAGGGTGTGCTCGATCTGCCGGCTATTGATCGGGGCCGTTGGCAACGATGGCTGGGGTGGCTCGAGGAGAGTGCTGTGGGCACCGAGGCTGGCGTAGTCGACGGGGGCGCAGGTGAGGACGATCAACTGGAGGCCACGGCCGGCGGCGAAGTCGAGCATCCGTTGGAGGCCGGCGATGCGTTCGGTGTCGCTATTGGTGAAGGCGTCATCGAAGACCACTGGGAGGCAGCCGCCATGCTGTTCGGCGAGGAGCTCGGCCATGGCGAGACGAACCGCGGCGGCGAGCTGTTCCTTGGTGCCGCCGCTCAGCTCCTCAAACTGGAACGGACCATTCGGTCGGACGAGTTCCAGCCCAAAGAAGTCTCCTGTATTCTGCTGAACCCGCGCCTGGGCCTGGGGACCGAACAGGCACTGGAGGTACTCGCTGATCCTCCCGGCCAGGGGTGCGGTGAGCTGGTCGGAGAGTTGCTGGTGTTCGTCCTCGAACAGGCCATGCAAGAGACGGATTGCCTCTCCGCGACGTGTGGCGCTGGCGTGCCCTTCTTTGGCCCGTTCGAGAGCTTGACGCGCATCCTCTACGGCAGCGTAGGGATCACTGGTGCCGTCGCTTTTGATCGTCGCGCTGGCGGCGGCGCGGTGGAGCCGCGCCTCGTTCTCAAGTTCTTTCTGGGCCTCGATCGCTCGCCGGTGACGCCTGACGTCTGCCGCGAGTAGTTCGGGCTGGAGTTCCTTGAGTCGCGCGTCCAACTCGGTCCCGCGGCGCTGAATCCCTTCGAGTTTCCGTTCAATCCTTGCGATCCGGTCGCGGCGGGTTTCCTGATCGCTGTGCTCCTTGACGAGCGTGTCGTGCTGGACCCGCGTCTGGTTTGCAGCAGCGGTGGCCTCGGTGAGGGCTTCGGTCGCCTGTTCCAGCTTCCGGACGACGTTCTGAGCCCGATCCTGAGCGAATTGGAGGCTGCCACGGGCGGTGGTTTCCGCCGCCTCCGCCTCGGCGACTGCCTTGCTAGCATTCGCAAGACCCTCGCTGGAAGCAGCAGGCTCGGTGGGAAGTTCGACTTGGCCGGCAAGCGGCTGGAGTCGCTGGATCTCGGCGACCGCGGCGCCGAGGGCTCCCTTGCACCGCTCTACTTCCGCCTGGGCGTCCTCGGGGTCGAGGGCGTCGAGCTTCGATTCGATCACGCCTAGCCGCTGGACCCGGGCATTGCGCTCCTCCAGCTGCCCGGAGGCCGTGACCAGATCGGGAACGCCGAGCGTCTCCAGGGCGTCCTGCAATGACGCCTCGGCTTGATGGAGGTTGGCTCGCACCTCCTCGAGGCTCTCTCCCCCGCCCGGGCGGATGCGGAACCGATGGCCGGCGACCTCGAGATCACAGGGCTGGCTGATGGTCCGGGCCACGCCGGACTCCAGAGTCGTTCCATCGAGTGTCGGTGCTCCATTTCCTTCCAACCACTCGACTCCGGCGGCGATGGCTTCAAGCGAGGCCCGGGCCTTCTCTGCCTTGTTCTCTAGGGAACGGAGGCGATCCAACTCCTTCGCGGTGAGTTTCGGAAGCGTTGCGAGCGACTCTTTGATGGGCTCGAGCTCCTTTCGAAGGGCCGCGATCTTGTCGATGCGATCACCCGCCTTCTTGAGCTCTGCTTCAAGCCGAAGCCGTTCGATGTGGTGCTGAAGCAAATCCTTGCGGTGGCGCACGCGGCGCGTCTCGGCCGCCGCGGTGCCGTAAGTCGTGTTGAGCTGTTTCGTGGCCTCGTCGGAAGCGTTCCGCGCATTGCGAGCTGCATCCACGGCGTTGGTGAGCGGTGCTATCGCTTCGGCCAGCCGAGTGGCTTCCTCCGCGAGACCGCGGATCCGGCGGTCGGCATCGGTGTGGATCGCCAGAGTCTTGGTCGCCTCTTCTAGCTCCCGACTCAAATCCTTCCTTTCGTCCTGGAGCTTGGTGGCTTCCGCCAGCTTGGCCGCGTCCCGCTTCTCCTGTTGTTCGAGGTCAGGAAGCGTCCTTGCGATGTCCTCGAGCTGGCGGGTGGCGCGCTCGTGGGATTGAATGGCGGACTCAAGCTTGGTCGCGGTCGCGGTGCAGTCCGCGAGCCTCTGCTGCATCGCTGCCACCTCCGTCTCGGCCTTCTTCAGTTCCGACCCGGCCCGCACCTGTCCGGTGCTGGTGAAAGTCTCCGCCCACCTTTCGGCGCATTCGAGTCCGACCGTGGCATCGAGCTCCGATTGCATCAGGGCGGCGCCACCCTTCTCCTGAAGGCGGGACAGGAGCGTGCCCTGCTCGGCATTCAGCTCGTTCGTGGGGTCGTTGCCCGAGGTTCCTTGCCGGATCCAGAGGTGGGCCCATGACTTCGTCGCTTGGGAGGGAGCGAGGGGTTCGTCGAAGCCAAGGATCTCGGCCAGTTTTTGCTCCGCGTCGGCGCCGGTCCACTGATCATGCGATGCGTCATGTAGTTCCACGTGACCTTTGGAGCCGTTGAAACGCTTCGAGAGGCGATAGCGGGTACCGCTCTGTTCGAACTCAAGATCCACCTCCGGCGGAGCCGAGGTCAGCTTCGAGCGCATCGACTCGAGGTCCGTTCCCCCACGACGGTGGTTGAGGAAGAGGGCGCGGTGAGCCGCCTCGAGGAGCGTGCTCTTGCCGCTCTCGTTCGGCCCGCCGATCAGGTTGTGGGAGGCGTCGAACTCGACCCGGGTATCGAGATGAATCCGGTAGTTCCGGACATGGAGAGAGATCAGGCGCATGGCTTCTGGTGGCGGAGGGTCAGCTGGTAGAGTTCGCGGAGGGCGTGGCGGGCGATGGCCGCCTCGTCACCGTCTCGAGCGGCCTGTTCGGCCAACCGGCTGGCCACGCGGGAGATGAGCGGATCGGAACGCCGATCGGTGAGCTGGGCGAGCTCCTCGTCGGATGGGGCCTCGACGACCCGGTCGCGCAGCTTGAGGCGGACGAGCCGGGCGTCCCAGGTGTCGAGCAGTTCGCGAAGACGGATCGACTCCTCGATCGTCAGGCTGCCATCGAGTTCGAGAAGCAGTAGGCAGCCCTCTGCGCCGGTGCCGACGCGCTCCGCAAACCGCTGGTCGAGGTCGGACACGCCGGCTTCGCCATCGAAGCGGATGCCGAGCTGGTGCCAGCGGAGTGTGGAGGTCGCCAGGGTGCGGACTTCGGGCGGCGCGCCGCGTTCGATCATGGCGACCAGCACATGGCCGGGCTGGTTGTCCTCGCCCTTGGGGAATCGGTCGATCTCCGGAGTGCCGGCATACCATGCCTTCTCGCCGACCTGCTTGGTTCCATGCCAGTCGCCGAGGGCGATATAGTCGATCTCGCCGGCGGGCAGCCGTGGGAGGTCGAGGACGTTCGAGTCGCCGGCCTCCTCCTCGTCTCCGGCGGACGAGAAGCCCTGGACGCTGCCGTGGGCGAGCACGATGCGGGGGCGGTCGTCGGGAACGGCCCCCTCGCCGAACGCCGTGCGAATCCACGCCGTCGGGTCGGCCAGGTTCTGGCGATGCTGGAGGGGGGCGGGTAGGATCACCACATTGTCGAGGACGAGCGGCTCGGCAGTGGTCAGGATACTGAAGTTTGGCGCGAGCTGAGCGGCCTCCTGACGCACGAAGTCCTGTTCCCAGGGGCCGCCCGGACCACCGAAGTCGTGGTTCCCGGGAATGGCGATCACCGGGACGCCGATCTTGCCGATGGCGTGAAAAGTGGCGGAGACCGTGGCCTTGGTCGGGCTGGGCGAGTCGAACAGATCGCCGGCGACCAATACCAGGTCGGCGGACTCAGACTTCGACAGGGCCGCGATCCTCTCGATGGCGCGTAGGCGTTCCTGTTGGAGGCGCAGGCGCTTGTCGGGATCGGAAACGGAGGCGAAGGGCTTGCCGATCTGCCAGTCGGCGGTGTGGAGGACAGTCAGGAGCATGGGGGATGTCAGGTGGAGAGGAGGCTTCCAAGCAGGCAGTGAAATGGCGAGTCTAGTCGGTCTCCAACTTTGAAGTTGGTTGAGCCAGGGAGCTGGGTTGGCGGCATAGCAGGGTCCGCCCCGGGCCCTGTTTCGTCGTCGGACGGGAGCATGGAGGGATCGTCGATGAAATAGAGGGACACCTCATCGTCATCGGACAGCGGGTCGTCGATCTGCATGACTCAAACAATGAGATCCCGGGTCGGACATTCGTGGGGAGAGCGGCAGCCCGGAGGATCACCGGAGGAGAGGCCTATCGCGCGGAAGACGATATTGCTGTTGACGCGCCGGGATCAAGATTACGGTCCAGTCCCCCCGCCTTTGTCCTACCCCTGGGAATGAAGGTGTTCGTGTGAACTCTTTCGCTGGCTTGTCCCTCGAACAGGTCGCGAAGGATCCGAACGAACGCGAATCATGACCTTGAAAGAACGGCAGCATTTGGCCCCTCCGGTGATCGAGCGTGCGAGGACCGAGCCCGCCCGCCTGGTCGCCGGCAATCCGAATCTTTGGGAGGACATCCGGTTGGTGCTCCTGGACCCCGACCCGGTGCCGCGGCAACTCGAGTTCGTCCGGCGCTGGCTACGCGACCAGATCGAGCAGGAGACACTGTCGCGACTGCGAGACGGGTGCTCAGCGAACGTTGTCCGTATGGCATGCAGAATGGCGCCCCGGCTACTCTGGACACTGCCCTATAGCCGGGGGATTCCGCCTGAGAAATATCACCGCCGCATCATGGCGGTCCTCCTGCCCGACAAGCTCCGCCGGCTCGAAGAGGAACTCGCGGTCCATGCGTTCCACGACGGGCTTCGGCGGGTGCCTGCAAATCGGAATCATCCCTTCTGAATCTTGGCTGCCTCCGCAGCAACCCGATCCTTCAGTTCCATGGGTTCGCGCACTTTCGCCTGGCTCCCCCAGCTGAGGGTCCAACGCACGAGCTCCTCCAGTCGGCCGACCTCGAAGCGGACCTCGACCCGGCTGCCGGCGCCGTTCAGCATGGTGATCTGCTGGCTGGGATGCCAGCGACGTTCCTGAGCGAGACGGGCGGCATATCCACTCAGCTCGATGCGCACCTCCCGTTTGAAATCCGGCCGCTCGGGATCGGTCCAGATGCCGAACGACGTACCGAGGTAGGCCGGACCGTCGAAGTCCTTGGGGACGGTGAAGCGCTCCTTGCGGACCTTGAGCGCCCGGATCCTGGGAAAAGCGAAAGTGCGCAGGGAGGAGCGGTCGAGGTCATGGCCGATGAGATACCAGCAGTGGTCGACCTCGCCGAGGTGATAGGGCTGGAGCCGGCGGGTCTCGGTGCGTTCACCACCGAGCTTGCGGTAGCCGAACTCGACCTCCCGGCCGGCCATCACCGCCTCAGCCAGCTTCCCGAAGAGTTTGAGATCGGTCTTCGTCACACCCCCAGGCTTTCGGGAGAAGGCGCGGTCGAGGTCGCCCCAGGCGAACTTCACCCGGCCCTCCATGGAGCGGGTCAGCTTGCCGAACACCTCACGCATCGTCTGTTCGAGCTGGGTGCCCCTCACCGACTCGAGCGCCTGCCGGGCGAGGAAGAGCCCGGCAAGTTCCTCGGCGCCGACTTCGAACACCGGGAAGGTGCTGACATCGGCCGTGTAGCGGAAGCCGTGGGCCAGCTCGTCGTATTCGAGGGGCAGCTTGAGCCGGTCGCGCATGAAGTTGATGTCGCGCTGGATCGTCTTCGCGGTGACTTCGAGCTCGGCGGCGAGGGTGCTGCAGTTCGGCAAGCGGCCGTCGCTGACCGCCTCGTGGATGTGATAGATCCGCTCCATCGGCCCGCGGGTTTGGCCGACCCGGGCACTCTCGGTGGTGATTGGCATTGCGGAGGATTTCATGGTCTGCGGATGATGGCAAGCTACCTCCCCCTGCGAGTGTCCCACCCCGTCGGTTAGATTCTCCCATGTGACGGACGGCGAACGGTTCGCTCTCCGTCGCCAGACCCGATCCCGACCCCACCATGAACCCCAATCTGACCGAGATTGCCTACATCCTTGACCGCTCCGGCTCGATGCAGCCCATGACCGAAGCCGCCATCAGCGGCTTCAACGAGTTCCTCCAGGAGCAGCTCGATGAGCCGGGAGACGCCAACCTCTCGCTGCTGCTCTTTGACAACGAGTTCCTCGTGCCTTTCGAGCGCACGCCCCTCCAGGACGTCCGGGGTCTCGATGCCGCCAGCTACGTCCCGCGTGGCAGCACCGCCCTGCTCGATGCCATCGGCCTGACGATCGACGTCATTGGGAAGAAGCTGGCCGGCGAGCCTGAGGACAAGCGCCCGGGGAAGGTGGTCGTGGCAATCTTCACCGACGGCTACGAGAACGCCTCCACCCGCTATACCATGGCCCGGATCAACGAGCTGATCACGCACCAGCGGGACAAGTATGGCTGGGAGTTCCTCTTCCTCGCCGCCAACCAGGACGCGATCGCGACGGCGGCCCAGCTTGGAATCGAGCGCAGCATGACCTCCAGATCCGAACTCTCGGCTAAGGGTGTCCATAGCAGCTCGAAAGCCTTCTCCCGGAAGATCCGCTCGATGCGCAAGGAGTCCCGCACCGGCGAAGCCGACCAGGATTACCACAAGCCGATGGACTCGATCGTCCGCGAGGAAGAGGACCGCGACTAAGATCCCCCCATGGAAGCCGGTGTTGCTCATGACAGGACACACCGGCGCCGGCGCCGTGCCCTCCGGGGGGCGGCGTCGGTTTTGTGGAGTCTCCTTTCCGGAGACGAAGCTGGTGACCCCGAGCTCCGCTTTCTATCCTGTCATCAAGCCTATCCCCTCCAATGCGCCAACTCTCCAAGTCGAAGATCATCGCCTACCGCCAGTGTCCCCGCCGTCTCTGGCTGGAGCTCCATCGGCCCGAGCTGAAGGACGACAACGGAAACCAGGCTGTCTTCGCCATTGGCAACCAAGTCGGCGAGGTCGCCCGGGGTATCTACGACGCGGCCGGGAAAGGCGAGTTGATCGACATCGAGGCGATGGGCTGGGACGCCGCTTACGAACGCACGGCGTCGTGGCTGGCCGGCGAGCAGGCACCCTTGTTCGAGGCCGCTCTGCGCATTCCAGGGGCGCTGGCGCTTGCCGACGTGATGCTGAGCGATGGGGGTGGGAGCTGGCGGATGATCGAGGTGAAATCGACGGCTTCCGTGAAGGATTACCAGCGCGATGACATCGCGATCCAGGCCTACGTCGCGAAGCAGGCCGGCGTGCCGCTCTCGTCGGTCTCCCTGGCCCACATCGACACCAGCTTCGTTTATCAGGGGGATGGCGACTACCGCGGCCTGCTTTTCGAAGTCGATCTGAGCGGGGAGGCCTTCGCCCGGGAGACCGAGGTCGCCGGCTGGATCGCCGAGGCACAGGAAGTCGCCGCCCTGCCGGAAGAACCCGAGGTCGAACCCGGCCCGCAGTGCTGGGATCCATTCGAATGCGGCTTCTGCGCGCACTGCCATCGCGACTTGCCCACCGCGGAGTTTCCACTGACGTCGTTCTACCGGATGCGCGGCACCAAGCGCGACGAGCTGGTAGCCGCCGGCTACCGCGACATCCGCGAGGTGCCCGACGAGCACCTGTCCGAGACCAACTCATGGATCAAGGAGCTGACGGCGAAGGGCGAGACCCACTTCGATGCCGCGGGTGCCGCCGCCGAGCTCGCCCGCCATCCCGGAGAACCGAGCTTCCTCGACTTTGAGACGATCGCCTTCGCCGTGCCGATCTGGGCGGGGACAAGCCCCTACAAGCAGATCCCTTTCCAGTTCAGCCTGCATCACCGGGATGCTTCGGGGGGGGGGCGCCACGCCGAGTTCCTCGACACCACGGGAGCGGATCCGCGGCGGCCCCTGGCCGAGGCGTTGGTCGCTGCCTGTGGCTCCAAAGGTCCCATCTACGCCTACAACGCGAAGTTCGAAAAGGGAGTGATCGCCGGACTTGCCCAACACTTCCCGGATCTTGCCGTCGGGCTAATGGTCATCCTTTCACGGTTGGTCGACCTCGAGCCCATCGCCCGAAGGAACTTCTACGCCCCAAGCCAGCACGGCAGCTGGAGTCTCAAGGCCGTGTTGCCGGCAATCTGCCCGGAGCTGGACTACGGCCGGCTGGAAGGAGTCCAGAATGGCGACCTCGCCCAGCAAGCGTATCTGGAAGCCATCGGCCCCGACACGACGGAAGAACGGCGCGGGCAGATCCGCCGGCAGCTGCTGGACTACTGCGAACTGGACACGCTGGCGCTAGTGAGAATGTGGGAGGTTTTCTCGGGATGATCACGCCGCGCCGCTTCGCGGTGATGGCAGTGGGAATACCGGGAGTCCGAAATGTGTTCTC
This sequence comes from Neoluteolibacter marinus, assembly GCF_014904755.1. Taxonomy (GTDB): domain Bacteria; phylum Verrucomicrobiota; class Verrucomicrobiia; order Verrucomicrobiales; family Akkermansiaceae; genus Haloferula; species Haloferula marina. The sequence goes on from NZ_JACZFQ010000014.1 coordinate 16,315, forward strand.
GCCCGCCGGAGAGGCTTCTGTTGGGGTGCTCGCCTATCCATGTCTCTGTCTGACCCCTTGCTCCGCAAACTGTCCCGCGCCGACGCGAAGAAGGCGATCTACATCGACTTCGAAGGACCGGGTCGAAGCCCGGAAAATCCCGCTCCGCGTCCAAGCTTGCTGGGCATTTTCCATCAGGACGGGTATGAGGCCGTCATCCTTGACCCGTCACTCTCGATACTCTCCAAGGGCAAGGTCGGATTCCCGGGGCCGAGGAGGATGGAGCCAGACCTGAACCGGGTGCTTGCAGAACTTGTGGCCAAAGCAAGGGAGCAGGGAGTTCCCATTCTCCACTTCAGCCGGCACGAAGAGGAGATGATCAAAGCGCATTGCGACCCGGTCGTGTCGCAATCCTTCGGGATGCACGCCTGCAATGCGAAGTTGCTGATCGACTGGTGGGCAAGGCAACGTCCCGTCAATCGACCATCCGAGCGCACACTCGACGATTACTGCCGGCTTGGAGGCATTCCGTGCCCGGTTCCCCCGCAGCCCGGGGTTGCGGAAACGCTGCGACGCCTCGCGCGCGATTGCTCGAAGGTCAGGCGTTGGACTAGTCTCTCGCCGGAGCGAAAGGAGCAGGCCCGTGAGCTTTTCCACTACAACCGTGGCGACTGCCGTGCTCTGTACAAGCTGACACTCAAGGCATCGTCCCTGCTTGCCGCGCTTCCTCGCCGATGAACCCAACCATTCTTGTCCCGGACGAAACCCGCCGCCGGATCCGCGGGTATCAGGAGTCGATTCGCGAGGGCATGGAGCTTCCCGGAGCCCGTCTTCGCAAAGAACTTGGACACCCGGGTGGCGAGGATTTCACCATCCGCCTCCTCCGCACCAAGAAACCGCTGATCTTCGCGGAAAGCGCGGTGGCCGGCGACGGCTCGGACTGGAATGCGACCGAACTTTCGCTGCTCGGCGACATCTCGGTGGCGATGGACGTCCGGGTTTTCGATGACGGCCGCCACAGCTCGCCGGCGGTCCACGTCGAAGCGCTCGAGGGCTCGCTGGTCTTTGTCCCGGGCGCCTTGCTGCGGAGCGGCGGACGCTGCCTGCCGGCCGACTGGGACGAGCTGGTCGATGCCGGCGGCGAGCTCATGGAGGACGCCTACGATGCCCTCTACGAGCGGCGGCTTTTGCCGGGGCTGCAGTGGATCAACCGCAGGGCGACGGCGGCGGGCATTCGGGCATTTGTCACCGTGCCCGGGCTGGGTTGCGGGCAGTTCGCCGGACCGTTCACGGGGCGGCTGGAAGCGCACCTGGAGCGAGCCCTGGAACGACTGCTCGAAAAGCACGCGGCGTCCCTGCCCGCCATCCGCGCCGTGTTGTTCGATCCTTACCTGAAGGGCGAACCGTCGCGGAAGCGGATCGGGTTGATGGACTTCATCGTCAGCCCCCTGACGAAGGGCGGCAAACCTCAGCTCGCCGTGCCCGGCGACCACGGAGAGGAATTCGATGGCTGTCGGCTGTGCAGTTTCGTCGCCTGGGACCACGTGTCGTGGCCGGGCAACGACTACTTCGGCGGTAGTCGCGCGACCGATGACGGCGTGAAAGCGGCGGCCACCAGCTCGATGGAAGTCGTCACGGGAATCGCCGGCAGCTACAACCCCGGCCGGCATGTCTACCTGCCGCCGGCCCCGTATGCCACATGGGGTGACCTCGTCCGCGAGAGGGGCATCCGGTTTCCCGAATCGATCAGCGGAGCAACACCGCTAGCTCCGACTCCGTGAGAAGCCGCAGCCCGGATTCCAGCGGCAGGCCGGCGTCTAGGATGTCGTGGGCGGCTTGGAGGCGGTCGTAGTCGGTCCTGCGGAACTCGACCACGCCTTCCTCCGGATCCCAGAGCACCCAGCCGGCACGGCGGTCGGTCGGGTGGCGGGGTTGGCCCACCGCGCCGACGGTGACCGCGCAGGCCACGCCCGGCGGAATCCTCACCGGTGTTTCGGCCAGCCACTCGAGCGCTTGGTGGTCACCGGGAAAAAGGTCGGCGACATGGGTGTGGCCGAAGAAGCCGACCTGGTTCTTTTCCTTACGCAGGAGCGCCAGCGTCGGCACCGCCGTCTCGTCGTCCTCGATGTATTCGAAGCCCTCCGGATCCTTCAGGATGGCATGCGCGACCACCGCGTCGGGGATCTTCATCACGTAGGGACGCTCGGCCAGCCACTCGGCCTGGACCGCGTCGAGGGCTCTGGCGGCTTGCGCCAACCCGGCGAGGTAGCCGTTGGCCCTCCAGTCCGGGTCGCGGAACGTGCAGCCTCGCCTGCGGACGGCGCGGATCTCCTCGTGGTGGTTTCCCATCACGCAGCTTCCGCCGTGCTGGCGCACCAGCTCCACGCATTCGGCCGGCGACGCGCCATAGCCGACGATGTCGCCGAGAAACACGATGCTCCCGGCACCGCTCTCCTCCACCTCCCGCAGCACCGATTGGAAGGCGGGGAGGTTGCCATGGATGTCGGAAAGGATCGCGATCTTGCCCATGTTTCGGTTCAGCGGATTTCGCGCGGCGTGGCGACGATCCTGAGGCCGGGATTCTGCTGCTCGAAGATCTTTCGCGCCATCACCGTGTCGGTCGCTTGGATGATGGTGCGGTGCAGGGCGGAATTCGACGAGTTCTTGAGGACGTAGGTGATTTCAAAGGAGCGCATGGTCGTGGAGTTCTGGTGTTGGAGGATCAGGCGAAGGGAATCGGACGGAGATCGGTCCGCAGGTAGAGCGGGTGCGCCGGCGAACCGTCCTGGTTGACCTTGAGGGCGTGGAGCCGGCCCCGGAACCGGGCCTTGATCGCGCGGTCGCGCCCCAGGTGGGAACCGTGGACGCCCCAAACGGCGACGATCAGGTCCGCCTCGGCCGCGTCCTGTTCGAGATGGCGGTCGTTGCCGGGCCCCACCGGGTTCGCCGCCCGCATCATCGCCGCCGGGGCCGTGGCCACCCACGCGAAGAGGTTCACGATCCTCACCGCGCCGTAGCCCCAGCGCTTCGCATAGGCGATGCAGCGCTTCACCGTGGCGTCGGTCCGGTGGCCGTTCGCCCGCGAGGGATTCAGGCCGATGAACATTACACATGGCCCTTCCGCCCAGCGGAGGAACCAGACATGGCGGTAACGGCCGCAGGGGCTGAAGACGGTGTGGAACGGAGCGGCGGAGAGGGTCGGGGCTGGCGGCTGCATGGCAATCGAGATTGCCAGATGCTAGTGGAGTGCAGGGGAAAATTCAGGGACGGAGTTTGGGGACAAACAGGAGCGGATTGCCTATAAGCGCCGTCAAATTGCAGCTGAAATCGCAGCAGTGTATGGCTTTGCGAGGCCTTGACTTAGGATGCCCGATGGTGACCTAGGGTAGTTCGGGAGAGGGTGGATCAGAGGTCCGCTGGCGACGGTGACGGTTCCTCCCTTTGCGTTTGCAATCGGAATTATGACCTTGGTAGTGCCCGGAATGCTAGTGACTGCGGCTGCGGCTTGAGGAGTGGCATTCATCCTTGTCCCCCATCCCAAAAGGACAAACTTCGACGAAGAGGAAATCCCGGGATTGTAGATTGAGGTTCCGCCAAGTCGGCGCCACGCGGCAATGGCATCTCCAGATTTGGGATTTCGAAAGTAATACAAGTTCAATACTTCGATATAATCGTCGCCAGCGGGGTGCTTTCTCTTGCTGCCAACGTAGGCTGCCTGCCATGTCTGAAGAATGAGGCGTAGCGTGGGGTCTGCCGGTCTTCCTCCTGAAGAAATGGGGCTGTAGCCAGCAAAACTCGAACCCTGGATCGACTGTCCCCCTCCTGGGTTCTCTCCGTAGAAAGTGCCGACACACCGGCCTACGGTTCCCGAAGTTTGGGGTTCCCAGTAGATGCGGGTGTCCTTCCGGAGGATTTCTGGAGCAAACCCATTGGGATCCCATTCCGCCCAAAAATTGGACGGCCGAGATTGGGGGGCGGAGGATGCTTTGCTTGTGGGCGTTCTAGTGATCATGATTAGGTCCTAAGGTTTTGTAGATCGTGATTGTGGAGCCCGGGGCGGATCACTCCAGCAGCCTCTTCACCTGCCGGTATTCCCCGTGGTCCAGCAGTCCAAGGCTCTGGCAAATGAAGGCATAGCGCTTGTCGCCCTTCAGGCCTTGTGCCCGGGCTTCATGGACCGCCTTATTTGCCCGCACCTTCAGCTCCGCGGTCGCCATGCGGCCCTCCGAGAAACCTTTTCCCTGCCGCGAGACATGGCGCGCGCGGTGGAGTTTGGTGATCTTGCCGACATCGAGGTCGCGCTTCTGGTCGAAGCTGAGGTAGCCGGGAATGAAGATCTGCGTGCCGAAGGGAGTGAAGACGACCGAGGCCTTCAGGAGGTGGGGGCGGTCGCCCTCCATGGCCCAGAGGTAGTATTTCCAGCAGAACAGGTCGAAGACGGCCTGGAAGTGCTGCGCGTCGTCCGCGAACTCCTCGCCCGCGCCGCGGTGCCAGTTCCGCTCCGGAATCAGCGTCCGGTGGATCATGGCCGAACCGCCGAATTGGGCGGGAAATGCCTCCTTGATCCGCTGCCAGTCGACTTGGAACTCCGGGGAGCGGTTCAGGGCGTCCTCGAACTCGGAGTATTTCTCGTCCGCCTTCAGGTAGTCCTCGTAGCGGCCGGCGTGGATGCGTTGCTCCGACTCCCGGATCAACCCGGGCTCGTAGAGCGCGAGTTGGTTGAAGCCGCAGCGACCGGACTCCGTGCCCTCGGACACGATGATCCCGGCCACGAGCCGCGCGACGGCCGGCCGGTCTGCTGGCGACTCACGCAGGGCATCATGCAGCAACTGAGCGTAGTTCTCGGGAAAGGTCGGGAAGGCGGAACCGCATTGCCAGAAGGCGAAGCAGGTCCACCCGAACGCCTCGGCCAGCTGGAGGGTGTCGGCATCCTGGTTTCGGACGATGATGCCCGGCACCTTTTCAAACAGGAAGCGGAGCAGAGGAAGCGCCTCCTTGGTGTCGCAGAACGGCCGCTCCGCCATGCCTTCCTTGATCGCCTTCTTCCAGCCCGACGCCGGCAGGCCGAAACGGTCAAGCCAGCGGGCTTGAAAGGGCTCTTTCTGCAACAGGGTTTTTCGCTTCGAGCCCAAGATGTTAGATTAAGCTGGCTCGTCCGCTATCGGGTGCCAAGTGGGAAATGAAGGACCTTGGAACCTGCGATCCTTTGGCTTGCCGCCGATTGTTCGTCACCCAGCATTTGTCCCAAACCCCGCTTCTGAATCTCCCCATGTATTCGCTCTCCGATATCGCCGGGATCCTGCGCAGGGACCGGGTTTCCCTGCTGGGTTGGGCGCGGGCTTTCGCTCTGCCGGAGTTTTTCCGGGCGGAGTTATCCGGATATCGCGAACTACTCGCGCCGATCCAACTGAAGCTAGACGAGCAAGCTCCCATTCTTTTTGCTCCCGCCCGCTGGGCTAAGGAGGTGGGGCGGGACGGCCGGTGAGGCCTCCGGGTTCAGTTGTCGATTTCCACGACAGCCAGCAACTGCCTCGCCCGGCTCACTCCCATGAACCAAGTATAGGCGTCGAAGTCGGTGGTGGTCACCGATATGAGCGGGCAGCCGACCAGGATCACCGCCCTGGCGTCGAGCCCCTTTGCCTTGTTAATCGACGTGTGGCGGATGGCGCCGTCAGTGTCCTCAAGCACATCGCGGAGGTTTCGGCCGGCGAGGACGCGGGTGTCTCCTAGTGCGCTGGCCCCGACGTTCGACTCCTTGTGGAGGATGAGCACCTCGTCGGGTCTGCAGAGACCCTCCTTGTTCCACCGCAGGATGATTTGTTCCACGCATGCCCGCCCGGAAACATCGTCCGCGACCCGGTGGACCTCCGGCTCGGGGCCTTCCGGCAGATGGTCGCCGCGGCCGAGGGCTTCGAGCATGGGGTTGATCGCCGGGTGGCGGTGCTGCTGGAAGAAGGTCCACAAGGGCCGGGTGTAGCGCAGCGCCGGCTGCAGGTGGACATGCGCCGGCTGCGACCATCCGGAGCACAGGCCCCGCGGGTCGAAGCGTTCGGGATTCCGGAACGGCGGTCGCTGGGCCGGGTCGTAGAAGATGCTTGCGGGGGCATCCCCTCCGTCATGCAGGAGGGCACGGTAAACATCCCACCATCCTCCGCTGGCGGTGGCGTCCCAAGCCGTGTCGTGGTCCTGGGCCTCATCCGCGACCAACGCGTCAAACCGCGGCCAGTCCTTTCGTGAATTCGGGTCTTCCAGCAAGGAGCGAACCCGACCGGGCAGGGCGTGCTCGTAGAATTCCCGCAGCCTGGCGAAGTCCCCCTCGGGCGGCTCCATGTCACCCCCTGCGCGGGCGAGCTGCAGGAACAGCTCCTCCCAGCCCATCACCGCGATACTGCCGGTCTCCAGCTTGCGCATTCCGACCAGTCGGCGGAGTTGGGTGGTCAGGGCGAGATTGTAGACGAGGAGCAGCACTGCCTTCCCGCTACTGGCGTAGCGGAAGGCCTGCTCGACCGCGTGCCAGGTCTTGCCGGTCCCGGTGCCGCCGAGCACGAGCAACTGGCGGTTCTCGCGCAGCTGATCGAGGAGTTGAAAGCGGTGGGTCAACTGTCGCTGGAAGAGTTCCTCCGTGTGGTCGAGGAAGCTGCGGGCCTTCGCCGGATCGGCGCTCGCCCCGAAGCGCTTCAGGATCTTTTCTCGATCCTTGGGCAGAACGGAGAAGCGGACCTTGTCGCCAAATATTCGCAGCCAGACCTGCGGTAGCCAGTTTGCCAGATCGTTCTTGAGAACCAGCAGCGAGCGTCGGATTCCCTGAACCATCTCCTGATCGACCGGGGCGACTTCTCCCGGGATACAGAGCGCCTTCGCCACCCAGGTCGGCAATCCTTCCGCTTTGACGATCCCGACCACGGCCGACCACTCGTCCATCAGCTGGTTCACCGGGTTGTCGGTCTCACCCTCCCAACGGCCGGTGCCGCTGAACCAGCGGGGCAGCGTGTTTTTCACCTCGAGAACCAGAATTCCACCTGCCGGCCCGATCACCAGGAAGTCGCCCTCGCGTTCGGTGCCGCGTTTGTCGGCATAGTAGTATCCCCAGATGACCGTCCACTGGTCGTCGAGTTCACGGAGTTTTTCGGCAACCCGGATCTCGGCGGCGTGGGAGTGCAGTTGGGGGCGTTGGATGAACCAGCGGGCCATTGCTGAAATTGGCTATGTTAGACGGAGGCCTCGGGGAAGCCTGGAATCTATCAGCATTAGGCCGAGCGACCTCAAACCAGGCTAGAGGGATGAAGTGGCCGCACTTCTCCTGTTAGGGATCCTCGGATTCCGTCGGCTCCGTGAAGCAGGGGCGGGCGAAGTTGCTGTAGGTCGGGCGATTCCAAGGGAAAATGCCTTGGCTGAGCGGATCAAGCATATCTGCTCGGGCCAAGGCCCATGTAATCCAGAGGCATTCGGGTGATCCTGGGATTCCGGTATCAGAATTCATGGAGCGAACCGAATCGACGTAGGCACGGAGGGATTCTGCCTGACGGTGATCGGTAACTTGTCTGAGTAATTCCGCTAACGCTTCTTCTTCCTGCTCCCGTTGCCGCCGCAAATCCCGATGGAGGGCTTCGAGCTGTTCTGATCGTCGTTTCTCCTCCTCTCGCTCCAATCTTTTTTTCCTGAGGAATTCTCCAATTTTCGTGGCTGCCTCCACGATCACTTCCAAGCGGTCCTCAACTCGGTATGTTTTGCCATCCTTCCAGAGGCTCGTATCGTGGTATCCCCATCCGGGATCGAAAGAGAACTCGAGGTTCCCAGACGGCACCTCCTTCCAATCATAATATGCATTCCTACGTTCTTCGGGGTCGGTGATCCGGAGGCGACGGTTTGGCTCCCGGAGTCTGAATCTCACCCGTTCGCCAGAGGCAGAGATCCAGCAGAATGGGGATCGCCGAACTTCTTGGCGGTAAGGGTAGGTCGTGTTGGCTTTCTTCCCGCCATCACTGTCCAGATCGCTTTCGAAGGCCAACCCCATGGCTTCAATCGATCGAGCGAAGCTATTCAGGAAGCGGATCGCGCGATCCAACGATTCTCTGGATACATGCATATTGAAATGCTTCCTGGGCGCCCGTTGGTTCCAGGGAATATCCTTCAGGTCCTCGCGAAACTGCAGTTGTGTGGCTGCAACTAAGGGGTGAAGTCGTGTGGGCGGCGGCTGGGTGGCTTCATGGTTTTCCTTTCCGTGTCTATCACGAGAATCGCTACTCTCCTGGCTCGAAGGTGGCTTCTTGATCTGTCCCGTCCTAGTTCTCTTCTTTGATTCCGCTTCGGTGTTCCATATGACTGGCGTGCTCCCGCTTGCTTCAGGAAGAGGCTCGACGGTGACTTCTTTGCCGCACTCCACCTTTGTCCAGTGACCGGACCTGGGGGTGGGGATTCTCATCCGCACACAGATCTTCTTGAGGTCTGGGCCTGAAATACCGAGATCGGCTGCGATCCGGGTGCAAGGTCGAGTCCAAATCTCCCGATAAAGGGCCTCTCGTTTCAGCGTCGGCATGATCCACCTCCCAAGTATGGCAGGAGGCAAAGTAGGGGAGGTTTCGTCGGTGTTCAATCTGCGAGTCTCAGGGAAACAATTTTGGTCCGAGGTGGAACGAGACACCTCGCAGCAAAAAATAAGAGGCATGGTCCTCGGGGGCGATTTCTATGGATGTAATCATTCGCTTTTCCCCGCCGCCAGAAGGACCTTTTCTCTAGTTGCTTCGATGGTCCAGATGAGGCACGCGGAGTAGCGAGGGTCACGCTGTTGTGCTGGACGCTTGTCCTTGCGGTAGGTCGGAAGCCATCCCATGGCGGCGCAGTAGCCAAGTCGATAGCGCGGTCAAGGCGGCGCAGGCGAAAAGGAGGATCATCCAATAGGGAATGAATAGAATCCACCTCATTGTGGGGCTGTGGAAGAATGCACTCGAAAGATCTTTGCGAAATGATCGAGGCGAATCGGGTTCGTATTCGGTTGCAAATGGATCGCCGGCGAGTGCGGCGGATCGGATTGAAGCTCGAGTTATGGCGGCATGCTCGGATCGTGTCATCAATACAGGGAAAAGAAAGTAGCGATGGGCGTAGGGTGAATACCCAAAGGTGCTGAACCGTGAGCATCTCATCCGTCTTGAAGATGGGCCGGGGTCGTAGGTAATGGAGACCCCGGCATCAGCGTTTCTCAGGATCAACGGGCCGATGGGCATCTTGGAGTTGTTTGCCACAGAGTCCTTCCAGCCCCAAATGAGGATGCCCATTACGGACAGGCAGGACCAGAAGACGACCGTAAGAGGTCGTGTAAGGTCCATGATCGACAAATGGCGAAAGCGCCAGACCAGATGGCAAGACCACGGAATAAAAATGGTCAGGAAGAACGGCCAGTATGGAACGAAGCAGGTCCAGTGACGGGTAGACCTGTATCGCAGATCTCTTGTGCAGGCTTCTCGGTAGCTTGACGGTGAGAATTCGCCGGATGAAAGCCACATTTTCGGAGCCGGTAGACCGGCTCCTCTGAGGAAATGCGGAGGTGGGAAAAAGTCACTGACATAGCCCCGATCTCTCCTGCTATACGAGTGATGGCGGGAGAATTGGAGCTCTTGGGGCGAGATTCTGGCGGTGTAAGACAGGGAAACTCCTGAGTAGCTACTCTGTAGCTCCCAGCTGTCTTTCTGCAATTTCGTGATAGTTGAGCCCGACTGGATCCATTCCCAGGCGATGATGGTTGTAATCAGGAGACCTGACCAAAAAGTGAAGGATCGTCGGAGGGGGCGATGCACGCATGGCAGATTTCCCGCACAAACATGGGTTGTCGAGAAGTAGCTGGCGTTAGCCCTGATGGCAATGTGGGAGCTCAGATTCCCGGGCGAGAACCCAGGAGTGAACGAAGTGTGGGGGCGAACCGGCACGTGGCGTGCGGCAAGTGTTTGGGGAGGTCCAAGCTCTGGTCAGCAACGACCTCAGCACGATTACGACAATGGTCGCATGCATTGCCGTCCCAACGACCCAAGGGCTTCCAGTAGGATCCTCATCGCAGTTGTCCCCGGTCCGCTGATTAACGTGCTGAAATATGCGCTATTGTTGGGCGCTTCTTTGCTTTCGGATTCAGCTTGCGCATTGACTTTTCCCCGCTTCAAAGGCTCAACTCCATCCATGTCAAAGGTGTCGATCGTGGTCACTCACCTGGCGATTGTTGCCATCGGGTGGGGACTTGTCGCTGCGCTTGCGCCCCGGCATTCCGACGGCACTCTCAACATGCAGGGGAAAAGCGCCAACTCTTCCACCAAAAGTGATCGTACGAGACCAGATCGTTCCAGCGGCCAGCGTCTGCTCGCAACGCTATCGCGGCAAGTAGTCATTCCGGAAGCGCCCGATGCAGAACTTCAGGATCGCCGATCGTTTGAAGAAAGGGTCTCCGAAATGATCGAGCAGAGATCGGAGCCGAACGTCGTCGGAGTTCCAGGGGTCCGCCAGAAAAGTCCGAGTGAAATCGAGGAGGAGTGCCGGAGGACTCTCATCCTCCACGACATGGTGCCAGTTGTGGATGGTGCGAATGGCCCCGAGTTTTCCTACGCCTTTCGTCATGGGCGCATCCGGGTGCGAGTGCTTCTCGACCACCTCACGGAGCAACTACCCGAGCAGGCGGAAGACCCGCTGTTCCCACTCGTGCTCTATCAGTTGCTCGCGAAGGAAAACCCTGGCCTGGCGGAGCCGTTGCTAGCCTCGCTATCTGAGAAAGAGAAGCTGCTGGAGAAGCGACGACATTTTCCCGGAGCTGTCGCAAGCTCCGATCCCGATTCGACCTACGCCATGCTCTCCACTATTCCGTGGGAGGATGGCCCGATGGAACTCTCTACCCGCAGGTGGGTGTGGCGCGGTTCGGCTGAATCGAATCTCTATGGCCGACGCGCCGATTATCTGGCCTGGCTCGAAAAACTCCCGAGAGGTCCTGAGCGGGATATCGCTATTTCTGGTGCTCTGATGGAAAGTTCCTGCACGGATTCGGATTCTGCGGAATACCTTCGCCCGCTTATCGACGATCCTGGGATTCGTGCGTTGCGATAGGATCCTCCTCCCCTCAAATGAACCTGATTCGCCGATACTCGTATTCCGCCGCACTGATGGTTGGGGTTGCAATCGGCCTGGTCGGATTGTCCGGGAGGTTTAGGGCTGCTCCCGAGGCGTCGAATCAATCGGCTGGTGCCGGGAAAGTCCTCGCGGAGTCATCCCCGTTTGGAAGCGACACGAAAAAAAACACGAGGTCATCAGGATCCACGGCAAGCGCGTCGGAGTACGAGGCCGCCTGGGAAATCCTGAAGGACGGCCGCTTGCCCGAAAGAGAACGTGCCGCCCTCCAGAGCTTGATTCTGCAGCAATGGTCGTTGCTCGACTTGCCCGGGGCGATTCATGCAGCGGCTGTTGATCAGGACACCGGCGCTTGGAGCATATCCGACGGTGAACTGCGAAAGAGCCTGCGTCCCGGCCTTGCTGCAGATCCGGAGCGGGCCTGGCATCTCATCCAGACCCACGCTGCGGGCTTCGACACCATTTGGCTTCGCGAGGAATGGATTCAGGCCGTCAGTATCCGGAATCCCGACCTGGTCATCAAGGTCGCCTCGCAGTTGCCGACGACGGATCGTGGGTTGGCTATTGAGACTGCGATCAAAGGTAGTCGGCAGGTCTCCGAAGGTGGCGTTGGCGACGAAGCAGTTGTCGAAGCGCTTCTCGCGCTGCCCGACGGCCAATTCACCGGTCCTGAGATTAGTGGCATTCTCGGAACTGTCATTCCACAACAAGAAATCATCGAGCGAGCGCTCCAAGCCCATTCCCCGGGAGTGCGTCGTGTTTATCTTGAGGCCTACGTATACTCGCAATCTCCTCTGCTGAGCCTGGGACTTGAGATCGGGCTGGATTCGCTTCCCCCTGATATTCGCGGGGAAGTAGCGCAAATAGTTGAATCCAAGCAGCGTGTGGAAAGGTGATCCTGCCCCGCATGCGGAATCAGCTCGACCCGGGCAGCCGCATGATACAGAGCGATTGGGATATGGAAAACGAGCGGCCGTCCAGCTCAGCTG
>NZ_JACZFQ010000015.1 GCF_014904755.1 Neoluteolibacter marinus
CTGCGAATGCTCAATTCAGTTCTGAGACTGCACTCGCCGCGACGATCGCCGGCCCGATGACCTCACGGGGTCTTCCGCACCGGCTGGCCTCGCCCTTCCCCGGGCCCAGTGGCGCAGTGCTGCGATCTGGCCGTCCATCCGTTGGGCCAGCGGGACGGTGTTCGTCATCGCCGTCAGGATGTGCTTCCTCGTGCTCGGCTCGGCTCCCTCGGCGAAGGCCTCATAAAGGGCATCGACGAAGACCGCCTCGATCTCGGCTCCGGTGAACTGCTCGCAAGCGCGGGCCAGGACCACGGTGTCGAAGTCGGTCGGCTTGCGGCCGTACTTGGCGATGACGATGTCCCAGATGGCCGCTCGTTCCGCGGCGTCGGGCAGGTCGACGAAGAACATCTCGTCGAATCGTCCCTTGCGCAGGAATTCGGGCGGGAGCTGGCTGACGTCGTTGGCGGTGGCGACGACGAACACCGGCTTGTCCTTCTCCTGCATCCAGGACAGGAACGAGCCGAAGACCCGGGCGGAGGTTCCGCCGTCGGAGCCGCTGCCGCCGGTGCTGCTACCGAAGCCCTTTTCGATCTCGTCGATCCACAGGACACAGGGGGCGATGGCCTCGGCGGTGCGGATGACCGAGCGGAGGTTGGCTTCGCTCTGGCCGACGATGCCGCCGAAGACCCGCCCCATGTCTAGGCGCAGCAAAGGGAGCTGCAGGACGCTGGCGGTGGCCTTGGCGGTGAGGCTCTTGCCGGTGCCGGGGATGCCGACGATGAGCAGGCCCTTGGGGACCGGCAGCCCGTAGTCGCGGGCCGCGGCGCCAAAGGCAGGACGACGTTGGGTCAGCCAGTGCTTGAGGGAGTCAAGGCCACCGATGTCGCCGAGGTTCGGCCTGGCATCGATGACCTCGACAAGTCCGCCTTGTTTCAAGGTGCGGGCCTTTTCCCGGGCGACAAGTTCCGGGTCGATGCTGCCCGATTCGACGAGCGACAGGGCATAGGCGTTCTCGGCCTCGATGGTGGTGAGTCCGAGGGCTGCGTGGAGGACCTGCTCGCGGACGGTATCGTCCATGACCTGCAGTTGGGCGGAGGCAAGGATCCCGTCGAGGACGTGACCGAGCTGTCCGCAGTCGGGCAGGTCGAGGTCGATGACGGCCAGCTCGTGCTCGAGTTCGGGTGGCAATTTGAGCCGGCATCCGGTGGGGACCAGAGTGTGGCCGGTGCTTTTGGCAAGACGCAGCAGGTCCTTGATCTGGCGGACCAGGATGGGGTCCTGCTGGTCGAGGTGCAGCTGGAGGTCGCGGAGCATCACGACGTGGCGGGTGTCTTCCTGGCGGAAGAAGTTTTCCACGTGGCCTAGTGCCTCGAGTGGATCGGAGCAGGCGATGCTGTGGCCATCGGTGGTATCGACGAGGCCGTCGGTGGACGACCAGGCGTGGAGGTGCCGGTTGAGGTCGGCGCATGCCCTGGCCAGTTCGGCTTCGGCACGGGCTTCTTCCGGGGTGACGAGGGCGAGGCCGGGGTAGCCGGCGCGGAGGTAGGTTGTCAGATTCATGGTAGATTGGATTGGTGGTAGGAAAGAAGGCACCCCGACCCTCACAGGGAGGGCCGGGGTGCCGGGCTTCAGTTGAGATCCTCGAGGATCTCCAGGCGGCGCTTGGCGAGGGTGTCGAAGCGCTGCCTGAGTTGGTCCAGCGATGCGCTGGAGGCGTCGTATTGCAGGGTCGACTGGTAGGCGGTGGTGGCACCGTCGGCTGCCAGACCGTAGTCTCCCGAGACCGCCCCGTAGCCGGCGGCATAGGAGCCGATGAAGGCGTCGACTTCCGCCTAGCTCATCAGGGCCTGGTGCTGTCCGGCTGCGATGTTGAGGCTCATCATTTCCGCGTCGATGCGGCTGAGTTCGGCCCGCAGCTCGGACTCGCTCGGACCGCAGGCGGTCATGAGGCAGGCCACGAGCAAGGGGAGGAGGTATGCTGGTTTCATGGATGGATTTGGGGTGATGGCACCTGGGTGCCGGGTTGGAGGTTTTCCCGTTCCCAGCGGAGGCAGGCCTCGCGGGACGGATCGGTGTGGAGGAGCCTGCCGGATGCGGCGGAGCGGACCTCCCAGTGTTGTTGCCCGGGGTCGAAGCGGATCCGGGTGGCACGGACGACTTCGAGCCGTCCGAGCACACGGAGGTCGACCGCTTCGGTGTAGAGGCAGGCCACCAGGCCGTTCTCATCGAACCGGAGGGTCGTGCTCATTACCCGCCGAGTTGCTGTTGTTGCTGGATGGCGACGCCGCCTTGCCGGTGCTCGGGTTTGAGCTCCCGCCGGGTGCGTTTGCCGAGGGCCTGCTCGATCGCCTGGGTGGCGGTCTCGCAGCCCTTGCCTTGGAAGCCCTCCGCCTCGACCTGGATGTCGCCGGTTTCGGAGACACGCACGAGGATGCGGCGGCTCACAGGGCACCTCCTTCCAGGGTGAGCAGGATCGATCCGTTCGGCTCGACCTTGCGGGTGGCACGGAGGCCGCGGCTGCGGGCTTCGCGGAGGGTCTTGTGGACGCCATAGGTCTGGAGGAGCCGGCCGTAGCCGACTCCGACCTCGCGGGCGACGCAGCCGTCCCACCAATCGGTGGTCAGGCCGTAGCTGCCGTCGTTTTCCTGGGAAGGATCGACGGCAATGTCGTAGCGGCCCTTGAGCTTGATGGTCCGGTGGGCCTGGCGGGTGACGCCTCCGTAGCCGCGCACCGGGGTGTCGGCCAGAAGCTCAAGGTCCATCTCGACGCAAGCATCATGGAGGGCATCGAGATCCCGGATCTGGGTTTTGATGGTGGTGAAGTGGGACATGTTGTTTTTCGGGGTTGGTGGTTGGATGCGGAAAGGGCGGCTCCAGTGAAGGAGCCGCCCTTTTCGCGGTTGCTATGGGGGTGTTTCTGTTTCGGGTGAGGTGGTGGTTTTGGTGGTGGGTCAATAGAGTTGGTCAGGGCAAATCAGGCGTGTCGGGTGATGGATGTAGGCGTGTGGGAAAGTGGTGGTGTCCGGGGACGAAGAAGCCCGCAGGAAGGGATTCCGGCGGGCTATCGGCTGTGTCCCAGCCTCTTGGTGCTGGCGGTGCCAAGGGGGCTCTTGTTAGGATTCAGGGCACACGAACATGGCAATACGTTGTGCAATGACGGGAAAGGTGATCCACGACGTGGGCGAAGCCGTTTTGAGGCTACTCATAAAATAGGGCTCTTCCGGGTTTTTAGTGGGTGGGACCGTGGTCGCAGCGTGAGGCGAAGTACTGTGGGTGGTTGGGCGTGGGGACAGGATATGGCTTCATATTGCGCGCTGCTGCTAGGGTTGAACAACGGCCGGAAGGTCGATAAACTGACGACGTTGGGCCGAGCCCTGTGTTGTGACCTTCTTCAGGCTGCTTCCACCACCTTCGTTCATCGGTGCGGCCGCCTTTTGGTCGTGACGCCACCCCTTTGAGACTATAGGGCCAGTTATTCGTGAAAATTTATGGAACCTTATAGACTACGCCGCTGGAAAAAGAGAGATTCTCTGGAACCGCAGCCGATTTATACCTGTGCTCGTCCAGGGCGATCAAATGGGCCGAATGGGAGTGTTCCTGATTCCGTGGTAGCTCGCTGGCTTGATGGGCTTCCTCGGCATCGTCCTCTATCAATCCTTTCCCTTCTGGGGAAGAAGCCTGACGGCACCGATGAGCATTCTTTCTATTCGTTCGCAACTGCGGATGGATTTAGCAACTGGCTCGCTCAGAACGCTGACTTTGACGTATCAATAGAGCACTTCGCGACTGTGGATTTTGAGGAGGTGCCAGCGGATTTGGTTGCCAAAGTTCTAGTGGCGTTGGATGGCGGTCTTGCTGCCGGACGTTCAGTGCTTGTCCTTGATTCGGGCGGAGAGCAGCGAACCGGCTCAGTCTGTCGTAAGATTGATCTAGTGGAGGATCCGCGCAGCGTGGTCCCGCCACCATGACAGATTCCGAAGTGAACCAATGCAATCGATACAGTCGAGAAGCTGCTTCTAGGTCGCGATTCCTTTGCAGATCGTGATGGTGGAGTGAAGGAGTCCCTCTTCGTCTTTCGAGAGGAGATCACCCCGGGGAGGGGTAAACGTTGTATTGTGTCCTGAAGTGATGGCAGGCGGGGTTCATGGTAGATGTTCGCCCAACTCATCCAGAGGCGACTTGTCTGGATTTGTGGGTTGGGCTGCAGGGAGTGATCTTGCGGTGGTGGTGTATGCATCAGCAGAGGTCCCAGATGATGCCGACTCGCACGCGCTCAAGGTAGTTGATGCGATGGAGGCCCTTGGCGGGGCGAAGACGACTTGTTGGTGTCTAGGCCGTGGCTGTGGCACACCCTCGGTTCCAGGACGCGCCCTTGTCCGCTTGGTCTTGTAGCGCGGCCGAGTGGGATGGATGAGATTGTCCAAGACACCACGGTTGCTCTGCCTCGGACCCTGACGGGAGCGAACTCCCGCCAGGGTGGTGGCCTGTGATGGCTCAGCCAACAACGGCAAGCCTCCGCCCGCCCATCTGGCCGAAGCGGCTCAGTACGTCGCGGCCTTCGGTGCGGACCATGGCCACTGCATTGTCACGGAGCCGGGACAGTCCGTCGGTCAGGTTCTGCATGGCATTGCTGTCGTTGCGGTAGTCCTCGGCGCTGCGGGTGAGCAGGTCCTGGCGGAAGCGGTCGAGGGTGCTTTCCAGCTGGGCGTCACCGGCGAAGTTCAACGAGCGGAAGCTGTCGATGAACGTGGTCAGCCGGTTGAGGGTGCGCTGGTGGACGCCTCCCTCGCTGCCGTCGATGGTGGCCAGCACATCGCTGGCTAGCTTGGCGGTTTCTTCCCGTAGCGCAGTGACGCTTTCCCGGATGAACCCATCGAGATCGGACTGGAGGCGGCGGCCGGCGTCTTCCGCGACCCGGCGGCGCTGGTCGGCGATCTCCATCTGTTCGATCGATTCGCTGACCTCGAGGCGCAGGCTGTCGGGGGCAGCGACCTGGAACAGCCGGGTGTCGAAGGCGAAGCGCTTGGCGATGTCGCCGGCCGGCGGGAAGGATTGCTCGATGGTGATGAGCAGGGCTTCGGCGCTGCCGTTCAGGTTGCGGGCCGCATCGCGCCACTCGTCCATCGCCCGGTCGCGGAGTGATCCGTAGCCGGCAACGAAGTCGAGGGTCGCTTCGCGGAACTCGTCGCGGAGCTTGTCGAGGCCGTCGGTGAGTCCGGCGAGCCGGGGATTCGGGACGAAGCGGGCGATGCCCCCGAGGAAGGGGAAGCTCGAGCTTTCGACCAAGGCGTGGGCCCGCGACTCGATCAACGAGAAGGCGGCAAGCGCTTCCCGGGGGACCAGGCGCTTGTGGCCGAGTTGGATCAGCCGGTCGCTGACCTGGTTGGGATCCAGGCCGAGGTCTTCGGCATTGAGGCGTTTGCACCCGCGCCAGTAACGGACGCTGGTGGCACAGAGGACTCCCCGGCGGCACACGGCCTCGAGGAGGGGCAGGTTGTATTGGTTGGTGGACATGTTGGCTGGTTGGTTTTGGGGTTGGTTGGTGGAAACGAAACACCCGCCGGTCTGGCGACCGGGCGGGTGCGTGTTGTTTGGAGGTGACCTTCAATGGCTGCGGGCGAGCAGCCACACGGCTGCAACGACCCCGGCCGCCACCAGTGCCCACACGTAAGTCCCGGAGACTTCGAGCAGGAGGCCGGTGACGGCGATGACGGTCACGAGTTCAATGACGGGGCGGATTCTCATGGGAGTGGAGGTCAACGACGCGGGCGGCGCCTCCC
>NZ_JACZFQ010000016.1 GCF_014904755.1 Neoluteolibacter marinus
GAGGCCGTAGGTGACCAGACGCACGACGCTGAATCCGTCGGACGAATGACTGGAAGTCCGGGCCGCGATCCTGGCCTCGACCTCGCGCTCGATGTCCGCCTGGCGGGCCTGCTCCTCGTCGATCTGGCGTTTGTTGCCGCAACCGGAGAGAAGGAGAAGGGCAAGAAGGGCGAGCATTCTCATGCGACCCTCCTTTCCAGGATGCCCGGCCAGGACTTGCACTCGTTGCGGAACTGGCAGCTGAGGCAGGTCATGCCGGGTTGCGGGTGGAAGCGTCCCTCCGACATGCCGATGACGGCGGTGTCGAACATGCGGATCACCCGGTCCTTGCGGCTGCGGTCGGCAGGCGGGGAGGAGACGCGGATGACCTGGGGCACCTTCGTTTTGACCAGGAACACCAGGTCAAGTGACGGCGGACGTTCGCCCGTGGCCTGCTCCAGCAACAGCTGGTAGGCGACGAGCTGCAGTTCGTGGTCGAAGGCGGCGTGCTGTGCATCGGGTTTCGCGGCGGCCGACTTGAAGTCGATCGGCGCGAAGGTGGCGGTCACCAGGTCGATGGTTCCCGTAAGGGGCACGCACAGGCCGGTGATGTTCTCGATCAGCGGCACCTCCACCGCCCGCGGTTTGCCTTGCTGCACTTCCGGGGAGTTGAGGTAGGCCGCCACGACGCGGAGCCCGGCGAGGCGGCACTTTTCGCGCTCGCCTTCCTTCCAACGGACCGGGCCTTCGTCGCGCTCCAGCTTGGTGAACGCGTCCTCGAAGGATGCCGCCACCACCTCGGGGGAATCATCAGTCCCGCGCCAGCGTGCCAGGTGGA
This sequence comes from Neoluteolibacter marinus, assembly GCF_014904755.1. Classification (GTDB taxonomy): domain Bacteria; phylum Verrucomicrobiota; class Verrucomicrobiia; order Verrucomicrobiales; family Akkermansiaceae; genus Haloferula; species Haloferula marina. Next base: position 818 of record NZ_JACZFQ010000016.1, read on the forward strand.
ATGCCTGGAGTGCGGCGTGGACCGACTTGCCGAGGTGCAGGGCAGGGGTGGTGGGCTTGCGAATCTGCAGGACGCGCTCGAAGTAGAAGCGCAGCGAGCAGGCCAGGTAGGACTTGGCGGCGGAGGGGCTGATGTAGTCCGGCAAGGCCACCGGTTTCGGCTGTTGGGCGAGGGCGATCACCGGCCACCTCCATTCCCGTTGACCCCGGCGTAGGCGGACGGGCGCCGGCCGTTGCTTGCCGGGCGCTGCCTGCTGTCGTGGGTGTCGATGAGCTCGTCGATGAGACCAGAGGCCTCCACCTTGTTGAGTTCGCGGACGCCCTTGCCGAAGCGCTGGCGCGCCAGGTGGTCGACCTCGTTCTTGTCGAGGTTGTGCTCGGCCACGATGTTCTCGATCAGTTCGCGCTGTTTGACGGTGCACTTCCACGGCCCGTTGACCGGAGCGCGGCGGCTTCCATTGGTCGGTGCCGGTGCGTTGGGCGGAGTTTCCTCCATCCCGTAACCGGTAGGAGGGACGAATCCGGTGCTGCGGATCTGCTCGTCGACGTTGGTCTGGAGCAGCTGGTAAATGCGCGCGGACTCGCCGGCGACATCGTCGGTGGTGACCAGTTCTGTCTCGATCTCGATGCTGAACTGGTGGGACGAGTAGCCCGGGAGGCCCAGGCGTTTGCTGTAGTTTGCGATCAGTTTAATGGCCATGGCTGGTTGGTTTGGTTGGGGTTGAAGTCCGGACACGACAAAGCCCCGGCCTCACGAGGAGGACCGGGGCTTGGGTGACCGGGGCTCGGGTGACCGGGGAATGGATGGTGTTTTCAGACGACCATGCGACCGGGAGGATCGGCAGGTCGGGGATCGGGCAAGGCGGTGATGCTGTTGGCTCCGGCCAATGCCTGCCTGAGAAGCAGGTCGGCGAGGCGGGTCATCGGCATCCTCCGGCGCTGCCCTTCACGGTAGAGCGCTCTCACGACGTCATCGGACAATCGGGGAGAGTACAAGGTTCTGGGCATGACTGGATGAGGTTGGAGGCACCCGCAGAAAAACCCGCAGGTGGTTCTCTCTCATCTAACGCGGCAGCCAACATTATTTCAGGAGGAGCCGGCCGAAACCAGTGGTCTGAGTTCGTTGATTGGCTAATCTGAAACCTCGGGTCACCGGGTCTAAAGCTCGCCCCCGCGTGACGGGTCTCGTTTCTTTTCTTGGCAGCCCAGCAAACTACAAGGGCCCCAATCGAGAGGGCCAATGACCATCTACGGTAGGTTCTCGCGGTCGCAGCGGAATGAAGAAGCTCGGCCTTGCGCTCTTCGAAATCAGCGAAAAAGCGGTCCCATTTCTTGGATTCGGAGAAGACTCCCTCGTTGCTTGTCGAGCCGAGAGTGAGTCCATCAATGAACGATTTCGCGACTGATACCCCGAGACTGCTCCACGATGTAGGCTGTTGTATTCGGCCAAGAGCCCCGCGTATTCCCTTTCAATCTTGGGAATCCGAGAGTGGCGTGCCCCCGCTCTTTGAACCAGCTCCTATGAGAGTTGAGGTTGCGGTTGGTTCGCGCTGTCCTTCGGAGACATGACCGGTGGCCGAAGCGGAGAAGGACAGCGGGACGCGAACTCCGCCGGGGTCAGATCACCCAGGGAAGAGTGCGGTCGCTGGTGGTTGTATTTGTAGCGGTGCTCCTCGCCCAGCATTTTTGCCTCCAGCAGGCTGCCGAAGACCTCGAGGTTGAGGAACTCGTCGCGGAAGCGGGAGTTGAAGCTTTCGATGTAGGCGTTCTGCCAGGGACTCCCGGGCTCGATGAAGCACGTCTTGAAGCCTTTCGCTTCGATCCAGTCCCGCACCGCCCGCGCAACGAACTCGGGGCCGTTGTCGGATCGGATGAACTCGGGGACTCCGCGTTCCCGGACCAGCCGCTCCAGGTCGCGCACCACATCCTCGGCGGTGATCGAGCGCGCCACTTCGATGCTCAGCAGCTCGCGGCTGTATTCATCGACAATCGGCAGCCATTTCAACCGCCCGCCATCATCGGTCTGGTCGTGAACGAAATCGTAGGTCCAAACCTGATTGATGCGGGTCGCGGCGTTCCGCTGCATCGAGTTCTCCGCGCTGCCGCGTGCTCTCTTGCGGGCCGGATGCGCGGGCACCTTGAGGCCTTCCTGCTTCCAGATCCGGTGCACCCGCTTCTCGTTGACCTGCCAGCCCTCCCGGCGCAGCAGGCGGGTCACGCCACGATAACCCGCACGCGGTTCGCTGCGCGCTAGGCGGTGGATGTCAGCAGTCAGGGCGCGGTCCTTCATCGGCTGCTTTCGTTCGTATCGTTGCGTGTTCCTCGGCTGCCCAATCAACCGGCAGGCCCGGCGTTCGCCCACCTCGAAGACGCGGCACAGGTGCCCGACCGCTTCACGGCGGCGCTCCGGGCCTACCACTTTCCCCGGTTGATCTCCTTGAGCATGTCCATGTCCAAGGCCTGCTCGGCCACCAGCTTCTTGAGCCGGGCGTTCTCCTTCTCAAGCTCCTTGAGCCGTTTGACTGTCTCGGTCTTCGCTCCGCTGTATTCCTTGTTCCAGCGATGGTAGGTCGCCACGCTGATCTCCAGCTTGCGGCAGACTTCATCGATGCTCGTCCCGCGCGCCTGCTCCTCGCCGGCCGTCCGCAGCTTCTTGACGATCTGTTCTGGGGTGTGTCGTTTTCTTTTCATGGTGAGAGTCGGACCCGGCCCGCGCCGGGGACTCTCATAGCAGACGGATCAATTTCCGGGGAGCACGCCAAGAGGTCTGCCAGCCGCATACAATGAGACTTGTGACGAGGAGGAGGGTGAGCATCAAGCGGAGATTCACCGGGACATTATGTGTGGGTGACCGCACATTTCAAGGTTGATGGTGAGGGACATTTGCGCGGTGAATCCGCGCGCCTCCTCATCTGGAAAGCTTAATTTTTGTGGACCCGTCATCCGCAGGCTCCGGGTGGGGAAAAACTGGTCGCAGGACCAACTTGCCAGCAAATGCCAGCTGGGAGGTTGGGATGCTTCCCGTGATGTGATCGCGCGGATCGAGCTACAGAATCGACTCGTAACCGACTGGGAGATTATCGCCCTGGCGAAAGCCTTCGGATGCGAGCCTGGTGAATTGCTGGGTTGATATTACCCGCCCGAGGGTCTCCGGGTCGGAAGACCGTGTTTAAAATTTTCGCGGGGGCAATGTGTCAGTGTTGTCAGTGCATTTTGGGGCCAGAATGGCGGGTCATCACGATTCCACGATGCTTTCCGACATGATCGCTGACAGATCCGGGAGTGGTACCCTCACCAAGGACCACCGACATTGGTCGATTCGGGCTACCAGGCCGTTCTGGGCAAGCCGATGGAGGAACTGCTCGACCTCGTCTGTGCGGATTCTATGAAAACTTCTGACGAGCTCCCTGGGGGTGGCGGGGCCTTTGGCAAGGCGGTCGACAATCTGGCGGGCCAAGGGATTTAATCCCCGTCCTACAGGGAGTGCCTGGCGCAAAAGATTGAGGTGGGAGGCGGCAATGCGGCCGGCGACTGCGGCAGCTGCATCGACCACCTCATGGAGGTGATGCGGATGAAGGTCCTCGTCCTGGTTCCCCCGGGCAATAAATGCCAGGAGGGCGGCGATTTGCCAGACCAGTTGGTCTTCGTGCAACCCCAAGGTATGGAGATGCATAGGCTGGCTGGTGAGAAGGGTCCTCAGATCCGATGTTGCGGTTTCTATCCGTGATGCAATCTCCGGCGGCGGACTGAAGCAAAATGACTTCCCCAGCCGAAGCGCCGACATTTTTTGAAACAGGTTATCGATCACTGGAACCCGATCCGGGTCACCCTCTTCTTGAACCTTGCCACTACCGACCGGGACGAGCCATCCGAGTCTGCCTACCGCTTCATCATCCAGTTTCCGAACTGTGCGAATGACAGCGTCGTGCTTCAACCACCCATGCAGTGTTACCCGCGGCCAGGCATTGCCGCCGGATTCCATTTCTAGCAAGTAGGGCGGGACCTCGCGGTGCTTGAGCAAGCGGTCGTAGTCCTTGTTGCCATCGAGAAGAAGCAGGCGATCGTTGCCGAATTCGGAGCGGGTCTGCTTGAGCCAGCCGCGCGTTGGAACGGTAAGGAGGAAGTCGACGTTCCGTGGACACCGGCGGACCTGTGTCGTCAGCAGGGCGGTTGCTGGGGTGTTCGGCATCCAGCTTCGCAACATTTTCGCCCGGTCTTTCTGCAGTCGGATCTGGGCGGCGGATGGTTGATTGAGGAATTCCCGCCGGGATGCCACTTTTGCCCGCTCCTGGAGTGCGAACGGATAGTGGAGGCTGAGGCGCAACCACCATGGGCATTCGTCCATGTCTAACGCAAGAGTCGCGGAGCAACGACCGACCTGAGGGGGGGATTTGGGCTCACGGTGCTTCCAACTGAGCCTGGTCCCTCCAAGGCCGACACCGAAAAGGAGGGCTTGGACCAGTGCGTCTGCTGCTTCGACTCCTGAAATCCGGCCCTGAATACGAAATGCACTTGTGACGAGAGGACCCAGCAGTCCCGGAGGAGTGGACATGCGAGGGGCAGTGTGGGCGGTAGTCCGAGAGGGCGAATTGCTCATGAGGGAAGTAGGTTTCGCCGCCGGACTGTCTCCGGCATTGGAAAGTTGGTCCGAAAGCTGATCGCTCAGGACAGCAGCATCGAGTCGCTGAGCCAGCGCGACCGCACCGAATCCAACTGTTGGGCCCCAAGTCGGAACACATTGCGGGGTTCCTCTACCAGCACGCCCAGTTCCACCAGCAGGTCGAGAACTGGTCTGTATCGCTCGACCTTCTGGTTGTCGAAGGTCCGGATCAAGTCGCGTTGGCGAACCGGCTGTTTGGCCGACACTCGGCCGACCAGCTTCTCTGCGAGCGCCAGTTGCCGGGCACGTGCTGAGCGCTGCTGAGCCGCACTGAGAAGGTGGACGTGGTCTCTCAGCAGGCCATTGCAGAGCTGGTGGATGATCTCGGCAACTTCTTCATGAGGTGGCGTGTCGCTGCGCGCAATTAAACTGAAGGTCCAGCGCATGATTGCGGGTAGGTCCTCCAGCCCTGTGCAGGGAACCTTCGCCGCGTCACATGCATCTAGGAAACGTAACTGGACCTCCCTGTAGGCATGGCGGCCTTCTGGACTCCAAGGGCGGAACTCGAAAGAGTGGCCTCGACGTCTTTTGTCAGCAGCGAGCTGGATCTGACGGGAGAAGACATGCTCGAAGATGGCCATCGAACGTTCGTCTCTTGGCCCTACCACCGCTGGACGGTCTCCTCTGACGAGCACCACCCGGTTTGCGAAGATTGGGAAAGCCTCAATGGCATCAGCGATCTCTGCGTGCGTCGCGGTCAAAATACAGCGAACCTGGCCTCTTTCGGAGGTTGCGAGCGATTTTCCTGTGACCCGCACTGGGAGATCAAGGTCTCGGCCCGCCACCAACCCAAAGAAAAGTTCAAACGCCCGATCGCCACCCCGAAGCAGCAGTTCCAAAGGGAGGCCAGGAAGAAGGGCCATCGAGTCATGGCAGCTTGCTACCAACTCTTCCATCTTAGAGATGGGGGGGCATTCAAGGATGAACCTTGGGCGGAGGACCGTGCGGAGACGGCGGTCGTAGGCGTCGGGCTCCCAATCGGAGTGATAGGGGTCAGGCCCACCCATCCCGTCGCTTTCCTTGAGTATTCCGCAAACCTGAGCGAAGCGGTTCGCTTCGGTTGCCTCGATGAACTGGCTACGGGAGCCGCGCAACTTGTCGGCGGCCTCATGAATCTCTTCCGCAGTCCAGGCTGCGAATCGCTGGCGCAATCGTGAGTCCATCTCCAGGGGTGTGGAGCGGAGAACTTCAAGCGCCCGCGGGCGGCCACCGCCATTCGTCACGAGAACTGGCAATAGCGGGCTCATCGGCCGCGAAACATCGTCGTGATCTAGCTCCACCACGGGCCCTGCGACGCCGGCAAGCATTGCCGCCATTTGGAGTGCTGTTGCATGTCCCGAGGAACCGGTATGCGATGACCAGGATTCTAAGCCGTAGGGGTCGATCATCATTGTTTTAACATGAGATGTGGTTGCTTCGCGGGAGCAAGTCTGCGCGGGTGAGAGAGGAACGTGGGGTGGCGGATCAAGTCGTGTATGAGCGGGATACACGTCCTCCAGCAATGCGATTGAATGGGGCGGTCACTGATGCTGCCAGCGCTTTCCGATTGGCTTTGGATAGTTGGTTTGGGCGCTGGCACACTCGGACCTTGGAGAATGTCTCCACGACGTCGTCCGCAGGCTCGGTCGGCCAGCCTTCACGGACCTTCAAGAGCTCATGGTTGCCTTCGAGATCTGGTCGGACGACCTCGCTGAGTAAGTCCCACGGGAACTCCTTGAGCATTGCAGGGAGTGACACGGGGTGAAGGCGAGCGAGTTCGTGGAACAACTCCCGGCGAATCTTCCCGTGCTCTTCGTGGCTTTTCTCGAGCCTCAGTTCCTCCAATGCAGCGAGCAGTCCGACCTTGTCGTCGAGGAGTTTTAGAATCGAGCGGGTTGCGGTTTTGAGCCTGCTGGGGCGGTTTTTTGGCGGATCGGCTGGGGCACCAACAAGCGAGTGATCGATTACTTCACGGAAGGCGATGAACAGGTTGCCAATCGGTATGGCGGCTGGCACCGTATTCTTGGATCTTGAAAGGCCCAGGGCACTGAGCAGCCGCCTGGAACTGGGGAAGCGGACTTCGACCCGCGTGCACGGGATATTTTCTGGAACGCAGCTGTCGGCCCTCGATTCTGCGAGCTTGTCGTAGAAGATTAGTTCGACTTCCGAGCTTTTGTGATGGACGCTTTCTCCAGGAAATATCTGGGAAGTTTTCCTGAAATTGCGACAAGCAGACAAATGGGACGCTAGCAGGAGCTCCGATCTGGGGTCTTGGAACTGTAGGGGGCACTCGATGGAAGAAATGTGAGAAAAGTTGTCCTCGTCGAGGCCGGGTAGGATAAGCCGAGTGTCATCTTTATAGACCAACGGATCGATCATCGAGCGGAGAATGGTGAACGCCAGGGTCATATCGTCCTGGGTTGTTAGGAGTCGACCGTTGTGTCCGAAAAGGAGTGCCGGAAAGTTCGCGGTTACGCCGATGAGAGTGGTTGGCTTGCCCTCGTGCACCAGGAATTTTATGCTCGCGAAGCGATGGCCGGCATTTCCAAACTGAACTACTGCCAGCTTGGAGAGATAAAGATTACTGTGGTAGATGGAGGATCTTTGGTAGAGCTGATGGCGCTTGGCCAAAAACAAAGCGTCCGGTCTCATCCGGGCTCGGTCCGATGCAATCTTGATGACGTCGATCATTGGAGGGTGTGGATGCGGTTTGGGGAGATGGATCGTGAACTAGATTTCAGAGATGTTACAAAGGGAATTGGCTCACTCGCAGCCTGCGATCCCTAGCGCTCTGGCGACGTCCGCGGGGTTGAACCGAACGGTTCGACCGTGGCGGAATGCGGCCACGATCTTCCCTTCAGCCTCCCAAAGCAGAATGGTCCGGGCCGAGACTTGGAGTGCTTCGGCAACTTGTGTGGCGGTCGAGAACTCCGGGAGAGGCATCCCGGCTTGGTCCCGCAGCATCGAGCTTGGTCGCTTCTCCATGTCCCCAATGGGTCGGGGAAGTTGGCAAGATGCAAGGCGAAAAAATTTCACAAGTCTCTGAAGAAGAGCTATATGCGTGGTGTTGGGTGGGTGGGTGGTGGACCCGTGGTGAACATCTCTATCTTGGGTCTCAGGAAGCTGTGATCAGAGCGTGAACGCTCCTCCAATACCTGCACTTCAGAATGAACAGGGCGTGAACAGCTATGGTGGACCGCTGCGAGGCGTTGGAACTCCTGAAAAAAATGACCCATTCCAGGTCTGGTCCCCGAAATCGGAGAGCTGCTTCGGGTTCCTATCGATTCACGTGAGCGGTTCCTGACGTGGATCAATTCGTTGCTTGCCGTGCTCGATCTGGCCGAAGGCAACGGGAATTCGAAGTCGCTGACGACGGATGGACCTTTTACCAGAGAGTCTTCTCTGCAGCGGAAGACCAGGATCACGCAGCAGCATGATTTCGTTGCTACGGGAGTGGGAATTCCCTAGAAGCGCGAGTCCCCAGCAAAAGGACGAGAAAATGGAGGGCGTGAATGATGATCCAAGAATTCAGCTGATTGGGAAAGTAATCGATCTTCTTAAGAACGATCACTCTCCTCTAGTTGATGCGATGCGCCGTTCCGATCAATGGGTGTCGGATCTTTTCGAGGATGCCGAGCTGCTTCTCAAGAAATCGGAGGATCACCTTGGGAGACGTGTACATGCCTATCAGCTTTTCAAAGAAAATGGACCTCTAATGAGCGCAAGGGAGATTGAATCGCGGTTCAAGGAGGTTGGATGGAAGGGGAAGGTCTCGGGGCATGTCAAGATCAGGGAAAGAAACAGAATGCTGCTCCGTAAGGTGGAGAGCGAAGTTAACCGAAGGCTTTCGTTGCTTCAGTATTACCATCAAAAAAAGTTGTCTCTTTGGGATGCGGGGGAGGCGATGTCCGTGAGGCTGAAAAGGGGGGTTTCCGAGCTTGTCAATGGGCTTTCGATTGAAGAGTTGGTGGCGGACGTTGAGTTATTCAAGGAGGGGATTGTTCGCCACGTGGAAGAAATGTTGGATGGGCGGCTCAGGGAAGGTTGCGAGAAATATATAGTGGAAGATCCCCCTGCAATGTTTGCTGTTTCAAGATTCATGGATTTTGTCTGCAATTCTCCGACTTTGGATGGATTTATTGTCGGGGGTGAAGCAGAGCGAGTTCGGCCATATGAGCTGTATCTTTTTGCTAGTCAGGAGGGAATTGATGAGGAGTTTTGGACGTCAACCTTGGATCGAATCATGGATGTGGATTTGGTGCCGCGATACAAGGGATTCTTGTCGATCTTGGAGACCTATGCGGCTGGGGGAGATGGTGCGTAGTTTGGAAGAAACTAACCCAGATGGCGCTGTTGATGAGTTTCGGGGTGCGGCATGGTTACGTCATGGATTTGACCAAGTCGAAATGAGGGATTGTTGGTCGCTGATTTCGCGCGACAATACGTTGGCGTCTGGGGGGGGCTAGGTGGACTTTCGCAAATTTCACAATGGTATTCTCCAGATGCTGCGGACTGGGCGGAGTGGGAGGACCTGCCTGAACGGTATGCCTCACCAATGACCGTGTCGCGGAGATTTCAAGAGTGGGAATAACAGGGAGTGATGCGAACGATACTCCGGTCACTGGCAGTCCATTTCCCGGTCCGCGGCAAACTCGATCTGAGAGAGTGCTTTTTCGATGCGACCATTGGCTCTGTGATGAAGGGGTGTTGGAATCGTTAAATTCCGCAAAAGGAATCGAACGCTGCTCGGGGCGATGGCTGGCCGTCCCGTTGGTACAGGTCAAGATTTGCCCGCTGCCGCAAGCAGGACTGCGGAGATCGTGGTGCGTAAGCGAGCTGGGACAACGGCAGGGTAATGACTTCGGCTGTGTCAGACGGCCACGATGCTGGGAACTTCTTCGCCCTTGGGTCTGATTTTGAAGAACTCGATGGCGTCCTTCTTGCTCGCCCGGCCGATGTAATGCTCCCGCAAGACGGAGGGATTCTGGGTGTGGCCAAACTCGAACAGCAGGCTTTCGAGAGGTGCTCCGGCTGCCACGGCATACGAAGCATGGGAGTGTCGGAGGGCGTTTTGTGGCCACCGTCCCAGCGTGGGAACTGGAAGTTGCTCCGGCTCGGAGCCATTTTCGGCTGCTGCTTGCGCTGCCTGCTTCTCAAGCAGTCGGGAGTCGAGGTTCCAGCCTGCGAGTCTACGGCATGCCTTGTCGACCTCGCGCCAGTTGGGGCATGGCGAATAGGGGTAGATGGCGAGCCAAGCGCTGAGGGTGGGGTGGGGGTTGATATGCCGGCGCCGGCCCCTCTTGGTGATGTCAGCCGACATTTCGATCCCGCCCTCGGTCACATGTCGTGCCTCCAGTCGTCTGAGTTCCTCCACCCGGATCCCGGCGAAGAGCTGGAGGGCGTAGGAGGCAACCGCGTCGGGGTAGTGGGCCTCCGCGACCTGCAAGAGGCACTTGGCCTCCGTTGGTGTGAGGATGGCGATCTCGTTTTGGTGGCGCCCGTTTTTCGGTGCCTCGACGGCCTTGAAGACGTCGGCATCGCACCATCCCTTCTTCGCTGCCCATCTCCAGAAGGCTCTGGCGTTCCGGATTCGGCCGAGCACGGCCGCGCCGGTGATGCCGGGAGGGGCGATGATGTTCTGGATGTCCTCGGCGCCGATGGATGTGAGGAGGGTGTCGTTGAATGCTGCCTTGAGCTTCCTCGAAACCTGACGGTATCCATCGAGTGTGCGAGCACGCAGTCCCTCGCAAGCAAGGAGCCAGGCATCAATGGCCTCGTTCGCCGGCTTGCTGGCGTTCTCCCGCTCCTTGATCTCGGCGACCATCCTGGCCGCCTCGACCAGCGAGATCCTCCACGGTTTTAAGATCTTCTCCGCTTGGGTTGCCGCCTCGGCGAGGCTCGGTCGGATGATCGCGGCGGCCTCGCCGTGCTGCTTGTACTTCTCTCGCAGCTCCGATGCGTACTGCTGGGCCTTGTCCCTCGTCTGATGGAAATACCGCTCGCGCTTGCCGGACTCGGCGAGGCTCGCCGGCACGTTCACCCGCCATCCTTCGGACGTCTTGACGACGGTGAACTGGGGCCGCTTCGGCATGGCCTAACGATGGGCTGGCGCTGCGGATTCTAGCAACTCAAACACGGAGGATTTCCTGCCCGTATTGCCCTTAAAATCCGAGAAGTAGCGGAATTCAGAGAAAATGCGGAGTGTAAGTTCCTGAGTAAGAGGTGTGGCGATATTCTACTACAGACTTAAAATCCGTTGCAGGGCAACCTGCGTGCCGGTTCGAGTCCGGCCGGTGGCACGAGTCGATGAACAGAACAGCGTGGTTGAAGCCGCAAGCCGGTCGGGTCACCGGACTGATTGAATCGGCGATCAGGGGCGCTTGGGGCCGTGGTTTCGCCCTGTCGGAATCCGCCTTCGGTGGAGGTCCTGCGAGATTTTGTTCAGTGCCCCCTTCGCGCGGCAGGGGCGCGGCCGGAGAGGATGGCAAACCTTTCCCGCTCGTTGCGCTTGCGCAGGCGGGCATTGAACGCCGACTGGAAGACCCGTCCGACAAGGTAGAAAAAGAGCACCCCGATTCCGGTGGCGACAAGAACCTGGACCGTCGACTTGGGGATCCTCGGGCCAAAGGTGAGACAGATGAGAATCACCGCCCCCATGAAGACCCACAGCGCGTTGCGGAACCCGCGTCGGACGTCCTGGCGGAGGGCGCGGATCTCAGCGGCCAGCAGATCAACTTGGCGTTCTTCTTGCATAACATCCGGAGCATTAGATGACTCGCCGGACGGCGGCAAGGATCGTCTTTCCCTGTGCTCCCCGGACGGGACACGAAAGAATGTCCCAAGAGCTTGCGAACTGCCTCGTTTAACAGGGCATGAGGACAAGACGCTTCCAATTGCCCGGGAACATGGATCCGCGGGGTGACGCGGCGTCCTTGGTGGATATCTCGTTTCTACTCCTGATCTTCTTCGTCGTGACCTCGACGATCCTGAAAAAGGAAGCGGATCTCGACCTGGCAATCCCGCCGCCCGGGGAAAGCGATCCGGTTCCCGCACTGCCCGTTTGGATCACCATTGCCGCGGACGGATCGGTGGCGCTGGGAAAGGGGGAAGGAACGATGCCGATGGCCGCAGATGACCGGATGAGCGAGCTCTCGGGGCATCTCGCCATGGCAAGGGACGCGGCAAAACCGGAGAATCTGCCGGTGGTTCTGGACGTGGCCGACGGGGCGAGCCAAGGGAGCTTCATCGCGGTGCTCGACTGCCTCGCGGGGCTGGGGATCGGTCAGGTGACAATGCTCGAGTCGGGAGGCGAGCCGTGACCCGGCTCACTGGCCGACTTCCAGGGGGGCGGCCGCGGTCAGCTCGTCGGGGATGTCGGACGGGGATGAGTCGAATTCCAGCGCGCTGAGCCAGTCGCGGGTCCGGTCGAGTTGGCTCGCGGCGCCGTCAATCTCGTGCGACAGCGACGTCGCATCGCGGCTGGCGAGGTGGTCGGCACGGAACAACTTCACCAGTTCGGAGATGCGCTCCTGCTCCGAGCGGGTCAGGTCGCGGCTCTCGTTCGCACCGTGGCGCTTCTCGAGGCGGGTTTTCAGCGAGGAAAGGCGGGAAGTCAGCGATTCGGCGAGCCCGGGCCGGCTGCCGGGGTCGATGGCGGCAAGCTCCTGTTCCATCGCGTCGATCTTGCGCTCGATGTCTGCGGGGTCTTCCGATTCGATGAAGCGGTCCAGCATCTCGCCGGTATGAAGCAGCCGGAGGTAGGTCCAGGCCAGGTTGGAGAGCCGCTCGCTGCGTTGGCGGACGATGGCGGGGTCGAGCCGCGGATCGCGCTGGAACTCCGCCTGGAGGGATCCGATCTCCGCGGCGAGGCGGTCGTAGCGATCGCGGGTCGAACTACGGAGTCCATCGTAAATCAGCCGCCGCTGGTAGAGGAAATCGCGGAGCCTGGCCTGGTCGTCCTGCCGGCTGCGGCCGTCCAGCCAGCGCTTGAAGAGCCGGGAGTCAGGCAGGTAGATCCAGCCGAGGGCGTAGGCGCTGAGTCCGGCGATGATGCCGATCCCGCTCACCGTGGCGATGCCGGCACCGAGCGTGAGCAGGCCGAGCCACGCGTGGTGGGGGCTCTTTGCGAAGGCCTTGAGTTTCTCGATGCCGGTCATGGAGTGGGTTCCGCGTGGTCGTTGGTCTGCCGTGCCGGCGTCCGCCGCTTGCCTGAGGTAACAGGACGAAGGTGCGTCCGGCAATAATCCAGCGCAGAGGCAAATGACTCACCGGGCGGGCCGGGCCGCGCGGCTCATTCGATGGTGAACCATTGGACCTCGACGCGGCGGTTGAGCTCGGAGTCCTTGCCGGCGGGTTCTTCCCAGCCGCGGCCGATCACCTCGAGGCGGTCGGCCTGGATCGAGGGATATTTGGCAAGGAGCTGTCGCTTCACCTCGTTCGCACGGCGGTTGGAGAGTTCCATGGCCTTGAGAGCCATCTTGCGGACCAGTCCTTCGCCACCGCTCTTGCGGAAGGCGTCCTTTTGCATGTCGTCAACGTGGCCGCGCAGCAGGATCATCGAGCCCGGCGAGACGCCCAGCAGGTGGTTGACGTTGGCGAGGAACTCGAGGTTCTCGTTCTTGCTCATGTCGAGGTCGGAGCTGTTGGGCAGGAAGTAGAAGCGGATGTCGCGGGTAAGGAGCGGGTCCTGCTCGATCGGGGCCTGGTCGTTGCTGCGGATCGGCTCGATCGAAGCGACCTGCGCGGAGAGCGATCCGGAGGCGGCGATGGCCTCGAGCGCCTTGGTGTCGGCGAAATGCGAAGCGGCGACCGGGGACGGCTGCAGTTCCTGTCCGTAGGCGAGGTTGGCGGTCTGATAGACCGAGGCGAAGGATCCGGCTTCATCGACAGCGCCGCGGAAGAACGCGAGGTTCTCGGGGAGGTTCGAGAGGTGGACCTTGGACAATTCGTCGCGGGCGTCGCCGGCCGTCCATTCGTAAGCCTTGAACGCATCGGCGATGGCCTGCAGATGGGCCTCCGGATTGGCGCGGATGAGGTCGTTGTGGAGCAACATGCCCTCGATGATCTTTTCGACGATGGCGGGATTCGCCTGCGCGAAGCCCTTGTTGAAGACGAGGATGTCGGCGATGACCAGCAGGTTCCGGTTGTCGACCAGCTGGCGGGCGGCGCCTTCCGAGGCCTCGACGACTTCGGTGGTCTTCGGCGCCCAGGTGACGCAGCCGTCGATCTGGCGCGCTCCCGACCGGAGGTCCTCCAGGAAAGCATCGCCGGCTTGAAAGGCATCCTCGAGGAAGACCAGGTTTACCGCCTGGGGATCGCGGGGAAACTCCGGTCCGTCGAGCCGCTTGACGGGCAGGCCCGCTTCCTGGGCGAGGTAGCGGATGAAGAACTCGGCTTCGCTGAACGGGGCGGTGGCGATGGTCTTGCCCTTGAGGTCGTTCACCCGCTTGATGTCCTTGCGGACGATGATGCCGTCGGCGCCGCGGGACCAGGCGACCTGGGCGGGCACGACGCACTGCCATTGGCGGCCGTAGTTGGACAGCACGTCCGCGGTGGTGGCGGTGGCGGCGATCTTGCCGTCCTGGAGATCGGCCCACGAATCTTCCTCGCTGAGCGTGATCTTGAGCTTGAAGCCGCCCTGTTTGGTGAACCACGAATTCTCGTTGGGCTCGAGCCCGCCGTTGGCGACGATCAGGCCGGCGTAGCCCGCATACTCGGAGAGATTGATGACAATCGTGTTGTCCTGCGGGGTGTAGGGTCGCGGGGAAGGGAGGCGCGGGGCCTTGCCGGGGGCAATGAAGTCGAACCCGGAAGCGGCGGCCTCCTGGCTGTTGGCAGCGGGCACGACGTGGGACTCGCCATGATCCGCGGTTGCCTGGTTTTCCTTCTTCCCGAGGATCCGGGTGATGGCAAACGCGGCGAGGAGCAGCACCAGCAGGGTGAAAACGATCTTTCCGAGCTTCGTCATGATGCACGGAGGATGAAGTGGGGGACGGTGCGGCGGCGATGGGAAAAAACAACCGATCTAGGAATCGGCTCGCGGCCGGTGCAGGGCGGGTCGGCCAGGTCGGTAATAGGGGCATTTGCGTTTGGGTGAGCCGACTTCTGTGCCGCGTGACCGGCGGATGTTAAGAGCTCATGTCATATGAATATCAGGATCATTGATCCGGGTAGACAGCTCCCTCCCCGCTTTTCTTCGAAGCCGGCGGCCCCCGGCTGCATGGACGACGACCTGCGCCAGACCGCTTCGCCGGCGGCGGTCCACGACGACCGCTTCGGGCTGCTGCTGGATCTCAGGTACTTGGCGTCCGCCTTCCTTGAGGAGGTGGTCGCGAGAAACGGTGACCGGGTTTTGTCCCCGGCAATTTCCGGGGAAATGGCGGATCGGGCCGTCGCGGTGAGGGCGAGCTTGGATCGCCTGGCAAGGCTGGGCGATTGCCTGGGGCTAACTGCAGTACTGCCGCCGCGGATCGATCTGGCTGCCGGTTTCGCTGCGATCGCGAGGCAGGCGGGCGTCGCGGTGTTCGATCCGCTGGCCACCGGAACCGAGCTCCTGACCTCGGCGCTTTTGGTCAATTCACTGGGGTATCCGGTGATTGCGGCCCTGCTCTGCGAAGGGGACACGGCGGCCTGGCGGCGGGAGTTGCTGCCGGTGTTCGCCGACGACTGTCGCTTCGAAGGCTACTTGAAAGCGGCCCTGGTCAGTCATGATCCGGGAGCGGCGTGCCGGGCTTCCGAGCTTTTGACGCTCTCCTGCGGGTCGCTGTCGGCGGGGGAGCGGTTGTGGGGTTTCGATCTTCTGAGGATGGCCATCTCGCAGTTCGTTTGCGGTGGCAATCGGGACCGGAAGGGCGGGTTCTTCCCGGACGGGATGAGCGGTGGCTAGGGCGTGGGAAGCCCCGCTGCCATGAACGACGGGGCTTCCTGCCATCCAGGCGCTCCGGGGAAAACTCAGTTGCGACCTGGCCGGCGGACGCAGAGGGCCAGGCCCGCCGCGGTGGCGACGGCGACCAGGTGGGGTGTCCCGGTCGATTCGGGAAGGAGGTTCCGGCCGATCACACGCCGGATCTCCGGGCCTTCGGCTGCCAGCGCGATCGCGCTCAGGGCGATGGCAGCAGTGATCAAACTCTCGCGGGTCGCGGGCATCCCCGGTTCTAACAGGGCGATCCCCGCCTTCGAACCTTGAGGCGAACCAAATGGTGATGGGGTCATAGGCGGAACAGAATTCCTGACATCCCGTCATCTTCAGGTAATGTCGCGGGGGTAGGACCGGTGCATTCCATCAACCGATCATGAAACGCCGACTTCACCCGCTGCCGCTGTTTGCCGTCATCGCCATCTTGCTTTCGTCCCCGGCGCAGTCCGCATGGCGGATGCAAGTGATCTCGGATGAATGGTATTTCGCGGGATTCGAGCATTCGCACGACATCAGCGGGGTGGCCGCGGCGACCGCCGACAAGTGCCTGGTCGGCAGCGACGAGTCATTCTACGTGCAACCGGGGGTGATCGACTTCGCCAAGCACCGCATCGAGTCGCGGCGGCCGATTCCCTTGCCGCTCCGGACCGACGGGGACGCGCTGGAGGTCGACATCGAGGGGATCGCTTATTCCCCGGAAGACCACGCCTACTACGTGGCCGGTTCCCACGGCGTGGGATCGAAGAAGGGGGACATTCAGCCGGACCGGCACGGGGTCTACCAGGTGCCGGTCGATCCGGTCAGCGGCGAGGTAGCCAAGGACGGGATCCGCCGTGCGAGCCTGCTGCCGCTTCTGGAGAAGACCCCGCAGTTAGCCCCCTATCTCAACCAGCCGCTCCAGCAGAACGGGATCAACATCGAGGGCCTGGCCTGCGCGAAGGGTGTGCTTTTCTTCGGGCTGCGCTCACCGAACAAGGACGGCATTGCGTTCGTGATCGAGCTCGATGCCGGCGACCTGTTCGCGGGAAAGGCCGAGAAACTGACGATCCACGAGATTCCGGTCCCGAAGGGCCGCGGAATCCGCGAGATCGTCGCGATCCACGACGGCTTCGTGATCGTGACCGGCAATGCCAGCGCCGACGCGTCGAAGAAGATCCCGGTGACGCTGGCGCCCGGTCCCGACACCACCTTCGAGCTCTGCTATTGGGCCGGCGGGAACGCGGCACCGGTCGAGATCGGGACGCTGCCCCAGAACGGCGGCAAGGCCGAGGCGCTGCTGGTCCTGGAGGACAAGGAGGATCATGTCGATCTGCTGGTCGTGTTCGACAGTCTGCCGGGCGGATTGCCGGTGTCGGTTCGGTTGTTCCGGTGAAGAATTCCGGAGGCTGGTCATCATGCCGTCATCTTGGGGTGGGAGTCTGATGGGGTCGAAAGCGACAGCTGAAATCATGAAAACATACTGCAATTCCATTGTCCTCGCCGTGGCTCTCTCCACTGGAACCGGTCTGGCCGGAGAACCGAAGGTCGCCGATTGCCCGCCGGCGGTCCGCGGAACCATTGAAGCGAACACGCGGGGCGGGACCGTCGACGAGGTTGAGCGATTCACGGTCGGTGCCAGCGAACTCTACGTCGCAGAGATCGAAGGACCCCGCGGCCGCGACATCGAGCTTCACATCACGGCCGACGGCGGGCTGTTGAAGACGGTGGAAGACATCCGGCTCGCGGCGGCTCCCGAGGCCGTGCGCATCGCCGTGGCTGCCATGGAAGGAACGGTGGACGATGTCGACAAAGTGACCGTCGGGAAAGCGGTGACCTATCACATCGAGCTGGACCGCGCCGGGGCGCCGGATCTGGAAGTCGTGCTTTCCCCCGATGGAAAGGTGGTCCGCCAGGCCGAGGAGATGGACGACTGATCCGGGAAGGGATGCGATCAGCCGGAGGTGGACGCCGTCCGCCTCCGGCCTCATGCTGTCGGCGACGATGAAACTCCTGATTGTCGAAGACGCGGCGCGGCTGCGGGAGACCCTGGGAAAGGCCCTCACCCGCCTGGGTCACGCCGTCGATCTTGCGGAGGACGGGAGCGATGGCGACCGGATGGGCCGCTCCGGCGGCTACGACGCCGTGGTCTTGGATCGCATGATGCCGGGAGTGGATGGGCTCGAGTTGCTGCGCGGCTGGCGGCGGGATGGGATCGACACCCCGGTGCTGTTGCTCACCGCGCTGGATGGCGTGGCGGAGAAAATCCGCGGCCTGGGCGACGGCGCCGACGACTATTTGACCAAGCCCTTTGCACTGGCCGAACTGGTCGCCCGGCTGGAAGCGATCGTCCGGCGCCGCTACGGTCAGCCGGATCCGAAGTTGGTGGTGGCGGGCCTGGAAATCGACACCGCCGCCAAGTCGGTCCGTCGCGGCGAGGAGCGGATCCTGCTTTCGGCCCGCGAGTATGCCCTGCTCGAGTGCCTGGCGCGGCGACCGGGGCAGGTGTTCAGCCGCGCCCAGATCGAGGAACGGCTCTATGGGGAACTGGACGGGCCGCTGAGCAATGCCGTCGATTCAGCGATCTGCTCGCTGAGGCGGAAACTTTGCCCGCAAGGAGCGCCGATGATCATCCACACCCGGCGCGGCCTGGGCTACCTGCTCGAAGGATGATTTCGATCCGCTGGCGTCTCACGATCCTGCTCTGTCTGGCGGTCGGCGTGCTGTTCGTCGTTTCCGGCATCGGGGTGTTCCTGGCACTGCGCGACGTGTTGAATAGGCAATTCGACGCGACCCTCACGGCGAAAGCCCGGGCCTTGGTCACGGCTTCGGAGATCGATGGCGGGGATTTCGAAATCGACCTCACGGTGAAGGACTTCGAGGGGTTCGGGAAGGGCGGGGAGGACTACTTCGAGATCCGCAGGCTGGGAGGCGAGTTGTTCGACAGTTCGCCGTCGCTGCGCAAAGGCAAGGACGCGCCGGGGGCGATCCATGACATCACGGAGCCGACTGACGACGAGCCGAAGTTGCGCGGGGGGAGCCTGGGGGATGGGACCCCGGTGCGGCTCTACGTTCAGCGATTCTATCCGAAAGACGACAAGCAGAAGGAGTTCGAGGACCTTTACCTCATCGTGGCGAGCCCGACCCGTGGACTGCAGCAACAGCTCGGCCGCTTTGCGACGATCCTGGCGGTGGCCGGGGTGCTGACCCTGCTGCTGATGGTGCCGATCATCCGCGCCGGGTTGGGCCACGGGCTGAGACCGCTCAACAAGCTGACGAAGGAGATCCGCGGGATTCCGCCGGACGGCCTGCGCCAGCGCTTGGCCACCGATCCGCTGCCATCGGAGCTGGTTCCGGTGGCGGAGCGCTTGAACCAATGGATTGCGCGGCTGGAGGAGTCCTTCGAGCGCGAGCGGCGATTCAGCAGCGACGCCGCGCACGAGCTGAGGACGCCCTTGGCGGAAATGAGGGCCATGGCGGAGCTTGGGTCGATGTGGCCGGAAGAAGCGACGACGGAGCGCTGTGCGGCCATCGTGACAGTGGCGGACGAGCTCACCTCCCTGTTGGACAAGCTGGTATTGCTGGCTCGTGCCGATGCCGGGGTGCAGCCCTTTCATCTGGAGGTGGTCGAGCTTCAGGAAAGCCTTGAAAGCGCGGTGATGCGGGTGCGGGACCAGGCGGACGAACGGGAGATCCACATCGATCTCGCGGTCACGGACGGGGCTTTCCGGACGGATCCGGTGTTGTGGAATGCGATCGTCCAGAACCTGCTCGGCAATGCGGTGGCGCACGCGCCGGCCGGTACGGTGGTCACCGTCGACGCGACCCCGCGGCGGCTGGTGGTCCGGAACCTGGCACCCGAACTCAGCGAGGATGACTTGCCGCAGCTGTTCGAGCGGTTCTGGCGCAAGGACCCGTCGCGGAGCGGCTACGGCCACTCGGGGCTGGGGATGTCGATTGTCCGCGCTTGCGCGAATCTCCTCGGCGGCCGCTGCCGGGCGAGCCTGACGCCCGGCGGTGAGCTGGAAGTGGAAGTCGCCTGGCCCTCAGAGTGACTTGTCGCAGAGTTTTTCGCGGCGCTCGCGCACCAAACGCACGACCAGCGAGGTCCAGCCGGTCTGGTGCGAGGCGCCGAGCCCTTCGCCGGTCTCCGCGTGGAAGTACTCGTGGAACAGCAGCAGGTTCTGCCAATTCGGCTTTTGGGTGTAGCGGGTCGCCGTGCCGAAGCAGGGCCGGTTGCCGTTGCGGTCCGGACAGAATAGCGCGATCAGCCGGTCGCAGAGGTCGATCGCGATTTCCCGCAGGGTCAGCTGCTTGCCGGAGCCCGTCGGGTATTCCATCTTGAAGTTGTCGCCGTAGAAGTGGTGGTAGCGTTCCAGCGCCTCGATGATCAGGTAGTTGGTCGGGAACCAGATCGGCCCGCGCCAGTTCGAGTTGCCGCCGAACATGTCGGTCTTGGCCTCGCCCGGGGTGTAGGGGACCTCGTTGCGCTTGCCGCCGTGTTCGAACACGAACGGCTTCTTGCCGTGGGCCTTGCTCAGCGAGCGGATGCCGAAATCGGAGAGGAACTCGTTCGGGTCGAACATCCGCGTCAGGGTCGCCCGCAGCTGTTCCTGCGACGGGATCGCCAGCAGGCAGAGCGCGGACTTCTTGTCGTTGGTGTGGCGGCGGACGCTGATGTATTTCAGCAGGTCGGGCCGGCTGCTGAGGAACCAGTCCATCCGCTTGCGGAAGCCCGACAGGCCCTCGATGGTCGTTTGTCCCAAGACGGTCACTGCGCAGAGCGGCAGCAGGCCGACCAGCGAGCGGATCCGCAGCGGGATCGGCTCGTCGTGGTTCACGATCAGCTGGTCGTAGTAGAAGTTGTCGCGCTTGTCCCAGAGGCCGGTGCCGCCGAGGGTGTTGATGGCGTCGGAGATGTTGACGAAGTGCTCGAAGAACTTCGAGGCGATGTCCTCGTAGGCGGGCTTGGTCGGGGCGAGCTCCAGCGCCATCGCCAGCATCAGCAGGCAGTAGGACGCCATCCAGGCGGTGCCGTCGGCCTGGTTGAGCTTGCCACCGTCGGGCAGGGCGTGGGAGCGGTCGAAGACCCCGATGTTGTCGAGGCCGAGGAAGCCGCCGCCGAAGACGTGGCGGCCCTCGATGTCCTTGCGGTTGACCCACCAGGTGAAGTTCAGCAGCAGCTTCTGGAAGCAGCGCTCGAGGAAGAGCAGGTCGCGCTGGCCCTTCGGGTCGGCGATCTTGTAGACGCGCCACACCGCCCAGGCGTGGACCGGCGGGTTGACGTCGGAAAAGTTCCACTCGTAGGCCGGCAGCTGGCCGTTCGGGTGCATGTACCATTCCCGCAACAGCAGCAGCAGTTGCTCCTTGGCGAAGTCCGGGTCGATCGCGGCGAACGGGATCATGTGGAAAGCCGAGTCCCAGGCGGCGAACCACGGGTATTCCCACTTGTCCGGCATCGAGAGGATGTCGCGCGCGTAGAAGTGCCGCCAGTCGGAGTTGCGGCCCTTCAGGCGCGAGGCGGGCGGCGGCGGGCCGTCGCAGTCGCCCTCCAGCCAGTCCTCGACGAAGTAGTGGTAGAATTGCTTGGTCCACAGCAGCCCGGCGTAGCCCTGGCGGCAGATCATGTTCTCGTCGGCGGACAAACCCTTGGGAATGATCTCCCCGTAGAACTCCTCGCATTCGCCGATGCGCGCGGCGAAGGTCTCGTCGAACTGGTCGAAGCCCTCGATCCCGTTGGTTTCGGCAACCGGGTGCAGGCGGCAGCGGACTGTCACGGTGGCGCCGGGCGGCACCATGAACTCGAAATGGGCGGCGGTCTTGGTGCCCACCGGCCGCGGTGAAACGGCCCCCTTGTCGCCGTGGATCAGCAACTTGTGGAAGGCGTCCTTCACGTAGGGCGTCGGCGCGCCGATGTTGTAGATCGACGGATAATCCGTCTCGTTCTCGGTGAACAACCAGCTGACCTCTTGATTCAGTTCGGGGGAATCGGCGTGAAAGCGGAAGTCACCCAAGGTCTCGTGCGAGGCGAGGACCGTGCCCTCGTTGAGGGTCAGCGACGGCTTGCGCAGAGGAGCCTCGCGCTCGTTGCCCCATTTCCAGACGTTGCGGAACCACAAGGTCGGCAGCACGTGGATCGGCGCGGCGTCGGGACCGTGGTTGGTGATGGTGATCCGCCACAGCAGGTCCTCGGGTGAACGCTTGGCCACCTCCTGGGTGACGTCGAAATAGCGCTCGTCGTCGAAGAATCCCATGTCCGCGAGCTCGAGCTCCGGGCCGTCGCGGCCGAGCTTGGCGTTTTCCTTGCGGATCTCGGTGTAGGGATACTTGCGCTGCGGGTACTTGTAGAGGGCCTTGGTGTAGGAGTGGGTCGGGGTGGAATCGAGGTAGTAGTAGCACTCCTTGACGTCCTCGCCGTGGTTGCCCTCGTTGCCGGCCAGGCCGAAAAGCCGCTCCTTGAGGATGTCGTCCTTGCCGTTCCACAAGGCGGGGGCAAAGCACAGCCGGCACTGCCGGTCGCACCAACCCTGCAGGCCGTCCTCGCCCCAGCGGTAGGCCCGGCGGCGGGCGTGGTCGTGGGGGAACTCCTGCCAGCTGTTGGCATGTTCCGAATAGTCCTCGCGCACGGTGCCCCACTGGCGCTCGCTCAAGTAGGGGCCCCAGCGTTTCCAATTCTTCCCCCGGGTGAGGTCTTCTTGGAGTCGTTCGTGCTCGCGGGTCATTCGCCACCGTTAGAGCAGGAAACGTGCGAGCGTGCCAGCAAGTGTTCGAAACCTTTGTGGCAGAATGGAAAACCGCTGCCGGACGGGCGAAATCGGGGGTCTGGATTGCGGGAATCCTGACACGATCGCTGGATAGATGGCCGCCGGAATCGGTGTAGCCCCCGGATGCGTTTCATTTTCCTGTCACTGGCCGCCCTCTCGGGAACCGTCCATGCCGGCACCGGCGTGGGCGCCAAGCCGATCGACGGCGCCGAGGTCGTTTTCGACGGCTCCCGCGAGATGCTCGATGCCAAATGGACCTACTGGGAGGGGCCGCGATTCGCGTCCTCGCTGCCGATCAAGTGGAAGATCGTCGATGATCCGGTCGACGATGGCACGGTGGTCATGTCGGACGATCCGGCCGCCGCCGGCGGCAAATACGGCAGCGCGGACATTGTCACCAAGAAGGCCTACCGGGACTTCCGCCTGCACATCGAGTTCAACATCGCCAAGCCCGGCGGCAACAGCGGCGTCTACCTGCAGAACCGCTACGAGATCCAGATCCTCGACGGCGACAAGACCAAGCACGGCATGGCTGCGGTGATCAACGAGACCGAATCCCCCTACGAACACTACCGCGGGCCGGGGAAATGGAACGCCTACGACATCGTCTTCCGCGCCGCCCGCTTCACCGATGGCAAGCTGACGGAGAAGGCCCGCGTGACGATGTATTTCAACGGCGTGAAGGTCCACGAGAACCAGGTGATCAACCAGGTCTGGGGCGGCGAGAATTCGGGCGTCGACGGGGGCAATGACGGTGGCAAGGGCATCACCGACACACCTCAAGGCCTGAAGCTGCAGGCCGAGGGCCACGACGTGCGCTTCCGCAACATCTGGATCAAGGAGCTGGACCTGAAAGACGCGGACACGGATTTCTCGGAGCCGTGAGCCGTCCGTAGCAAGAGTTCCCCGCTAGGCGCCGGAGGCTTGGGCGAGCGCTTCCAGCTCTTCCCAGCGCTCGTAGAGCCGGGCGACCGCCGCCTTGGCGACGTCGAGCTTTTCGACCAGCGCGGGGATCTCGTTGAAGTGCTTCGCCTGGAAGTCAGGGTCATTGAGCTTGGTCTCGATCCCGGCGACCTCCTCTTCGGCGACGAGGATGCGGTCTTCCATGCCTTCGAATTCCTTGCGCTCGGCAAGGGTGAGTTTGCGCGGCTTCTGCGCGGCCGGCGCCGCGGCCTTCTGGCGGGCAGCGGCCTCGCGGGCGGCCGCCTGGGCCTGGATCCGCTGCGCCTGCTCGCGGGCCTGGCGCTTCTCGAGGTAGTAGGAGTAGTTGCCGGGATGGACGACCACGCCGTCGTCCTCGAAGGCGATGATCTGGTCGCAGATCCGGTCGAGGAAGTAGCGGTCGTGGGAGACGACCAGCGAGCAGCCGTCGAAATCGGCCAGCGCTTCCTCGAGCATCCGCAGCGAGGGCAGGTCGAGGTCATTGGTCGGTTCGTCGAGCACCAGCAGGTTGCCGCCGGTCTTGAGCACCTTGGCCAGCATCAGGCGGGCGCGTTCGCCGCCGGACAGCAGGTCGACCCGCTCGTTGATCCGCTGGTCGTCGAAGAGGAAGCGGCGCAGGTAGGCGCGGGCGCCAAGCATCTCGTTGCCGAACTGCAGCTTCTCGTTGCCGCCGGAAATCTCGTCGAGCAGCGAGCCGCTGCCATCGAGCGCCATCCGGGTCTGGTCGATGTAGTTGACGCGGACCTTCTTGCCGAGCGCGGCGCTGCCGGCGCTGGGCTGGATCTGGCCGAGGCAGAGCTTGAGCAGGGTCGTCTTGCCGACGCCGTTGCGGCCGACGATGCCGGTGCACTGGCCGGGCTCGAGCTTGAAGTCGAGGTGGCGGAACAGCCAGCGCGGCGAGCTTTCGCTGCCGACATTGACGCCGGCGTCCTCGAGCTCGACGACGATGTTGCCGAGTTCCGGCGGCGGCGGGATGAGCAGGTCCATCTCTCGCTCCTCGGGCGGGGCTTCCATGCCTTCGACCTCGTAGAACTTGTCGAGCCGGTGGCGCGACTTGGTGCCGCGGGCCTTGACGCCGGAACGCACCCAGTCGAGCTCCTCGCGCAGGAAGCGCTGGCGACGGCGCTCGGTCTGTTCGGCGATCTGCTGGCGGACCGCCTTGGACTCCAGGTAGGCGGTGTAGTTGCCGGGGTGGGAGAAGGCCTTGCCCTGGTCGATTTCGATGATCCGGGTGGCGATGACGTCGAGGAAGTAGCGGTCGTGGGTGACGAAGATGACCGCCCCGGCATAGGACTTGAGGAAATCCTCGAGCCAGCGGATCGACTCGGCGTCGAGGTGGTTGGTCGGCTCGTCGAGAAGTAGCAGGTCGGGCTGCGAGGCCAGCGCCCGGCACAGGGCGACGCGGCGCTTTTCCCCGCCGGAAAGCGGGCCGACCGGTGCGTCGAGCGGCGGCGTGCCGAGCGCGGTGGCGGTCGCCTTGATGCGGGCGTCGAGGTTCCAGCCGTCGGCGTGCTCGATCAGGTGCAGCAGGTTCGCCAGCTCGCTTTCCGAGCCGTCGCCGGTCTCGTAGCGGTGGATGGCCTCGACCACGTCGGCGGCCCCGGCGGAGATGTTCTCGTGGACGCTTTTTTCCAGATCGAGCTCGAACTCCTGGGGCAGGTAGCCGACCCGCAGCGCCCGGCGCAGCGAGATCTCGCCGGAGTCCGGCTGCTGGATCCCGGCGAGGATCTTGAACAGCGAGGTCTTGCCGCAGCCGTTGCGTCCGACCATGCCGACTTTCTCCCCGGCGGAAACGGCGAGCGTCACGCCGTCGAGCAGCGTCTGGTAGCCGAAGGAGAGGCGGATTTCGTTGGCGGAAAGCAGGGCGGACATGACCGCGCGGATCAGGGGGCAGGACGCGGCGAAAGGCAAGGGGAAGCGGTGGGGCCGTCACGTGTCCGGTTGCCGGCAAATCTTCCCCGAAAAGGGTTGTCCGGCTCGCGGGGCAGGGTTACGGCCCGCGGCGATTTCCCAACACGACCCACCATGTCCGTACTCGTAGGTAAAAAAGCACCGTCGTTCCGCGCCAAGGCCGTCATGGGCGAGACCATCGTCGAAGATTTCTCGCTCGATCAGTTCCTCGGCAAGAAATACGTGATCTTCTTCTTCTACCCGAAGGATTTCACCTTCGTCTGCCCGACCGAGCTGCACCGCTTCCAGGAAGAACTCGGCGAGTTCGAGTCCCGCGACGTCGCGGTGGTCGGCTGCTCGACCGATTCGGAATTCTCCCACTGGGCCTGGCTGCAGACGCCGAAATCGAAGGGTGGCATCGAGGGGGTGAAGTACCCGCTGGTGGCCGACGTCAACAAGACCATCGCCGACGCCTACGACGTGCTGGCCGGTGACTACGGTTTCGACGAGGACGGGACCCTGGTCGTCAACGGCGAGCTGGTCGCCTACCGCGGCCTGTTCCTGATCGACAAGGAGGGCATCGTCCGCCACCAGGTGGTCAACGACATGCCGCTCGGCCGCTCGATCCGCGAGGCGCTGCGGGTGGTGGACGCCTTGCAGCACTTCGAGACCAACGGCGAGGTCTGCCCGATGGACTGGAGCCGCGGCGACAAGGCGATGAAGCCCGACCACGACGGCGTGAGCGACTACCTGTCGAACTGAGGTCGATCTGATTTCCAGGGCGTGGCCGGGATTTTCCGGTCACGCCCTTTTTGTTTCTTGGGACCGGGATGGATAGGATGGATGGGATCGGAGGCTGTGGGGAGTTGCTGATGGTTCTGAAAAACCCGATCAACCGCAGATGAACAGGATGAACGCGGATTGGAAGAATCCGGGTAGCCACGGCTTCCGGCTGCTATCGGAGTAGATCCCTCTCATCTGTGGTTAAATATAAAGCCAGCAACATGTAGATGATCCAAAACCGACACAGACTCCGATCCCATCCATCCTATCCATCCCGGTCCAAAATCTTCTGCCCCGCTCACCCTTTGACAGCGGGAAATTGATCGCTATTTTCGCCGCCCGAACCTTTTTCCACTCCCATGAGCGAAGCCACCCTCGAAACGCATTCCTTCCAGGCCGAGATCAAGCAGCTGCTCGATCTGGTTGTCCACTCCCTCTACACCGATCGCGAGATCTTCCTCCGCGAGCTGATCTCGAACGCCTCGGACTCGATGGAGAAACTCCGCCATCTCCAGGGCACCGAAAAGGACATCCACGATGCCGAGCTGCCGCTGGAGATCCACATCACCACCGACAAGGAGGCGAAGACCCTGACGATCGCCGACCACGGCATCGGCATGACCCGCGGCGAGCTGGTCGAGAACCTCGGCACCATCGCCCATTCCGGCACCAAGGCGTTCCTCACCGCGATGAAGGAGAGCGGCAACTCGCCGGCCAACATGATCGGCCAGTTCGGCGTCGGTTTCTACTCCGCCTTCATGGTCGCTTCCGAGGTTCAGGTTCACACCCGCAGCTGGCGTGAAAACGGCGAGGACCTGGTCTGGACCAGCGATGGCACCAGCGGCTACTCGATCGAGGAGGACAAGGACCTCCAGCGCGGCGTGAAGATCGTGCTGAAACTGAAGGAGGAGCACGAGGAGTTTTCCGACGAGGCGCGGGTGAAGCACCTGATCGAGCGCTACAGCAACTTTGTCGGCTTCCCGATCCTGCTCAACGGCGAGCGCATCAACCAGGTCGAGGCGCTGTGGTTGAAGAACAAGTCCGACGTCACCGAGGAGGAGTACAAGGCCTTCTACGAATTCGCCTGCCACGCCTACAACGACCCGGCCTACCGCCTGCACTTCGCCGCCGACGCGCCGATCGCGATCAACGCTCTGATCTTCGTGCCCGACGAGAACATGGAGCGCCTGGGCATGCAGAAGACCGAGCCGGCGGTCGCCCTCTACTGCAAGAAGGTCCTGATCGACCCGTCGCCGAAAGGCCTTCTGCCCGAGTGGATGCGCTTCCTGAAGGGCGTGATCGACAGCGCCGACATCCCGCTGAACATCTCCCGCGAGACCATGCAGGACAGCGCGCTTGTGCGGAAGCTGGGCAGCGTGATCAGCAAGCGGGTGATCAAGATGTTCGAGAAGGAGGCGGAAGCCGACCCGGAGAAGTTCCAGGCGTTCTACCGCAAGTTCGAACGCTTCTTCAAGGAGGGCGTCGCCACCGATTACCCGAACCGCGACGCGCTCGCGAAGCTGCTGCGCTTCGAGTCGTCGATGACCGAGGACGGCAAGCTGTCCGGCTTCGCCGACTACCTGGCCCGCGCCAAGGACGGCCAGGACAAGATCTACTTCCTGGTCGGCCCGAGCCGCACCCAGCTTGAGAGCAGCCCCTACGTCGAGGCCTTCAAGGCCCGCGGGCTGGAGGTTGTCTACTTCACCGACGCGATCGACGAGTACGTCATCGAATCGCTCGGCGAGTTCGACGGCAAAAAGCTGGTTTCGATCAGCCATGCCGGCGTGGAGCTGGAGGACAACGAGGCCGAAGGCGATGCGCTGGGTGCCGAGGAGACCGAACAACTCTGCGCCTTCCTCAAGGATAACCTCGGCGAGCGGGTGACCACGGTGGCCAGCGGCAAGCGGCTGGTCGACAGCCCGATCATCGCCCTCGTCCCGCAGGACGGGATGACTCCGCAGATGCGGCGGATGATGAAGGCGATGGACGAGAACTTCGAGGACGAGGTGAAGGTCGAGCTGGAGATCAACCCGCGCCATCCGCTGGTCAAGAAGCTGGCCGAAGCCAAGGACAAGGATCCGGAACTCGCGAAGCTGGTCGCCAGCCAGTTGCTCGACAACGCGCTGATTTCGGCCGGCCTGCTCGACGATGCCCGCGACACCGTCAAGCGCATGAACGCGCTGATGGAGAAGGCGATGGGGTAGCTCAATTCTCCAAGTCGAGCGGAAGTCGGCTGAAATGAAAGGGTGGGCGGAGGGCTTTCCGGCAAGCTCCGCCGCGCCCGTACGCAACTTGCAAAGTTGCGCTACTTCAGCTCGCCGGCCGTCCACGGGCGGCCGCTGCGGTCCTTGGTGGACTCCCGCAGTTCCTTGACCAGCTTCGGCGCAACGGCGGGTGCCTTGTTGCTCCACTCGTTGCGCACATAGGTGGCGATGTCGGCGAGCTTCTGGTCGGTGAACATCGGGTTCATGCCGAGCGCCGGCATGTCGGCGGTGGTGGTGTAGGTTTCGCCCGCGACCGTGACCGGGCCGGTCATGCCGTGGAGCATGATCTTGATCAGCACCTCGGGCTTGCCGGTGACCCACTCCGAGCCGTCGAGCGGTGGGCCGAGGGCCTGGACGCCGGAACCGTCCGGGCCGTGGCAGCTGAAACAAACCGCTTCCCCGGCGAACAAAGCCTTGCCCCGCTCCCAGGAGGCGAGCTGATCGCCCTTCAGTGACGGACCTTGCGGACCCTTGGTGGCGGCGTCCTTGGCACCCTGGTCGAGCCAGGCGATGAAGCCCTTGTCCTTGGCGTCGGCGAGGGGCTTGAAATCGGCTTCGTGGCCGTGCAGCCCGGAGATTGCGGCCTCACGGATGAAGCGGGCCTTGGACTCGTCCTTCATGAGTTTGGCCAGCGCGTCGAGTGCGTCCGGAGTACCGATGGAGCCCAGGACGCGGGCGAGGTAAGGTGCGGCCTCCGGTGCGGCGGGCTTGAGGGCGACCAGTCCCTTGTCCAGTTTGGAAAGTTCGGCCGGGGCAAGCCGGGTGCACGCCCACAGTGCGGACGACTGGACTTTCGGGTTCTTGTCTTTCAGCGGTGCGACAAGATGGTCTGCCTTGAGCTCGCCCATGCCTTCGAGCGTCCAGAAGGCGTGAACGCGGGCGACCGGATCACCGTTGGCGGCGAGCTTGGCGAGGAAGGGCACGGTCGCGGCATCCTTGCGGTCGACCAGGACCCGCTGGGCGGTCTCGCGGTGCCAGGCGTTGGGATGCATCAGCATCTTGACGAGGTCGAGTCCCTGCAGCGCTGCGATATCAACCTTCGGCTCGATCTTGCCGGATTTACTACGGACCCGGTAGATCCGGCCGTGGCCGAACGCGGGCTTGTCGAGCCCGCGGGCGAGGTGCTGCTCGCGCAGGTAGCTGGTCTGGTAGGTCTTGTGCTGGATGATGCCGTGATACATGTCGACGACGTAGAGCGAGCCGTCGGGAGCTGTGTAGGCGTTGACCGGCCGGAAGCGCTCGTCGGTGGAGGCGAGGAATTCCTTTTCGCCGAGACGGTGGCGGCCGCTGAGCTTGCCGTCCTTTTCCTCGATCTCGATCGCCTTGACGAGGTTGGCAACCGACTCGCAGGTGAACCCGGTGCCGTACCAGTCCTTCGGGAAGTTGGTGCCGCGGTAAACCGTCATCCCGGCGGAGGCGGTGGTGTTGATCAGCTTGTGGGTCTTCGGGTCGAGCGTCTGCTCCTTGTAGCCGTTCTTGCGGTCCATGTAGGCGCGGTTGACGGCGGGCGTGACGCGGATCGGCCAGGTGCGGTTGTTGCCGAGGGCGGCGGTGTCGTTGTACTTCGGCTTCACCGCGGGATTCGCGGTGAGCAGGTTCGGGGCGAGGCTTTCGCCGAACAGAAAGGCCGAGTTGTGATTGTGGTAGAGCCGCCCCCAGTCGTCCCGGGCGATGCCCCACTGGCCGCGGAAGGCGGTCGGCTCGATGATCCACTTGCCGTCGATGCGGCGCAGGCGCTTGTCGGACTTGGCGAGGTAGAGCCAGTTGTCGAGGCCGGGCAACAGGCCGTTCGGCTTGTGCTCGACGTTTCCGCCGCCGTTGAACTTGCCGTCGATCACCTCGATCTCTCCGGCCGGCTTGAGGCCGTCGCGCTTGACCCAGCAGAGGCGGTGCTCGTCGAGGAACAGGATGCCGTCTTCGAAGACGGTCACCGCGCGGGGCAGCAGCACCTTGTCGAGGAAGACGGTCTTCTTGTCGGTTTTGCCGTCGCCGTCGCTGTCTTCCAGCACGCTGATCCGGCCTTCGGGGATGTTCTCGCCCTTGCCGTCGATGTCGGGCATGTAGCCGCGCATTTCGCAGACCCAGATCCGGCCGGCGGGATCGAAGTCGAGGCAGACCGGCTTTTCGACCATCGGTTCGGTGGCGACCGGTTCGATGACGAACCCGGGCGCGATCTCGAAGGACTTCAAGGCATCCTCGACCGACAGGACCGGCGAGGGCGGGATTTCGCTCTCGGGAACGACGGGAGCCATGTTGTCGTGGCCGTCCCGGTCGCCCTGCTGGGCGGGGACCGGGAGCGTGCCGAGGAGGACGGCGGCGAGGAAGTGCGGGCGCATGGGCGGCTTCATACGGAATCTGGTCCCCGAGTTTTCGACAGCAGGCGGGGAATGTCAAAATTTGTATGACAGCGCGGCGGCTGAGGACGATTTGCCGGATGTTGGATCGTGAGCTGGCCAAGACCTCGGCGCCGTGTAGATTGTCGGGCGATGAAACGTTGCATTTTCCCCCTCCTGCTGTTGGCGGCCTGCAGCCGCGATGACGAGGCCAAGGCACCGAAAGCGGTGGAGGTGCCGGAGGCGGCGGTCGAGGTGCACGCCGAGCCGATGGCGGAAGAGGTCGCGGAAGAAGCCACGGAGGTGGCCGAGGAGATGGCGCAGGAAGTGGGAGAAGCGGTTGACGAAACCACCGCGGACGAGCCGGCGACCCCTGGAGAGCATCTCGACCGGGCGATTGATGCGACGGGGAAAGGTCTCAAGACTGCCGGCGAGAAGACCGGTGACGCGGTGCGGACCGCCGGCGAGAAGACCGAGCAAGGCCTGCGGACGGCGGCCGATGCGACCGGGCGATTCCTCAAGCGGGCCGGCGAGCGCTTGGAGAAAGTCGGCGAGGAGCGGGAAGACGAGTGATCCCTGCATTTTGCACCGCCACTGTGACAAGTATTCCAGGGGCGGAATTGGGATTGATTGCGGCTGGCACTGAGTTAGTGTCGCGCCCGTCCACCCCCCGTTTACTTGGCGCCTCCCCCAACTTGCGTTTGATCTTTTTCCGAAGCCAAGCCAGGGCGGGTCGCGGCACCCCCTGAGTCCGGGCAAGTCAATCTGTCAGTCCATGTGGATGGACCGCGGGTTGCCTGCACCCGGCTTCCGCCAATCCCCCCTGATGAATTCCTCCCTGGTGCGCCACTGCGCAGCCGTCATTGCGTTCGCGATCCTGACACTTGGCAATGTGCGGGGGGGCGGCGTGTACTCCGACGGTCCGATCGTCAGTGAATTCCTCGCGTCCAATGGCACGGGGCTCACCGACCAATTCGGCATGCACGAGGATTGGATCGAGATTCACAACCCCGGGTCATCGTCTGCCAGTCTGCAGAACTGGTATCTGACCGACTCGACCTCGGACCTGAAGAAGTGGAGGTTCCCGGCGGTCACCCTGCCCGCCAACGGATATCTCGTGGTCTTCGCTTCCGATCGAAATTTGAAGAACACGGGCAGCCCGCTGCACACCAATTTCAAGCTGAGTGCCGGTGGCGAATACCTGGCCCTGGTGAAGCCTGACGGGGTGACGATCGCCTGGGAGTACTCCCCGCAGTTCCCGCAGCAGCTGTCCGACGTTTCTTACGGAGTCACACCGGTGCCGGGGACCGAGGTGGACTTGATCGGCAAAGACTCGCCGGTCGAGGTGATGGTCGGCACGGGGCCGGAGCCGTCGGGCTGGAAGCTTCCCGGGTTCGTTCCCGGACTTGAATGGAGCAACGGTCACTCCGGCGTCGGCTACGATACCAATCCCCCGGTTTCCTCCTCCGCCAAGGTCTTGTTCGTGGTGGACCTGGGAAGCGGCGGATCGACTTCTTCCGGCGACCAAGGAGTGATCAACCGTCTGCAATCGGTGCACGGGCATCAGGTCACGGTGGTCGATGATGCCGACGTCGAGGCATCCAGTGCCGACGGCATGGACCTGGTGCTGGTGTCCTCCACGGTGAATTCCAGCCTGGTGAATACCAAGCTCCGCAATGTCGCGGTGCCGCTGATCAACTGGGACCGCTCGTTGACGGACGATTTTAATTTCAGCACCGCGGGCTCGAACCTGAACTCCCAGACGGAAATCACCATCACATCGACCGGGGCAGCGCATCAGATCGGGGCTTCGTTTCCGGCCGGGCCGCTCACGGTCACCGGCTCGCCGATCAGCTTCAACACCGCGGGCTCCGCGAGCATCGCTCCCGGCGGCGTGGTCGTCGCAACCGCGAGCAACGGGAGCCCCGCCATCCTGACGATCGACAAGGGCATGCAGTTGCGCGGGGGCACGCCGGCCGCGGACGTCCGCATTCACATCTTCCTCAACGACGACGGGCTCGCCGACCTGAATGCCGACGGGCTGGCGCTTTTCGATGCCTGCATCGATTATGCGCTGAAGGATTTCGTGCCCCCGGCGCCTTACGCCGGCCTGATTGGCCTCGACGTCGAGGCGGAGATGAAGGGTAACGCGACCTCCGCCCTCATGCGCTTCAATTTCACGCCGGACGAAGTGGGGGCGATCTCGTCGCTGCGACTCAAGATGAATTGCGACGATGGCTATGTCGCCTGGCTCAACGGGGTCGAGGTCGCCCGCAAGAATGTCCCGGCGTCGGTGTCGTGGAACTCGACCGCCACGGCGTCGTCGGACGGATTGGTCGTGGAGACGATCGATATCAGCAGCCACCTCGGCTTGTTAATGGCGAATGTCCCGAACACGCTGGCCATCCAGGGCTTCAACACCTCGGCCGGTAGTGCCGATTTCCTCGTGATGCCGAACCTGGTGGCAGGCGCAGCGGTCCTCTCGAAGGAGGAATTCTACACCCAGCCGACCCCCGGGGCTGCCAACGTGAGCAGCAATTACGGGATCCTGCACGACGTGACCTTCAGTCGCGACCGGGGTTACTTCAGCAGTTCCTTCTCGCTGGTTCTCTCGTCCAGCGACGACGTGGGGGCGGAGATCCGCTACACCCTCGACGGGACCGAGCCGACCGCAACCAGCGGGATCCTCTACACCGGTCCGATTCCCGTCACCACCACCACCACCGTGCGGGCGGCCGCCTATCTGAGCGGCTGGACCACCCTGCGGCCGGAGACCCGGACCTTCCTGCACCTCCCCGACATCATCGGGCAGCCCGCGAGCATCCCGGGATGGCCCGAACCTTCCATCAGTGTCGCCAACGGTCTCTACCGGGACCACGACTACGAGATGGACCCGGAGATCGTCGACGACCCGGACTACCACGACGACCTGATCGACGGCATGACCTCGATTCCGACCCTGTCGCTTGTGGTGAACCAATCGGACATGTGGAGCTCCAGCGGGACCGGCGGCTTCTACCGCAAGGACGACCTGGAGAAGCCCGCCTCGGTGGAATTCATCAATCCGGAGGATCCATCCCTCAACGTGCAGGCGGATTGCAGCATCAAGGGGCACAGCCACGACCGGATGAAGCGGTCGCTCCGCCTGTCGTTCACCTCCGCCTACGGGGAGTCGAAGTTCAACTCGACGATCTTCACCGGCGCGCCGCTGGTCGGGGACGCGGGGAACAAGGAGGTCGACAACATCGTGCTCCGGGCGGGCAACAACCGCAGCTTTGCACGCAGCTGGAATCCCACCAGCAGCACCTATTTCGAGGACGAGTGGTACCGCGACACGATCATCGACATGGGGAATCCCGGCGCGGCCGGCCGCTTCGTGCATCTCTTCATCAACGGCATTTACTGGGGCCTCTACAACGCGGTGCAGCGCCCCGATGCGGATCTCGCGGCAGGGGTGCTGGGCGGTGACAAGGACGATTGGTTCAGTGTCAGCCACAGCGGCAACCACGGCAGCGGGAGCAGCGCCCGCTACGACTATCTGGTCGAGACCTTGACGACCAAGAACATGGCGAACCCCGCCAACTACACCGAGTTGAAGGAGTACGTCGATGTCTCCAGCTTCATCGACTACCTGCTTTGCAGTTTTTACATCGGGATGAACGACTGGCCCACCAACAACTGGTGGGGAGCCAACCGGAACTCGCCGGCCGGGCCGATGTATTTCTTCGCCTGGGACGGCGAGACTTCCTGGGGCTCCGGGAACCAGTCGAACCTGACCGCCTGGGTGCATCCGGCTTTCGACAATTCGGGTTCGTCGGCGCCGCTGTCGAGGATCTGGCAGGCGGCGAAGGCCAGCCCGGATTTCCTCATGCTGGTGGCCGACCGGCTTTACAAGCACGTCTCGGAAGGCGGGGCTCTCGAGACCAGCCGGGCGGTCGAGCGTTGGGACGACCTGGCCGAGCACCTGCGCAAGCCGATCGTCGCCGAATGCGCCCGTTGGGGTGACGTCATGCAGGAACCGCCGAGCCGGCCTGATGTGGAATGGCAGGGCGAGGTGACCAAGATCCGCAACCTGATGCTGAGTGGCACGGTCAACGGCACGGGCAACGACAGCAACGCCGACATCCTGGTCCACGAGATGCGGGAGGAAGGGTACTACCCGTCGATCGATCCACCGGTGATGAGCCAGAACGGCGGCGATGTGCCGGAAGACTTCCAGCTGACGATGAGCAATCCCAACGGCGGGGGGAGCATCTATTACACCCTCGACGGATCGGACCCGAGATTGCCGGGCGGGGGCTTGAATCCGGACGCGGTCCAGTATTCCGGCGCGGTGACCATCAGCTTCTCGCTCACCGTCAAGGCGCGGGTCAAACAGTCGTCGAACTGGAGTGCGGTCAACGAGCGGCTGTTCGTGTCGGCGGGTTCGACCCCGCTGCGGGTCACCGAGATCATGTACAATCCGGCGGATCCCAGTCCGCAGGAGATTGCCGAGGGATACACGGACAACGAGCTGTTTGAGTTCCTCGAGTTCCGCAATGTCAGCGACATCGGCGTCGATCTCAACGGAGCCCATTTCACCAAGGGGCTGACCTTTACCTTCGGCAACAAGGTGCTGCCCCCGGGTGGTGTGGTGCTGCTCGTGAAGGACCCCGATGCCTTCGAGTTCCGCTACGGCAGCTCGATCCAGATCGACGGGGTCTACCAAGGGTCCCTCGACAATGACGGCGAGCAACTGCGGTTGCGCAGTGCCAGCGACGACATTCTCTTCGATTTCACCTACAACGACGTTTGGTATCCGGTGACCGACCATGCCGGCTGGTCGTTGGTCACGGCGGATATCAATGCCCCGCTGTCATCCTGGAACACCCCGGCAGGCTGGCGTCCCAGTGCCAACCCCGGCGGTTCCCCGGGTGCCACGGACCCGGACCCGGTGCCGGTCGAGCTCTGGCGCATGGCCCACTTCAATGCCTCGCAATTGACGGATCCGCTGATCGGCGATCTTGAGGCCGATGTCGACGGAGACGGTCTGGCCAATGCGCTGGAGTTCGTCTGCGGCACCGATCCCTGGGTGCCCGGGTGGTCGGCCGCCTCCGCCGACAACGGGCAGGTGGAGACACGCGGCCGGCCGGCCATCGTTCCCGGACCGGGGGGGGGCGAATGGCAGGTGCTCCTGGCGCGCCGGAAAGCCGCGGATCTCGCGGGGTTGGAGGTCGTCCCGCAGATGAGCTCGGGCTTGGCCGATTGGGATGAAATCCCGGGAACCCCCGAGGTGATCGCCGACGATGGAGAGATCGAGATCCTGGCGATCCCGTTCCCGGTCGAGCCCGGGGAATCGTCGCGCTACTTCCGTCTCCAGGTGACCCGGTCGTCGCCGTGACCGCTATTTCAAGGAGGAGAGGAACGCAACCAGGTCGCGGAGCTCCGTGGGCTTCAGGATGTCGCCCATCGGCGGCATGGTGCTGACCGGTTCGGTCTTGGTGGCGATGTCCTCCAGCGGAACTTCCAGGCGGCTTCCGTCGGGTTGGGAGAGCGCGAGCTTGTGGTCTTTTTCCTCGAGGAAGGCTCCGGCGGCCACGCTGCCATCCTTGCGGGTGATCGTCATCAACCCGAAGCCGGAAGCGATCTTTGCCTGCGGGCTGACCAGCGACTCCAACAAGTAGCGGCCTCCCTTGGCTCCCGCGTGGGTCAAGGGCGGGCCGACATTGGACCCTTCCTCGCCGATGCGGTGGCAGGCGGTGCAGTTGGAGGCGAGATTCTCCTCGAAGACCTTGCGGCCCGCGGCCGCATCCCCGCCGGAGAGGGCGAATGCCCACTTGCCCGGGAACCCTCCGGCGGCGAGGCCGGCGCGGGTCGCGTGCACGTCGTCAAGTTGGAGTGCCTCGGCGCTTTCCAATACCTCCAGTTGCAGCGCCGGGTCCAGTTTGCCGGAGCGCAGGTCAGCCAGCAATGCGTCGAGCACCGGCTTTGCGCCATCCATCGACGGCAGCAGGCGCACCACCGCCTGGCGCTCGGCGAGGTCGGGGGACTTGAGGCCGACGTGTTTGATGTAGCTCATGGCGGCGGCGGCCCGTTCGGTGGCAAGCATGCCGGCAACCTGCGGGCGCAGGGCGGGGGCGTCCTGCTTGAGCATCGCCAGGGCGGTGTCGCCCCACTTTTCCGCCCCGCTGTCTTTCAGGTGGCGGAGCGCGGCGAGCCGCAGGTCGGGGTCGAGCTCCGGGTCGAGTGCTTGCCCGGTCAGGGCAGCGTCGTCGTGCTTCGCGCCGAGAGCGTCGAGCGCGGAGGCGACTTGCTTGGCCAGTTCCTGATTTCCGGACGCCGGGGTGAGGGTCGCGGCGATCCTCGCGACCACGGGGGCTGCGACCTCCAGGGGTTCAAGCGGCGCGTAGTGGCCGTCGACCGCGTCCAGCGGCTCCCGCGATTTCGCGCTGGCGAGGGCCTCGAGCGCCGCTACGCGGAGCGGGATGGGGGTAGATTCGTTGGCCGCGAAGCGCGCGAGACGGAGAAGCGAGGCTTCGTCACCGATCCGGCGATTGGCGGAGATCGCGCGGCGCAGGGCGGAAGGCCTGGCAGCCCGCCGCGTCTCCAGCATCGAAGCCAGAGCCGGGAAGGCCGGCTGGATTCCGGGGGACTCGTAGATCGCGCGGGCGGCTTCGGCAGCAACGTAGGGATCCGAATCCAGAAGCAGCCGTTCCAAGGTGTTGATGTGTGGCGCGGGATCGAGACCTGATCCTCCCGCGCCGGAGGTCATGACCTGCCGGACCTGATCCTGAAGGATATTCCGGATGCCTACGGTCACGGCGAGGCGGACCGATCTCGAAGGGTGGCCGGCGGCCGCCGAAAGGACCTCGGGATCATAGGCTCCGGCCTCCCGCAACGCATGGGCACCGGCGTGGGACAAGTAGCGGTCCTTGTTGTCGTTCTCCGCGAGCATGGTGACGATTTCGGGAAGCAGGATGTTCGCGCGAAGCCGCCCCACCGAAAGCGCCGCTTGGAGTCGGACCCGGGCCGAAGGGTCGGCGAGAAGCGGGCCGAGGTCCGGAACAGGAGGGCCACAATCACCCGCCCACTTCGCGGCTTGGGCGCGAATCTCGGGATTGTCGGATTCCGAGAGGCGGCGGAACAGTTTGCCGTCGAAACGCTTTCCCTGCGACAGCGCCCACAGCGCGTGGATGCGCGCGAGGAGGGCAGCGTCGGGGGAAGCGGCGACCAGCACCAGTGCATCCCAGCTCTTCCGCTCGGCAAGTTCCCACTGGGCGTCGAGCCGGACGCGCTGGTCCCGATGGGCGAGGCGCTTGACGAGTTCTACTTCGGTGACCTTCGAGGGGCCCTCTTTCAGGAACGCCGCGACTTCCTTTCTTGTTGCGCTCCCGGCTTCCTGCGGGTCGTCGATCTTCCAGACCGCTCCCTTGTCGTTGAGCGGATACCCGCCGCCCCAGTCGGCGACGTAGAGCGCGCCGTCGGGACCGAAATTGCAGCCGGTGAAGGCGGCGCCGCCGGCCATCAGTTGGTCGCCGGCGATCCGGTAGGCGGCACCCTCGGGCTCGAGCTTGAAGGCGTTGATCTTTCCCGCCGGGAACTGGGTGAGGAAGAAATGACCGCGGTAGCGTTCGTTGAGGGCGGTGCCGGGATTGTAGGCGAAGCCGCTGGGGCCATCGAGGTAGAGCGCCAGCGGCGGCAGGATCGACGCCGGGCGGTCGTCGCCGTCGGGAAAGGCGATGCGCTCGGCCATCCACGGGTTGTACTTACCGCCCCGGTATTGGTAGTAGGCCCGCCAGCCGGTGTCCGAGCCCTCGACGATGTAAAGCAGCCGCTCCTTCTCGCCCTTCTGGTCGGAGTCGTTGTCGACGCCGAAGATGTTGCCGTGGTCATCGAAGGCGATTTCCTGGACGTTGCGCAGGCCGCGGGCGAAGACCTCGAAATCCGTGCCGTCGGGATTGCAGCGGAGCAGGGCGCCTTCGTGAGGATAGATCCAGCGGGTCTCGCCGGAGGTGACGTTGGTGCCCTTGTCGCCGATCGTCCAGTAGACCTTGCCGTCGGGTCCGAAGGTCAAGCCGTGCATGTCGTGCCCGGCGTAGTTGATGTGAAAGCCGAAGCCGTGGGCGAGCGACGTGCGCTCGTCGGCAACGCCGTCGCCGTCGTTGTCGCGCAACTTCCAGAGGTCGGGGGCGATGGTCGCGTAGACGTCGCCGCGGCGGGCCAGGACGCCGGCGGCGATGCCGGTGACCTCGGTGTTGAAGCCTTCCGCGAAGAGGGTGCTCTTGTCGGCGACGCCGTCGCCGTCGGTATCGGTCAGGCGGTGGATCTTCTCGCTGTGAAACGTGAGGTCCTTCCAGTCGATGCGACCGTCGCGGTTGTGATCCTTGACCGAGGGGTGGTTCTTGAATCGGCTGCTGGTGACGTTCCGGTGGAAAAAGTCCCGCTTCTCATCGACCGAGGTGTGCGAAAGATCGTCGGGGATCCACCAGGTGACCTCGCGGATGTCGATGTCGGCGACCTTCCGCCGGGTCGTCTCGGTGACAAGGACCGAGCCATCGGTGTCAACCGCCACGGCGACCGGGTTGGTAATCAGGGGTTCCCGGGCGACCAGCGTGCGGACCAGGCCGTCTTTGCACGGGTAGGACTCGGGCGCCGCCTGGAGAGCGGTCAGCAGCAGGGCAGGGATGAAAACCTTCACGAGGCGCCCATTACGCGGCGGCCGGGGGGGCGGTTGTCAAACCAGATGGGTAGGTTCGCTCAGTCGCGGCGGGTCAACTCGACGAAGACATCCTCCAGGGTGGCGTCCTTGCGGTGCAGGCTGCGCAGCGGCCAGCCATACTGGGAGACCAGGTCGTGAATCCTTTCGCGAGCGTCGGTTCCGGAATCGACGAGGACCTCGTAGTGGGTCCAGCCGTCCTCCAGGGCTTCGGCGGTGACCCGTTTGACGTGGTCGAGGCGCTGCAGGGCGGGGGAGATGACCTCGGCGTCGCCTGCGATCTCGGCGTGGACCCGGCCGGCGGCGCGCATGCCGGCGACGAGATTCTGCGGGGTGTCCTGGGCCTTGATGGTGCCGCTGTCGATGATGATCACCCGGCCGCAGGTCATCTCGACCTCGTGGAGAATGTGGGTCGAAAGCAGGATGGTGTGCTGTTCGGAGAGCCGCTTGATCAGGTCGCGGATCTGGCGGATCTGGTTCGGATCCAACCCGTTGGTCGGTTCGTCGAGGATCAGCAAGCCGGGCTCGTGGACGAGGGCGTCGGCCAGGCCGACCCGTTGGCGGTAGCCTTTGGAAAGCACCTTGATCATCTTGCGGCGGACGCCCTCGAGCCCGCAGGTGTCGATGACCTCGTTGACCCGCCGGCGGGCGTCGCGGTTGGAGAGGCCCTTGAGGGTCGCCCGGTATTTCAGGTACTCGCGGACCCGCATGTCGTCGTAGAGCGGGACGTTCTCCGGCATGTAGCCGATGTTGCGGCGGGCTTCGAGGGACTGCCGGAAGATGTCGAAGCCGGCGATCCGTGCGCTTCCCGAGGTTGGCGGAAGGTAGCCGGTGAGCATCCTCAGGGTGGTGGTCTTGCCGGCGCCGTTGGGGCCGAGGAAGCCGACGATTTCCCCCTTCTCGACATTGAAGTCGATGCCGCGGACCGCGGTGTGGCGGGCGAAGCTCTTGGTCAGGTCGCGGACTTCGATCATGGTCATGGGGCTACGGAATGAAATTCACCGGAAATCCGGCCTTGTGCGTTGACGGGTCCGGGGCGGCCTTTTACCTAAGCGCTGCGCGCGAGGGGCCAAGCGGGAATTTCCGCAATCTCTCGCGGCCACCCGAATCTGCCGCTCATGAAATCGTCGGTTTCCGCCCGCTTCAATGCGGACCTCCTCGAGGAACAATACGCACTCTGGTGCGCTGATTCCCGCTCGGTCGACCCTGCTTGGGCCGCATTCTTCGAAGGCTTCGAACTGGGGGTTGCCCAGACCAAGCCGCGCCCCGGGGACGCCGTGGCTGCGGCGGCGCCGGCTCCCGGAACTCCCGTGGCGGAGAGCGACCTGGATTTCTACGGCAAGGTGGTCAGCCTGGTTTACAATTTCCGCACCCTGGGCCACACGCAGGCCCACATCAACCCGCTGTCGGACCGCCCCGAGCGGAACCCGCGGCTCAACCTGGACCAATTCGGCTTCTCCGAGGCCGATTTCGACCGCGAGGCCTCGAACCCGCTGTTCCGGGACGGGGCGAAGATGAAGCTGCGCGACATGGTCGCGGCGCTGGAAGCCACCTACTCCGGCTTCATCGGCTTCGAGTTCACCCACATCCACAACACCGCGGTGCGCAACTGGGTGCGGCACAGGATCGAGGCCCACGCCCTGCGCGAGGCGGATCCGTCCGACCGCATGGCCCGCGCGCTCGGGTGGTTGATCGAAGCCGAAAGCTTCGAGAATTTCCTCGGTAAGAAGTTCCTCGGCGAGAAGCGCTTCTCGCTCGAGGGCGGTGAAGGCGCCATGGTGGTGCTCAATGCGATCCTCGAGAAGTGCCCATCCGCGGGGGTGCTGGAAATCGAGATGGGGATGGCCCACCGCGGCCGCCTCAACGTGCTGGCGAACTTCGTCCGCAAGTCGCTGACCACGATCCTTTACGAATTCACGCCGAACTACATGCCCGACCTCGTCGCCGGGGATGGCGACGTGAAGTATCACCTCGGCTACGAGAGCATCCGCGACCTGCCCGACGGCCAGGTCCGGGTTAGTCTCGCCGCCAACCCCAGCCACCTCGAGGCCGTCAACGCGGTGGTCGAGGGCAAGGCCCGCGCCCGCCAGCGCATCCTCGGCGACGACGGCGTGGCCACCGACCGCAAGCGGGTGCTGCCGATCCTGCTTCACGGCGACGCCGCCTTTGCCGGCCAGGGTTCGGTCGCCGAATGCCTCAACCTTTCCCAGCTGCCGGGCTACCGCACCGGCGGCACGATCCATCTGGTCATCAACAACCAGATCGGTTTCACCACGATGCCGGCCGATGCTCGCTCGTCCGCCTACGCCACCGACGTGGCGAAGATGGTCGAGGCTCCGATCCTCCACGTGAACGGCGAGGAGCCGATGGAACTCTACTGGGCCGCCCAGTTCGCCCTCGAGTTCCGCCAGCAGTTCGGCCGCGACGTGGTGATCGACATGTATTGCTACCGCCGCCAGGGGCACAACGAGACCGACCAGGCCGCGTTCACCCAGCCGCACATCTACCGCCATATCCAGGATCGCCTGACGATCGGCCAGATGTACAAGAGGCAGCTCGTCGAGCAGGGAACCCTTTCCCAGGAACAAGCCGACCAGATCGAAAAGGAAATCTGGGACCGCTACGAGGCCGGCCACGCGCGGATGCTGGAAATGCAGGCCGCGGGTGACCGCAGTGTCTTCAGCGGATCCACCGCCGTCGCCCAGCCGGACTACAATCACGCCCCGGTGCCGACCGGGATCTCGCGCGATGTCCTGCAGCACGTCGGCCGGGTGCTCACCACGGTCCCCGAGGGCTTCAACATCCACCCGACCCTCGCCAAGCGCTTCATCCCGCGCCGCCAGGAAGCGCTCCAGAACGGTGGTCCGATTGATTGGGCCTTCGCCGAGTCGCTGGCGTGGGGTGCCCTGCTGGCCGAAGG
The DNA here is from genome assembly GCF_014904755.1 of Neoluteolibacter marinus. Taxonomy (GTDB): domain Bacteria; phylum Verrucomicrobiota; class Verrucomicrobiia; order Verrucomicrobiales; family Akkermansiaceae; genus Haloferula; species Haloferula marina. The sequence goes on from NZ_JACZFQ010000016.1 coordinate 42,938, forward strand.
CCACCAGGTCCGCTTGTCCGGTCAGGATTGCCGCCGTGGCACCTTCTCGCACCGCCACGCGGTCTTCTACGATTCCGAGACCCGCGCCCGCTACATTCCGCTCGAGCATGTCAGCCCCACCCAGGCGAAGTTCTGCGTCTACAATTCCTTCCTGTCGGAATTCGCGGTGCTCGGCTTCGACTACGGCTACTCGATCGGAGCGCCGAACATGCTGACCATGTGGGAAGCCCAGTTCGGGGACTTCTCCAACGGCGCCCAGGTCATCATCGACCAGTTCATCTCCTCGGCGGAGTCGAAGTGGCAGACGCCGACCGACCTGACCCTGCTGCTGCCCCACGGCTACGAAGGGATGGGCCCGGAGCATTCCAGCGCCCGCCTCGAGCGCTTCCTGCAGCTCTGCGCCGACAAGAACATGGTGGTCGGCAACTTCACCACGCCGGCCCAGTACTTCCACGCGCTGCGCCGCCAGAAGCTGCGGGGATTCCGCAAGCCGTTGGTCGTGATGACTCCCAAGAGCCTGCTGACCCGGCCGGAAGCGGTCTCGACCGAAGCCGACTTCCTCGAGGGCTCCTGCTTCCAGGAAGTTTTGCCGGACCCGATGCACTTCGAGGATCCGATGCAGGTCGGCCGCGTGATCTTCTGCACCGGCAAGGTCTACTACGACCTCGCCGCCTACCGCGAGGAGCAGGGCATCAAGAACGTCGCCATCCTGCGCATCGAGCAGCTCTATCCGTTCCACCGGGAGCTCATCGAGGCGCTGGTCAGCCAGTACCCGGCCGCTTCGAAATTCGTCTGGTGCCAGGAAGAACCGCTCAACATGGGCGCTTGGTCCTACATCTTCCCGCGCCTGGAGAAGGCGCTCGACCGCCGTGTCCGCTACGCCGGCCGCGACCGCGCTTCCAGCCCGGCCGCCGGTTCCAAGGCCAAGCACTACCACGAGCAGAAGTCGCTCATCGAAGCCGCGTTCCAAGTCTGAGTCCGGCCCCGGATCATCCGCTTCCCGATTTTTTCTAACAATTCCCCATGTCCCTCGACGTCAAAGTCCCCGCCGCCGGTGAATCCATCACCTCCGCCAATGTCGCCCGCTGGCACAAGCAAGAAGGAGAAAGTGTCCGCAAGGGCGAGGTTCTCGTGACGCTCGAGACCGACAAGGTCTCCAGCGAACTCGAAGCGGAAGCGGACGGCGTGCTGCACATCATGGTCGGCGAAGGCGAGGAAGTCGCGATCGGAACCGTGATCGCGAAGCTCGAGGAAAGCGCAACCGCCGCGCAAGGTGGCGAAGCCCCCGCTGCTCAACCGGCGGCCCCGGTCGAGAAGCCTTCCGCCGTAGGCGAGGTCGTTGAGGTGAAAGTTCCCGCCGCCGGCGAGTCGATCACCTCCGCGAACGTCGCCAGCTGGCACAAGGGGGACGGCGAACTCGTCAAGAAGGGCGAGGTGCTGGTCACCCTGGAAACCGACAAGGTCTCCAGCGAACTCGAGGCCGAGGCGTCCGGCACGCTGAAGATCCTGGTTTCAGAAGGCAACGAGGTGTCGATCGGCACCGTGGTCGCCCGGATTACCGTCGGCGACGCCCCGGCAGCAGCTCCCGCCGCAGCCGCCCCCGCTCCGGCGGCCGCCGAGGCGAAAGCCGCTCCTGCTCCAGTGGAGGCCCCGAAGCCCCGCACTTTCGAGATGCCCCCGTCGCTCCCGAAGCCGGCTGCCCCGCAGGCCTCTGAAGCCGTTTCAGACGGCCGCACCACCCGCAAGAAGATGAGCATGCTGCGCCGCAAGATCGCGACGCACCTCGTCAACGCCCAGCAAACCGCGGCGATCCTGACCACCTTCAATGAAGTGGACATGTCCGCCGTGATGGGACTGCGCAAGTCGGTCCAGGAGGACTTCGTCAAGAAGCACGGCGTGAAGCTCGGCTTCATGTCCTTCTTCGTCAAAGCCGTGGTGCAAGCATTGAAGGACGTTCCGCAGGTCAACGGGATGATCGATGGCCAGGACATCGTTCAGAATCACTTCTACGATATCGGCGTCGCCATCGGTACCGACAAGGGCCTGATGGTTCCGGTCATCCGCGATGCCGACAAGAAGAGCTTCGCCGAGATCGAGCAGGACATCCTCAACTACGCCATGCGGGCCAAGGAGGGGAAGATCACCATCGATGACCTGCAAGGCGGCGTTTACACCATCTCCAACGGCGGCACCTACGGTTCGTTGCTCAGCACGCCGATCCTCAACCCGCCACAAAGCGGCATCCTCGGCATGCACACCATCCAGCAGCGTCCGGTCGCCGTCGACGGCCAGGTGGTCATTCGCCCGATGATGTACCTCGCGATGAGCTACGATCACCGCCTCGTGGACGGCAAGGAGGCCGTCACGTTCCTGATCCGCATCAAGGACTGCATCGAGAATCCGACCCGGATGATGCTGGAGATGTGAAGGCGGCAATGCCCGTTGAAGTTCGGATGATTTGGAATCCCTGATTCTTCGGGCTTCACGGGGAATCGGGAGCATGGTATGGGCTCGATCCATGAAATTTCCTTTCGTGGTGCTGCTGATGGTCCTCGCGGGCGCCAGTTTCCACTGTAGCCAGGTGAGCCCATTGCCCGGGCAGTCGGATGAAATCGTGGGCATGTGGGGCGTCCCGGCGCCGGGGGGCGCGGTGCAGACGGTATCGACCGCTAGCTCGGCCGCCGACCTCAACCGCCGCATCAATCTCAAGGTCGACATGGTGCCGCGTGGCACCCATGGCCGCAGGGTGGTGAGGCCGATGAAGCCGCGCTACATCACGATCCACTCGACCCAAAACTACTCGGCGGACGCGGAACGTCATTCGCTCGCCCTCAAGCGCGGCGCCCTGCGCTCGCCGATCCGCCGCGGCGGGAACCGCATCGGCTACCTGATTTGGCATTTCACGGTGGACGACCGCGTCGCGATCCAGCACATGCCGGTCAGCGAGCAAGGCGAGCACGCGGACTTCGGCGGCCCCGGCAACCGGCTTTCGATCGGGATCGAAATGTGCGAGCACCGTGGCAGCAGTATCAGGACGACGATCGAGCGCACGGCGATGCTGACCGCGAAGCTGATGCACGACAATGGCATCCCGCTCAGCAACGTGGTTCCGCACTACCACTGGCCGCGTCCCAGCAAAAATCCGCCGAACAAGAACTGCCCGCATTTCCTTTTGGACAATGGCCGGCCCGGGGCGAAATGGCGGACTTTCCTTGGCAGGGTGAATTACTACTACCGGAATGCCTACCAGAGCACCGTGGCTGCGCGCTGAATCCATGGCGACATCACGTGAGCCCTCGCATGGCAGCCCGGGCAACCGGGAGGTGATGCTCGACCCTGCGACCTTCTACGTCTGCCAGCGGTGCACCGCGTGCTGCAAGTGGCCCGGTGATGTCCGGATCGAAGAGGACGAGATTGCCCCGATCGCGGCCTTTCTTGGAATGAGCGAGGATGACTTCATCGGCCGCTACACACGTCTCAGGACGAACCGCAACGGCCTCTCGTTGATCGAAAAGGAGAACCACGAGTGCATCATGCTGGAAGACGGCGGCTGCCGCATCCATACGGTCAAGCCCGAGCAGTGCGCGGGTTTCCCGAACAAGTGGAACTTCCCCGGATGGCGGAACGTTTGCGAGGCCGTGCCCATCCCGATGGCGGAGGCGCGGGAGAAGGGTTGGGTCTGAGGGCACGAAAAGGCCCGGGACGCGGATGCATGCCGGGCCTCCTGAAGCGTCGCCGGTTCAGCGACGACGGCGAATCAATGCGATCAATCCAAAGGCTCCGAGGAGCGCGGTGGCAGGTTCCGGAACGGTAACCGCTGCCCAGGAAGTTCCGACCCGGAGTTCGTCCAGGTTGCCCGCAGGGGATCCGCTGGCGCCTCGAAGCAAGAACTGGGTGATCCCTGCGAGATCGTTTCCACCGCTTGCGGTGAGGGTTGCCGACGGGGCGGTTTCGTCACCGAAAAACGAATTACTGGGATTGATCCAAAGTTGTGAGACATCGTCCCCCGTGCCCGAGTTGAAGGTGTAGGAACCTACCAGGAAAATGGTCGTGTTCAGTGCGAACTCGGTCGAGTCATAGCTGACGGTGGATCCCGATGACCGGTTTGCGAGACCGATCTGGAAACCGGATCCCGATGCCTGGAGGAAAACAGGCGCGCCGTAGTTGGTGTTGCCGGTGGCAAGGGCAAATGAATAGGTCGCGGAGGTCGGGGCGGAGCTGAGTTGGAACGCGAAGGAATAGTAGACCGTTCCCGCCGTGAAACTATCCAGCGATCCGATGGCTTCCTGGAAGTTCCCGCCGGGAAAGGAGACCATGTTTCCGCTCGAGGCCTGCAACCCCGCGACGGAGAGATTTCCCGACACGACCGTTGGTGCCGTCCCCGAGTTCAGTGGAGCCCAGTCGGCAGCCGCCTCCAAGGTCGTCCCTGCCGTGTAATCGAAACCGTCGTAGGTAATGGCCGCAAAAGAGGCCGAAGTCACCGAGAGGAAAGCGAAGGGGAAACAAAGGGAGGACCGGAGGTTCATGACTGGAGGTGGTTTTTAAAACGACAAGCCCGCATCGGAGCAGTTCAGGTGCCACGGGTGAAGCCGTTTTTGCGCCTTGTGACGAAAGCGTTGCGCTGAAAACGAGACCGGCTTCCCGCCAAGGAGGCAGGAAGCCGGTCGAAATCCGATCGTTGCAGGACGACGGTCAGGTCGCCTGCTCGCCGCGGGCCATCACCACCTTGCCGGTGCGGACCGTTTCGATGATCTCGAACTGGGAGAACATGACCACCGCGGCGTCGATCTTCACGGTGTCGCCGGTGATCATGACGATCATCGACACCGGGGTCAGATCGACGGTTTTGCCGGTGAAATGCTCGGTGATCTGCAGCGCTTGCGAACGTTCGGCCGGCGAGCACTGGATCTTGATCATGATCATCTCCTTGGTCACCGAGTCGTCCGAGGTGTGCTCGAAGCAATGGATGACATCGATCAGCTTGGAGACCTGCTTGATGATCTGGTCGAGGCCCTGCGGGTCGCCGCTGATGCCGATGGTCATCCGCGAGAAGTTCGCGTTGCGGCCTTCGGAGACCACGAGCGAGTCGATGTTGAAGCCGCGCCGGGAAAACACCTGGCAGATGCGCATGAGAACTCCGGGCTCGTTGTTGACGAGGATCGAAAGCGTATGGGTCGGGCCTTGGGCCTTGGCGGGGATATCCACGGGCGTGTCGGTGGTGATGATGGATTTCACGGAAAGGGAAGAGGACAGAGGTAATTCGTGCAAGAAGATGACGGGGCCGGGCCAGGGAGGAGGGCACTGGAGCCCTCCACCCTGTGGCCGTGCCCGGGGCCGGCTCAGGTCGAACCGACCGGCTTGGCCATCTTGGACTTCGGCGCCTCGGTGATCATGTCCTCGAGGGCGGCCCCGGCGGGTATCATCGGGAAGACGTTGTCGGTCTTCACGCACTCGGCGTGGATCAGGATCGGGCCGTCGTTGTAGGCGAGCGCCTTCTCGAGCTGCTTGGTGACGTCCGCCGGGCGCTTGATGTAGACCGAGGGGATGCCGTAGGCGGCGGCCAGCTTGCAGAAGTCCGGGTTGCCGACGAGGTCCACACCGGAGGTGCGGTCCTCGTAGAACAGCTCCTGCCACTGGCGGACCATGCCGAGGTAGTGGTTGTTGAGGACGACGATCTTGATCGGCAGCTTGTGGATCTGCGCCGTCGCGAGTTCGAACAGGGTCATCTGGAAGCCGCCGTCGCCGGAGATCGAGATGACGGTCTTCTCCGGATGGGCGAGTTGCGCGCCGATGGCGGCCGGGAAACCGAAGCCCATGGTGCCGGCGCCACCCGAGGAGAGCCAATGGAACGACTCGTGGTTGCGGTAGAACTGGGCCGCCCACATCTGGTGCTGGCCGACGTCGGTGGAGACGATCGCCTTGCCTTCGGTGAGCTGGTAGAGCTCGTCGATCACCTGCTGCATCCGCAGGCCGCCCTGCTTCTTGTAGCCGAGCGGGAACTTCTTCTTGTAGCCGTCGAGCTTGGTCAGCCAATCGGCGGTTTCGAGCGGGCCGATCTTTTCGTTGATCTCCGTGAGCGCGGCCTTGGCGTCGCCGACGATCATGACGTCGGGCTTGATCATCTTGCCGGCTTCGGCGGGATCGATGTCGATGTGGATGATCTTGGCGTCCTTGCAGAACTTGGAAGGCTGGCCGATGATGCGGTCATCGAAGCGCGAACCGATGCTGAGCAGCAGGTCGCACTCGATCATCGCCTTGTTGGCGTAGGCGGTGCCATGCATACCGAGCATGCCCAGCGAAAGCGGGTGCGTTTCCGGGAACACGCCCTTGCCGAGCAAGGTGGTGGTGACCGGTGCGTTGAGGGTTTCGGCAAGGTATCGCAGTTCCTTGTCGGCGCGGGCGATCATGCAGCCCTGGCCGGCGAGGATCACCGGGCGTTTCGCGCTGGCGATCAGGGCGGCGGCTTCCTTGACCGCGTCGTGGTCGATCTTGAAGTCCGACTCCGGGTTGTAGCCCGGCAAGTCGAAGGGAGCCTTCATGTCGCCGGAGAAGGGGCCTTGCGAGATGTCCTTCGGAATGTCGATCAGCACCGGACCGGGGCGGCCGGTGGTGGCGATGTGGTAGGCTTCACGGGCAATCCGGGGCAGCGCATTGGTGTCCTTGCACAGGTAGTTGTGCTTCACCACCGGAATGGTGATACCGAAGATGTCGGCCTCCTGGAAGGCGTCCTTGCCGAGCATCCAGGTCACGGTCTGACCGGAGATGACGATCATCGGGACCGAGTCCATCATCGCGGTCATCAGGCCGGTCACGGTGTTGCCGGCACCGGGGCCGGAGGTGACGAGGACGGCGGCCGGCTTGCCGGTGGCGCGGGCGTAGCCGTCGGCCATGTGGACCGCTCCTTGCTCGTGGCGGACCAGGATGAACTTCATCTTGGTCTTGACCGTTTCCAGCGCGTCGAAGATGGGAATCGCCGCTCCACCGGAGTAGCCGAAAATGTACTCGATGCCGAGGTCGTCGAGTGTTTTGATGAGCGCTTGGGCGCCGTCGATCTTGCTCTTGGCCATGTGAAAATGGGGTTCGCGACGGGAAGTAGGTGTGAATCCCGGGTCTTGCAATGCGAAAATTGCCGTTTTTGAGGGAAGTTGGGGTTTTTGTGAGTGTTGCTTTGCGAAAAAACGATCGATTTCTGACAAAGGGTGGTTCGGGGATGGGGTGAGTGATCGGATTTTGGTGGTTCCCGGGCGGCATCGCGTCGGGGCATGCAGCCGGTCCCCACAAAAAACGCCCGCCGGGTAGGCGGGCGTCACGGGAGCTTCTCGGCTCGAGGGATGCGGTTTACTTGTCGACGATGCGCAGGATCTGGCCGCCTTGGTCGACGATGTAGACGTTGCCGAGCGGATCCTCGCCGAACGAGGTGATCTGGCCGAGCTGCCCGCCTGCCGGCTGGAAATCATCGGTGTGGTCCTTGAGCCGGCCGGCCTTGCCGTTGCGGAGCTCGAACGACCACACCCGCCTGTTGTTATAGTCCCCGAAGATGTAGCGGCCCTCAAGCTCCTTGACCGGGCCGCGATAGACGTAACCGCCGGTCACCGAAAGACCCTCGTCCGGCTTGTTGCCGTGGCGATAGACGTGGACCGGCTCGATCGCGCCTTCCGGCTTGGCGCCCCCGACTCCCTTTTGCGGCGTCTCCTTGTCGGCTTCGCGCAGGCGCCAGCCGAAGTTCGCGCCCGCGCCCTGGCCGGCGGGCAGGTGATCGATCTCCTCCCAATGGTTCTGCCCGACGTCGGCGATCCAGAAGTCGCCGGTCTTGCGGTCGAAGGAATTGCGCCAGGGATTGCGCAGGCCATAGGCCCAGATCTCGGGCTTAGCGCCGTCCCGGTCCCTGAAGGGATTGTCGGCGGGGATCTCGTAGCCGCTCTGGGGCGAGACATCGAGACGCAGGATCTTGCCGAGGTAGGTGTCCAGCGCTTGGGCGTGCTGGTTCGGATCGTTGGCCGCGCCGCCGTCGCCGGTGCCGATGTAGAGCATGTTGTCCGGGCCGAAGTCGGTCCAGCCGCCGTTGTGGTTGCCGAAGTCCTGCTTGAAGGAAAGCAGCACCTCCATGCTGCCGGGGTCGGCGCTGGTGAAATCGGGGCCGTCCGCGGTGAGCCGGACAATGCGGGTGTGGCGGCCGTGATCGACGTAGTTCAGGTAGAAGCGGCCGCTCTTTTCGAAATCGGGTGCGAAGGCGAGGCCGAGCAGGCCTTCCTCGTTGTCCTTGCGGCTGACCATCGAGACGATGTCCAGGAACGGCTGCTCCTGGCGCTTGCCGGTTTTGGCATCGATGATCCAGATCTTGCCGGCCTGCTCGATGACCCAAAGCCGGTCTTTCACATGGGCCGGGGCGCCGACCCAGACGGGCCGGTCAAAGCCGGTGGCGACGGTTTCCACGCCGGGCTTGGCATGGGCGACGGTGAGGGTGGCAAAGGCGGCGGCAAGCAAGAGGTGACGCATGATGGGGCGCAGGCTAGGACGGATCCCGGCGAGCGCAACCCGCCAGCGCGTTCTCCGCGCCCCATGATGGCGGCCCGCCTCAGCCGGGAAGGATCTCCGCGATGGCGAGCCGGCGGTCGTCGAGGACCTCGCGGGCGATTTCCTGGATCTGGCCGGGGGTGACCTGGTCCCACTCGAGCCGCACCTCGTCGGGGGTGACCAGGCGCTCATACTGGAGCAGGCAGTCGCCGATCCACGATGCGTGCGAGGCGGTGCTTTCCATGGCCATCTTGGTCTGGCTCACGGCCAGCCGCTTGGCACGTTCGAGCTCGCCGGGTCGCGGGCCGTGGTTGCGCAGGTCGTCGAGCTCGCGGCGGATGCAGTCGATCGATTCATCGCGCGATTCCGGTGCGAGGCCGGCGTGGATCTCGAGCGAGCCGGCTTCATCGAAGAGGTTCACGTCGCAGGAAATCTGGTAGCAAAGGCCGCGCTTTTCGCGGAGTTCCTGGAACAGGCGCGAGCTGGCGCTTTCGCCGAGGATCATGCCGAGCAGGCGCAGGGCGTGGCGGCGCGGATCGCGGCGGCCGCAGCTGCGGTATCCGAGCGCAAGCTGGAGTTGCTCGGTGTCGCGCCGGTCGGTGAGATGAAGCGGGGCGGCGATCGCGGCGGGGTCGAAGGGCTGCATGGCGGGAAGCTCGCGGGCTTCCGGGAGCAGCGGCAGAATCAGCGCGGCGACCTGATCCGCGGAAAGCGGGCTGGCCACCGCGATCACCACGTCCTTGCGGAAGTGATGGCGGTCGCGGAACCCGACCATGGCCTTGCGGTCGATCCGGGCGATGCTTTCCTCGCTGCCCGCGACCGGCTCGCCGAGCGGGTGCGGCGACCACAGGGCCGATGAAATGAGGTCGCCGATGTGATCCGACGGGCTTTCGCGGTACATCACGATTTCCTCGCCGATGACCTCCCGTTCGAGCGCGATCTCTTCCTCCGGGAAGGTCGCGTTCCAGACCATGTCCGAGACCACGTCGGCGATCAGCGGCAAGGTGTCGGCGTCGCCACGGGCCTCGTAGGTGACGAGGTCCTCGGTGGTGCACGCATTCAGCGATGAGCCGACATCCTCGGTTTCCAGGCTGATCGCCCGGGCGTCGCGGCGCGAGGTGCCCTTGAACACCATGTGCTCGACGAAGTGGGCGAGGCCGGACTGTCGCGAGGGATCGTCGCGGCTGCCGGCGGGAACATGGATCGAGAAAGCCGAACACTCCGAATAGGGCAAGGTCGCCACCGCCAGGCGGAAGCCGCCGGGCATCTCGATGGCTTCATAGCGGGCCCGGCTCATGGCATCAGCGCCTCGGCAAGATGGATGTCCGCCGGTACCGTCACCTTGGGATTCGGGAACGGCGAGGCGATCAGCTTCGTCGCCACCCCGATCGCCTCGACGGCGGAGACCTCGTCGGTGACCAGCAGCTGGCGATCCTGCACCTCGGCGTAAGCGCGGCGGAGCAGGGCGAGGTCGAAGATCTGCGGTGTCTCCATCGCCCAAAGCCCGGTGCGATCGACGCTATGGCGGGCGAAGCCTTCGGCGTCGCACTTTTTGAGCGTGTCCGCCACCTCGCGGCCGATGGCGGCGGCGCCGAAGCTACGGGCGGCGGCAATGCATGCGTCGATGGAGTCCGGCCGGATCAGGGGGCGGGCCCCGTCATGGATCGCGACAAAGGTGTCGTCGTCGCCGAGGGCCGCCAGTCCGCTCGCCACCGAGTCCTGGCGCAGGTCACCGCCGTCGACGCGGGTCAGCGGCTTGGGGAAAACCTGGTCGCGGAGCAAGGCGAAGCGGTCCTCCGGACACACCACGACCACCCGCGAGATGCCCTCCGCGGCCATGAAGGCGCGCACGCTGTGCAGCAGCACCGGGGTGCCGTTGAGCCCGGCGGCGAGCTTGTCAAAGCCCATGCGCCGGCTGCTGCCGGACGCGACGATGACCGCGGCGCAGCCCATCAGGCGAGGCGTTTGGCGACTTCCTGGGACAGGGTCTTGCCGTCCGCACGGCCGGCGGCCTTTTCCTGGGCGGCCTTCATCACCTTGCCCATGTCGGCTTTCGACGACGCGCCGGTTTCCGCGATCGCGGCTTCGACAATGGCGGCGATCTCGTCCGCGGTGAGGGCGGAGGGGAGATACTTCTCGAGCACCGCCATTTCGGCCTTCTCGGTGGCGGCCAGCTCGTCGCGACCGGCCTTGGTGAACTGGTCGTAGGAGTCCTGGCGCTGCTTGAGCTGCTTGCGGATCAGGGCGCTGATCTCGCTGTCGTCGAGCGTCGCGGTGAGATGACCTTTTTCGATCGAGGCATTGGTCATGGCCGTCTTGAGGGCGCGCAGGACGTTCAGCGTGGCGGCGTCCTTGGCCTTCATGGCGGTTTTGATGTCTTCGGGGATGCGGGTGGCGAGGTCGCTCATGGCGGCCAGAGGTAGCCGGGCCGGGGCAGGCGGGAAAGAGGAATTCGTGGCGGCCGGCTTCATCGACGCAGACGATGCCGGGTGCAAAACCTTCGATTTCGGGATCCGGTGAAGGTGCCGCACCGTCGCGGGGATGAAGTTTTCGATCCGAGGCCGGCGCAGGTGTTGGGCATGGGGCATCCTGCTGGGGCTCGCCGTCCCGGCGATTTCCGGGTGCGGCGGAGCCTCGCCCCACCAAGGCAGGATTCCCTTCCGCTGGATGGAGCGGCCGCCGCACCGGCTGCCGTCGTCCAAGTCGGCGGCGATGGAGGTGGTCATGACCCATGACGCCGCGGCGGGGGCGCCTGACCGGGCAACGCTCGAGCGTTTGCAAGCGGGCGACGTGGTGGCCTTTCACATGAGCCACCGGGAGGCATGGTCGTATTTGCGCAAGGCCAAGATCCAGAAGCTGCCGTACGACCTTTGCCGCTTCGGTCACATCGCCCTGGTGGTTCCGGATCCCGACCGCACCGATGCGGCTGGCGGGCCGAAGCTGCTGCAGGTGGCAATGAAGCAGGCGGTCAATGCGGACGAGGGGCTCGACTACCTGAAGGACAAGTCATGGTTCGTCTATCGTCCGCCGGAGGGTTCGGTGGATGCCGCGAAGCTCCACGACTTCAGCCGCCGGGTGCTGGTGACCGCATCCGACAAGAAAAAGGCCTACGACTACAGCGGGGCGATCGGGCTGGTGAACGCGCCGTGGCAGCCCGCTCATCCGGATGAGATCGGCAGCGAATACAGCTGTGCGACCCTGGTGGTGGCGGGTCTCCACTATGCCGGATTCTCTCTCGATGCGGTGCATCGGAAGGGGATCCTCGACATCGTCACGCCGCGGCAAGTGGTGGAAAGCCGCGCGGCTCACGGGGCGGGTTCGACCCGCACGCGGTAGTAGCCGCGGTCGTCGCCAGCCCCGGCATCGATGACCTCGTGCACTCCCGCCTCCGTCGCGGTGGCGGTCGAGTGGCTGGCGCCGATGTCCTCCCACGATGCCTCGGAGAGGTCCGGCGACCTTTCCGCTTGGTAGAGATAGCCCGGTACGGTGCTGAACCCGAGCGTCACCGTGGCACCGCTGCGGGTGAGTTGGACTTCGGGGAGAGGAACATCCGGGCTGAGGAGATCGAGGACGCCGGTGATCATCCAGCCTTCTTCATTGCCATCCAGGTAGCCTTTGCCGGTGATCGTGTCGCCATCGGCGGAGATCCCGACGCTGCGGTAGAGGAGCAGGCCTTCGAAATCGATGCCCTTTTCGTCAAGCAAGGTCATCAGGTTCACGCCGCCGCCTTCCTCGGTCCAGATCACGGCGGTGTTCTTGAAGTTCACGATTGCCTCGCCGACGATGATGCTGCCGTCGGCGGAGATTCCGAAAGCTCTCGTCTGGGTGGCATCGGGCGGAAAGGGAAGGAAGTTCATCCCGTTGGCCGCGGTCCAACGGAAGGCGACGTCGCCGCTGCTGCCGGTGCCGGTTCCGGCGACCACGTTGCCGTCGGCCGACACCGCCCGCGCGATGGAGTCGAAGTCGCCGCCCGCGATGTCGCCGATCCCGGTCATGGCCTGGCCGCTTTTCATGACGAAAGCCTCGTTGCGTAATCCCGAGGTGGACTGGCCGACGACGGTGGAACCGTCGGCCGACACCGCCTCCGCGCTGGAGGACGAGTCGCCGGCCAGCACGCCGAGCGGGGTGTAGGTACCACCCTCCCAACGGAAAGCCTCCTTGCCAAAATTCGTGGTGGTGCTGTAGCCGACAATCACCGAGCCGTCTGCCGACATGCCGTTGCCAGACGCTTGGAAGGGCTGGCCGGGGAAAAGTGTGCCCGGGGCAGCGCCCAGGCCGGTCACTGCGCCGGAGTCCCAGCGGACGGTCTGGAGGAAGGGGGCTTCACTGCTGTTCCCGGCGATGGCCGCACCGTCCGCCGAAACGGCGAGCGCTTGCCACTGCGTGGCTCCGGCGGGCTGAGGCAGGTAGACCTTTCCGGCGGAGGCGTTCCAATAGAAGGCACCACTGTTGAAGTTTCCGGCAACGGTCGTCCCGTCGGCGGAGATGGCGGTCGGCGATGTGGTGGTGCCAAGACGGGTAAAAGAGGGGGCGCTGGCCGCGGACAGGGGAGTCAAAAAGGGCAGCAGGAATGGCAGGCGGGACAGGGATCGGAGGGTCATGGGGATCGATTCAGGCTGTTGGGAAAGAGCGGCCACCGAGGCACATGAGGCGCTGGGTGGCCAATAGGAAATCCCGTTGGGAAATCCGGGTTTGAGGCAAATGTTGGTAGGTTTATTTTTCTTAAAATGTTTAAAATGAGAGGGTTGGGTTTGGGTTTCAGGTCGAGCACAGCAATTGTCTCAGTCGATGATTTCAAGTTGTCCTTTGAAAATAAGGTCGAGTCTTCTGGTGGCGTTGTGCGGGTCGAATGCCTCCAAAAGCCTTGGCGCGGGGGCTTCCCGGGTTCTATGGGATGCCCATGGCCAGCGCTTCCACCGCCTCCCGCGTCTATCTTACCTTGATCGGGCTGGGGCTTGCCCTCGTCGGCGGGCTGTTCTTCGCCCTGATGTGGCGCAGTTACCAGCGGGCCTGCGAGGTGGAGGCGTGGCCGGTGGTGCCCTGCGTGATCCTTTCGTCCGGTGCCGAGGAGCGGCAGATCGATCCGAACGGTCCGATCGAGCGGCGCTTTGCGGTTTTGTACGGCTACGAGTGGGAAGGCGTGCCGCGTGAAAGCGAGCGGCTGTCGCTGCGCGGCGGCGGCTGGAGTTCACAGGACGAGAAACTGCAGGTCTACGAGGACCGCTATCCCCAGGGCTCGACGCAGCAATGCCACGTCAACCCGTCCGACCCGGACTTCGCGGTGCTGCAATTGGAGTCGAAGGCGCCCGGCTACTCGCTGTGGTTCCCGGCGCTCTTCGTCGTCGGCGGCCTCGGCATCATGGCCGGGGCGTGGCGGCGGTGAGTCGCGGCACACCGCCGGGAGCGCGGAATCCATTGCGCTATGGATGGCTCGGGCGGCCGGACCGGCGAGGCGGGATGAATCCCGCGGTCCCGGCAGGAATCACGTTGTGCTCGCTTTCACCAGCAGGCCTTTTTCCCGGGCCATGCGGAGAACGCGGGCGAAGAGCCAGCCGGCGGCGGCGAGGTAGAGAACGTTGAGGCCGAGAGCGGCCACGAAGTGGCGGAGGTCGAAGCCGCCGTGGACGATCGAGCCGCGCATGCCCTCGAATACGTGGGCCGGAGGGAACAGCATGGCGATGCCGCGCATCCAGACCGGCAGGGTTTCCACCGGATAGAAGACACAGGCGAAGGGCTGGATCATGAAGGGCAGCGCCCAGGCAAGGGATTCGGCGCCGTGACCCCAGCGGAGGATGAGCGCGATCGAGAAAATCCCGAGGGCCCAGCCGAACAGCATCAGGTTCGCGTAGTAGGCGATGAGGCCCCACTGGAATTGGAACAGGTTGAACGAGTAGGCCACGGCGGCGACGAGGATCAGGACGCCGGCGGTGATCCCCACCCGCAGGATGCCGACGCAGAAGGTCGCGGCGATGTAATCGCTCATCCGGACCGGGGCGGCGAAGACGTTGAGGAGGTTGCGCGTCCAGACGTCCTCGAGGAAGGAGATCGAGACCCCCTGCTGGGACCGGAACAAGGCGTCCCACAGGATGATCCCGCCGATCAGGAAGGTGATGTACTGCGGGAATGCGCCGCCGCCTTGCTTCTGCAGGAACATGGTGAGGAAACCCCAGACCAGCAGCTGGACGAGCGGCCAGAAGAACAGCTCGAAGGCGCGCATCGGGTTCCGCGCGTAAAGCAGGACGTAACGGGTCAGCAGGGCGCGGATGACGGAGAGGCGGAACATGGCGGTCGTCGGCCCGGAAGGGTGGACGAGGTGCCGGCCGAAACGAGCGAAAAGAAAGCCGTTCCGGGAAACAAGGAGCGCCGGCGGTTGCCGGCGCTCCAATTCGGGGGAGGTGGGGACGCGTCCGTGGACGCGCCGTCGGGTTCAGGCGACGGGCTGGGGTTCCGCGGCCAGGGCGTGGACCGCGGCGGCGTTGAGGCACTGGCCGCCGATGGCCCAGTCGTTTTCCTTGAATTCATTGACGCGGACCCAGGTGACCCCGCGCATGGCTTCGCCTTCGATGGAAACCATGGTCTCGGTGATCTTCTCGATGATTTCCTTCTTCTGTTCGGCGGTGAAGACGTTTTCGATGAGGTCGACGGTGACGAGTGGCATGACTTTGGTTCTTTCTGGTTTGGTTGCTTGGAGTGGTGAAGGGACTGGTTTCCTTTCACCGGCAACACCATCGCGCGAAGTGCCGGAACTTTCCACGACACTGAGTGTAGCAATCCGCTCCATTTTCTGTAGTGAACTTCCCGGTCTGAGATGAGCACGAGATACGGTCAATTCTGCCCGGTGGCGAAGGCCACCGAGGTCCTGGGCGAGCGCTGGACGATCCTGATCATCCGCGAGTTGCTTTTGGGCACCTCGCGGTTCAGCGATTTCCAGCGGGCGCTGTCGCAGATCTCGCCGACCTTGCTGACCAAGCGGCTGGGCCAGCTGGTGGACCAGGGGCTGGTGTTGAAGAAGACATCGACCGGCGGCAAGCGCGTCGAATACTTCCTGACCGCCTGCGGCAAGGAGCTGGGACCGATCGTGAACAGCCTGGGGATCTGGGGCATGCGCTGGGCGCGCGGGCAGATGAACGACGACGAGCTGGATGTCGAACTGCTGATGTTCGACCTCTGCCGGCGGCTGGATCCGGACGCCCTCCCCGGGGGATCGACGGTGATTCACTTCGCCTACTGCGGGCTGGAGAGCTTTCCGACCTGGTGGATCCTGGTCGAGAACGGCAAGCCGGAACTGTGCGTGGCGCATCCGGGCCGGGATGCCGATGTCTCGCTGCATACCGACGTGCGGACGATGGTGGAAATCTATGCCGGCGACCTGCGTCTGGCCGACGCGCGCCGCGACGGCCGGCTGGAGGTGACCGGATCTCCGACCCTGGTGCGCAGCGTTGCCGACTGGCTTCCGCTCATGGCGATGGCCCACGTCGAGCCGGGGCGACTGGATGCCGGCGAGGCGTCGTGAGGCGGACCCTGTGGGACGGTTGATCGGGGGCCGGTGGTGGCGGATCCATGGAACTTGCTTGGATAGGTGGCGGGTCCTACGGTTTTCGTTCAAGTCATTGGAAGTGAAGGGAAAATAGAGTTTTCGAGCGGGGTTTCGGATTGCGGTGGGGGATAACCCGAATAGGGTATCCGGCGTGAAAAGCTCCCCCCTTTTCGCAGGGCTGGCGTGCCTTCTTTCCCTCGCGTCGTCTGCAGCCTGCCGGGCGGACGAACCAAGGAGGTCCCCGTTGACCTTTGAGCTTCCCGGGGCCTTTGCCGTGGGGACCGAGGGATTGATTCGCGTGAAGGCACCCCCAGGGGCACCGCCGATCGGGCTGAAGGTCGTGCCGTTCACCGAAGTGAAGGCGGCGTCGGATCCCGCGGACGTGACGGTTCCCGGATCGGTGGATTGGGTCGACGGGGCGGCTGTGATCCCGCTCCAGGTGCGGGGCGACGGGGAATTCGCGGTGGTGGTGGATGCCGGGGGCGAGTCCTACCAGCTGGCGGTGGTGTCGGAAGGCGGCAGGGTCTGGGTCGGCGAGGGGACGATCGGCAGCCTGCTCCAGGAGCGCTTGCTGCGGGAGCTGAAGCAGGAAGTCCCGGCTGCGCAGCTGAAGGAGGCCTTCGGGGTGCGCTACCACGGGCTCCTGGAAAAACGGTCCCGTCAGGGGGCGGTGCCCCGGAATGCCGCGGGGCGGGCCGCCCGGGTGCTTGAACCGACGGACATCGCGGCGGGCGACCTTCTCCATTTCAAGGCGGAATGGCAGGGACCGGTTCCCGATGATCCGGCGGATCCGGCGATACCCGCGAACCTGACGATGTTCGGGAACTTCCCGGTCGATGGTATTCGCGTCGAGGTGTGCGACGCCTCCAGCAACGAGCGGGTGGCCGTGACCCATCTGGTCGATGGCCATTGTTCCTTCGTCGCGCCGGTGGCGATGTTCCGTCCGAAGATCACCTTGGTGGCGACCTTTCCCGGGATCACCCCGACGGGGGAAACCGCAACGGCGGGCGGCGGCATCGGGGGCTTCGACGTCGAGGACAATGCCGGCAATCCCTACACCTTCGAGGTGCCGGAGCCGTTGGCCCTGATCGGCAAAACCGGCGACGAGGCCGGGACCCTGGTCTTCGACCGCAGCGCCGGCCATGGCGGGGACAACCTCGCGCAGGTGATGTCGGTCTTCCATTGCGTGGCCGACATGGTGCGCGAGCTGAAGGTGACGATCGGCGAAGACAAGGCGCCGGGCTTCAAGGTCGTGTTTCCCCAGCCGGGTGCATCGTCATTTTACAGCCGCACCGACCTGAAGCTGCACATCACGGGCGTCCGGGCCTACGTGTGGGATGTGATCGGCCATGAGTTCGGCCACATGGTCCAGCACGACACCGGATCGATCGACTCGCAGGGCGGCAGTCACAACGGGTCCAACCAGTACGAATACGAATCCAACGCCAGCACCTACCGGAACAAGGAGTTGTCCAACCGGCTGGCCTTGAACGAAGGCTACGGCACCTGGGTGGGGGTGGCCTTCACCGAGCGCTCGGCGCGCTACGCGGACAAGTTGAAGTGGGTGGGTGACAAGCTCTACCGGGATTGGGTCAATCTCGAGGGCAACAGCCCGAGGTTCCGGTTCGGGGCCTCCGCCTACAAGGGCGAGGACACCGAGCTCGCGGTGCAGGCGCTGTTGTGGGACCTGCACGACGACAACGGCGAGTCCTACGCGGCGACGGGCCGGGGCGACCGCACGGCCCTAGGGATGAAGAGGGTCTTTGAACGCTTCAAGGGCAAGAACATGCAGAGCGTGTCCGATGTCTGGCGGGAGTTGTTTGTGCCCGGCGGGGACATGGCGAATCTCACCGGGGCCACGCGGATCGATGCCGAGGCCCTGGACCAGGCGCTCGATGCGGCGGTGACCTTCGCCGAGTTCGGGATCGCGCCCCATTTGTTCATTCCGGCGGACGGCGGGACGCTCGACCTTGCGCGGCTGCCGGGGCCGCGGGTGCGCTGGCGGCAATACGCGACCGGCGATCCGGAGATGAACCTGAACCGCTTCCAGCTCATCCTCTACAGCGGCGACCGGACGGAGGTGCTGTGGAAATCGGAGGTCTTTGCCGGGGACCTCCCGCCCTTGGTCCGGTCCGGGAGCAGCACCCATGAATACCAACTGCAGGAGAATGACCTGAACGCGATCAACCGCGCGGTCCGGGACCGGAACGATCGTTCGGCGGTCTTCGCTTTGCTCGGCTCCTCGAGCCTGGCCCCGGAAACCGGCAGCTATCTGAGTCCGGGCGTCGCAGTGCAGCTGCAGCCGGTCAACCGGGCGATGGTGGTGGTGCTGGATTGCTCGGAAACGAAATCGTCCACGGACCCGGGCCACCTGGGGGTGGATGTCGCGAAGAGCCTGCTGGAGCGGCTTGTGTCGTCGGAAGAGGCGGTGACCGATCCTCCGCGGGTGCCGGATCTGGCGGCGCTTGTCGGCTTCAATAAAACGGCGGAGGTGCTCGTGGACTTCGGCGATCCCGACGAGGTTGCGTCCGCTCTCGATGGCCTCGGGTTCTCCGGTGGAGCGAGGGTCGACCGTGGCATCCGGGCGGCCGTCGAGATGCTCGATCGGATCAATATCCAATCGAGCTTGGCGGGATCGCTTCGGGATCGCGCCTCGATCGTTGTGTTGAGCCGCGGCCGCAACCGCACCGGCCAGGCGGCGGTGGTCCGGGCGATCCGCGCCGCCACGGAAAAGGGCTACCGGGTGCACTATGCAGATGTCTCGCCGGGTGCCGTCGTGCCACCGGCCGCGTTGGCGGTGCGGCTGTCGAGGGGGCGCTGGAGCAGGGCGCCGGACCGGATCGCCGGGGCAGTGCTGGGTTCCGGGGGCGTTTTTTCCCGCTTGGTCGATGACGGGTCCCGCAGCGACTTCGTCGACCGGGTCAATGCCAGCGGTGCGATCGGGTTGCTCGCGGTTGCGAGCGGCGATCCGGAACTTCGTGCGGTGGGTTTCCTCGACGGAAGTTTTGTCCTCGAGATCGACGCGGCGGCCGGGATCCGCGGGCAGGTGCAGTATTCCGACGATGGCGGCATGAGCTGGGAGGTCGCGTCCCCGCCGTTCGAGGGCCGCGGGGTGCCGCAGCGCTGGCTGGATGCCGGTCCGCCGGGGACACGGATTCATCCGGACCAGGTGCCCTCGCGCTGGTACCGGCTGAGCACTCCGTGATTCCCGGAGGCGGGATCACGATGCCGGCGTGCCGGCGTGGCCGCCGCGGGCGATCTTGATGAACACGTCCTCGAGGTCGTCCTCCTGGAAGTGCCGGGTGATTTCCTCAGGCGTGCCGGCGGCGAGGATTTTCCCCTCATGGAGGAACAGCACGCGATCGCAGACCTCCTCGATGTCCCGCATGTTGTGGGAGGTGTAGAGAATCGCCGGGTGGCGCTCGCGCTGGACCCGCCGGACCAGCTTGCGCACCTTGTCGGCGATATCGGGGTCCAGCGAGGCGGTCGGTTCGTCAAGGAGCAGGAGCTCGGGGTCGTTGAGCAGGGCCTTGGCCAGGTTCACCCGGGTCGACTCGCCGGCGCTGAGCTGGCCGGTGGTTTTCTCGGCCAGCTTGGCGATCTCCAGCAGTTCGAGCAACTCGGCGACCTTGGCCTTCGCTTTCGGCACGGAGTAGAGCCGGGCGAAGATCTCGAGGTTGTGGCGGACCTTCAGGTTGCCGGGAAGGGTGGCGTAGGTGGTGCAGAAATTGGCGCGCTGCAGGATCTCGAGGCGGTGCTTCTGCAAGTCCATGCCGAAGGCGCGGATGCTGCCGCCACTCGGTGTGATCAGGCCGAGGATCATGTTCATCAGCGTCGTCTTGCCGGCACCGTTCACGCCGAGCAGGCCGACGGTTTCGCCGGAATGGACCTTGAACGAGACTTCATCGACCGCGGTGAAGCCGTCGAACCGTTTGATCACGCCATCGATTTCCAGCAGCACCTCGGACATCGGCGCCAGCATTCACCCGCCGGTGATTTTCCACAAGTGTTCCTCGGTGCGGAGGAAGATGGCACCGTCGAGCAGGGCCGGCGAGGCGAGCGAGCGTTCGGCCATGTCGATCTCGGAAAGGATCGTGGCGCCCTTGGCCGAGAGACGCAGGACGAAGCAAACGCCGTCCTCGGACACGCAGTAGAGCGTGTCACCGGCGAGCACCGGGGAGGCGGAGAAATTGCCGGCCAGCTTTTGCTTCCAGAGGGCTTTGCCGGTCGCGGCGTCCAGGGCACTCAGCAGGCCGGTGTCGTCGAGCATCAGCAGGCGTCCGCCGGAGGCGATCATCGACGGGGTCTTGGGGACCCGGCGGGTGGCCTGCCACGCGATCCTCGACCCGGTGAGGTCGCCGGTCCCGCCGTCCAGCCGGATCGCCAGCAGCTTCGGGAGGTTGTAGCCGGTGGCGACGAAGGCCAGGCCGCCGGCGACGACCGGACGCGGCACCACCGAGTAGCCCTCGCCGTAGGTGACCTTCCAGCGCAGCTTGCCGTCGGCCGGGTCGTAGCCGCCGACAAAACCGCTGGCGGGGCTGAGGATTTCGGGGCGGCCGTTGTTTTCGATCAGGAGCGGGGTGCAGAAAGAGAAATAGCTGCGCACCTCGTGGTCCCGAGGCGTCCGCCAGGCGATCGAGCCGTCCTTGCAATCCAGGGCCACCAGCGCGGGATCTTTCTCGGCATCGGCGCTGACCACCAGCAGCTTGCCCGCGAGGATCGGGGAACTGCCGTTGCCATGCATCGGCGGGTAGTGGATCTGCTGTTTCCAGCGCACCTGGCCGTCGCCGAGAGCCAGCGCGGCGGTGCCCATGTGGCCGAAGTGGACGTAGACGGTATCGCCGCCGATCACAGGGGTGGGGCTGGCGAGGCTGTTTTTGGCGTGAAGGGCGGCGGTTTCCTCGCCGGCGGGCTGGAACAGGTCGACGCTCCAGGCCTCGTCGCCGCTCGCGAGGTCGAGGGCGAAGGCCATCAGGGTGGTGGTGTCGCCGTCCTTCTTTGCCCCGGTGAGGATCACCTTGTCCCCGGCGATCACCGGCGAGGACCAGCCCCCGCCCGGCAACTTCGATTTCCATGCCACCCCCTTTCCGGGGCCCCAGGTGGTCGGGAAGGTGCCCTCGGCGAGACCCTGCCCGCCGGGACCGCGGAATTGCGGCCAGCCGTCGCCGGCGAGGCAGGTCGTGGCGGCGAGGAGCCCGCCGAGGAGGGCGGCGGACCGGAGGCGGCGAGGGAGGGTCGGACGGGTCATGATTGCGGGGTGGGGAAACGGATTCTTGAGGGCGCGGGGCGTGGGAGTGGCGAAGTGCCCTTGAGATTCCCGGATTCCGGCGGCCGGGTCGATTCCCGTTCCGCGCCAAGGCGTTGCTGGTGAGGGATACCCGGAGCCCGTTCGGCGGCCACGGGGCGGAAAATCCTTGAGTCCGGGGTTGCCATTTGGCGCGGGGAGACTAAGGAGTTCGCCCCGGCGCGACCAGCCGGCACCGAACAGCATCACACTCAAAGGCATGAAGGACCTCTCAAAGTACCGCAACATCGGCATTTTCGCCCACGTTGATGCGGGCAAGACCACCACCACCGAACGCATTCTCAAGCTCACCGGCAAGATCCACAAGATCGGTGAGGTGCACGATGGTGCGTCGACCATGGACTTCATGGACCAGGAAGCCGAGCGCGGCATCACCATTCAGTCCGCTGCCACCACCTGCTTCTGGAAAAACCACCAGTTCAACGTGATCGACACCCCCGGGCACGTCGACTTCACCATCGAGGTGTACCGCTCGCTGAAGGTGCTCGACGGCGGCGTGGGCGTGTTCTGCGGTTCCGGCGGCGTTGAGCCCCAGTCGGAAACCAACTGGCGCTACGCCAACGATTCCGGCGTTTCCCGGATCATTTACGTCAACAAGCTCGACCGTATCGGTGCCGACTTCTATCGCGTGGTGGAACAGGTCAAGCGCGTCCTCGGTGCCCACCCGCTGGTCATGGTCCTGCCGATCGGCACGGAAAGCGACTTCAAGGGAGTGGTCGACCTGCTTTCCATGAAGGCCTACATCTGGGATGAGACCGGACAGCCGGAGAACTTCGAGATCACCGACATCCCGGCCGACATGGTCGACAAGGCCAACGAATACCGCGCCCAGCTTGTCGAAACTGCCGTCGAGCAGGACGACGAGGTGATGGAGAAGTACCTCGAAGGCGTCGAGCCCGACATCGACACCATCAAGAAGTGCATCCGCAAGGGCACCATCGACCTGGCCTTCTTCCCGACCTACTGCGGTTCTTCCTTCAAGAACAAGGGCCTCCAGCTGATCCTCGACGCCGTCGTCGACTACCTGCCGAGCCCGACCGATGTGAAGCCGCTGCCGGAAGTCGACGAGGAAGGCAACGAGACCGGCAAGTTCGCCGTGATCGACCCGACCGCGCCGCTCCGCGCGCTGGCGTTCAAGATCATGGACGACAAGTTCGGCGCCCTGACCTTTACCCGCATCTACTCGGGCACCATCAAGAAGGGCGACACCGTCCTGAACTCCTTCACCGGCAAGACCGAGCGCGTCGGCCGCATGGTCGAGATGCACGCCGATGACCGCAACGAGGTCGATACCGCCCAGGCGGGCGACATCGTCGCCATCGTCGGTCTCAAGAACGTCCAGACCGGTCACACGCTCTGCGACGAGAAGAACCCCGCGACCCTCGAACCGATGGTCTTCCCGGATCCCGTGATCTCGATCGCCATCGCGCCGAAGGACAAGGGCAACGCCGAGAAGCTTGCCAACGCGATCGGCAAGATGGTCCAGGAAGACCCCTCGTTCCGCGTCGAAACCGACGAGGAAACCAACGAGATGGTCCTCAAGGGCATGGGCGAGCTTCACCTCGACATCAAGGTCGACATCCTCAAGCGCACCCACAAGATCGAGGTCGAGGTCGGCGCCCCGCAGGTCGCCTACCGCGAAACCATCACCCGCGCGGTCTCCGACAGCTACACCCACAAGAAGCAGTCCGGTGGTTCGGGTCAGTTCGCGAAGATCGACTACACCATCGAGCCGGGCGAGCCGGGTTCGGGCTTTATCTTCGAGTCGACCGTCGTCGGCGGCAATGTGCCGAAGGAATACATCCCGGCCGTGGACAAGGGCTTCAAGACCTCGGTCGACCGCGGTCCGCTGGCGGGCTACCCCTGCTTGGACTTCAAGGTGACCCTCTCCGACGGTGGTTTCCACGCCGTGGACTCCTCGGCGATCGCCTTCGAAATCGCCGCCAAGGCCGCCTATCGCCAGACCATGCCGAAGTGCGCGCCGCAGATCCTCGAGCCGATGATGAAGCTCGATGTCTTCGCGCCGGAAGAAAAGGTCGGTGACGTGATCGGCGACCTCAACCGCCGCCGCGGGATGATCCAGGGCCAGGAGCCGACCCCGGGTGGTGTCCGCGTCAAGGCCGAGGCTCCGCTTTCCGCGATGTTCGGTTACATCGGTGACCTGCGCACCATGACCTCCGGTCGTGGCCAGTTCTCGATGGAGTTCAGCCACTACGCGGCGTGCCCGAAGAACATCGCCGACGAGGTGATCAAGGCCGCCAAGGAGCGCGAGGAAGCTCGCCGCGCCGGCAAGTAAGCCTGACAATTCAAGGAAGCCCGTCATCCGCGAGGATGGCGGGCTTTTTGCGTTCGGCGGAGGAGACCGCGGAGCCGCATTGGGTGCTTCCATTAACTCGTCGCGGCGCGGCCGGCCAGGGTGCCGGTGGCGAAGCAGCCTTGCATCAGGTAGCCGCCGGTCGGGGCTTCCCAGTCGATCATTTCCCCGGCGACGTGAACTCCCGGGAGTTTCCGCAGCATCAGGCTTTCGTCGACTTCGTCCCAGCGGACGCCGCCGGCGGAGGAGATGGCCTCGTCGATCGGGCGCGGTCCGCTGAAACGGACGGGGCAGGCTTTCGCGCGGGCCGCGAGCTGTTCCGGCGTGATCCCGGACGGTGCGCCGTGCATGAGGATGGCGTGGGCGGCGGGTGAGAGTTTCCAGGCTTCCGGAAGTCGTGCGGACGCCAGCCTTCGGGCCAGCTCGGCTCGGGAGAAGGTCGGCTTGAAGTCGATTTGGATGGCCGGCTCTTGCATCGAGCGCAGGGCGCTGCCGAGCTGGTAGATCGCCCCGCCTTCGAGACCGTAGGCGGTGACCATCAGCTCGCCGATGGCTTCCGTGTCGCCGGCACGGACCGTCAGGTTCTTGAGCGGCTGGCCTTCCGCCACCGCGAGCACCTCGGCCGGCCACGGGGTTTCCCAGCCGCAGTTGGCGGGGACCAGCGGGTCCACGCCGATGCCGAGGCCGGTGAGGATCGACGTCCAGCTGCCGTCGGAGCCGGTCACCGGCCACGACGCGCCACCGAGGGCGAGGACCACGGCGTCGGCGATGAAAGTACGGGACTCCCCGTGCACGGTGAATTCCAACCGGTGCGGCCGGCCGGGCGCGAGGCCGGTCCAGCGGTGGTTGGTTTCGAAGGTCACGCCCAGTCCGCGCAAGCGGTCGACCCAGCGGCGGAGCAGGGGGGCGGCCTTCATTTCGCGCGGGTAGACGCGGCCGGTGCGCTGTTGGAAGGTCTCGATGCCGAGTCCCGCCGCCCACTCGCGGAGTTCGGCGGGGGTGAAGGAACCGAGCAGGTTTTCCCAGAACCCCTCCGGCTGACCGGGTCCGGTGTAGCGGGTGACAAAGCGGGCGAAATCCTCGCCGTGGGTGAGATTGAGCCCGCCACGACCGGCGACCAGCAGCTTGCGTCCGACGGAACGCTTGGCCTCGAACAGCTTCACCCGCGCCCCCGCGGACGCCGCGACCTCGGCGGCACGCAGGCCGGCCGGTCCGCCGCCGATGACGGCGACCTTCATGCGGCGGGAGGGTTCAAGGGGCTGGCCATCGGCTGCGGGACTGCACAGGATTGAGCATGAAGCTGCAGCAAAACCAAGTGTGGAAGAAGGGCGCGGAATTCATCCGGATCACCCGCTTGGAACGGCTCGAGGTCGCCTACAAGTCGATGACCGACCTGGAGACGAAGGAGGGCGAGCATCACGTGCTCTCGAAGAAGGAATTCTGCCGGCTGATCCGCGGGGCGAAGCTGCTGGACGGCTAGCGGCCGGTCAGTGCGACTGCGAGCGGTCGAGGGCGGCCTTGACGAAGCCGGCGAACAGCGGGTGCGGCTTGTTCGGCTTCGACTGGAACTCGGGGTGGAACTGCGCGCCGACGTAGAACGGATGGTCGGGAAGCTCGATGATCTCCACCAGCCCTTCCTTGGCCGAGACCGAGGAAATCACCAGCCCGCCTTCCTGGATGCGGTCCTGGAAGTCGGAGTTGAACTCGTAGCGGTGGCGGTGGCGCTCCTGGATGTGCGAGGCGCCGCCGTAGAGGTCGGCGGCCTTGGTGCCGGCGAATACGATGCTTTCGCTGGAACCGAGCCGCATGGTGGCGCCCATGTCCTGGACACCCTTCTGCTCCTCCTGGAGGCAGATCACGGGGAACGGCGTGTTCTTGTCGAACTCGGTCGAATTGGCGTCGCGCAGCTTGCAGACGTTACGGGCGAACTCGATGGTCGCGATCTGCATGCCGAGGCAAATGCCGAAGTAGGGGATGCCGCTTTCACGGGCGTACTGGGCGGCGAGGATTTTGCCCTCGATGCCGCGGTCGCCGAAGCCGCCGGGGACCAGGATGCCGTCGACGTCGCCGATGACGGCCTTCGCCCCGTGCTGCTCGATGGCCTCGGCCTCGACTCGGACGATGTTGACCTTGGTGTCGTGGTGGGCGCCGGCGTGGATCAGCGATTCGTAGATCGACTTGTAGGCGTCCTGCAGCTCGATGTACTTGCCGGCGACGGCGATGGTGATCTTGTGCTTCGGGTGGATGACCCGGCGGACGAAGGTTTCCCAGTCATCGAGCGCGGGGGCGGGGGTGTGGCCGAGGCCGATCTTGTCGACGACGAGGCGGTCGATCTTGTCGCGGCGCAGGTCGAGCGGGCACTCGTAAATGGTGTGGGCGACATCGCGGAAGGCGACGACGTTCTTCTTCTCGACGTTGCAGAACATCGCGATTTTCTTGCGGTTGTCCTCGTCGAGGTCCGCCTCGGTGCGGCAGATGACGATGTCCGGCTGGATGCCGAGCTCCCGCAGCTTCGCGACCGACTGCTGGGTCGGTTTGGTTTTCACCTCGCCGGCGGCCTTGATGAACGGCAGCAGGGTGACGTGGATGAAGCAGACGTTCTCCTTGCCGACCTCGAGGGCGAACTGGCGGAGCGCCTCGATGAAGAGCAGGCCTTCCATGTCGCCGACGGTGCCGCCGATCTCGGTGATCAGGACGTCGACGTCCGGGTTGTCGCCGGTGACCTTGTGCAGGCGGCACTTGATCTCGTCGGTGACGTGAGGGATGAACTGGACGGTCTTGCCGAGGTACTCGCCGCGGCGCTCCTTCTTGATGACCGCGTCGAAAACCTGGCCGGAGGTCAGGTTGTTCATCTTGGACAGCACGCCGGAGGTGAAGCGTTCGTAGTGGCCGAGGTCGAGGTCGGTCTCCGCGCCGTCGTCAAGGACGTAGACCTCGCCGTGCTGGTACGGCGACATGGTGCCCGGGTCGACGTTGAGGTAGGGGTCGAACTTCTGCATCAGCGTCTTCAGCCCGCGGTGCTCGAGCAGGGCGCCGATGGACGCGGCGGCAAGGCCCTTGCCGAGGGACGAGACGACGCCGCCGGTGACGAAAATGTATTTCATGGGTGGGAAGATGGGCTGGTGAGGATGGCTTCGACGTGGGCGGCTTGTTCGGGCGTGTCGACACCGGGCGAGGTGTCGGTGGTGGGCAGGACCTTGATCGACGCCCCGTTCTCGAGGGCGCGCAGTTGTTCGAGCGACTCGGCCTGCTCCAGCGGAGATGGAGGCCAGGTGACGAAGCGCTCAAGGAAAGTACGACGGTATGCGTAGATCCCCTTGTGGCGGTAGACCGGCAAACCGTCGACCGGGTTGCGGAAGTAGGGCAGGGGCGAGCGGGAAAAGTAGAGGGCACGGCCGTCGAGGGCGGTGACGACCTTCACCACGTTCGGGTCGCCCGTCGCGGGGTCGGCCGGGTCGAGCGGGTTGGCGGCGGTGGCCATGTCGAGCGACGGGTCGGAGGCCATGGCGGCGGCGAGTTCGTCGACGAGCGCGGGGTCGATGAGCGGTTCGTCGCCCTGGATGTTGACGATGATCGTGGCGACGGGAATCGAGCGCACGGCCTCGGCGATGCGGTCGGTGCCGGTCGGGTGTTCCGGCGAGGTCATCACGGCGCGGGCACCGAAGGATTCCGCCGCCTCGAGGATCCGTGCGTCGTCGGTGGCGATGACCAGTTCGTCGAGGCGCGAGCACTTGCGGCACTGCTCCCAGACGTGCTGGACGAGTGGCTTCCCGGCGATCAAGTGGAGCGGTTTTCCGGGGAAGCGGGAGGAGCCCCAGCGCGCTGGGAGGATGCCGACGATGTGATTTTCGGTGGCGGTGGGACTCACGGGAATTGCTCTGGCGCGGAGACTAGGGGAGCCCTTCGCGAAGTTCCAAGTGAAGAAGTTCCAAGTGCCAAAAAAGGCGTCCGGGTGCCTTCAGTGGCCGCTCCAGGTGCCGTCGGATTCGAGGAAACGGAGGGCCTTGTCGAAGGAACAGCCGGTCAGGAAGTGCTCGAGCCGGGCGGGCAGCGTGCCGCGACGGGCCTCGTGCCAGGCGGTGATCGATTCCGAGACGGACTTCAGCTCCTCGAGGTGGGCGGCGGGGTCGCGGTCGCGGAAGGCGTGGTCGGCGATGGTTTCCTTGCGCTGCTGCAGGAGGGTGGCGAGGTCGGGATGGAGCATGGCGGCAGGATGGGCGAGGGCCGGGCTGGCGGCAATTCCAGCGTGGACGCCGGCGGGCGGCTGTCCCTAGCGTGCGACATGTTGATCGCGGAGATTCAGAGCCACTTCACGTGGATCGATTGGGGGGTGTTGCTCGGCTATCTGGTCCTCTGCACCTGGATCGGCCACCGCATGAGCGGCAAGCAGGCGACGATCCGCGACTTCTTCCTCGGTGGCCGCTCGCTGCCGTGGCCTGCGGTCAGCGGTTCGATCATCGCCACCGAGATCAGCGGGGTGACCTTCATCGGCGTGCCGGGCACCCTGTTCGCGCTCAACGGGGACTTCCGCTACCTGCAGTGGGCGATCGGCTCGATCCTCGCACGGGTGCTGGTGGCGAAGTTCCTGGTGCCGCTCTACTACGAGCAGGAGATCTACAGTCCCTATGATTTCATGGGCCGGCGGCTCGGTCGGGCGGCCAAGAAGCTGGCGACCGTGTTGTTCACGCTCGGCAGCATCCTCGGCCAAAGCGTGCGGGTGCTGGTGGCGGCGATCCCGCTCCAGGTGGTGACCGGATTGCCGATCGAGATCAGCATCCTGGTGATCGGGCTGTTCGCCATCGGCTGGACCCTGATGGGCGGAATGCAGACGGTGATCTGGACGGACGTGATGCAGTTCCTTTTGTTCAGCCTGGGCGGGGTGATCGCCCTGTTCTGGATCTGCTCCCATCTCGACGGCGGCTGGGGGGAATTCTGGCAAACCGCATCGGGCTTCGGGCGCACGCGGGTGTGGGACTTCACCTTCGGCTTCCGCAAGGAGCTCGAGTTCACGTTCTGGGTGGCCCTGCTCGCGGTGCCGTTCCAGAACCTCACCGCCTACGGGGTGGACCAGCTGAACGCCCAGCGGATGTTTTGCTGCCGGAACGCCAAGGACGCCGGGAAAGCGCTCGTCTTCAGCTGCTTCGGCCAGTTGCTGACCCTGCTCATGCTGATGGTGGGGGCGGCGCTTTTCGTGCACTACCATGTGCACCCCTTCAACCCGGCGGAAGCGGACCTGGTGAAAGCCGGAACGGAAACGGTTGCCGGCAGCCGGGTCCTGGCTCCGGGGGAACCCGACTACGTGTTCCCGATGTGGATCACCACCGTCTTGCCGACCGGACTCAGCGGCTTGATCCTGGCAGGCGTGTTCGCGGCGTCGATTTCCAGCCTCGACTCGATCCTCGCGGCCCTGAGCCAGACCACGCTGTCGATGATGTATCACCCCGAGGACCGTACCGACGAGGAACTCGAGGGGCTGAATCTGGTGCGGATGTCGCGCCTGCTAGTCATCGTCTGGGGCGTCGTCCTGACTGGCTTTACCATGCTGCTCAACGTCGCCCGCGGCGGCATCCCGATCCTGCCGCTGGCCTTCGGGATGACCACCTACACCATGGGGCCGCTGCTGGCGCTGATGGCCTGTGCGATCTTGCGCCGGGGCAGTGTCCGGGGCCTGTTGGTCGGCTCGGCGATCTCGTTCATCCTGGTCGCCTTGGTGCGTGCCGACGTGTGGGTGCTGCTGGGCAAGGCCGGCGTTCCGCTGGGTTGGCTCGGCGTGTTCGGGACCTATGACCCTGCGGCGCTGGCCGCCGGGACGATCAAGCCGCTGTGGTGCTATGCCTGGGCCTGGCCGGTGACCGCCGTCGTGACCTTCCTCTGCGGCTGGCTGCCGGGCGGTCGGACGGATTCGAAGGTGTCGGCGACGGTTGCGGCGGCCCGCTGACCGCGTCGGATCAGCATGCGGCTGCAGTGCAATTCGTTGCATTCCATTGAACCGTAACGACCCGTCCAGATCACGATCGGTCACCGCCGGAACCGGGAGTTTTTGAAAGGTGGCAAACCGTTGATTTCAAACAGTCCGTACCACCAGTTCTGTTCGATTGGGCGGGTTTGCTTTGGGAAAATTAACGAAAATTCCGGTCAAGTTTTTAAATTATTTTGGCGTGGAACGCTTGTGGAAATGGGGCTGTCGGCGGCGTGCTGTTAGAGTGACCAAAAAAAGGATCCCCATGGCGCTGCCGGGGAATGTATCCCTCCAGCCCGTCGCGCTTCCAGGGGGTCGAGAGACAGCATCTGACGCAAGCGGCGGGACGAAAAACCAACCAAGGGGAGAAAGTGACAAAAATGGATTTGGAGGAGTTTGGAGGAGAAGTTGAAATGGAACCGGTTGCGGACGCGGCCGCGCTGTGGGATGCGGCGTGTGAGGTGCTCGGGAAGCTGGTGAGCAAGGATGCCTACCAGCGCTGGTTCCGGGCATCACGGTTGGTCGGGGTCGAGGACTCGCGGGCGGTGGTGTCGGTGCCGAACGAGATCCACCAGGTCTGGATCGAAACGAATTACCTGCCGGAGCTCTCGTCGGCAGTGGCCGAAGCCATCGAAGGCGTCCGCGGGGTGAAGCTGGTGGTGGAAGATTGCGGGCCGGAGGCCGACGAGCCCAACGGAGCCGCGAAGGCGCCTTCGGATGTCGTCTGCAAGGTGCCCGCGCCGGCGGCACCGATGGGTGGCGAGATCAGCTTCGAGAAGCGACTTAAGACCGCCGGTCTCAACCAGCAGTTCACCTTCGAGTCCTTCGTCGTCGGTGCGAACAGCCAGTTCGCCCACGCCGCCTGCGAGGCGGTGGCGAAAAAGAAGGGCCCGGGCTACAACCCGCTCTTCATCCATGGCGGACCGGGTCTCGGCAAGACCCACCTGATGCACGCGATCGGCCACCAGTGGCTGCGCAATGCCCCGGCTTCCAAGGTCGTCTACCTGACCTGCGAGAAGTTCACCAACGAGTTCATCGACGCCGTCCGCAAGGGCGATCTCGAGCGCTTCCGCAAGCGCTACCGGTCGGCCGAAGTCATGCTCCTCGACGACGTCCAGTTCCTCGGCGGCAAGGAGCGCTCGCAGGAAGAGTTTTTCCACACCTTCAACACCCTGCTCGACGGCCGCTGCCAGGTGGTCCTGACCAGCGACCGGCCGGCCAGCGAGATCAAGAACCTCGAGCCGCGCCTGATCTCCCGCTTCGAGTGCGGGCTGACCGTGGAGCTGCAGCCGCCGGTCTTCGAGACCCGGCTCGCGATCCTCGGCAAGAAGCGCGACGAGTGGAAGGTCAAGGTCGACGAGGGCATCATGCGCTTCCTCGCCGAGCGGATCCGCAGCAACGTGCGGCGCCTCGAAGGCGCGTTGATGCGCGTGGCCACCTTCGCCTCGCTCGCCGGCGAGCGGGTGACCGAGGAGCGGGTCGAGCATCTCCTGCGCGACCTGCTGCGCGAGGAGACCGGCAAGCAGGTCACCATCGATTCGATCCAGCGCGCGGTGGCCGATCACTTCGACATCCGGCTCGCCGACATGACCAGCCGCCGGCGGCCGGCCAGCATCGCCTTCCCCCGCCAGGTGGCGATGTATTTGAGCCGGACCCTGACCAAGGGATCGCTGATGGAGATCGGTGAGGCCTTCGGCGGGCGGGACCACGGAACGGTCATCCACGCCTGCAAAAAAATCTCCGCGCAGATGGAAATCGACGCCTCGGTGAGGGACGCGATCGGGGTCATCGAGTCGACAATGCGGCGCTGAGACTAGGGCCGGGGAGTTTTTGGAATTCCAGGCCGTTTTCAGGGGGCGGTGGCGATCCTTGGCATTCCCGACAGAATGGCTTGCCAAGGGTCGGAGATTGCAGAGAGCATCCGCCTAGCAATCGCGCGTTTCCGTTTATCCCCATGAAGTTCAGCATTTCCAAAGAGGCCCTTCTTGACGGGCTGCAGAAGGTCCAGCACGTGGTCAGCACCCGGACGACCTTGCCCATCCTGTCGAACGTGCTGCTGGTCGCCAAGGGAGGTCGCCTGACGTTCACGACGACCGACCTCGATGTCGGCATCACGGGTTCGGTGGAAGCCAAGATCGACAAGGAAGGAGCGACCACCCTCCCGGCGAAGCGCCTGGTGAACATCGTCCGCGAGCTCCCGGCCAGCGAGGTCGAGATTTCGGTCGACGCGAAGAACATTGCGTCGATCCAGAGCGGTCCTTCGTTCTTCAAGATCATCGGTCTCGGCCAGGACGACTTCCCGCCGCTGCCCGACTTCGAGGGCGCCAAGGAGTTCCGCATGCCCCAGCAGGTGTTGCGCGACGGCCTGAAGAAGACCGCCTACGCGATCTCGACCGACGAGACCCGCTACGTCCTGAACGGCATCTACACCTCGTTCCGCGACGGCAAGCTGACCCTGGTTGCCACCGACGGCCGCCGCCTGGCGATGGTCGAGAACGACCTCGAGTTCCCCGCCAGCCACGAGACCGACGTCATCGTCCCGACGAAGGCGGTGCAGGAGCTGCTGCGCTTGCTGGGGGATTCGGACGAAGTGCTGATCCGCCTGAGTGACAGCCAGATTTCCTTCCACATCGGCGAGCACCTCCTGATCAGCAAGCTGATCGAGGGCAACTACCCGAACTACCGCCAGGTGATCCCGGGGGAATCGACCGAGCGCGTCGAGCTGCCCCGCGAGGCGACTTTCGAGACCGTCCGCCGCGTTTCGCTGCTTTCCTCCGACAAGTCGAACTCGGTGAAGCTGGTCTTCGGCGAGAATTCCGTCGAGGTCACCGCCAACTCGCCGGACGTCGGCGAGGCGCGCGAAACAATGGAAGTCGCCTACACCGGCAAGCCGATGCAGATCGCCTTCAATCCGGAATTCCTGATGGCGCCGCTGCGCAACCTGGAAGCCGAAACCGTTTACCTCGACCTCATCGACGAAATGAGCCCCGGGGTCATCCGGATCGACGGCAGCTTCCTCTACGTCATCATGCCGATGCGCGTGACCGGCTGATAGCGCAGCATCGAATGGAATTTGAAGGGCGGGCAGCGATGCTCGCCCTTTTTCTTTTCAGGATCCGAAACCATTCCCGCCGATGAAAATGCTCAAGAATCCAGCGATCTTCACCTGTGGCTGTTTGGTTGGCATGGCGTCCATGCACTTCCTCGGCCTCGGGCAAGATCACGTCCGCGAGGAGACGAAGATGGCGTTCTACAACCGGCGGAAAGCAATCGAACGCGGTGATCGTACGATGCAGACCTATTTCGAAGAGGTGATTGCATGGAATAGCTTTCGCTACCTGGATCCACGGTTCTTCGAGGGGCCCTCCTCGTCGAAGATCGACTGGCTGGCGATCGATGTTGAGGAGCCGCCTTACCGTCGGATCAAAGACGGAATCAGCTACAGGGACCTCAGGGCCCTGATGTTGGAGAGGGGGAGCTTCGGCGAATAACCAGGCGCCTGAATCCCTCAATTCGTCGACAAACACCCGGGGCAATCCTGGACGAAGTGGCGGGCGCCGTGCTCGACCAGTTTCGGGTGGCGGTCGGTGAGGCAGAGCTTGGCGTCCCCGAGGGTGTTGCGCGGGCGGAAATCGCAGCCCGGAACCGGGTTGGCGAGGTTCGGCGGCAAGCCGGGAATGGTGTAGAGGTCCTCGCCCTTGTCGTGGATGGCGGGGATGCTCTTCAGCAGCGAGCGGGTGTAAGCGTGCAGCGGCTTGGCGAAGAGCTCGTCCTTCGGCGCGCTTTCGACGATGCGGCCCGCATACATGACGTTCACCACGTCACAGACCTCGGACACCACGGCCAGGTCGTGGGTGATGAAAATGACCGCCGTGCCGAGCTCGCGCTGGCGGTCGCGGATCAGGTCGAGCACCTGCTTCTGCACGGTGACGTCCAGCGCCGTGGTCGGCTCGTCGCAGATCAACAGCTCGGGCCGGGTGATCAGCGCCATGGCGATCATCACCCGCTGGCGCATGCCGCCGGAAAACTCGTGGGGGTAGGCCTGGATCCGCTTTTCGGGATCCGGAATCCCGACCTCGGCCAGCGACTGGATGGCCCGGTCGAGCGCCTTGCGGCCGCGGATGCCCTCGTGGATCTCAAGCGGCTCGGTCAGCTGGTCGCCGATCCGCAGATAGGGGTTCAGCGAGGTCATCGGGTCCTGGAAGATCATCGAGATCCGCTTGCCGCGGATCTTGCGCAGCTGGCTTTCCTTTGCCTTCAGCAGGTCGAGCCCGTCGAACATCGCGGTGCCGGCGTGGATGCGCCCGGGAGGCTGGGGGATCAGGCCGAGCAGCGAGTAGCAGGTCACCGACTTGCCCGACCCCGACTCACCGACGATGCCGAGCGCCTTGCCCGCCTCGACGGAGAAAGAAACGTCTTCCACCGCGTGGACGATGCCGTTGCGGGTGTGGAAGCGGGTGGTCAGGTTGCGGACGTCGAGAAGGGCCATGGGAAAAGCTGGGATCGTGGCGGGCGGACCCGCATCTTCCAACGAAGCGGTCCGGGTGCCAACCGCCGTTCATCATTTTCTCTTGTCCCACTCGCGGCGGTCCCGCGACCGGACGGAGAAGACGATGGGAACACCGGCAACCGGGTTGAACTCGCGCAACCGGTTGGCGAGGTACTGTTCGTAGCTCGCCGGCATCAAGGCCTTGTCGTTGACGAAGAGCACGAAGGTCGGCACCGGGATGGTGCTGTATTTTTCCTCCACGGCGGCGGTCGCGTAATAGAGTTTCAGCCGCTTGGCCGAGCGCTTGTCCGAGGGCGGCGGATTGATCTGGAAGGCCTCCTGGAGCATGCGATTGAGCTTGCCCGTGCTCGGCACCTTGCGGGCCCCCTTCTTGATCGCGAGAACCTTCTTGAGGACCTGCTCGACGGCCTGGCCGCTCTTGGCGGAAACGGTGACGAAGGGAGCGTAGCTCAGGAAGAAGAGCTCGCGCTTCACGTGGTCGGTCGCCTCGGCCATGCGCGCCTTCATCGGCGCGTCCGGGTGATAGAGGTCGAATTTGTTGAGGACGATCAGGCAGGGCTTGTTCTCCTTCAGGATCTCCTGGGCGATTTTGCGGTCCTGGGCGCTGATCCCGGCGGCCAGGTCGATGACCAGCACGCAGAGGTCAGCGCGGCGGATCGCCCGCTCGGTGCGCATCGCGGAGAAGACCTCGACCGAGGTGTCGCGTTTCGCCCGCGGCCGGAGCCCGGCGGTGTCGATGAGGGTGAATCGTTCGCCGCCGTGGTCGCAGGGCAGGTCGATCGCGTCGCGGGTGGTGCCGGCGATGTCGGAAACGATGGTCCGCCGGTCGTTGAGGATGGCGTTGACCAGCGACGACTTACCGGCGTTCGGCTTGCCGACGATGGCGAGCTTGATGCCGGCGGCCTCGGCTTCCTCGATGGCTTCCTGGATCTCGCCTTCGAGCGGCTTGATGATCTCGTCGATCCGTTGGGTGAGGTCGTTCATCCCGCGGCCGTGCTCGGCGGAAATGCAGGCGGGATCGCCGAAGCCGAGGCGGCTGAACTCGTCGGTGGCGCGGACGTGCTTGTCGTCGTCGACCTTGTTGACCACCAGCATCACCGGCAGCTGGGCCTTGCGCAGCTTGGCGCCGAGGTCGAGGTCGACCGGCGTCAGCCCTTCATGGGCGTCGACGACGAACAGGATCAGGTTCGCGGTCTGCATCGCGATGTCGGCCTCCAGCGTGACCTGGGCGCCGAAGCCGTCGTCGAGCGTGGCGCCGATGCCGCCGGTGTCGATGAGGGTGCAGGGTACGGCCGTCGCCAGGCAGGGCGCGGAGATGCGGTCGCGCGTCACGCCGGGCTGGTCGTGGACGATGGCGATCTTCCGCTTGGCCAGGCGGTTGAAGAGCGCGGACTTCCCGACGTTGGGGCGTCCGACGATGGCGACGGTGGGCATGCCCGGGGCTTACGGTAGCAAGCCGCGGGTAGCAAGGGCATTACGGCGGGGTGACCGGGGCGTTCCTGAGCTGCCGGCTGGCCTCGAGGTAGTAGTTCACGGCCGACCAGAGGGTGAAGAGCGCCGCCACCAGGCACGGGTAGAGCGGCGGCAGGATGTCGACTTTCAGCATCACCCAGCCGATCGCGAACATCTGGGTGACGGTGCAGACCTTGCCGGTCCAGTGGGGCGAGTAGTGGACCTCGCGGGCGGTGCGCTTGACCAGGATGATGCCGAGGACGATCAGGGTGTCGCGGGTGATGACCAGCCAGGCGAACCACTGCGGCATCCGCCAGTCATGCTCGCCCCAGGGAAAGGCGCTGAGGAAGACGATGGCGGTGATCAGCAGGAACTTGTCGGCGAGGGGGTCGATGAAGGCGCCGAACTTGGACTTCTGGTTGAAGCGGCGGGCGATCCAGCCGTCGACGCCGTCGGTGGCGGAGGCGATCACGAACAGCGCCAGCGCGGTCCAGCGCAGCCTTTCGTCCGGCTCGCGGGCCGCCACGCTCATCCCGTACCTCGCCACGTACACCGCGAAGACCGGCACCATGAAAATGCGGCCGAGGGTGATCTTGCTGGCGAGGGTCATCGGCCGGAAGTTTCGCACGGTGGCGGGCTTTTTGCGAGTCCCTGGTGTTGTCTCGATTGGGGCGTGACGCGGCGCGCCGATTCTGGCGGGCTCGGCGGATGTTGTCCGACCACCCGCTGCTGGCCGTGATCGCCGCCGTTGGCCTGTTGCTGGGCCTGATCCTGTGGCTGCGCTGGCAGGCCTTTGTCGCCCTCTTGGTTTCGAGCCTGATATTTGCAGTGCTGGTGGGGATGCCGCTCGACGCGATCCCGGCGACGGTGGTGGACGGGATGGGCAAGAGCCTCGGCCTGGTGGCGGTGTTGGTCGGTTTGGGGGCGATTTTCGGCGCGATGCTGGAGCACTCGGGCGGGGCCCACGCGCTGGCCAAGGGCATGATCCGGCTGACCGGACCGAAGGGCGCACCGTGGGCGCTGATGGTGGCGGGCTTCCTGATCTCGATCCCCGTGTTCCTCGACGTGGCCCTGGTGATCCTTTGCCCGCTGCTTTTCGCGATGGCCCGCAGCCAGCGGAAGCCGGTTCTGTATTTCGGCCTGCCGCTCCTGGCGGGGCTGGCGGTCACGCATTCTTTCGTCCCGCCCACTCCCGGGCCGATCATCGTGGCGGAGTACCTCGGGGTGTCGTTGGGGCCGGTGATCCTCGCCGGGGTGCTGTGCGGATTGCCGGGAGCGATCCTCGCGGGGCCGGTCTTCTCCAAGTGGATCGTGCCCCGGCTGAACCTGGAGGTGCCGGAGCAAATCGCGGAGGAAGAGGAGGCGACCCTGGATCGCCCGATGGCGTGGATCACCGCGGCGCTCATCCTCGCGCCGATCCTGCTGATCCTGGCGGCGTCGCTGGTCGACCTGCAGGTCGGCAAGGAGGTCATCGAAAGCCAGGGCCGGAGTCCCGGGCATGCCTTGCTATCGTTCTTGGGGCATCCGATCGCCGCCTTGTTGCTCTCGACCCTCGCGGCGATGGCCGTGCTCGCGTTCCGGTTCAAGGCCGGGCGGAGCGAGCTTCAGGAGCTGGCGACCAAGTCGCTCGGACCCGCCGGGATCATCATCCTGGTGACCGGCGCCGGCGGGGTATTCAAGCAGGTGCTGGTCGACAGCGGGGCGGGCAAGGCGCTGGCCACGGGAATGCAGACCTTGCCCGTCGGGCCGCTGGTGCTTGCGTGGCTGTTGACCACCGTGGTGAGGGTCAGCCAGGGCTCGGCCACGGTGGCGATGACCGCCGGGGCGGCCTTGATGGCGCCCTTGGTCGAGCAAATGGACCTGGGACCGATGAAGCTGGCGCTGCTGGTCGCGGCGATCGCCGCCGGCGCGACCACGGCGTCGCACGTCAACGACAGCGGGTTCTGGATGATCAGCCGCTACCTCAAGCTCACCGAAAAGCAGACGCTGAAGTCGTGGACCGTGGCGGAGACGATCATCTCGCTGGTCGGTCTGGCGATGGCGATGCTGCTGTGGAACGTGGTCGGCTGAGCCCACGAAAAAACCCGGAGGCGGGTCAACGCGCTCCGGGTTTCGTAGGGTGGGTCGGGATGCCTGCGGCTTATTCGCCGGCCGGTGGCGCCTTGCGTTCGCCGCGGTTCGGACGGCCTTCGCCGCGCGGGCCTCCCTGGCCGCGGGCACCTGCGCGCATCATCGGCAGTTCCTCGCCGGCTTCGCGGGCGGCCTTCACTTCCTCGGGATCGAGGCGGCCGTTCTTGTTCGCGTCGTATTTTTCGACGAGGGCCTTGCGCTTGGCCTGCATGGCTTCACGGGCGGCCTTGCTTTCCTCGTCGTTGAGCTTGCCGTCGCCGTCCTTGTCGAACTCGGCGATCATCTTCTTGCGGGCTTCCTCGCGCTTGGCCTGCATGGCTTCGCGGGCGGCCTTGCTTTCCTCGTCGTTGAGCTTGCCGTCGCCGTCCTTGTCGAACTCCTCCAGCACGGCGGGGGGCACTTGCCGCGGGCCGCGGTTTTCGCGCCGGGGCGCGTCCTGGGCTTGGGCGGCAAGGGTGCCGGCGAGAGCCAGGGTGATCAGGGTCATTGTCGTTTTCATGGTATCGGTTGTAATCGGTTTGATGTGGGTCCGACGGGTGGCCATCCGTAGTTGCTGGAAAGAACCCGGGGCCGTTCGCAAGGTTGCGCGACGGAATCAATTTGCCTCGCGCTGCTTCGCGGTCTTGGATTCGCCCCGGATGCCCAGCCCCGCACCAGACACTTCGAAACGAACCACCTTCCTGCGCCGCAGCGCGAGCACGCTCGGCCTGTGGGCGGTGGTCGCCGCGGCCTTCGCCAGCCGCCAGGGATGGGCCTATGTCGGGATGATGGGCGTCCTGGTCGTCCTCGCGACGATCGAGTATTTCCGGATGCTGAAGGGCGCCGGGGTGAAGTGCTTCCCGCGTTTCGGCCTGCTGCTGGCGGTGGCGTATTCGCTGGCCCTTTACTGGCTGCTGCTGGACAGTGGCGTTCTTTTGGAAAGTGGTGCCACCCGGATCGATGAACTTGCGGATCCGGGCACCGGCTATATCGCCAGCCACGATTCTTCCTATCTGATCCTTCCGGATGACTGGTTTGATGGCGCCGCCATCTTTCTGGCGATCGCCGGAGCCTTTGTTCTTCAACTGCGGCATCCCATCCGCGGGTTGGAACCGCTCCAAGCTGTTGCTTCGAGCCTGCTCGGCTTCATCTACATCGCCTTCCTCTTCAACTTCGCCGCGAAGCTCGTATTCGTGGTTCCCGGTGAAGGCCAGGTGCCGGGAGCGATGGCCCTGCTGTGGCTGATCGCGGTAACCAAGTTCACCGACATGGGCGCCTACATCGTCGGATCGGCGATCGGCCGCCACAAGATGATCCCCCACGTCAGCCCGGGGAAAACCTGGCAGGGTTTCGGCGGCGCGATCTTCTTCGCCCTGCTCGCCGGCTGCGGGCTGTATGCCCTGTTCCACGACGACATGCCGGGCTTTGCCTCCGGACTGCACGTGCTGGGCGGATGGGGCGCGGTGATCGGGCTCAGCGTGTTGCTCGCCCTTCTGGCCGTGGTCGGCGACCTCGCCGAGAGCGTGGTGAAACGCAGCCTCAACGCGAAGGACTCGGGGAATTTCCTGCCGGGCATCGGCGGGGCGCTCGACCTCATCGACAGTCTCTGCTTCACGGCGCCGGTGCTGTATTTCTATCTCAAATGGGTGACGCTGTGAAGGCTGCCGGGGCACGCAAGAAGGTGGTCCTTTTAGGGTCCACGGGATCGATTGGAAAATCCACCCTGGAGGTGGCGCGACTCTTGCCCGAGAGGGTCGAACTGGTCGGTCTGGCGGCGAACGGCAGTGTCGAGGCCCTCGCCGCGCAGGTTCGCGAAACCGGTGTCCGCCACGTGGCGCTGCATGATGCGAGCCGCATCGACGAGTTGCGCGCCCTGCTGCCGGCGGGCGTGGAGATTTACCCGGGTCCCGAGGGCTTGAGTGAACTCGCCACGCTGGGAGAGGCGGACATGGTCCTGGTGGCGATCGTTGGCACGGCCGGTTTGCAGCCGGCGCTCGCGGCGATCGAGGCCGGCAAGGATCTCGCGGTGGCTTCCAAGGAAATCCTGGTGATGGCCGGCGAGATCGTCACCGCGTCCGCGGCGCGCAAGGGCGTGAAGCTCCTGCCGGTCGACAGCGAGCACAACGCGATCTTCCAATGTCTCGACGGACACGCGGGCGGCGAGAAGGAGGTCTCGCGGCTGATTCTCACGGCATCCGGCGGGCCGTTCCGGAATTTGCCCGCCGGGCAGCTTGCCGACGTGACCCTGGCCCAGGCGCTCAAGCACCCGACCTGGGAGATGGGGCGCAAGATCACCATCGATTCCGCCACGCTTTTCAACAAGGGCCTCGAAATGATCGAGGCGCGCTGGCTGTTCGGGATCGGCATGGAGCGGATCGACGTGATCGTTCATCCCCAGAGCATCGTGCATTCGATGGTCGAGTTCATCGACGGCTCGGTGCTGGCGCAGATGAGCACCACCGACATGTGTTTCCCCATCCAGTATGCGCTGACCTGGCCGGAGCGGCTGGCCGGCGGTTTGCAGCCCCTGGACTTTGCCAAGCTCGCGCGCCTGGAATTCGAGGAGCCCCGCCACCGCGATTTCCCGGCCTTGGGATTGGCCCGCGAGGCGGGATTGAAGGGCGGGACCTTGCCGGCGGTTTTCAATGCCGCCAACGAGGTCGCGGTCGATGCATTCATCGCGGGCGGGATCCGCTTCCCCGACATCTGGCGGGTGGTGGGTGAGGCCATGTCGCGCCACCAGGTGACGGCCGCCTCGTCGCTGGAGGCGGTGATCGATGCCGACCGGTGGGCCCGGCGTGCAGCGCAGGAGGCTTGCAAAGGTCGGACAGCCGCGGGTTAGCCGGACCCGTCACGGGGCCACCCGGATTCAGGAGCGTGGGATTGAGACAGGGCCCGGGGCGGCGATGTCATCGGTCGAGAGAGCGGGAAGGCCGACCGCGTAAAAGACCAAGCAACCCATCATCATGAAATTCCGCCTGCTGCTCACCGGAGCCGCCGCCACCCTTCTCGCGATCAGTTCCGCTCTCGCGGCAAGGCCCAACATCGTGCTGTTTGTCACCGACGACCAGAGCCCGATCGCGGGCTGCTATGGTTCTCCCCTGATCCAGACCCCGTTCCTCGACCAGCTTGCCGCGGAAGGCACGCGCTTCACCAACGCCTACGCCACCACCGCATCCTGCTCGGCGAGCCGCTCGGTGATGCTCACGGGCCTGCAGAACCACGCCAACGGGCAGTTCGGGCACACCCACGACTACCACAAGTTCGATACCTTCAAGAGCTGCGCCGCCCTCAGCTTGCCGAACCAGCTGCGCGCCAACGGCTATCGCACCGCCCACATCGGCAAGCTCCACGTGGCCCCGGAGGTCGTCTATCAGTTCGACCGGTATCTCCCCGAGAAGGGCGGCGGTCACAACACCCCGGCCTGGGTCGAGTCCTGCAAGCCCTTGTTCAACGAGGAGTCGGACAAGCCCTTCTTCCTGTGCTTCTGGACCCACGATCCGCACCGCAGCGGGGACGTCGAGGAGAGCGCTCCGGAGAAGCTGAAGCCGAACCGTTTCGGCAATCCGCCGGCCGGCAAATCGTATCCGGGGACCCCGGAGCTCGTGTATGACCCGGCCGAGGTTCCTGTTCCCGCTTACCTGCCGGACACCATCGAGTGCCGCCGCGAGATCGCCCAGTACTACCAGAGCTGCACCCGCACCGACAAGGCGCTGGGCAAGCTCGTCGAGGCTCTCAAGGAGGCCGGGCAGTACGAAAACACGATGATCATCTACACGGCGGATCACGGCATGGCTTTCCCCGGGGCGAAGACCACGGTTTACGAGGCCGGCCTCAAGGTTCCCTTCGTGGTCCGCATGCCGGGCGCGGCGGCCGGGGGAATCGTCAACGACGCGATGATTTCTCATGTCGATATCACGCCGTCGCTGCTGGACGCGGCCGGTGGCTACGAGGCCGGCAAGCAGGCTCCCAAGCACTTGTTGCCGGTGCCGAAGGTCGGCCGCGGCGAAAACGCGGGGTTCAAGTTCGACCGCTATCACGGGCGCTCCTGGCTGCCGCTGCTCGATTCGCGGGACTCCACGGGGTGGGACGAGGTATTCGCCTCGCACACCTTCCATGAAATCCAGATGTACTACCCGATGCGCGCCGTCATCGGCCGCCACTACAAGCTGATCTGGAACATCGCCGCGCCGCTGCCCTATCCCTTCGCCTCGGACCTCTGGGCGGCGTCCACCTGGCAGGCGCAGTATGAAAAGGGCATGGATGCCAATTACGGCAACCGCAGCGTGGATTCGTACATCCACCGTCCTCCCTTCGAGCTCTACAACATCACGGACGACCCGGCGGAGTCGCGCAATCTGGCCGGGGATCCGGAGTTTGCCGGCAAGCTCGGCGAGCGCAAGCAGCGGCTCAAGCTGAAGCAGGAGGAGACCCGCGATCCGTGGCGCATCAAGTGGCGCTACGAGTGACCGCGGAGCCCGTCATTGACGCGGCCGCCATGCTCGTTTCCCATCCAGCGCATGCGGAAAGCGGAGTCGGGGAAGAAAGGTGACATCAAGGGAAGCCTCGCATGGGTGCTGTCCTACGTGCGGCCCTACCGCAAGGTCTTCATCCCGTCACTGATCGCGCTGTTCGTGACGGCGGGACTGGCGCTCGCGTTCCCGTTCTTCCTCAAGGACCTGGTAGGCGATCCCGCCGATGCCTGGAAGGGCGGGGGAGATGCCGTGGCGACCCGTGACAAGGCGGACCAAGTGATCTTCTGGTTGCTCGGGGCCCTGGCTGTCCAGGCCTTCATCGCCTACTGGCGGGTCCGCGGATTCACCTGGTCGGGCGAGAGCGCCCTCAACGCCCTGCGGCGGGACTTGTTCAGCCACTTGCTGAAGCTGCCGGTTCCGTTCTTCCAGGACCAGCGCTCCGGTTCGCTCAGCAACCGGGTCTCGGCGGATCTCGCGATCGTCCGCGAAACCATCTTGAATACCGTACCGCAGGCGGTGAGGCATTCGGTGATCCTGGTCGGCGGCCTGATCTTCATCTTCATCTTCTCGTGGAAGTTGTCGCTGGTGATGCTAGCCAGCATCCCGGTCGTTGTGCTGGCCGTGGCGATTTCGGGTCGCAAGGTCCGCCAGCATTCGCGCGACGCCCAGGAGGCGCTGGCCGAGTCCGGGACCGTGATCGAGGAAAGCGTGCAGGGCATCGCGGACGTGAAGGCGTTTTCCAACGAGGGCTTCGAACTCTCCCGCTATGACCGGGCGCTCGACCGTTTCCTGCAGGTGACCTTGAAGGGCGCGAATGCCCGTGCGGCCTTCCTCTCGTTCGTGATATTCGCGATGTTCGGCACGATTGGCGGCGTCGCCTGGTTCGGTTCCCACATGCTGGCGGATGGAGAGATCACCCAGAAGAGTTTCACCGCCTTCGTGTTGTTCAGCGTGTTCGTCGGGGCCTCGTTGGGCTCGATGCCGGAAATCATCTCGCAGTTCCAGTCGATGTCCGGCGCGACCGAGCGCCTGCGCGAACTGATGGCCGAGGCTCCCGAGCAAGACGGCGCGCGCGCCGTGGGGCATCTCGAGGGGGCGCTGGCGTTCGAAGGGGTGTCCTTCCACTATCCGTCCCGCCCCGATGCCCCGGTGCTCAGCGACCTTTCCTTCGCGGCGGAACCGGGCAAGCGGATCGCCTTGGTCGGTCCCTCGGGCGCGGGCAAGTCGACGATCTTCTCGCTGATTCTCGGCTTCCACCGCCCGGAAGCTGGCCGGGTATTGTTCGACGGTGCTGACGCCTCGGAACTGCGGCTGGAGTCGCTCCGCAGGCAGATCGCCGTGGTGCCCCAGGAGGTGCTGCTGTTCGGGGGCACCATCCGCGAAAACATCGAGTACGGCCGGCCCGGCGCGAGCGCGGCGGAGATCGAGGAAGCCGCGAAACAGGCCAATGCCCATGAATTCATCACGGCGCTGCCCGAAGGCTACGACACGGTGGTCGGTCCGCGTGGCGTGAAGATTTCCGGCGGGCAGCGCCAGCGCGTCGCGATCGCCCGCGCGATCCTCGCCGACCCGCGGGTGCTGCTTTTGGACGAGGCGACCAGTGCCCTGGACACGGAGAGCGAGCGGCTCGTCAACGAGGCACTGGAGCGGTTGATGGCGGGCCGCACCAGCCTGGTGATCGCCCACCGCCTGTCCACGGTCCGGCATGCCGATACCATCCTGGTTCTCAATCA
This sequence comes from Neoluteolibacter marinus, assembly GCF_014904755.1. Taxonomy (GTDB): domain Bacteria; phylum Verrucomicrobiota; class Verrucomicrobiia; order Verrucomicrobiales; family Akkermansiaceae; genus Haloferula; species Haloferula marina. The sequence continues at coordinate 86,846 of NZ_JACZFQ010000016.1, forward strand.
CGGCCGGTTGGTGGAGAGTGGCTCGCACGACGATCTGATGGCCTTGAACGGTACCTACCGTTTGCTGGCCGAAACTCAGCTTGCGTGAACCGGGATTCCACCCAGATTCCAAGTCGCAATGAAGACTTGGCATTACCACAGCGCCTCCGGATCCACCGCCACCACTTCCGAGGAGAACCTCCCCGAGCTGGTTGAAAGCGGCACCATCACCCCGCAGACCTTGCTCTGGACCCAGGACATGGCCGGCTGGGAGCCTGCGGCAAAGGTGCTGCCGGACCTTTTCAAGGGGCCTGGGATGCCGCCGGCGCTGCCAGCGGGCGGTCCGCCACCGATCGGGGGAAAGCGATCGCACGAGATCGACTACGAGATCATCGGCGAGTCGATCCAGATGGTCGAGGTCGAGCTGGACCCGGGGGAAACCGTGATCGCGGAGGCCGGTGCCATGAACTACATGGAGGACGGCATCGCCTTCGAAACCAAGATGGGCGACGGCTCCACGCCGAACGAGGGGCTCATGGGCAAGCTGATGGCAGTGGGCAAGCGGGCCCTGACCGGCGAGTCGATCTTCATGACCCACTTCACCAACCGCGGCGGCGGCAAGAAGCGCGTGACCTTTGCCGCACCCTATCCGGGTACGGTGGTTCCCGTGGATCTCTCGCAACAGGGAGGCGAGTTGCTTTGCCAAAAGGATGCTTTCCTGTGTGCGGCGATGGGCACCCAGGTTGGCATCGCGTTCAACAAGAAGTTCGGCGCGGGCTTGTTCGGTGGCGAGGGCTTCATTCTCCAGCGTCTGCAGGGGGACGGCATGGCCTTCGTCCATGCGGGCGGCACCGTCGTCCGGAAGGAACTGAAGGGCGAGAAGCTGTATGTCGACACCGGCTGCCTGGTCGCCTTCACCAAGGGAATCAACTACGACATCCAGCGCGCGGGAAACCTGAAGTCGATGGTCTTCGGGGGAGAAGGGCTGTTCCTCGCGACCCTGCAAGGTCACGGGTCGGTGTGGCTGCAAAGCATGCCGTTCTCGCGCCTGGCCCAGCGCATCACCGGGATGTACGCCACCGGCAAGGGCGAGGGTTCGGTGATCGGCGGACTGGGGAACCTGTTCGGCGATTGAGCCCGGAGCGGACCTAGATGTCGTCCTTGGCCCAGCCTGGTTTGAAGATCAGCAGGAGGCCGAGGACGATCGCGAGCAGGCCGTAGCGGCCACTGGCGAACAGGATGCTACCCGTCCCCATGATCACCGCCACGATGCCCGTCAGGCGCGGCAGAACCGGGGACTCCCGCCGGGGGATGAAGTGTCCGGCGGCCCGCGCCTCGGTGATGATCGCCTCGATCTCGTAATCGTCGAGCAGTCCGCCCATGCCCTCCGCGTCGAGGGACCGGCGGATGGCCCGCTTGGTGCCGCCCTTCATGGCAAGGCCTCGCACCAGGTCCTTCGCGTCGTCGCGGATCAACATCGGGGACGATCTAACAGGCGTTAACGACGTGGCAAGGCTCCATCCGTTCAGAGCTTGAACCGCGCCTTCACCGCCTCGCGCTTCAGGCGCAGTTCCCGCCATTCGTTGACCAGGCGGCTGGCCTCGATGACCCCGCATCCGGCGGGCAGGAGGAGCTCTCGGTCCTGCCACCAGATCCCGCGGATCGCGACGATGGCGTGGAACTCGCCGTCAACGATGGCGCCGAAGGGGGCTCCGAACTCGTCCGGCGTGCCGAGGCGCCGCCGCCACTCGATGAGTTGATCCAGCGTCTCCGCGGTGCGGGGCAGGGGGCCGAGCGCAGGCGTCGGGTGGAGCCGCCGGATCAGGGCGTCGGGCGACTCGCCGTCGAACAAGTCGACCTCGATCGGCGTGTGGAAGTGGACGATCGATCCCAGCTCCATGATCCCGCGGGGCCCGCGGCGGACGGTGCCGATGTCGCCGAGCTTGGAGACCAGCGTCTGGGCCACATACTCGTGTTCCCGGATTTCCTTTTCATCCACTTCCAGCACGTCGCGTTCCTCGGTGCGGGCGGTGCCGGCCAGGGCCATGGTCCGGAGAGTGGTGCCGGCCAGGGAAAGCAATCTTTCGGGCGAAGTTCCCGCGAATCCACGGGTGTCGTCCGCAAATCCGTAGCCGAGCCGCGGCTCGACGCATCCTGCCGCCGAAGCGAGCAGGCGACGTCCCGGCGCAACGTCCAGCGTTCCGCGCTCCACGACCACGGGTACGGTTTTCTCGAAAGCCCCGGCGCGGATGGCCGCCGTGATCTCCTGGAAGACAGCGGCAAAGCCAGACGCTTCGGGTGCTTCCCATTGGCAGGTTGCCTTCAGGTCGGATCCGATGAAGCGTGCCGCTGCTTCGGCATGGGGAATCAGCTCCCAGCGGCCGGGAATCTTCCAGGGCGTTCCGGAGGTCAGCCCGAAGTCATTCTGATAGAAAGCCGCACCCGTGGCAGGCGCTGCCGCGGCACTTTGGAATGGCCCGTGGCCGATCAAAGTCCGGCCGTCCGGCAAATCGAGGAACGCGATGCTTCCGGACTTCATGGATTCCGGGATTGTGCGCGCATTTGGTTGATCTCCTCGGACATTGCCGAGGCGAGTTGCTCCAGTTCCCGTTGCCGGGCCGCGGCGCTGGCGGCCCTGAAGCCATGCAGGGCAAAGCCGATGGCGAAAACCACGACGCCGCAGGATCCGGCAAGAGCCGCAATCGACAGCACTTGCATCCCCTTCACAATGGAGGTTTCCGATCCGGTGGACGAACCGGTGTAGGAACTGAAGAGGTAGGCGGCACCACCGGCATAGCCGATCATCCCCAAGGTGGCCAAAAGGAGACCGCTGAACAGGCACCACCAGGCTCCGTTCCTGCCAGCCTTATGCAAGGCAACCACGCCGGCCCACAGGGCTGCGAGCAAGGCCACCACGAGAACCAAGCCGATGATCGAAAAGCCCGTTGCCATGCGGGATTCAATCCGTCGCAGGAAAGCGAGTCAACCGCGGCCGGTTTGCCGCTTCAGGCGGAGTTCCCGTCGTCGCCGTCGGTCGCCGTGGGAAGCTTGGCCACCTCGTCGAGGAGATTGACGATGTCCACGCCGCGGGCGGCGGAGTCATCGTGGCGGAACGTCAAGACAGGCGTCGACTTGAGCACCACCCGCTTGAAGACCTTCTTCTGGATCGCCCCGTGCTCGTTGTTGAGCTTCTCCAGGACATCGGAGAAGCGGCCGCCGAGCACGCCGATCCAGACCTTGGCCTCCTTGATGTCCTGGGTGGTCTCCACTTCGCTGACCGTCACGAGGGCACCATTCCACTCGTAATCCCGCTGGATCACGGTGCCGATCTCACGCTTCAGCAGCTCATTGATTCGGTCGATGCGAAGGCTCATGGAAAAGACGGTTGCTCAGTTGGCGGTCGGTAACAAGGACGGGAGGTCCCGGGCAGGTTCCCGGCGGTTGATTGCCGGGAACCGGGGCCTGGATGAGACCGGCAAACCGCGGATCAAAGGGTCTGCGGAATCTTCTCGAGCGTGTAGCACTCGATGACGTCGCCTTCCTGGTATTCGTTGAAATCGCCGAGGCGAATCCCGCACTCCATGCCCGCCTTGACCTCTTCCACTTCGTCCTGGAAGCGGCGGAGGGTGGACATCTTCCCGTCGAAGACCGGCACCTTGCCACGGATGACGCGGGCGTGGGCCTTGCGGTGGACTTTGCCGTCGGTGACGTAGGAGCCGGCGGCGCGACCCTTCGCCTTGGAGAGCTTGAAGACCATCCTGACTTCGGCGTGGCCGATGATGTTCTCGCGGGTGAGCGGGTCGAGGAGGCCGAGCATGGCTTCCCGGACCTGGTCGATCAGCTCATAGACGATCGAGTAGAGCTTCACCTGGACGCCCTCGGACTTGACCGTCTTCACCGCGTTGCTCTCGACCTTGACGTTGAAGCCGAGGATGACCGCATCGGCGGAGCTGGCCATCTGGACGTCGCCTTCGCTGATCGCGCCGGCGCCGGCGATGATGATCTGGGTGTTGACCTTGTCCGACTTGATGTCGCCGATGGCCTTGCGGATGGCTTCCACCGATCCCTGGGCGTCGCACTTGAGGATGAGCTTGAGAACCGACTTTTCGCCCCCGTCGCGGACGACGGAGAAAAGGTCTTCCATGCGGCTCTTCTGCGGGACGTGGAGACGCTCGGCGCGGCGCTCGAGCTGGCGCTCGCTGGCCAGCTTCTGGGCGGCGCGGATCGAGTCCATCTCGACGAGCTCGTCGCCGACGTGGGGCATTTCCTCGAAGCCGACGATTTCGACCGGGGTGCCGGGCTTGGCTTCCTTGATCTGTTTGCCCATGTCGTTGATCAGCGCCTTCACCTTGCCGGCGAAGGGACCGCAGATGAACGGGGTGCCAACCTTGAGCGTGCCGGTTTCGACAATGCCGGAGGCGGTGGCGCCGCGGCCGGGCTGGACGCGGGCCTCGATCATGGCAGCACGGGCGTGACCTTTCGGGTTCGCCTTCAGTTCGAGGACCTCGGCCTGCAGGGCGAGGAGCTCGAGCAAGTCGGGGATGCCGGCGCCGGTCAGTGCGGAGATTTCGATGCACTCGATGTCACCGCCGAAGTCGACGGTCTGGAGGCCTTTCTCCGCGAGCTGGGTCTTGACCCGGGTCGGGTTGGCGGTGGAGAGGTCGCACTTGTTGATGGCGACGATGATCGTCTTCTTGGCCTTCTTCGCGTGCTCGATGGCCTCGACGGTCTGCGGCATGATGCCGTCATTGGCGGCCACGACCAGCACCACGATGTCGGTGATGTCTGCACCGCGGGCGCGCATGTCGGAGAAGATGGCGTGGCCCGGCGTATCGATGAAGGTGATCGGCTTGCCGTCGTGCTCTACCTTGTAGGCGGCGACGTGCTGGGTGATGCCGCCGGCCTCGCCCGCGGTGATGCGGGACTTGCGGATGTAGTCGAGCAGGGAGGTCTTGCCGTGGTCGACGTGACCCATGATCGTGATGATCGGCGGACGCAGCTGGAGTTCATCCTCCGGCTCGTCGACGGGAGCCTCGGGCTCCACCACGATTTCCTCGGTCTTGTGGATGCCGGCGCCCTTTTCGCGCTTCTCGCGCTCGAAGACGAAGCCATGGAGTTCGCAGACCTTTTCGGCGACATCCGGCTCGATCGCCTGGTTCGGCGCGACAAAGACCTGCAGCTTGATCAGGTCGGCAAGAAGCACGAAGGGCTTGAGACCCATCAGGCCGGCGAGATCGCTGACGATGATCGGGGGCTTGATGCTGATCAGCTTGCCGTCTTCCGCGACCGTGCCGGCGGGTTCTTCCGGAGAAACCGAGCTGGCCGGCGGCGGAGCCGGAACCTCGACCGCGGGCGTCGGTTCCTCTTCTTCAAGCAGCTTCGAAATCACGGGCAACACCGCCTTGCCGGACTGCTCGGTCTTGCGGACCGTGGGGCGCTTCTTCTTCCCGCCGTCCTCGAAAAGGTCGAGGGCGTTCGCTTTGGCTTCGTCGAGGGCGCTTGGCTGCGGGGTCTCCGCTTCTTTCGCGGCGGAGCGCTGGCGCTCGCGGCGCGAGGGTGCCTTCGGTTGGTCGATGAGATCGAGAACCTTGCGTTTCGGAGGAGTACTGTCGCTGTCTTTGGCCATTAGGCGTGTCGTGTCGTCGTTTCGGGATCGTCGTGATCCCGGGTGGAAAATTCAGGGTGTCAGGCCGAGGGGGCGTCGCCCTTGGCGCGGGCGAGGATGTCGAGGGCGCGCTCTTCGGAGACCTCCAGGTTGGAGGCAATATACTCGACGGGCATTTCCGCGACAATCTCGGAACTCATGCCGCCGGCGCGGAACAGCTTGTCGGCCAGTTCGTCGTCAAGGCCGAGCTGTTCGGCGATGGAGTGGGCTGCGCCGGCGATCTTCTTCTCGAACTGTTCGAGCTTGCTCTCGTCCTTGCGGACCTGGACGTCCCAGCCCATCAGGCGGGAGGAAAGGCGGGCGTTCTGGCCGCGGCGGCCGATTGCCTTGCTCAGGTCTTCCTCGTCGACGGTGACGTTCACCACGCGGTTCTCCTCGTCGATGGTGACGCTGCGGAGGATCGCCGGCTTGAGCGCCTCGCGGACGAATTCATCGGGGTTGTCGCTCCAGCGGATGATGTCGACCTTCTCGTTGTTGAGCTCGCGGACGATGTTCTTCACGCGTGCACCGCGCAGGCCGACGCAGGCGCCGACCGGGTCGACCTTGTCGTCGGTGCTCCAGACGGCGACCTTGGTGCGGTAGCCGGCTTCACGGGCGATGCCGCGGATTTCCACGGTGTGGTCGGAGATCTCGTTGACCTCGGCCTCGAAGAGCCGGCGAACGAAGTTCGGGTGGCTGCGGGAAAGGATGATCTCGGGGCCGCGGCCTTCGTTTTCGACGGCGACGACGTAGGCACGGATGCGGTCGCCGATGTTGTATTCCTCGGTCTGGACCCGCTCGCGGGAGGGCATCACGCCTTCGAACTTGCCGAGGTCGATGAGGACGTCGCTGCGGTCGAAGCGCCGGACGGTGCCGGACACCACGTCACCGGCGCGGTCCTTGAACTCCTCGTAGATCATCTCCTTCTCCGCCTGGCGGAGCCGCTGCATCATCGTCTGCTTGGCCGTTTGCACGGCGATGCGGCCGAAGTCCTTGGGAGTGACGTTGAACTCCATGTGCTCGTCGAGTTCGACGGAGGGATTGCGGCGCTGGGCGAGCTTGAGCGGGACTTCGTTGAACTTGTCCTGGTAATCGTCGTCGGGCACCACCTTGAGGCTGGCGAAGATGCGGGTCTCGCCCTTCTTGGTGTTGACCTCGGCGCGCATGATCTCGATGGCGTCAGCGCCGGGGACCATTTTGCGATAGGCGGAAATGAAGGCGTACTCGAGCGCGGCGACGACCTTGTCGCGGTCGATGCCTTTTTCTTTCTCGTAGTAATCGATGAGAGCGACGATGTCGTTGGTCATGGCGGGCAGTGCGGCGCTGGGCGCTCCGTATGTCCAGAGACGCGAAAGAGCGGGTTTTTCGACCCACCCTTTCGTGTCGGAAGATTGATGGGCGGGGGGATACGGCGGAAAACCTTGAGTTGCAAGCCGAATCTCGGCACGGAACGGGGGCCGGGGAGTGTGCGTTGGCGCCGGAGCGGCGCCTCTGAAGATTGCAGGCTTGAGGAAGGGAGGGGAATCGAACGGACGAGCCGCTCGGAGCGGCAATCCGGGAAATCGCCGGACTTGGCGGTGCCGCGGAAATGGAGAGAGTCGTCCGGTGATCCGCGCCCTTTTCTTCGACGCCGCCGGCACCCTGATCGAGCCGGCCGAACCGGTTGCCGCCGTCTATTCCAGGTGCTTTTCGGAGCATGGATGGGAAGTCGGGATCGAGCCGGTCCGGGATGCGTTCGGGAAGGTGTTTTCGGCGATGGAAGTGCCGGACTACCACGGCGACCCCGATGGCGACCGGGCTGAGGTCCGGTGGTGGCGGCAAGTGGTGGAGCGCACCCTCCGGGCCTGCGAAATGGATCCCGCGACGGATCCGGAGCGGTTTGACGGTTGTTTCGCCGCCCTTTTTTCGCACTATGCAATGCCGGCATCCTGGCGGGTCTTTCCAGAGGTCGTCCCGGTGCTGGAACAAGCTCGCGGGGAGGGGCTGCGGATCGGGGTGGTGTCGAACTTCGACCGGCGCTTGCACGCCATCCTCGACGGGTGGGGGCTCAGCTTTGATTTCGTTCTGACCTCATCCGAGGCCCGGGCCCGCAAGCCGGATGCGGCGATCTTCCGGCAAGCCCTCGGACGGGTGGCGCTGGATGCCGGCGAGGTGATGCATGCCGGCGATTCCCGCTCGGCGGATCACCAGGGTGCCCTGGGGGTCGGAATCATTCCTTACCTGCTGGATCGGCCGCGGAACGATCTCCACGGTTTCATGGACGAGGTGATTTCAAGGCGGCGAAAATGATCTTGCCAAAGTCCGGACCCGCCCCTATCCCTCGCCGCCCCGGCCGCCGGCGACCCCGTCGGTGCCGCTCACCAAAAGCGAGGATAGCTCAGTTGGTAGAGCAGTTGGCTTTTAACCAATTGGTCCTGGGTTCGAGTCCCAGTCCTCGTACTTTCTGCAACTTGCTTGATTTGAGCTGGTTTTGGTTCGGTGGGTTTTTAGTTTCGTCGCCCTGGTGAATCCGCGGTAGCCACCCTGCGAGTGGTCCAAGTCGCAAGGTCTTGTTGGGTTTGGATGGGCTAACCAGATTCCGCGCGAACCTTCCTTGGGCAAGGGCTTCCTCCGTTGCTTGGATTCTTCATTCTTGGTAGCGCTACGCCTGTCGTAATCGCGCATCAAGAGGTCGTGAGGTGCTCCGAAGAGGAATAGGCTGAATTCCGCCGGATGATCCGGCACGGGATGCTCTTCCAAGATGTTGTTTGCCCGGACTTCACCGAAGGCGAGCGTGACCAAACTATCAGCCACGCTGATCAAGGCGTGGCTGGCTGATCCTCCCCAGTGGCCTTGTTGCGTAAGGCCGGAGGTGTTAGTGAGTGACCAGAGAGTCAACGCTGAGCAAGCGGTGACTACCGCCCGTTGGATGTGACGTTGACCGATCGGTTCCAGCAACTTGCCGACGCCGCTCAATGGAACGCGGGTGTGGCGTGGGCGAGACTCAAACCCTGCGGTGGACCAGGTGAACTGGAGAAGGGATCACGACTTCTTGTTCATGCCCGAAACCATCAACGTGGCCTCCGCGCGGCTCGTTTTGGCTCAGGATCGGCAGACCGGGTTCCAGGCTGAGTTGATGGCAGCGCCAGAGCGCCCGGGGGTGGTGGAAGAAGGACTTCCAGAGCGATCCCTTGAGGGTGTTGGCGGGCACGCCGTCGCGGCGGAGGTAGCCGAACCAGTCGCCGTGTTGCGGATCGGCGAAGTGGCGGAAGGACCATTCGCGGAGCTGCTCGTGACGCTGGAGATGCAAGGGGTCGCCGGTTTGGCGGTAGGCCATCAGGGTGGCGATCAGGGCCTCGTCGTGGGGCCACCAGAATTTCATGTCGTGCCAGTATTCCTGGACCGGCTTGCCATAAACGTCGCGGAAGTAGAACAGGCCGCCGTGCTCCGGGTCCCAGCCGCGCTCCCACATCCAGCCGAGGATGCGGCAGCCGAGCTGGCGCAGGGACTCATCGTCGCGGTGGGCGGCTTCCTCGAGGATGAACCAGGCCGCCTCGATGGCGTGGCCGGGGTTGAGGGTGCGGCCGTCGAAGTGGTCGACGATCGAGCCGTCGGGCGCGACGTTCTCCATCACGACCTGGAGGTCCTCCTTCACGAAGAGCCGCTGAATGTCGTCGAGGCAGCGGTCGATCCAGCGGGTGAAGCCGGGGTCGTCGCCGAGGTGCTTGCGAAGCTCTTGGGCGGTGACCAGCGCGATCATGCGCGGGCCGATGCCCTCCATCGGCCTGGCGCCGGTGAACTTCGCTGGCATCCGGCCGGGAGTGAAGTTCCAGTCGGTGAAGCGGTCGAACCAGTGCCGAGCCTTGTCGGCGGAATCCCCGCTGCCGGTGGCGGCGGCGTGGGCGGCGAAGGCGATGGCGGCGAAACTTTCGCTGTAAGCGTAGCGGCGCTTGCGCAGCGGGGTGCCGTCGCGGGCGACGTGGAAAAACATCCGCCCGTCGGCGGGATCAATGCATTTTTCCTCGAGGAAACGCAGGCCTCTCTCGGCCCAGGCCAGCCACTCGGGGCGACGCTCGTGTTCGAGGTAGAGGGTGAGCAGCATCCAGCTCATGCGGCCCTGCGCCCACACCGACTTGTCGCTGTCGACCAGCGAGCCGTCGCGGTCGAAGCAGTGGAGGAAGCCGCCGTGCTGGTCGTCAATGGCGCGCGGGAACCAGAACGGCAGGCAGTCCCTGAAGAGTTGGTCGTGATAGAAGGCTGCGAGGTCCATCAGCCGTGGACGGTTTGGCTCTCACGGGAAAGCGGGCGGGCGCCCCACTCGTCGAAGCCAAGCTGCGAAAGACGCTCCATCAGGGTGTCGACCTGTGCCGTCGTGGGATTGTCGAGCGGCAGGCGGGCCGGGCCGACGGGCACGCCGAGGCGGGCCATCAGCGCCTTGGCGGTGCCGAGGAAGCCGGTGGCGGCGATCGCGTCGATCATGGCGACCGACCGCGATTGCAGGCGGCGGGCTTCGTCCAGGTCGCCGCGGCCGAAGGCAGCCATCAGGTCCTGATAGAGGCGCGGCGCCCAGTTGTAGGTGGAGCCGACGCCGCCGCGGGCGCCGGTGGCGAGGGCGCCGAGCAGGGTCTCGTCGACGCCCCAGGGCAGGTCGAAGCGCTCGCCGGCGGCATCGAGCGAGCGGCGGTAGGAGGCCAGGTCGGGGTTGGTGAACTTCACCCCGGCGAGGGTGGGGATCCTTGCGGCGGCCTCGGCGAGGAAGAGCTCGACCGGAAACGACACGCCGGTGAGGGCGGGGATGTCGTAGTAGTAGAAGGGGGTGGACGGTGCGGCGGCGGCGATGGCCGCGCAGCAGCCGACCAGCGAGGCAAGGCTACCAGGTTTGTAGTAGGAGGGTGCGAGGGCGCTGATCGCGACCAGGCCGAGTTCGCCGGCGCGGGCGGCGAGCAGACGCGAGTCCTCAAGGCAGTTCGAGCCGACGTGGGCGATGACCGCGATCCCGTGCTGCTTGCCGGCTCCGGCCCAGGCCTCGAAGAGGGTGAGCTTTTCACGGCAGGTCAGCGAGTGCGACTCGCCGGTCGAGCCGGTGATGAAGACCGTGCGGATGCCGTTGGCGGCGAGGAAGGCGGCCTGGACGGGGACGACTTCCGGGGCCAGGGAACCGTCCGGGTGGAAGGGCGAATGGGTGGCGGCGACGAGCTCGTGGAGCGGCGGGATGGGCGTCATGGGTTCAGGTGGAAAGCGGTTCGGTGTCGCGGGGCCGGATGAAGAGGACCAGGACGACGGCGAGCACGGCGGCGCCGGCAAAGATGCTGAAGATCCCGAACAGCGGGACTTGGTGGTCGCGCAGCACGCCGAAGCCGTAGTCGGCGAAGCCGCCGCAGCTGATGCTGACGAAGTTCATCAGGCCGTAGCCGGTGGCCCGCAGCTCCGGCCGCGCGATCTGGCAGAGGATCGGCATGTTGTTGGCATCGAAGAAGCCGTAGCCGAGCCCGAACAGGATGAGGAAGGCGATGGCGACCCCGAGCTGGCCGGTTTGCGGGGAGTAGCCGACGCCGAACATGGCCGGGACGATGGCGGCCATGCCGATGGCGCTGATGTAGATCCGGCCGCGCGGGCTCTTCTGCATCCAGCGGTCGGCGAGGAAGCCGCCGAGGATGGCGCCGGCGATGGCCGCGAGCTGCCAGTAGAGGGTGGCGGACACGCCGGCCTTACCCTGGCCGATGCCGAACTCGGCCTTGAGGATGGCGGGCATCCAGTCGCGCACCACCCAGCCGGCGAGGGCCGGCAGGGTGAAGTAGAACACCAGCAGGATGAAGGAGCGGTTGGTGAGGAGTTCTGCGAGCGCGGCAAGGGGCGAGGTCCGCGGGCGGGCGGGTGCCTCTGCTTGTTGCGGGGGATTTTTCAGCAGCAGAAACAGGGGCACGGCGTAGGCAATGCCGATCAGCCCGCAGACGTCGAAGGCCCAGCGCCAGCCGAGGTTGGGCGAGGAGGCCGCGTAGCCGCTGAATCCGCCGATGATGACGCCGACGTAGATGCCCATCTGGTGGAGGCCGACGGCCTTCGAGCGGGTGTTGCCGCGGTGGAAGTCGGCGATGAGGGCCAGCGCGGCGGGGATGTAGAGCGCCTCGCTGATGCCCATTACCGCGCGGGTCGCGAGCAGCTGGTCATAGGTGGTGACGTGGCCGGTGGCCCAGGTCACGAGGGACCAGACGAAGAGGCTGCCGGCGACGACGTGGCGGCGGCTGAAGCGGTCGGCGAGGTAGCCGCCGATCGGGCTGAGGATGGCGTAGGTCCACTTGAAGAGGGCGAGGACCTTGCCCCAGTTCGCCTCCGCTTCGATGCCCGGAATGTCCTGCATCATCGAGAACTTCATCGAGGCCAGCATCTGGCGGTCGAGGTAGTTCAGCAGGGCGACGGGCACCAGCAGGGCGACCACCAGCCAGGCCTGGCGTCGCAGCGCGGGAGTGGCGAATCCGGTGTCCATTCAGGGGGCCGGTTGAAGGAGGAAGACGCGCGGGGTGCGGACGCCGGGTTTCACCTCGCCATTGAAGAAGATGAAGCCGCCGTCCCAGGGGGCGGTCGGCAGGGTCACCGGGGCCGGGAAGTCGAGGCGGCCGGCTTCCGACCAGCTGTTGTGCGCGACGTCGTAGCGGAGGATGTCGCGCGGGAAGCCGGGGTGATCGGCGGGTGAAGCCAATCCGGTCTGGGAGCCGTCGTCACCGGAGACGAGGAAAATCGCATTTCCCGCAACCGGGGCGGGCGAGGCGGCGGCAGTGGCGGCCCGCGGTGGATCGGCGAGACGGGTCCAGGAGCCGTCGGCGAATTTCCATGCGTCCTTGAGGTAGCGGCGCTGTGGTTCTCCCTCTTCGTTCGGGGAGAGCGAGCAGCCGCCGATCACGAAGAAGGCTCCATTGACTGCAGCAGCCGTGGCGAGGATGCGGCCGTCACCCGGAATCGTCGGGAGAACCTGCCAGCCGCGTTCCCGGTCTTCGAGGTCGAGCATCCAATGGCCCGGGGTGGCACGGGTGGCGTCGGGACTTTCGATGCCGCCACAGAGGTGGACCTGCTGGCCGACGAGGGCGCCGGCCATCTGGGCAAGCGGACGGGGCAGCTCCGGCATGGCTACGAGAACCGGCTTGCCGGAGTCGTCGAGACGCAGCCGCGAGACCTTGCGGGAATGGGTCGAGGCATTGCCGCCGCCGATCAGGAGGATGCCATCCGGCGTGGTGAGCGAGACCCCGTAGCCGGAGGGCTCAGGGAGCTTGCCGATGCGTTTCCAGGTGGCTCCGGAGGCGATCAGGTCGAGGGCGAGAATCTGGTCGTGCCAGACCTTTTTTCCTCCGTCCCACGGCATCACCCCGTCGGGAAAGTTTGCACCGCCGGCGGCAATCAGGTGACCGCGGTGGATGCCGCAGAAGGCCCCGGCAAAGCCATGGGCGTCGGGGACATCGGGCAGGCTGCTCACCCGCACGGGTTGCGCGGATGCCGGTGCCGCGGCGACCAGCGTGGCGGCAAGCAGGGGACGGGTGATGGAGCGGGACACAGGTGGCATTCCGATGAAAAGCGGTGCGAGTGGGAAGCATTAAGCGCAATGACGGGCGGGCGAGGAAGGCGGGTCGGGTGGTTGGAAAAGAAAACCAGTTCGGGTGGGCGACTTGAAACTTGCCGGGACCGGGATTGGCGGGAAACTGGCTCCATGACCGCTTCCCCCATGCCTTCGCGCGGCAACCTCGTGGCCGAGTGCGTGCGGGTGATGCAGCTGAGGATCGCCGCGGGGGAGTGGCGAGGGCTCTTGCCGGGAGAGCGCCGGCTGGCCGAGGCGCTGCAGGTCGGCCGCGACACGGTGCGGCTGGCGGTCCAACAGCTGGAGCGCGAAGGGGTGCTGGGAACCGCCGAGGCCGGCAGCCGGCGTCGTATCGTCGGCGCGCCATTGGCGGAACAAGGAATCGACAAGTGGCCGTTGCGGATCGGGCTGTTAGCCCACCGGCGGCTGGAACAGCTACCGCAACCGGTGCTGTTGGAGATCGACCGGATCCGTGACGCGTTGGCCGGCCGGAACGGTTCACTGGAGGTTTTCGCGCCGGCTTGGTACGAGCAGCGCAATCCGGCCAAGCGGCTCGCGGCGATGGTGGCGGACGAGCGCTGCAGTGCCTGGGTCCTGTTGCGCTCGAGTGCGGCGGTGCAGGAATGGTTCAGCCGCAGCGGCCGGCCATGTCTGATCCGCGGCTACCCGCACCCGGGGATCGATTTGCCGCACCTGGACGTCGACTGGCACGCCACCGCGCGCCATGCGGCCGGGCGCTTGTGGCGGATGGGGCACCGGCGGGTCGCCGTCCTGTCGCCGGCCGAGCCGCTGAAGGGCGTGGAAGCCGCGGTGCGCGGGGTGATGGAGCTCGGCGAGCCGGGATTTGAAGCCACCACGCTGGTCGAGGATGGTAGCACGGCCGGGGTGATCCGGGTCCTGCGGCGGGCCTTGAAGTTCAGTCCGGCACCGAGCGCGATCCTGGCGACCCGGCCGCGGCAGGCGGCAACGGCGCTGACCTGGCTGGCTAGCCAGGGCGTCAAGGTGCCCCAGGACCTCAGTCTGATCTGTCTGGCCTGGGAGCCTTTCCTGGATCACCTGGTGCCGGAAATCAGCGGCTACCGCATCGATCCCGAAGCCGTCGCGAAGCTGGTCGTGCGGCGGCTCGAGCGGCTGGCGGCCGGCGACACCAATCCGGGCGGCAACGCGTGGATCTCGCCGCTGACGGTGAAGGGGGAGTCGGTGGGTCCGGCCGCTTGACGGGCAATAAAGAAGGGGCGCACCCCGCGAGGGATGCGCGCCGTTCCCCGATGGCG
>NZ_JACZFQ010000017.1 GCF_014904755.1 Neoluteolibacter marinus
CGTTCCCCGATGACGATCCATTGCATCAGGGAATGCTGACCCGCAGGCGGGCGTAGAGCGCGGAGCCGGTGCCGAGGGCACGCGGGATGACCACACTCACCCGGTCGATGTTGCCGGGGTAGAAGTCGTCCTCGACGGTGATGTTGATGCCGTCGACGCCATCCGTGGCGCTGGTCCACTGGTCGAGGTCCGGGCTGTATTCGACCCCGGGATTGAATGGCGCCGAGGCGTCACTACGACGGAAGACGTAGGTCAGGCTGGTGACATCGACGGTGGCCGGAAGCAGCAGTGCGTTCGAGTCCGAACCCGGGCCGGAGGGGTCGCCGCCGATGACGAACTCGATGCCGTTGGCGATGCCGTCGCCGTCGGAGTCGGTGTCCGCCCCGGCGCCGGCGATGCCATTGGCCGTCTCGAAGCTGTCGTAGGCGTTGCCGAGGGAGTAGGCCAGCTCGAGGGCGTTGCCGTTTGCCTGGACCGACCAGCTGCCACTGCCCGGGGCGTTGGTGGCATCGACGACGATCTCGCCGGCGTCGAGGCCGCTGATCCCACCGCTGGTGCTGACCAGGGTGAAGGTCCGGGGGCTTTCGCTGAAGTTTGCCAGCGAATCCCCGGTGATGCGCACGACCACGGGGGTGCCGGCCACGGCATCGATGGTCAGGGTGGCGGTGTTGATGGTGTCGTAGCCGCTGCCCGCGCTGCCGTCCCAGTCGCTGATCTCCCAGGCGATGGTGGCACCGTTGGACAAGGCGATGTCATCGCTCGAGGTCAGGGTGCCGACCGAGTTGCCCGGGGCGAGGGTGCCGTCGATGGTCAGGCCGCTGCCGAGGCTGCCGCTGCCGGCCAGGGTGCCGGCGGTCTCCACCACAACCGGCGAACCGGGCAGGGTGGTGTCGAGCCGCAGGGTGCCGTTGCGGACGAGGGTGGCGCCGCTGTAGGTCTTGCTGCCGGTGAAGGTCACCTCCTGGGTATCGGTGCCGCTGTTCAGGCCGATGATGACCTCGCCGCTGCCGGAGATGTCATTGTCGACGGCGTGACTGTCAGTGCGCGAGAAGGTGAGGTGGCCGTCGTTGATCACCGTGGCTGCACCGAGGCTGCCGGAGGCATCTGCGCCCGACTGGTTGGTGTCGGTTTCCCCCGGGATGCCACCGACCCGGACCGGCACCCCGGCGCTGATGGCCAGCGTGCCGTCGAGGGTGTTGTCGCCGGTCAAGATGAAGCCGGTCTGGAGGTTGCCCATCGCTGAGGTGGCATCGAGGAAGGTGAGGCTGCCGGAGCCGGAGAGGATTCCCTGCAGCTTCATTGTCCGGTTGGAGCCGGCCGAGCGGTTGACGATGAGGTTGTCGGGGCCGGTGACCTCGATGTCGTTGGTGAAGGTCCAGTTGCCCTCGATCTGCGACAGGGCACCGCTGGTGGTGGCATCGCCGAGTACGATGGAACCCGTACCCATGGCGTTGGCGCCGTTGCGGATGGTCTGGAACTCCGAGTCGCCCTTGATGACGAGATTGCCGGTGAAGGCGCTCCAGGTGCCGGGGCTCGAGAAGGCGGTGCCGCCACCGGTGTAGTTGAAGAGCAGGCAGCCGCCGTCGATCACGACGTCCCCGCCGCCGCTGACCGTGCGCAGCCGCGGGTCGGCCTTGTAGTCGAGCAGGTCGTTGCGGTGGATCCGCAGCGTGGCGCCGGGGAGCAGGTCGACCGGGCCGCTGCCGACCTCGCCGCTGCTGGCGCCGTCGCCGAAGGTCAGCAATCCCTCGTCGACATAGGTGTAGCCGCTGTAGCTGGTCGGGGTGGTGACGGTCGCGGTGCCGGGTCCCTGCTTGGTGAAGTCGCCGTTGCCGCCCAGGGTGTCACCGCTGAGGGTGTAGGCCAGGGTGTCGTTGTCGATGAGCAGGGCGCTCGGGTTCTGGTCGCCGGCGAGGACGACATTGCCGGTCGAGGCGCTGTCGTCGAAGCGCGCGGCGTCGCCGGTGAGGAAGGGCGTCGGGCTGCCGTCGAGCTCCCAGTTGGCGGTGGTGTCGAGGTCCCAGACGCCGGTGCCGCCGGCCCAGGTGATGGTGCCACCTGAGTACAGGAGATCGACCGAGGTGTCCGCGGTGTTGTGGACGAGGGTGAAGCGCGATCCCGGGGCCAGCGAGAGGTTGGCGAAGCCGGTGAAGCTGCCGTTGTAGTCGATGACCGGCACCTGCTCGCCGGGATTGAGGCCGCCGGTGGAAACGGCGGTGAGGACGTGCGGGCCGCTCACCGTGAAGCCGTCGGGGTCGTCGATGATCAGCAGGTCGGAGTCGATCCCGCCGCCGGCGCGGAAGGTGGAGGTGGTGCTGCCCGAGAAGGCGATGGATTTCACGATGCCGGTGCCGCTGGCCCCGCTGCTGCCGATCGCGATGCCCGCCCCGTCGGCGACCGTGACCGGGCTGTTGTAGAGGTCGCCGCCGAAGCGGAGCTGGCCGCCGAGCACGTGGGTGGGCCCGGTGAAGTCCGGGCTGTGGGCGGTGAGCGCCACCTTGCCTTCGCCGGGAGTTCCGTCGCTGGTGATTTCCAGCAGGCCGTCGCCGTCGAGCACGCGGTCCCAGGCATACTCGTTTTCGTTGGCCATGAAGCGCAGGGTGCCGGCGCTGCCGATGGTGAAGGTCGAGGCGCTGTCCCAGTTCCCGGCGTTCAGCGGCGCCGAGGGGTTCTCGCTGCCGTCGCCCATCTGCCAGACGCCACCGTTGATGGCGAAGTTGAGGGACGCGGGATTGCCGCCGCCGCCCTGGGTGCTGCCGAGCCGGCCGATGAAGGTGAGCTTGCCGCTGCCGTCCTTGGTCAGGGTGACGTCGCGGCGCTGGCCGCTGCCGTTGTGGGTGTAGATGCCGCCCGCGTAGACCGTGTCGATGTCCTGGTCGATGTGGATGGCGCGCTCGCTGAGGGCCGCGCCGACGCCCCAGTCGGAGCGGATGTTGCCGGTGCCGGAGAGGCTGGCGAGTTCGAGGGCCTGGCCGTTGAAAGCCTGGGTGAGAATGAAGTCGCCGCGCGACTCGTCGTCACCGGTGTCGAGGTGGAAGGCCCCGGTCTGGGTGAGGCTGCCGGGCAGGTCGGTGGTTCCGCCGCCACCGCCGAAGGCCAGCCAGTTGCCGGCGAGGGATTCGATCGGGGTCGTCGCGCCGCGCAGCCGCAAGGTGCCGGTGAAGGTGACGTTAGTCACGCCGTTCGCGCCGTTGGTGGCGTTGCCGCTGGTCGACCAGTTCTTGGTGCCGGTGCCGGAGAGGGTGGTGATGCCCGAGCCGGCGAAGGTGGCGCCGGTTCCGGTGTTGCCGTTGCCGGGAGCGGCGGAGAGGGCACCGATGATGTTGAAGGCGCCGCCGCTGCCGGTCTGGCCCCAGGTGAAGTCGTTGGCGCCGGTGTCGAGGATGGTGCTGGCGTCGGTGCTGTGGTCGAGGCCGAGGTTGAAAGCGCCGCTGATGCTGACGGGGCCGGCCGCTCCGGAGAGGTCGAGTCCGCCGAAGGACTGGGCGGCGCCGAGCGTGTTGGCGAGCGCGCTGGTGGCATTCCAGGTGGCGATGTCGGCGGCGGTCGGGACGCTGCCGTCGGTCCAGGCGCCGGTCGCGTTCAGGTTGTCCGCGGTGTCGCTGCGGAGGTCCTGGCCGCGGACGGTGCCGGCGGCGAGGGCGGCGAAGAGATAGGCGTAGCTTCGTGTGTGCATGGACGTGGTTTTCGGGATTTGTCCCGATCACCATCCCGGCGCCGCGTTCGCCGGACAATCATCCCGCAGTGGTCGGGAATGCCGACCAGTTCAGGTCAGCTGGCCGGTGAAGCCGGCATCGACCAAAAAGCGGTAGGCGGCCATCGCCGCGGGCGGGACCTCCTGCTCGCTGGCGAAGCCGAGCGGGGGGTAGTCGAGGATGCGCTGGAAGTCGCCGGTCATGGCTGAGATGACAAGCTCCGCGGTCAGGTCGCCGCTGCAGTAGCGGTCGAAGTCGAGGTCCGGCGAGCTGAGCCGGAAGCGTGTGCCGGGCCACTGGACCTCGAGGGCGGCGTGGGTCCGGCGCTCCATGTAGGGTTTTTGTACGGCAATCGCCGTAGAAAGGGTGATCCCGTGCTCCTCCAGCAGGCGGCGGGAGAAGCGGATGTTCTCACCGGTGTTGGTGGCCTGGTCCTCGATGAAGATCTTCTCCCCGGGCACGCCGGCCTCGCGGGCGACGCGGGCCATGGTGACGGCCTCGCTTTCGGGCCAGTCGCTGGTCATCCGGCCACGCGCGCCGGAGAAGAGGATCCACGGGCCGAGGCCGGCGTGAAAAAGCCCGGCGGCATGGCTGGCGACGCGGAGGTCGTTGCTGCCGAAGACCAGGATGCCGTCGGCCGGAGCAAGCGGCTGGCCGAGTCGATGGTAGTCCCAGAGGGTCCGGGCGGCTGCAAGGACGTCAGGCGACATGGGGGGAATTCAAGGCAAGGCGCGGACGCGGAGAAAGCGCGAAGGGGCGGCGTCGGCCGGAAGGCTGAGCGTGGAGACAGGGCTGCTGGCGGTGATTTCCTCAATGCCTTCCGGTGATTCCCAAAGCTGGAGGTCGCCGCTTTGTTCGATGGCGTAGCTCTTGCCGGGAACGCTGCTCCATTCGAGCTCGATCGTGTCTTCACGGGCGATGCGCTTGATGCGGAGGACCGAGCCCGCCAGCAAAGGATCGGTCCCGGCGGCGTATTCGTCGACGTTGCGCTGGCCGTCGCCGTCGGGGTCGAGGCCGGCATCGTTGGTGCCGGGATCGAGTCCATGCAGGATTTCCCAGGCGTCCGGCATGCTGTCGCCATCGCTGTCGAGCGACAGGTCGAGCAACCAGGCTTCCTCGACGCGGGCGAAGGTGATGCGGGTGTAGTTGTCCTTCTCGAAGAGGACGCCGATCGAGCGGTCGGGCAGGATGCAAAGCGACGAGTAGGCGGCGGAACCGGAGTAGAGCAGGCGGGAGACCGGCCAGGAATCGCCACCGTCGGGCGACACGCGGAGGGTGAAGTGGTCGCGCGCCGCCGAGCTGGCGGGATTGCCGAAGAGAATGAACTCGCGCGGGTCGCCGCGGTGGGTGCTGGTCCACTGGATGACGCTGCCCTGGCAGACTGGATCGGGCACGGCGGGCAGACGGAAGAGATCGCCCCAGGATCCGTCGCGCATCGGCTCGTCACCGCCCGGCGTGTAGCGGATCCACGCGCGCTGGCCGTTCGATCCGCTGGGGGTGCGCATCGAGAAAAGCAGGCGGCCGTCGTCGAGTTCGCAAACGGTGTTCTCGTTGGTCTGCGGCGAGCTGACCGGCACGCCGGAGCCGAAGTCCCAGGTCTGGCCGTGGTCGGAGCTGAAGACGGAGCAGACCCGCACGGTGCCGGTCGAATCGCGGTACTGCGAGGGAAAGACCAGGGTGCCGTCGCGCATCGCCAGGCCGTGGCCGGGGCCCTGGAAGATGAGGTTCCAGGCGGGGTCGTCCTTGACCGCGGCGGTGACGTTGATCGGGTCGGACCAGCTCAAACCGCCGTCCTCGCTTTTCACCAGCACGTACTGGCCGGTCTGTGTGGGTTCGGTGCCGGGACCGGAGCCGTTGTAGCCGTGGTTGCCGAAGGACCAGAGCGCGGCCACCCACAAGGTGCCGGTGACCGGGTCGTGGAGGATGCAGGGATCGCCGACGCCGTTGCCGGAGGAGCCGGCCACGCTGGCGTCGAAGTCGAGGATGAGCTGCGAGGCACTCCAGGTGGCGCCGCCGTCGGTGCTGCGGGCGTAGCCGACATCAACGTCCGCCGGCAGGTCGCCGCCGCCGTTGTAGCGGTGGTCGTAGACGGCGTGGGGCACGCCTGCACCGTCGATGGCGATGCCCGGGATGCGGTAGGTGTTCACGCCGCCCTCGCC
>NZ_JACZFQ010000018.1 GCF_014904755.1 Neoluteolibacter marinus
GTTCACGCCGCCCTCGCCGCTGGTCCGGACGTCGCTGAAGAAGGGAACCAGCCCGAGGGTGAGAGCCCCGGTGGGATCGTTGTTAGACGGCACGAGGGTGCCGGCGGGCTCTCCGCTGAAGCTCAGGTCGAGGACTTGCGCGTCGAGCGTCGAGCCAAGCGGGGCATGGCGCCGCGGTTCGACAGCGACCTGGAAGTGATTCGTTCCTTCGGCCAGCGGCGCGGCGGCCGGGAGCATCAATTCGTCGGCATCCGGGGCGTCGATGCTGGCAAGGATCTCGCCACTGCTTTCCGACACGAGGCAGACCCGCGCGAGCTTGGCTGCAGTGCCGGGGGACAACTCGATACGCAGTGATTCGAGTGTGGTGGTCCCGCTCTGGTCGCAATCGATCTGCAGGTCGAGCAGTTCATGGAGTCCGAAGCGGGCGACCTCGCGCGGGGATTGGTGGACCGTGGCGGAGAAAGGCGGCCCGGTGATGTTGCCCCAGCGCTGGTCCCAGCCGGCCTTTAGCTCCGTGATCTCGGCTTCCCCGAGCGCCGTGGCATAGACCGCGATCTCGGCGATGTCGGTGGCCAGGCGGGTGAAGGGCGAGCCGCCGCAGGAGCCGAGGATCAGGCCGCCGAGCGAGGAACTGTCGGGATCGATCACCGAGGCGGCGAGGGTGCCGTCGATCCAGTGTTCGACGGTGGTGCCCGATTCTCCGGGCGCGAAGGTGAAGACGTGCTGCTGCCAGACGCCGGTCTGGCGGGGGGCGGTGTCGTTTTCCGCGCCGTTCCAGGCGCCGCCGCTCGGGCTGGTGCCGGCTTGCCAGGTGCCGGAGCGGACCTGGGCGCGGGTCCGGCCGCTGCCGGTGCTGCCGTCGAAGAGGAAGCCGTCGCCCTCGTTGGTGACGCGGGTGACCAGGGCGACCGAGCGCGGGCCGGTGAGCGTGCCGAACTCGGTGCTGGCGTTCGCCCAGAGGTCGTTGCTGCCGTCGAAATGCATCGCCTGGCGCGTCTGGCCGCTGCCGGAGCTGACCGTGCGGCGGAAGGTCTGGCCGGCGACCTTGCGGGTCAGGTCGCGGGTGGCGCTGCCGCTCTGGAGGTTGGCCCAGCGCTTGACCGCGCCGGCGCTGTCGAACGTGCTGCCATTGTCGGCGATGTACCAGGTGTGCAAGTCCGGCCACGCGGGCAGCGGCTGTTCCGGCAGAATGCCCATGCCGATGCATTCCGCGGCGAGCCGTTCGCCGAGCAGGATCTGACTATCGGCGTCGTAGTGGACGTTGAGCCCGTCCTCGTTGTGAACGAGCAGGCCGTTGGCGCTGGCGTAGCCGACGTCCGTGCGACTCGATGCGAGAGCAGCCTGGGCGGTGCGGGTGGTGTCGCGATTGGTTCCGCTGCCGGCGATTTCACCGATGGCACCGGCCATGCCGCCGGCGTCCGGAAGATCGGCGCGCAGGTTGTCGAGCAACTCGCTGAAGCGGGTGCCGGCCGCGGCGGCTTCGCTGGCGTCGTTGCTTTCGCCCTGCAGGTAGAGCAGGCTGGCCAGGCGGAACGAGTGGTAGCCCTCCGGCAGGGTGGCGGTCGCAGCCGTCACCGTGGCGACCAGATGCTGGTACATGTGGGAGTCGGCGGAGTCCTTTTGCCAGAACGTGTTCCCACCGCCGCCGCGCGACGCCTTGACGATCGCGAAGTCGCGGTAACCGGCGTTCCAGAGCATCCGGGCAAAGCCGAGTTCCGGTCCCCAGTGATCGTCGTTGCCGGCATAGACGCCGCCGGTTTGGGGGGCGAGGAAGGTCCAGCCGCCGGAAGAGCCGAGGGCCTCGTCGCCGGTGCCGGTGCCGTCCGTACGATTGTCCCAGTAGAACGGAACCCCGCCGGGTTGGTCGGCGGGATGGGTCCCGGGGGCTCCCTGGCGCATGGTGGTGTCGGTGCTGCCGAGGGTGCCGAGCGAGTTCGACTGGCCGGTGAGCACGAAGACCTGGAGGGTAGCGTCGTCCGTATTCCGCCAAGACAGCCGGACGTCCTCGAAGCCGATGTAGCGGGCGTTGTTCTTCGCCGTCAGGCGGATTTCGAGCGGTTGGCCGATGGCCGCGGGAAACTGGTCCGAGCGGAAGCTGGCGGTGAACTCTTTCAGGCACTTGCCGAGCTGGTTGCCGGTGCCGGTGAGGTACATCGGCAGCTCTTCGGTCAGCGAGATCGTGGCCAGGGTCATGCCGTCGGCGCGGAGTTCGGCCGCGTAGTCGCCGGGAGCGGCGGCAGTCGATGCCTTGTAGAGGGAAAGCTGGAGCTGGTATTCGCGGCCGGCCTCGATGCCGCCGGAGAGCGTTTGCGAGATCCCGGTGTCGGCCGGGCCGGCGATGATGTAGCTGGAGCCCGGCGTGCCGGTGCCGGTGTCGACAGAACTTTCCGCGACGACGGAGTAGTCGGTGAGTTGCCTGGGGACGGCGGCGCTATTGGGGCTGCCGAAGAGCGTCCAGCCGGCGGGCCGGCAGCTTGTGGTGCCGGGATCGGCGAAGCCGCCCTCGAAGTTGCCGTTGTCGACCGGGACTTCGCTCCACTGCGATTGCAGGCCGTAGGAGTCCGCCACCCGGGCGGCGACGTAGGCTTCGCCGCGGCTGTTGGGGTGGACCGAGTCGTAGGTCATCGGGCTCGGGGCCCAGCCGCCGGGTTGAGCGATCCAGTCGCTGCCGTCCCACAGCGGGTTGTTCATCGGGACGATGCTGACGGTCGAGGTGGCGCTGGTCTTGGTCGCGGCGATGGCGGGCAGCTCGGATCCGTTGTAGCTGTCGACCTTGGCATTCAGGACCGCGCGGTTGGGGTGGTTGCCGACGTGGAGTAGCTCGCAGAGGTGAATGCGGATGGCCGGGTTGTCGGCCTGCAGCAGGTCGATGATGGCCGAAACATTGGCGGCCAGGGTGGCGGGCGTCTGGCCGGCTTCGTTGAGGTCGTTGATGCCGATCATCAGCACCGCGCTGTCGGGCGTGTAGTCGAGCAGCCAGTCCGACAGGTCGCCCGTGCCGCGTTTCCCGCTGGAAGGGCCGGCGCTGGTGCCGAGGATCTGATAGGCGCGCCATCCCCAGTGACCTTCGTGGTCGCGGTCGAAGGGCACGCCCCGCCAGCTCGGGTAATAGGAGTTGGTGGTCTCGTCGTCGGCCGTGGAGTTGGCGTAATTGGTCGAGATCGATCCGACGAAGTCGAAGTCCTCCCCGGCGTCGACGAGGTGCTTGAAGAATTCCCAGCGCCACGAGCGGTTGCCGTTCTGCGGGTAGGTGGAGCCGACCACGGCGTAGCCGGCCGCCTGTGTGATCGAGTCGCCGATCAGGGCGATCTTCTGGGTCGCCGCCGCGGATGCGGCAAGGGTTGCGGCCAGGGCCAGGGAAATGAGCCGGATGGGATTCATGGAGCGAGGGTGGAAGCGACGCGGCCGCACGGTGTGATCCATCCGTGCGGCCGCTCTTGAGGTCAAGGATCGTGAGTTCAAGCCCGCCGGCGGCGCAACAGGAGCAGCAGGCCGGCCGAACCGAGCAAGGCGGCGGCGGGCTCGGGGACGACGGTCACGACATTGAAGGAGGCGTCGAAGCCGTTCGGAGCGGTGCCGCCGAAGACGAAGGCACCGTTCTGGAAGAGGCGGGAGTCGGGCACCAGGTCGCTGCTGGTGCTGCCGACCAGGCCGAAGCCGGGGGTCGTGCCGACTACGTGCACCGAATAGGTGGTGTTGTCGGCCAGCATGATGCCAGAGAAGAAGAAGTCGCTGATTGCATTGGCGGTCAGGGCGCTGCTGTTGGTCGAGGTGGCGAGCAGCACGGCGTTGGCGATGTCGAGGGTGCCGCTGTTGTCGGCGGGGTTCGACCACAGCTCGAGGGTCAGAACCTGGGTGCCCTGGCCGGTCTGGCGGCCTTCGAGACCGATGCTGGCCAGCGCGTTTTCCACCCCGAGCGAGCCGGTGGTGAAGGTCCAGGCGGCGCCGGTGGCGAGGTCGGCGGCGGTGCCGGTGGCGAAGTTGGCCTGGTTCACCGGGGTGAGGCCGGTGCTGTCGATGATCGTGGCGGCGTGCAGCGGGGAGGCGGCGAGGGCGAGCACGATGAGGGATGATTTCATGAGGTGGTTTTGTTGGATGAGATGGATGCCGGGGCGGAATCCGCGGGATCGAGACCACACCGGAGCCGGGGTGGCTGGCACGGCTTCTCGGCTGGTTGGTTCGACCGACCGGTTTTTGCCGCAGGACAGAGGGCGTCCTGGGGTGCAGCTTCGCGACATGAAGTGCTTGGGGTTCTCAGGATGGTGCGCGGTGTTTGGGGGGCTGCTGATGCTGGGGAGTGCCGAGGCGGGGGAATTGTCGCTGGCGCGGCCTTTCGGCAGTCACATGGTCTTGCCGATGGAACGGCCGCTGCCGGTATGGGGCCAGGGTGAAGCGGGGAAGGAGGTCACGGTGGCCTTCGGTGGTCGCACGGCCTCGGCCACGGTGGATGCCGGTGGGAACTGGCGGGTGCAGTTGCCCGCATTGGGGGCTTCGTCGCGAGGGAGGGAATTGGCGGTGCGATGTGGCAAGGAATCGATCCGGCTCGACGACGTGTTGGTCGGCCGGGTGTGGCTGTGCTCGGGGCAGTCCAACATGGACTTTCCGCTCGGCCGGGCGGTGGGCGGGAAGGAAGAAGCGGCCGCTGCGGCGAGTTTCCCCGGCATCCGGCTGTGCAATCTAACAGGAGTGCCGACCGATGCGCGGCGCTACGACGAAGCGACCTTTGCGCGGCTCAACGAGCGGGATCATTTCCAGGGTTCCTGGCAATGCGCGGGGCAGGCCGGGGCGGCGGCGTTTTCCGCGGTCGCGTGGTGGGCCGGGAAAACGATCCACGAGGCGAGCGGGGTGCCGGTCGGGCTGGTGGAGAACGCAGTTGGTGGATCCGGAGCCGAGGCCTGGCTGCCGCGGGACCTGTTGCAGTCGGAGGAGCACTATCGTTCCCTGGCCGGAGGCGGCTGGCTGGATTGTGGCCAGATCGGGGCCTGGGCGAGGGGGCGGGCGCGGCAGAATCTCGGGGACCGGCTTGAGGGGGAGCATCCTTTCAAGCCGGGCTTCCTGTTCGAATCCGGGGTGCGGGCTTGGGCCGGATTTCCTTTCGATGGGGTGCTGTGGTACCAGGGAGAGACCAACGCGGAGATCCACGACGATGCCTGGAACGAGCGGCTGATCCGGGATCTTGTGACGGGCTGGCGGGCCGGGCTGCAGCAGAAGGACCTGCCGTTTTTCATGGTCGGGCTGCCGCGGATCGGCGGCACGGACCCGCTGCGTCGCTGGTGGCCGGAGTTCCGCGCGGTGCAGGCACGGGTGGCTGCCGACGTGCCGGGAGTGACCCTGGTGCCGACCGTCGACCTCGGCTGGGACAGCCCGGACGTGCATCCGCCGGACAAGCGGCCGGTCGGCGTGCGGCTCGGTGAGAAAGTGGTCGGGTTACAAAACCAGTCCGGGAAGTGATGGATTCCTGGCCCGAGTGGCGTCTGATGGGGCATGATTCGTTGGATTGCAATCGGGATGCTCGCCGGCCTGCTGTCGGCACGCGGTGAATCGTTCGAGGAGCAGAAGGCGGGCGGTTTCACCCGGCTGGAAACTCCGGCGGGCGTGTGGACGGCCGGCGAGGGGCAGGCGGAGGTCCATGCCGGGCACGCGAAGAGCGGCAGGCAGTCGCTGCGGCTGACCGGTGGCGGCGCGCAGGAGATGGTGCTGAAATTTTCCGGAAGCCTGGACAAGCCCGGGCGGCTGACGTTCTGGGCGGAGCGCTGGACCTCGAAAGGTCCCTTCGAATTCCGGGTCGAGACAGCCGCGGCAGACGGTGCTTTCAAGGAAGTCTGGAACGGCGATGCGGTGGTCAAGGTGGGCGGATTCCTGACCAAGGTAGAGGTGCCGCTGGCCGCGGGCGTGGCGCAGCTGAAGTTCCGCTGCAAGGCGCCGGCGGCCAGCGGGGTGATGCTGGACGATCTGATGATCGCGGAGGAGAAGCCGATGCGGCTGCTGGACGTGTCGGCGGTGAAGCCGGTAGTGCCGGTGCTCGTCGGCAAGTCGAGGAATCCGGTGCTGGCCTTGAAGATCGCCACCGAGGGCGCGCTCGAGCCCCAAGTGCTGGAGGCGGTGGAGTTGGATCTTGAAGGCACGACGCGGCCAGCGGACGTGGCGGAGGTGGAGCTGGTGTGGGGCGGTGAGGACCCGTCGGGTGGCTTCGGCGAGCGCTTCGGCAACCCTGCGAAAGGTGGTCGGCTCGCCATTTCCGGCAAACGTGAGTTGGCGGCAGGCGACAACTGGTTATGGGTATCGCTGCGTCTGAAAGACGACGCGGATCCCGACGGCCGGGTGGATGCTGTGCTGCGGCGGGTGAAGATTTCCGGCAAGGTGGTGGAACTGCCCCGGGGAGCGTCGAAGCCGGCCCAGCGGATCGGGGTGGCCCTGCGCCAGCACGGCGACGACGGCTCGAAGGCGTTCCGGATTCCGGGCCTCGCGCGGACCAAGGCCGGCAAGCTGATCGCGGCCTACGACGTGCGCTACGGCCACGCGGGTGACCTGCCGGCGGACATTGATGTCGGCGTGAACCGCAGCAGCGACGGTGGCCGGACCTGGAGCAAGATGGCGATCGCGATCGACATGGGGAAAGGCTCCGGCGATGGCGTGGGCGATCCCTGCATCTTTGTCGACGAGGTGACGGGGCGGATCTGGATCGCCGCCTTGTGGAGCCACGGCAACCGCGCCTGGCACGGATCGGGTCCCGGTCTGGAGCCGGACGAAACCGGGCAGCTGGTCCTGGTCCACAGCGATGACGACGGCCGGACCTGGTCGAAGCCGCGCAATATCACCCGCGAGGTCAAGGATCCCGCCTGGCGGCTGTTGCTGGCCGGGCCGGGGACCGGGATCACGATGAAGGACGGGACCCTGGTCTTCCCGGCGCAGTTCCGGGCGGCCGATGGCAAGCCCTGGTCGACCCTGATCCGCTCGAAGGACCGCGGGGAGAGCTGGCAGATCGGGACCGGGGTCAAGAGCGACACCACCGAGGCGCAGCTGGTGGAGCTGGCGGACGGCTCGATCATGATCAACTGCCGCGACAACCGCGGCGGCGCGCGGACGGTGGCGGTGACGCGGGATCTCGGGGCGAGCTGGGAATTGCATCCCACCGACCGCAAGGCGCTGCCGGAGAGTGTCTGCATGGCGAGCCTGCTGCGGACCGGCACGGCGGACGGCAAGGCGCGCTTGTTCTACTCGAACCCCGCGACGACCTCGGGGCGGCATTCGATGACGATCAAGGTCTCCGCGGATGAAGGCATGAGCTGGCCGGAGCAGTGGCACACTTTGTACGATGTGCGTAGTGGCGCCGGCTATTCCTGTCTCGCGATGGCGGACGAATCCCACCTCGGGGTGCTCTACGAGGGTCCCTCGGAACTCTATTTCCTGCGCCTGCCGGTCGACGAGCTGACCTCCGGCAAGGCAGCGGATGGCTTCGATCCCGGGACCGGCGCCCGTGAAGGTGCCGGGGCGGCCCTGATTCCCTTCCCGCGCGAGGTCGAGTGGGGCGGGGGAGTCCTGGAAGGCAATGGTTGGCGGGTGGAAGCCGCCGGAAGTCTCGGCCGGGCAAAGCCGGTCCTCGAAGACCTGCCGAAGGGCGACTTGAAACTGGAGGTCCGGACCGGGGCGCTCGAAGGGGGCGACGAAGCCTACGAATTGTCGGTGGCGGCCGACGGGGTGCGCCTGACCGGTGCCGGCGACCTCGGCCTGTTGCGGGGGCTGGCGACCTTGGAGCAACTGGCTGCCGGCGGAAAGCTGCCCTGGGTGGAGATCCGGGACTGGCCGGCATTTGAAATGCGCGGCTTCATGCACGACACGGGTCGGAACTTCCAGGAGATCGGGACCCTCGAACGCTTCGTCGAGCTGCTGGCGGCCTACAAGATGAACGTCTTCCACTGGCACCTGACCGACAATCCCGGCTACCGGATCGAGTCGAAGCGCCACCCGGAACTCAACGAAGTCCGTGCCTACCGCGAAACCCGCTCACCCGGGAAGTACTACAGCTTCGAGCAGATCCGCGGGCTGATCCGCAAGGCGCACGCGCTCGGGGTCGAGGTACTGCCGGAGATCGACATGCCCGGCCACAGCGAGTACTTTGCCAAGGCCTTCGGCTTCGACATGCAGGACCCGCGGGGCATGGCGATCTGCCTGGACCTGCTGGATGAATTCCATCGCGAGGTGGTGCTGCCCTTGCGGGCGGAAGGTATTCCCATGCGCTGGCTGCACCTGGGCGCGGACGAGGTTCACATCAAGAACCGGGACTTCCTGCCGGCGATGGTGAAGCGGCTGGCGGAGCAGGAGCTGCAGCCGGTCTTGTGGCGGCCGGGGGCCTTGCCGGACCACGGCTGCGTGACCCAGCTGTGGGCCAAGGGGCAGCCGGTGGGCGGGGTGCGTTACATCGATTCGGCGATGAATTACGTGAACCACATGGACTTCTTCGACAGCGTGCCGCACGCCTTCTTCCACCAGCCCTGCGGCCGGCCGTCGGGCGACGGGCAGGCGCTCGGGGCGATCCTTTGCCACTGGCCGGACATCAACGCCGGCGAGGAATCGAACATCTACCGCCAGAGCCCGGTGGTCCCGGCGCTGCTGGCGGGTGCCGAGCGCTTCTGGCGAGGCTTGCCGCGGAGTCATCCCGACCTGTGGGCGCGGCTGCCGGTGGCGGGCGATCCGCGGCTGGAGGCCTTTACTGCTTTTGAGAAGGACGTGCTCGACCACGGGGAGCGTCTCGCAAAGGAGTGGCCTTTCCCGTATGCCGGACAATCGGAGATGCGCTGGCAAATCCTCGGGCCCTTCGATCACGGCGGCGAGGTGGGCAAGGCCTTCGCGCCGGAGAACATGGATCACTTCGAGTCCATCGAGGTTGATGGCAAACGCTTCGAACCCATCGAAGCCGTGGGCGGGACCGTCCACCTGCGGCATTTCTTCGACATGGGCGGGGTGCTTCCCGGCAAGCCGCAGGCAGGGACGGTCTATGCGGAAAGCTTCGTCTGGTCGCCCGATGCCCGAGAGATCGATTGCTGGATCGGCTTCAATAGCTTCTCCACCTCCGATCGCCGTGGCGGCCCGGTTCCCGCTGGTGGTGAGTGGAGCAATGCGGGCGCCAAGGTCTGGTGGAACGGCGTGGAGTTGCGCGCACCGGATTGGGCCAATGCCGGATATGCACCGAAGCAGATGTGGTCCGATGAACGGCCATTCGCCGACGAGCTCTACGCGAGTCGTGCTCCGACCCGGTTGAAACTGAAGCCAGGCTGGAACCGGGTGCTTTTGAAGGCTCCGCGGCGGAAGGATGGCTGGAAGTGGATGTTCACCTTCCTGCCGGTCGGCGATCTCCCGGGGCTCCGCTTCAGCTCCCGGAGGGGGGACTAGACGGTCGCACGTTCCAGGAGAGGGTCGGTGCAATATCTTCGGCGAGGATTCGACTATTCCGGATCGATCACGGAATACCGAAAGCAATCGCTTGTATGATTCCGTCTGGGTGTCCCTCCCGGTGGTGGGGTGGGCTGCGTCCATAAGAGCAAGGTAGCGGGGGTAGCGGTCGAAATTGCTTAAGGATGTCCGATTTTCCCCCTTTTGCTGAATTTTTGGACTAATTGAAGCTTTACGTAAGTAGGTCGTTAAGCTGGGCTCTTGGCCCTGTTTTATACGCAAGAGCAGCTCCGCCAGCGTCTTCCTGCTCAGGCTTGAAAACTGAAGCGAACACCGCGTTTCCGGTCCGACTCCTCCCCTTACTCATCGCCACAAGAAGCTCATGATTTCAGCTCTGCTAAGAAATACGGGTCGTTTTCAAGTCGCAGCGATGGCGCTGTTGGTGACGCAAATCACCGCCGTCGGTGAAGAGGTGGCAGGGCATCAGAGGACGCAGGAGATTGCGCTGCAGCGCGGGTGGAATGCGGTCTTCCTGGAGGTGGAGCCGCTTGAAACTGCGCCCGGCAAGGTGTTCGGCTCCTTGCCGGTGGACAAGGTCGCGACCCTGTTCCAACAGCCGACGTCGAACCAGTTCGTGACCGATCCCGGGGTGGATCTTTTCGATGGCCAGGGTTGGGGCGTCTGGTACGCCCCGGGCTTGCCGGAAGCTTTCCTGAAGTCGCTCGATGCGATCAACGGCAACCGGGCGTATCTCGTGCATGCCACCCGCGACTGCCAGTGGCGGGCCCTCGGCCGGGTTGAACTGGCGCCGGTGAAATGGCAGGCCGATGCATTCAATCTCGTCGGGTTCCCGGTGCGCGCGCCCGGCGGTCCGACCTTCGCCCAGTTTTTCGCGGGGTCTCCCGCCCATGCCAACCAGGCGATCTACCGGCTGGTGAACGGCCGCTGGAAGAAGGTCGTGCAAGCCTCCTCCGAGACGATGAAGTCGGGAGAAGCTTTCTGGGCCTACTGCAAGGGTCCATCGGACTATCAGGGTCCGTTGCGCGTGGAAACGGCCAGCCGTGAAGGGCTTTTGCTCGGTCGCGGGGCGGGGGAGATCATCCTCCGCAATGAATGCCCGCATCCGCTCGCCCCGACCATGGACCACGTGCCGGCGGATGGCCCGGCGGTGCCCCTTTCGATCCTGGTTCGCGCCTACGGCGACCCCGCTGCTCCGATCCAGCCTGTCGCGACGCCGATGCCTGCCGGTGCCTGGCAGCAACCGATGCCGCCGCTCGAGGTCAAGGCGTCGATCGCGGTCCCTTTCGAGTGCCGGGCGTCGGCGATGTCCCAACCACGGCAAGGCTCGCTTTTGAAAATCACCACGGATCTCGGCACCGAATCGTGGATCCCGGTCTCGGGCTTCCGCGATGACCTCGGCGAATGATTCCGCGCTATCGCTTCCTTCCCCTTCCATCAGCCATGAAGCCCTGTTTCCTGAAGTTCTCCTCCTCGCTGGCGTGCGCGCTGTGGGCCGCGTCGATGCCACTGTCCGCCCAGTCCAGTCCGTATCGCGGCCTGTGGGTGGGTGAGGTGGTGCTTGGTGCCGTCAACGAAGTGACGGTGCCCCTCGACGAGAACAACGTGCCCCGCGCTCCGGATCCGAACGTGGTCACCCCGACCTTCGACGCGGCGAGCTTGCGGCTGATTCTCCACGTCGATGCCGCGGGCCGCACCAGCCTGCTCAAGCACGTGGCGATCCTCGCCCGCAAGGCGGACGTGCAGGAGAAGGAAAGCGACATGGCCCTGGTCACCGACGAGCGGCTTTACGGAGCTTTCCCTCCCCAGCCGGCCACACGGATTTCAAGTGCCGTCTTCGATTTCGGCGATGCCAAGGCAACCGCAGCGGTCAACCAGGTCGTTGAACGTGCGGCCGCGGCCGCCGCCACGGCCGCCGCGCAGCCCGGAGCCACCGTCGCGACCATCAAGGCCGCTGCGCAGGCCGCGGCAGCACCCGTGGTGGTCGAGGCCGACGCCACCGAGGCCTTCAATGATTTCCTCCAGGCTCACCTCGACAAGACCAAGGTGATTGCCATCGCCGACGGCGGCTCGACCGCTGCCGCCAGGGCGGAAGCAATCGCCCTGCGGGATGGCTCGTTTTTCCACGACGTGAGGGGCGTTGAAATGCTCGACGCCCTCGAAGCGACCTTGGCCGGCCTGCCGGCGGAGACATCTGCCGAGGAGCGCCGCCAGATCGCCCTCAACACGGTGGCTGCCTTTGCCGAAACGGACCTCGCCTACGATCGCTTCCTCGCCGGGGAGCTGTTCGGCGACATGATTTCCGTCGCCGCCGGAACGGCTGCTGCCAGCAGCGAGAGCGTCGCCCTGAAGCCGGTCACCGGCTTCCAGGAATCGGAGTCCGGTGCGGCGGTAGCGGTGGTTTCGGCTGCCCATGGACTCAATACCGGCGACGAGGTGGCCATCCAGGGCGCACCGATCGCCGGATACAACGGGCTGCACCCGATCGTCCGGCTTGATGACGACTCCTTCCGGATCACCACTCCCTACATTTCCGGCGGAACGATTGACGGCTATGCGGCATCCGACGCGATCGCCCCGTTGATCGTGACGTCGCCGGCCCACGGACTTGAAAGCGGTGCCCGGATCGTCGTCCGCGATTCGATCTCCACCTACAATGGCAACCATCTGGTGACGGTCATCGACGCCGACACTTTCAGCATCGACATCCCCTTCGCCTCCGATCCTGCCGAGCGTGGCGTGTGGTCGGCCCGCTCCGGGGAGATTGCCGGTTTTGAAGGCACGGAAGACGGATCCGCCGGGGTCAAGGTCACCGCTCCGAATCACGGTCTCGACAACGGCCAGGTGATCGAGATCCGCGGTTCGGGCAGCGACTCCTACAACGGGATCAAAACCATCACGCGCATCGACGCCGATACCTTCTCCCTCAACCAGGCCTTCGCCGGAGACCCGGCGGTCAAGGGTGCCTGGGACGTCCCGGTCGAGATCCTCGGCTTCGAGCCGCCTGCCGATGCCCCGACCTTGGTGACCTCGTCGGGCCACGGCCTCAGTTCCGGCGACCGGGTGTTGGTTTCCGGTTCCGGAAACGCGGCCTACAATGCAGAGTTCCGGGTGACGGTCGTGGATGCGGATTCGTTCTCGATTCCCGTCGCCTTCGACGAAGCAACCGGGAATCCGGCCACCAAGGGCAGCTGGCAGCCCGCCGCCGGCGGCCAATGGCGTCCGACCGCGCCGATCCGCGCGGCCCTAGATCAACAGGCCAAGGTCGCGCAGGCGCGAACCACCGCCTTGAACACCAAGCTCACCGCCTACGACGATTCTCGTGCTCCGGATGCCGTGGAACTGGTGCTGGATGCGATCGTCGAAGCGGCCGCCACCTCGCCGTCGTCATTGACCGTGGAAGTCTCCACGCTCGCCGACCAGGCCGGCCGCGACGCCCTCAGCCTTTCGGTCCTCCGTTACGCACGGCCGTCCACGGTCCCGTCCACCGACTACACCGGGTTCGTTCGCTCGGCGGATTTCGCCGCCAGTGTCGCGACCGCCGCGGAAGCTGCCGCCACCGGTGCGTTCGAGGAGAACAAGAACCTCATCGCCACTCCGACCTCGATCCGTGACAAGGCTCTTGCCGCCGCCATCGATGCACTTGCCCCGGTGTTTGCCGCCGCCTCGCGGTCGTTGCTGACGGAGCTGCCGATGAGCGGAGAGTTCGGGGTGGGGGGCAGCGGCCTTGCCGCGGAGATCGTGCTTCCGGCAAACCATCCGACCAATCCTTTCCGGCATCGCCGCCATCCGGACCACACCGTCGGCTTCGACATCCGCCGCCTCGTCAACCTGAGCTTCCAGCCGCAGGACGGGCAGGCCCTTACCCGCGCCGGCTACGGCGTGGATCGTATCACCGGCACTTACGACGAGGAGATTTTCGGCCTGCACAAGCCGCTGGGCCCCTCGCGCGACACCGGCTTGAAGGTTCGCGGAACCTTCCAGCTCAACCGCATCAGCTTGATCGACACGCTCAACGGACGCTGATCCCGCCCGTTCACCCATCGCACCCATTCCTCTCCCATGAGCCTCTTCCCGAGTTTCCGAGCACTCTCCGCCGGTGTCCTGTTGGCGCTGGCCGCCACCCAGACCGTGCTGGCGGACGTTTCCGATCTCCTGTTCACCGTAAGGATCGATGGCAGCACCAACACGCCGACGATCCACGTGACGAACAACTCGCCGGTACTGGAAATCACCCGCTTCGAATTCACGATCGGCGACTACACGAAGAATTTTGATGGCGGCTACATCAGCGTCACGGATCCCCCGGGCGGCGATGCCACCCTGGTTTCTCCGTCAGGCGGATCCCGCCCCGACACGCTGATCGTCAACCTCACCGGCTTCGGCCCGGGCAAGACCTTCTCCGCCCAGGTCGACGTCGACCAGGACGCGGAGCCGATGAACACGGTTGAAAATTTCAACCGGGTCTTCTTCAACAACGGCAATTACCCGAACTCCGTCGCCCGTGTCTACTCGGGCGCGGCGGTCGCCACCCGGACCTTGCCGGACAACCCGAGCACCCTGACCTTCCGCGGTCCGGGCCGGATGCTCAACGTCGTCAGCCGGGCGGAAGGGGAAGGCGATTTCGTGCGCGGTGTGGTGGTCAAGCGCGACGGCGTCGAGATCGCTTCCGGGCAGGACACCGTGAGCCTGGAGGTGGCTCACGGCGACCGCATCCAGATCACCGCCCCGCAGGAGGTCTACAAGGACATCCATTCCCAGTATATCACCAGCAGTGGCGTCAATGATGCGGAGGCGATCCAGAACGACGCCGAAGAGCGCTTCGTTGCGATCGGCATGTCGGTGAACAACGTGCCGCAAACGGCCGACCCGACCAATTACGATTTCGAAATCACCGGCGACACCGACGTCCAGGTGAAGTGGCAGCACTACTACGCGCTGACGATCACCCACGATTTCAGCAAGACCCAGAGCCTCGAAGTGATTGCCGGCACGCCGTGGGCGGGCCCTCTCGCATCGAATGCGGCGGGTAACCCGAGTCCTCCGGTCAGCAAGCAGTGGGTGCTGCGCGGCAGCCAGCCGGTGGTCCAGATCGACGGCCAGTTCGTTGATTCCTTCAGCCACCCCGGCCTCGACCTCCGCCACGTGGTGAAGGGCTACCGTGCCTACGGTCCGCCGAACAGCCAGGTCGGCGCGAATGACAACAGCGACCGCCTCGGCGCGGACGGAGTGGACATCCGCAAGTCCGAGGTCGGGACGGTGGCATCCTATTCGGGAACCCCGGGCTCCAAGCCGACCGTGATCCTCAACGGAAGCACCACGACCCCGCTTCCGCACGGGCTGGCCAGCGACAGTCTGGTTGAGATCACGGGGAGCGGGAATGCCGCCTACAACGGCATTTTCAAGATCACGAAGGTCAGCGACACCTCGTTCTCGATCCCCGTTTCGTTTCCCGACAGCAACGGCAACCCGATCGCCAAGGGGACCTGGCGCGATGTCACCTATGTCCGGAGGTTCGACTTCCCGACCGTCGAACAGCGGCAGCAGGTGAAGCCGAACTTCAGCATGTATTGCCCGGGTGGCATCACCTACGTCTGGCAGATCCAGTACGGGGTCCGGGTCAATGCGGACGACGTCTCGCGCGTCGGGCTTGCCAAGGTCTACGAGGTGACCCCATCGGGCGACGTCGACCGCACCGTGCAGGACGGGGTCGCGTGGTTTGATCCCGGCACCCGGGTCAAGGTGGTTGCCGCGGCGAAGGAGCCCGGACCCGACGGACTGTCATTGACCGGCTGGGTCAATGGTGACGGCTACTACTTTTCAACCCAGGGCGAGGTCGATCCGTCGAACGGCCTGCCCAGCAGCGGCGGCCCCGCCGTCGTCAACGGCAGCCCCGTCGGGGTCTGGATCACCAACGGGCCGGGCAGCACCCTGGGCTATGAAATTCCCAACCTGCGGCGTCCGGTCCGCACGCTCTGGCGCTACGGCGCGGGTGCGATCGTGGTCAACGTGACCATCGGCAAGCACGTCTTCGAAGACTACCCGCAGTATGCCGGCATGTTCGTCCGCCAGCCGGAACCGATCATCAATGCGGTGGTCGATCCGATCGCCATCGCTCCCGGCGGAGCGACTCCCGGTGCGGAACTGATGGCGGAATGGGATCCGGTCAGCGCTCGCCTGTTCCCGACGATCCCCGGCCGCTTCACGGTGCCGTGGAAACCCGGAACCGATTCCGACAACGCGGTGGAGGTCCGCGTGGTCGCGACGCTGCCCTTCGACGGACTGCGACAGATCCGCGGCCACTACCCCCACATCCAGGGAGCTCCTCCGGTCGCCATCGATCCCGATCCGGATGACGACTTCAGCTTCAAGTCGGTGAAATACACCACCGCCGGCGCCACGGTCGATGCCAACAAGGAGTTCACCACCCAGCGTCCGGGCATGTCGGTCCTGCTCTTCTCCCAGATCCAGAGGGTCGGCCGCGGCCAGCCGCGCGAGGTACTTCAGGTCCGGGTCGTCGATACCCGGGCTTGGGACGCCAACCTGCTTGCCACGCCGACTCCCGTGACCGTCGGCCAGAAGATCACGGACCCCGATGCCGACCGCGCGAAGCTGGGTACGGGCTACCTGCTCGATCTGGTCGGGCGTGCCCGCTACAATCCGTTCATTTACGACGGCGACAAGATGGCCGGGATTTCCGCGCGGGACATCTACGACATGGGTGCCCTGCTTGCCGACACGTCGTCGCTGAACGTCGTCAACAAGGCCGCGCTTCCGGGTCCGGTCATCCCGGTCAACGAGCATCCAGGCGTGCCCGACCGCGAGCTGCCGATCATCATCTGGTACGACGATCCGCGTATCAATGACACCATCCTCTGGCCCTTCGTTTCGCGTATCTACAAGCCCGAGTGGCCCGCGGCGTCATCGCTGCCCCAGATCGTCATCGCCAGCCAGTTCGGCAGCGAGGGCAAGAGCCGCGACAACCAGGAGCAGGTGGTCGCCCCGGCAATCGGCGCTTTCCCGGAGGCCACCACCTACGATCCTTCCCGTCTCCAGGCGGTCCAGATCTACCAGCAGCCGGATTTCAACGCCCCCGGCTACAACCCGAACGAGGAACACGCGCTGGTCGCCCCGTCGCTGCGCTTCGCCGCTGTCTCGCCGCGCCCGCCGGCCATTTATGCGCTGCGCGCCGGTGACCTGAACTACTCGAACCGCACGGTGACGAGCGGTGTTTCCCGTTATACCTCCCATCCGTATGTCCTGACCCAGTTCTTCGACGTCGCGGCCGACGAGATGAAGATGAAGGTCTACTCGGTGAAGAAGGAGAGCTCGAACGGCGACAACCCTTCCTACCGCTTCGCCAACAACTTCACCGCGACCACCACCAACCTGAAGAGCCAGCCGTATGTGAAGATGAAGGCCGGCGAGCCGGTGAACGCCTTCTATCCGCTCGGCGTGGCCATCGGTGCCAGCCCGGCACCGGAAACCTACGGCAACAACCTCTTCACCCAGGAAGCCTACTGGGAGGACTGGCGCGGTTCCTACTGGTCGATCTCCGGCGGCGACAAGGCCTGGTTCGACGTCTCCTTCTACTACCCGCTCGCCCCGGATTTCTGGTGGCCTCCGACGGTGGCCACCCCGCCGGTGATGGTGGAAAAGAACGGTGCGACCTACACCGCGAAGTACGACTCGACCCGTACGGCCAAGGTGCCGGGAACCGGCGATTCGGTGGCATTCCTGCCCTCGGGGGTCAAGAATTCCGCCAACGCGGCGAATATCGATTTCCACCTTCCGACCAAGGTCCTTTACAAGTCCGAGTGGCCTGACAACGCGCCGGTTCTCAAGGCCGGGGAAACCCTGACCTTCTCCGGCGGCGAATACCGCGCCGATCATCCCACGACGACGGTGGTCAACAACGGGGTGGCGACTACGGTCCAGACGCCCGGGCTGCCGCAGGTGCTCGCGTTCGCTTCGGCCGAGGTGGTGTTCGACTCGCTCAACCCGGACGCCGTCCCGGGCAGCCTCAAGAACCGCTGGACCGCCCGCGTGGTGCAGGCCCTCGACAAGCGCACTGCTCCGCTCGCGGTCGGGAGCTTCCCGGCGGAACTCCAGCCGGCCAGCGGCAAGACCTCGGTCAAGCAGGGCAAATACATCTTCAACGAGCTGCCGGCGTCGTTGCAACGGCGGCTCCGCTACGATCCGCTCGCCGTCCGGACAGTTACGGTCGATGGCGTGACGTCCCAGGTTCCCGGCGTGCTGGAGTTCAGCGGGCTTCTCAATGACAAGGACATCGGCGACGCGACCCTCACCGCCTCCCCGCCGGCGGTGTACGTTCTCGAGCCGAACATCCTCACCGCCACCGAGCGCGACGCCATCCTTGCCCTTGTTGACACCGGATCCTCCGCCCGATCCGCCTGGGTGGCCGCGGTCAACGCGCTCTACGACGTGACTCGTAATCCCGAGGGCGTCCCCGGCAGCTCCGGCGAGTACCTCACGGGGCTGATGAAGAAACCCCGGCTCGACGAGGACGGCGGGATCCTCAAGGACAACCTCGGAAACGTGCTTTACGAAAGCCCGGTCACGCCGGTGCCGATGCGGGCCTATGGTCCGGGTCTCGCCCTGGTGCCGAATGCCGGCTTCCTCGACCCGCTGGGCAAGCTGGCCGATAACAGCAATTACCCGGACGTGAGCTGGGTCACCGTGGTGGAGAACAACGACCCGTCGCTCGGCGGATCCCCGATCACCCCGCACATCATCAAGGTCGACCGCAACGAACGCTACCGCGGTTCCATCAAGACGATTCTTTCCGACAATGTCTTCGACGAGAACATCGTGCTGCGCTCCACCGGCGATTTCGGCGCCAATGCCGACGATCTCACCTTCGAGTGGTGGTATCGTCCGGACGACGGTAGCCTCAACGTCCCGCCGCCGGACCTGATCCCGGCCGGCCAGACCAACCCGTGGAAGCTGTTCCCCGATCCTTCCGGCGCTGCCGGGAAAGGCCGCTACCAGATCACCCTCAAGGGCAATCCCAACGCTCCCGAGGCGCTTCTCGCCGACACCTTCTGGTTCGCCCGCTACCGTCACAAGAACGACAACGCGAGTGGAACCAACTGGAAGCTCACCCAGCCGAACGGCCGCAATGGCGTGAACTTCACCTGGGCCGGCGCCGGGAACTCCCAGCCGTTCGTCGACGCCGATCTCGACGGGATCCCCGATTTCCGCGCCCAACTCGCCCAAGGCTGGATCAAGCGCGTGCTCGATGCGGTCAACCCCTACGAGGCACGGATCCGCGACTTCGAAGGCGACAGCCCGTCGACCATCTCCAGCATGGTGTCGCAGTTCGGCGCTCGCTACGAGGGTCCCGTCGCGCTGAATCCCGACAAGAACGTCATCGAGAACGTCGGGCTCATCGAACTCTATCAGACGATCCTCGACCGCGGCTCGAACCTGAGCATCAACCTCTCGCAGCCGGTTTCCACGCCGGCCATTTCCAACGCCCTCCAGCTGGCGTCGACGCGGATTTCCGACTTTTACACCTTGCTCGGCAACGAGGCCCGGGTGGATGCGCTCGATCCGACCATCGGGCACGGCAGCGACAGCGTGGACTACGGCAACCTCTCGACATCGGTGTTCACTTTCCAGAACCAGATGTCCTCGCAGATGGAAGAGGAACTGGCGCTGTTGCGGGGCGTGGACGACTACTTCGCGCGTCCGGTCTACAACCGCTTGTTCTGGAACTTCACCAAGGGTGAAGGCGAAGCCGCCTATGCCACCAGCTACAACATCTCCGACGTCAATGCCGACGGCTTCATCGACGAGGACGATGCGATGCAGCTCTTCCCGCAGGGCCACGGCGATGCCTGGGGCCACTACCTGACCGCGCTGACCAGCCAGTATTACCTGTTGAAGCACCCTTACTTCAACTGGGTGTCACGGTCGGAGTCCTACAACCTGCAGGACATCGTCATCAGCGTGGATTTCCTCGACGAGCGAAAGTTCGCCGCGACCGCCGCCGCCAAGGCCAAGGCCGGCGCCGAAACGGTCGCCTTGACCTACCGCGACCGCTACGTCGCCGACCCGAAGGCGCAGTGGCAGGGATATACCGACTCGAATCCGGACCGGGCCTGGGGCGTCGATGAATGGTCGCGCCGTGCCGGTCAGGGCGCCTACTTCGACTGGGTCACCGCCAACGCCCTGTTGCCCTCCGAGCATCCCAACCAGACGCTTGAAGGCATCCGCAAGGTGGATCGCTCGACGAACCCCGACATCGCGGTGGTGTCCGCGAACCTGAACTCGATCCAGCGCACGATCGACGAGGCGGACCGCGGCTACAACCCGCTCGGCGTCGCCCGGGGTGCCCAGGTGTTCGACATCGATCCGCTCTTCGAATACTTCGGCGAGTATGGCGGCAGCACCGAAGGCGCCATGCACTTCGACCAGATCTTCGAGCGCGCCACCAAGATGGTGGAAAGCACCAGGACGGTCTGGGATCGGGCGAACGAGAGCACCGAAGCGCTCCGCCGCATCGGCAACAGCGAGGAAGAGTTCCGCAACTCGACCTTCCAGGAAGACCTCGCCTACCGCAACCGCCTCATCCAGATCTTCGGCAAGCCCTATGAGGGCACCATCGGGCCAGGCAAACTCTATCCGGCTGGCTACGAAGGTCCCGACCTCGGGCTCTACATGTATGTCCCGGTCCGCGAGATCAACAAGGACACCGTCCCGGGCCCGTCGGCATCCTACGCGAGTTTCGACGCGTCGGGGAACCTGACCTCGAGCACCACCGATTCAGAGGGGAACGTGACGAACAGCGATCTCTACGCCGCCTTCCTCGCCTCCTCGCCGTCGGGCAGCGGAACCAGCATCCTCAACAAGGAAACCGCCCTCAAGGACGTCGACCACGACCTTCGCCTGCTGTTCAGCTCGACCTTCGCCAGCGCGAGCAACATGACCTACAGCGACGATACCACCAGCGGCATGTTCGCGGTGAACTACACCGACCTGGAGAACCCGAAGGTGGGTCTGACCAACTTCGTCAACCAGATGCCGATCACCGCGGCGGGCTACACATTCCAGGCTCCGCCGGAGTGGGGGGCACGCAGGGCAACCGGCGAACTGCAGGATGTGATCAACCAGATGATCCAGCAGGAAGCGGAGATCGCCAAGGCGATCGGTGCCTGGGATGCGCTGACCGGCGAGTCGATCCGTATCCTCCGCCTCATCAACGCCCGTCTGACGACCAGCGGTCTCAACCAGGGCCGCGACGAGATCTTCAGCCGGGTGAAGCTCGGTGTGAACGACACGATCAAGGTGATCGAGACCGCCTCGCAGGTCATCAAGGCGGCCCGCGAGGTGACCTGGGAACTGAAGGAGGCAATCGTCGAGGGCATCCCGGTCAACCTGCCGACCGGTGGTCTGGCGATCTCCCCGGGTGACGCGCTTTCGCTCGCCCGTTCGGGCATCGAGTTCACCGCGGTCGGTACCCGCGCCGGCCTGCTCACCGCGGACAACATCATCGCGATCGGCAAGCTGGTCGCGGAGATCTCGCTGGACATCGCCGAGAACGAACTCGAACTGGCCAAGGCCGACGAAGAGCGGACCCTCCAGATCAAGGAATGGCTCAAGGAGATCGAGGATGCCATCGGTGACGAACCGGTGCTGCGCATTGCGATCTTCAAGGAGATGCAGGAACTGCGCGTCCTTTCCGACCGCTACCGGACCTTGCTCGACGAGGGCGGCCGGCTGGTTGACGAGCGTGCCGCGTTCAACAAGCGCGTCGCGGCCCAGACCCAGAAGAACCGCTACCAGGACATGACCTTCCGGGTCTCCCGCAACCACGCGCTGCAGACCTACAAGAGCTCCTTCGACCTGGCCGCCCGCTACGCCTACCTCGCCGCCTCGGCCTACGACTACGAGACGAACTTCTCGCTGGCCGACCCCGCCTCGCCGGCCAGCAGTTTCGGCGAGATCATCCGCGCCCGCTCGCTCGGCGCCCTGGACCTCGCGATGACCAAGCTGAAGCAGAATTACGATTCGCAGCGCGGCCAGCTCGGATTCAACAACCTCCAGCGTGAAACCGGGGAGATCTCGATGCGCCGCGAGTTGATGCGGATCCTGCCTTCGGGCGAGGTCCAGCCGGACCTCCCGGCCAATGAGTTCCCGGCGCCCGGGGCCGATTCCGACAGCGCCTGGCGCCAGCAGTTGCAGGCTGCCCGCGTGCCGGACCTCTGGCAGGTGTCGGAGTTCCGCCAGAACTGCCGCCCGTTCGCGGCCGCCACCGATGCCGCCGGCAAGCCGGTGCCGCAGCCGGGGATCGTGCTGCGATTCTCGTCGGACATCAGCACCGGCAAGAACTTCTTCGGCAAGCCGCTCAGCGGCGGTGACCAGGCCTACAGCACCAGCAACTTCGCGACCAAGATCGCGGGCGTGGGCGTGGCATTCGAGGGCTACCGCACCGACGACGTGATCAACGACCTTGCCGCCGCCCCGCGCATTTACTTCGTGCCGGCGGGCCTCGACGTGATGCGGGTGTCCCGCACCGACGATCCCAACGAGCTGCGGATGTGGAAAGTGGTCGAGCAGGCGATCCCGGTCCCGTTCCCGGCGACCGGATCGGAGCTTCAGAAGTCCGGCTACATCCCGCTGCTCGACGGTCTCAACGGCCGCCTCGGCGACCAGCGCCGCTTCTCGGACTTCCGCGCTTATCCGGAAGAGCTCGGCGATGCGGTCAAGGACACCCGCCTGGTCGGCCGCTCGATCTGGAACACCCAGTGGCTCCTGATCATCCCCGGTGCCACGCTCAATGCCGATCCGAAAACCGGCCTCGATCGCTTCGTCGACCAAGTGTCCGACATCAAGCTCATCTTCGACACCTACGGCCAGAGCGGCGGCTGATCCCGAGCCGCCGCCCTTCTTCCACCCAACTCCGATTCCCATGAATCCCAGAAGCTCCTCTCCCAGGCGTCCGATTTCCTTGCCGAAGGCATGGCTGGCGCTGCTGCTGCTCGGTGCGCCCGCGGCCAACGCCTTCATCGGCGAGCCGGAGACGCTCGTCTATGGCCGTATCCTCAACCGCAGCAATCCGAACCTCGACCAGCTGGTGACCGAAGGGGAGCTGCTGTGGACGATCCGCAAGCCCGACGGCACCACGATCGAGCTGTCCGGTGACGTCGACGTCCTCGACGGTGGCAACTACTCGTATCTGCTGCGAATCCCGCACCAGGCGATGATGCTCGGCCAGGAACAGGTGCCGCAGACCCTGCCGCTCGGCACCACCGCGACCACCGCGTCGCACGTGGCGATCAGCCTGGACGGAAGCCCGGCGGGAATCCTTGCGCCGGCGACTTCGGGATTCGATCTCGACCAGCTCCTGCGCGCATCGGCGATGCGTCTGGACCTTGAGATCAACGCGGCCCAGCAAGACTCCGACAACGACGGCATGCCCGACTGGTGGGAGGACGCGAACGGCCTCGACAAGCAGAACGGGGGCGATGCGCTTACCGATCTCAATGGCAACGGCGTGAACAATCTCGGTGAATACGAGGCGGGAACCGACCCCAACCACGACAGCACCCTGCCGCTGCTCGTGACCCGCGAGGTCATCGCCTACTCGGAGTCGACCTCGCTGGTCTTGCTGGAGACCGCCGACAGCGACAGCACGCCCGATCAACTGACCTACACCGTGCACTCCGTGCCAACGGGGGGCCGGCTCTTGTTTCGCAACGCGACCCCGCTTCCGGACGAGACCGCCACGGAACTCGAGGTGGGATCCACCTTCACCCAAGCCGATGTCCTCGCCGGCCGCCTGGTCTTCGAGCACGCCGCCGGCGAAAACCCGGTTTCGTTCGACGTCGGGGTCAACGACGAGAATCCAGAACACCCGGAGTCGACCGGAAGCGTCCAGATCCGCCTGTTCGAGCCGGTGGAAGGCGTGGCCGCGGCGAGCGCGCCGGAGGGCATGCGGATGGAAGCCCTGCGTCTGGCCCGGGAGAACGGGCACCTCGTTGCCGACCTCAGTGCGACGTCCGGCAAACACCGGCTTTCCGCCCCGACCACGGGGATGACGGAGGGTGACTATCAAACGCACCTTGCCACCTTCGGCGGGGAGCTTCCCCACATCCTGATGGGGGGACCTTCGGACGACGTGCTTTCGGGCGGTTTTGCCGACGACTTCCTCCATGGTGACGCCGGGGCCGATACCCTGGCCGGTGGCCGCGGGGCGGATACTTTCCTGTTCCTTCGCACTTCCGATGGTGCCGACGAGATCCTCGACTTCAATCCCGCCGAAGGGGACGTGCTCGATTTGACCGGCCTGATGAACGGCTCGTCGTCCCTGTTGACCGACTAC
The DNA here is from genome assembly GCF_014904755.1 of Neoluteolibacter marinus. Classification (GTDB taxonomy): domain Bacteria; phylum Verrucomicrobiota; class Verrucomicrobiia; order Verrucomicrobiales; family Akkermansiaceae; genus Haloferula; species Haloferula marina. Next base: position 23,759 of record NZ_JACZFQ010000018.1, read on the forward strand.
GTGCGGATCCGCCGTAGCGGGGCCGACGCCCTCGTCGAGGTCTGTGCCGCCGGTACCAAGGTCGGATTCACCGATCTGGTCATCCGGCTGAGGAATTCACCGCTGCAGCCGGGCCAGGTTCCAGATCTCTACTACGCCGGCAACATCCAGTCGGGCGACGTTTCGCTGCCGCCTCGCATCGGCATCGTGGCAAGCTCGCTGACCGCTAGCGAGAACGGCCCGACCGACGGGATTTTCACGATCAGCCGCGAGGGTTCGAACACGGAAGACCTGCTGGTGAATTTCGTGATCAGCGGCAATGCCACCAACGGGGTCGACTACCAGAACCTTCCGTCCACGGTCTTGATTCCCGCGGGTTCCGATTCGGTGAGCCTGGTGATCCGTCCCTACGTCGATCCTAACGTGGAGTTCAACGAGACGGTTCACATCGAGCTGGGCTCCTCCGGCTCCTACCTGATCTCCGGCAATCTCGCCGCCGACATGGTGATCGAGGATCTCAAGCCTCAGATCAGCCTCGAGGTGCTGGACGGCCTGGCAAGCGTCGCGGACTCCGCTCCCGGGGCGCTCTTGATGCGACGCGGGGGATTGCTGTCACCGGAGGTGTTCGTGCAATTCACCTTGTCAGGAACGGCGGTCAACGGCGTCGACTACAACTATGTCACGCCCTACGTCACGCTGGCGGCCGGCCAGACGACCCGCTTGATCCAGTTCACGCCGAAACCGTCGGTGAACTTCGGCGCTGCCGAGGCGAAGTCGATCCGCATGACCGTCAAATCCGATGCGTCCTACGCGATCCCTGCGCCGGCGGCCGAGGTTTTGATCGTTCCCGAGAAGATCGACTACAACTCCTGGCTGGCGGACAACGGGCTGCCGGCGGGCGGGGATGAATCCGCCGAGGGCGGGATGTCGACGATCATGCGCTACGCGTTCAGCGTCGATCCGGCGCGTCCGTTCGAGCCCGCGTCGCTCGCCCGCATGCCGAAGGCAACGATGGAGGATGGCTACCTGACGCTGCGCTTCCGCCGCAAGCCGGCGCTGACCGACCTTACCTATCAGGTCGAGTATTCGAATGATCTCAACCAGTGGTTCACCGGTTCCACGGTGGTCGAGGATGTGACCCGCCAGGTCGCACCGAACGACCCCGGTGCCGCCGTCTACCGGTCGAAGATCCCTGTCTCCGGCGCGAAGTCCGCCGCGATGCGGGTGCAGCTGATCCAGACTCCGGAGAACCCTTGATCCGGCATTCATGTCTCTCATGTCGCTATCCCGATTCTCCCTGGCCCTCGCAACGGTTTGCTTGCTGGGCCAATGCAACAAGTCGACCCCGACGGCATCCGGCGGGGCGGGGGAGGAAGCCCTCGCGATGGTCGCGGGGCATCCCATCACTGCCAAGGATCTGCGTGCCGAGGCCGAGTGGCGTCAGGCCAACCGCCAGGCGATTCCCGCGGCCGACGTGCTGTTGCAGGAAATGGTCGATCGACTTTCCTTGGTCGAGCGTGCCAGGCAATCGGGACTGGAGGATGAGCCTGATACCCGCCGGCGGATTGAGAGCCTGCTGATTGCCCGTTTGCGGGAGAAGGATCTCGACCAGCAACTCGCCAAACTCGAGGTGAGCGATGACGAAGTCGCGGCTGCCTACGAGTCCAGGAAAGAGGAGTTCAATCGCCAGGGACTCGATCGTTTCGCGGTCCTTTTCCTCGCGGCCGACTCCAAGAAATCGGACGAAGCCCGGGCAGAAACGCGCAAGCGGCTGGAGTCCGCGCTGGATCTCTCCGATGCCAATCCGGCGACGGGAGGGCGTGGTCCGGCGGCGTCCGGCTTCGGGGCACTGGCGGTCGAATACTCGGACGACCAGGCCAGCCGTTACCGTGGCGGAGACATCGGTTGGGTGGCGACGGACGCCGACACCCGCTTTCCCTCGGCATTGATCGAAGCGGGTCGTGGTCTCGCGAAGGGCGCCCGCAGCGCGGTCATCGAAGGCGAAGACGGATTCTATGCGATCATGAAGACCGACACGCGGCCGGGTGGCGTCCAGCCCCTCGCCGAGGTTTCCGGCAAGCTTCGTCAAAGCCTGCTGCTCGACAAACGCCGCGCGCTTGAAACCGCCTTTGTCGGCGAGGCGCACGACCAGGCCAAGGTCGAGATGAATGCCGAAGCCGCGCTGAAAATCGATCTGCCGGTGTCCCGGCCACCTGCCGCCCCCGACGAATCCCTTCCCCGTTTCCCCGAAAGCTCCCGCCCCGCCTCCGCCGCCCGCTGAGTCACGACACTTTTCCCGCCACTCTCATGGAATTCCCTTCCCGCTTCCTTCCTTTGCTCTCCGGCTTGGTGTTTGCCGGTGCCATTTCCACGGTATCGGCCGCGGCCCCCACGCTTACCAACATCAGCGACCTTCCTGGTGTGGAGGACACCGTGGTGCAGATCACATACGCGGACCTGCTGGCTGCTTCCAACGCGAATGACAGCGACGGCGACACCATCGAGTTCCGCTTCAAGTCGGGGATCAGCGGGACGCTCCGCAACGGGACCGAGGTGGTGCTCGCGGATGCGGTTCTGGGTGTCGGCGTTACCTGGAACTGGACCCCGCCGGCCGATTCCAACGGGGTGATCAACGGCTTCAACGTCCGCGCCTACGCCAACGGCGAGGAGTCGACCAGCGACCGGGTGGTTCAGTTCGACCTCGACGCGGTCAACGACAAGCCGTCGTTCACGAAGGGTGCGAATCAGACGTTCAACGAGGATTCCGGAAGCCATTCCATTTCCAACTGGGCGACCGCCATCAGCACCGGCCCGGCGAACGAAAGTTCGCAGAACGTGAGCTTTGTGGTGACCGCCAACGACCGTGCCGATCTTTTCTCCGCCGGTCCGTCGGTCAGCTCCAGCGGCACCCTGTCCTTCACCTTCGCTGCCAACAAGAACGGTACCGCGACCATCAGCCTCAAGGTGACGGACAACGGTGGCACCGCCAATGGCGGGGTCGATGAGTCGGCCACCCAGACCTTCACGATCACCGCCAATGCGGTCAACGACGCCCCGTCGTTCACCAAGGGAGCCACGGTGACCGTCGACGAGGATACCGGGGTGGTGACGCGGACCAACTGGGCCACGGCCATCAGTGCCGGGCCCTCCGACGAAAGCGGCCAGACGCTGACCTTCGAGATCACCTCCAACACCAACCCCGGGATCTTCCAGGTCGCTCCGTCGCTGGCCAGCAACGGAACTCTCAGCTTCACGACGAAGGCTGATGAAAACGGCACCGCGACGATCGGCGTCCGCCTCAAGGACAACGGCGGCGTTGCCAACGGCGGATCCGACCAGTCCGCGATCCAGACCTTCAACATCGTGGTGACCGCCGTTCCCGATCCTCCGGTGCTCGGCGGCGCCTTCAAGGGGACCGAGGTCGCCCCGCTCTCCGATGAACCGGTTGGCGACACCGGCATCGCGGTGCCCGCCGACATCTTCGGCCTGCTCGCCATCAGCGACGTCGACCAAGGGCGTCCGGGTAACGACGCCCAGACGATCACCGTCACGGTTTCGAACGATGCCGCGACCTATGGCACCTTCTCTTTCCCGGGCTCCTCGGTCAGCAATGGAGCGACCGAGAAGACCTACACCCTGACCGCCGCCACACCATCGGCCGCCCAAACCGCCTTGCGTGCGGCCCGATTCACACCATTCGCCAATGCCCTGCCGGTGGGCATCTACCACTTCGGGATCAAGGTCGAAGTCAAGGATTCGACCACGCCGACGGCGCTTCAGGCCACACCCATTGTCGGCGACATTTATGTCGAGTCCGTCAACAACTCGCCGGAGGTCACCGCCACCTTGTTCCCTTCGTCGATCAGCGACAGCGCGGAGGCCCAGCCGTTCCGGCTTTCCGTGAGCGATCCCGATCCTGGTGATACCTACTCCGTGACCATCACCGAGACCTCGGCGACCACGCGTGGCAACCTGGTGTTCCTCACCAATCCGATCACCGGCTCCGCCGCGGAAGTCGCAACCGGCGTCCAGGCCGTCCGCTACCAGCCCTTCCAGCAGGCCGACGACGTGACCGCGACCTTCGATGTGGCGGTGACCGACATCCATCCGACGGGTGGCATGGGTGAGGCGGTGACCGAGGAGCTGTCGCTGGAGATTGCCTTCGTCAACAATCCGCCCGAAATCGCGGGGATCACCACCGAGTTGCTGCGGACCACCAATGACCCCGCCGCGCTCGAACTCAGCCCGGTCTATCCGTTCGCCACCATCATGATCACCGACGGGGACCCGGGTCAGACCCTGACGGTGACCCTCTCGCTCGACGATCCCGCGAAGGGCGGCTTCAGCAGTGAACACATCAACGAGTTTGGGCAGATTGTCGGTACCGCCCAGGAGGTCACCGAGTACCTGCGTGAGGTGATCTTCGTACCCGCTTCCAACCGCCCCAGCGAGACCGTCACGATCACCATCAGCGTGTCCGACGACACGGCGACCCGGACCAACAGCCTGACCCAGATCGAGGTGACCGCCGTGAACGGTGCCCCGCGAGTCAGCTGGGATCTGACCGCCGAGAATCCCGCCGGGATTTTCCCGAGCTTCAGCAACCCCGCTCTGATCGATCCAAGCCCTTCGGCCAAGCCGTTCGCCAAGGTCACGATCGAGGACGAGGGCGAAATCGTGGTGACGGTCAGCCTGGACGAGGCTGCAAAGGGGGAGCTCACCGATCTCGGCAGCTTCGAGGAAACCCCCGCCGGTTCCCGCATTTATCAGTACACCGGGGATTCGACCACGGCAGAGACCTCGATCCAGGGCATGACCTTCGTTCCGGATCCGGGCTACCTTTTCCCGCCGGACCAGCCGGGCCGCACGGATTTCACCATCCAGGCCAGCGACTCGCTCCTCAACGTCACCACCCGCGTGCTGCCGATCATCCTAGAGAGCGACGCTCGGAACTTCCTGGTGACCAGCCTGCTGGACGATGAACTCACCCCGGGCACCCTCCGCCATGCGGTCTCGGTGGCCAAGAGCAACGACATCATCACCTTCGCCTTGCCGACCTATCCCGCGGTGATCCGGATGAGCACCGCCAAGGGTCCGCTGGTCATCGACAAGCACCTTTCCTTCATGGGACCGGGCGCCGACAAGCTGACCATCAGCGGTGACTCCAACGCCAACGGATCGACCGATTCCGGTGACGTCCAGCTGTTCCAGATCTACGCCGGAGTCCACATCAAGGGGCTCCGCCTGGCGCGTGGCTTCGCCGCCACCGGGGGCGCGATTTCCGTCGCCCGCCTGCAACCGGACCTTGATGCCGGCTCGCTGGTCATCGAGGACTGCATCCTTTCCAACTGCCTTGCGACCCAGTGGGGCGGCGCGATCGACGTGGCCGAGGGATCGCTCACCGTTGCGCGTTGCCTGTTCGAGGGCAACCGCCTGAACGCGTCGTCGGGTCTCGGCGGCGGGGCCGTTTCCCTCTACACGAACGCCAGCTGTTCGTTCCTGAACACGACTTTCTCCGGCAACCAGCAGGCGGCGCCGACGGGATTCGGTGGCGGTGCGCTCTATGTCGAGAACGACACGCCGAACCGTTTTTTCCAAACCACGGTCACCCACTGCACGTTCACCGGCAATATCGACGCTTCGAATCTCGGCAGTTCGATCCACAGCAACGTGTCCAACACCCGGGTGCTGCTGACCAACTCGCTGTTCGGCGACTTCTCGGCGCGCAACCTCCAGGTCGCGGGCGGTGGCGAGATCGTCTCGAACGGAGGCAACCTCTCGAATGACAACACCACCACGACCTTGATCCAAGGCGGTGTGCCGCAGCAGGCCGTGCTCCTCAGCAAGGTCAGCGACAAGCGGAACACGGATCCCAAGCTGGCTCCGATCAGCACCCTGGAAGGCCACACCCGCGGGCACCGCCTGCTTCCCGACAGTCCGGCGGTTGGAGCCGGACTCGCCGGCAACGCGGTGGTCGACCAGCGCGGCGTGCTCCGCAACGGCACGACGGACATCGGCGCGATCGACGCAAATTCCCTCGGCAAGCTGATCATCCACGAGATCTACGCGTCGCAGGACCCCGCGGAGTCGGACTTCATCGAGTTCTTCAACCCGCGTGACCAGGTCGCCGTCGACCTGTCGGGCTACGAGATCTGGATCAACGGCTTGAAGCGCCACGTTTTCTCCGGCTCCCAGGTGGTCAAACCGGGGTTCGGCATCATCCTTGCCGACACCATGATCACGCCGGCGTCGGCGAGCACGCCCGTGGTGCTGCCATCGATCTCGCTGCCCGCTCCGATCGGCACGAATCTCGATCTCCAGCTCCGCGGCCGGATCGAGTTGCGTGCCCCGACTTCGGACGGTGCCAAGGTGGTCGAATCGGTCGCCTACAATGCAATCTTCGCGAACTCCACCGTGCCCACGGCTTCGCTGGATACGGCGATGGATTCCATCACCCTCGCTCCCCAGTTCCAGGGCGCGGCCTTCGTGCCCCACGGGATGGTCCAGGCCCCGCCGAACGGGGGTGTCCTCCTCAATGCCACCGGCGACCACAGTTCGCCCGGCGCGGATGCCGGCGGCACGCCGTTCGGGGTTGAGAACGCCTATCCGATCGTGGTGAACGATTCGTTCGAGATCACCGAGGACGAACTCGTCCAGCTGAACGTGCTGGCCAACGACCTCGATGCCGATGGTTCCGATGAGTTGTTCGTCGTCGACCTGAACCCCTCCGTGTCGGCGGTTCCGCCGGCCTCCAACAAGTCCACGATCCAGACCTCTTCCGGTGCGACCGTGACCGTCAATCCCGCCACGGCCCCCCTGCGTGGCGTGGTCGTGGATTTCGATCCCCGCACTGCCTTCAATTCGCTGCCGGAAGGCGCCCGGGTCACGGATTCCTTCGCCTACTCGATCATCGATGTCGGTGGGGGCGCGATCGGCGGATACGCCGACGGTGGCCCGGGGGTGATGCTGGTCACCGCTCCGTCCCACCGCCTTGCATCGGGTGAGGTGGTCACGATCCGCGATGCCGGCCCGGCGGTCTACAACGGCAGCCATACCATCACGGTGGTGGACTCCAACACCTTCAGCATTCCCGTCGCCTTCACTTCCAATCCCGCGCCGCTGTCGCGCGGTCGCTGGCAGGCGGTCGAGATCCGTGATCCGAGCGCTCGCGACGAGGCCTTGGTTCAGGTTTCGGTTCTCGGTCGCAACGACGCCCCGACACCGGCCGACGATCTGGTCAGCACCAACGAGGACACCGTGCTGCGGATCTTTGCCGATCCTGACCTTGCCACCACCGGGATGGCGCTCAACACCGATGGGCTTTATTCCACTCCGATCCTTTATGCGGGAACCGGATTGCTGGCCAATGACACGGATCCTGATACCAACGACAATCCCTTCACCGAATTGCACGTGATCGGCGTTTGCCAGGCGAACCCGATCACCGGCTACAGCGGGACCCCCGGTGCCTCTCCGGTCACGGTCACCGCCGCAGGTCACGGGCTCGCGACCGGCGATGTCATCCTGATTTCCGGATATGGCGGCCATCCGTCCTACAACGGTTATCAGGAGATCACCGTCGTCGACGGCGACAGCTTCACGATTCCGGTCGGCTTCGTCGACGACGCCCCGGCGAAGGGCTTGTGGACCATGCTCGATGACAGCAACCGCCTCGCGACGACCAGTGCCCTTGGCGCTCAGGTCAACCTGGAGATCCGCGCCAACCGGATCCAGACCAACGTCGTCTACGACCCCCGGGTCTCGGAATATCTCAACGGATTGCGGCAAGTGGATTCCGCGACCGATAGTTTCTACTATGCCGTCGAGGACAACGACGGGGCGGTCTCGCTCGCCTTGGTTTCGATCGACGTCGCCGGTGTCAACGACGCCCCGGTTCCTGCAGACGATCCGGATGGCCTTGCTTCGCTCGATGGTTTGCTCGGCGGGGGCCTGACCCTGGGTGAGCTGCTCTCCGGTTCCGAGATCCTCTACCTGCTTCCCGGTTCGTCCCAGACGGGTGGCGTCAATGTCGCGATCCGTCCGCCGGGCGGAGGCTTCAACGACGTCTCCGTGGTTGCCGGGCTCAGCCAGACCGACGAAGACACGGCGATCGATTTCGCCAGGACCGATCTCATTGCCAATGATTCCGATGTCGATCGCCTTGACGAATTGAACATCGAGATTGCGGCCGGCCAGCAACTCAGCCGCGAGGGGGCGCAGGTGTCGATCAGTCCCGACGGGATGACCCTGACCTACGATCCGTCTTCCGCTCCCAAGCTCCAGGCATTGGCCTTCAAGGAGCGGATCATCGACACCTTTGTCATTACCATCACCGATGGCATCGCGAAGGTGGAATCGCTGGTCGCCGTCCTGGTGGAAGGTCGCAACGACCAACCGCAGGCATCGGCGGTCGCTCTCACCACCCCCGAGAAGTCGCTTCTCGAGGTGGGACCTCCCGGCTTGCTGGACAGCGGGCTGGAGATCGACGTGAACACCCATCTCCCCGACAACCGCAAGTCCTTGCTGCCGGTCGCCGATGTCGCCACCACGGTGTTCGGGGCCAAGGTGAATGTCGTCCGCGACCTTCGTGACGGCACCATTGACGGATTCGCGCAGATTTCCGGCGTCCCGGCTGCCACCGCGGTCAACAGCACGGCACACGGGCTGCAGAGCGGCGAGGAAGTGGTCCTGCTCGGTAGCGGCGAGCTTACCGGGCAGTTCGTGATCACCCGCATCGACGACAACAGTTTCTCGATTCCGGTCGCTTACGACGCGGGCTTCTCCTCGCTTGGCGGGGGAACCTGGAATGTCGTTGCCAGCACCTTCCTCTATGATCCCCGCGGCTCGGTGTTCTCCGACAGCCCCGGCGGTCCGACTTTCACGCTGCAGGGCCTCGCCGAGGGCCAGACCTATCTCGACACCTTCACCTACACCCTGCTCGACGGCAGCTTCCTGTTCGCCAACGACGACATCTACCGCATCGCGGCCGATCGCGAGAACATCGAGCTCAAGGTGCTGGACAACGATACCAACCTCGAGGGGCTCGCCACCGGCCGACGGATCGTCGAGGTCGGTCCGCCGAGCGCCGGCGGCACCGTGGTGCTGAACGGCGACCAATCGCTCATCTACGCCCCGGAAACCGGCTTCGTCGGAGACGAGGTGTTCGTCTACACCATCGAGGATGACATCGGGAACCGCGACAGCGCCCGGGTGACCGCCCGGGTCACCGTGGACCGCTTGAACGGCAACCTTCGCGCCAATGCCGACAGCTTCTCGGTCGCGACCGGGCAGTCGCCGCTTCTCGATGTGCTGGCCAATGACAACATCATTCCGGCCACCGGCGATCCCTTGACGCTCGTGACCATTTCCTCCGCTCCCGACCAAGGCGGCACGGCGGCCATCGAGAATGGATCGGTCCGCTACACGCCGGATCCGGCGGCACTCGTCTTCCCGTATACCGAGACCTTCGGCTACACCATGTCCGGCGGTGGCACGGCCACGGCGACCGCGACGGTCACCGTTCTGGTCGTCGACCGGAAGAACACGCTCAACGTGCGTGCGGATACGTTCAGTGTTCCCGCCTCGAGCAACCAGGTCGTCCTGAACGTGCTCGAAAACGACAACATCCTGCCGGGAACGGGCGAGGCGTTGTTGATCGAGTCCGTCACCGCGGCGGCCCACGGGACGGTTACCATCCTCAACGACGCGGCCCTCTCCTACACCCCGGCGGCGGGCTTCCTGGGGACCGACACCTTCAGCTACACCGCCGTCGACGGCTTCGGCGGCACCGGCACGGCACTGGTCACGATCCAGGTCGGATACCTCACGACCAACAGCGACATTTACAGCGTCGCCTTCGACGATCCGGCGGAAACCGACGATGACGGCATCACCTCGCTCGACGTCCTTGCGAATGATAACGTGCTTCAGGGTGGGGGAGGCCAGGTGACCCTTTCCGGCGTCACGCCGACCTCCGTTGCCCTCGGCACCATGAGCGTCGCCCCGGACGGCTCGGTCCTTCGTTTCGACCCCGCGGAAGGTGCAACCGGTCAGCAGGACTTCACTTACACCATCAGCGACGCCACCGGGCGCACCGCGAACGGGACGGTAACCGTGGTGGTGATCGCCAGCGGCATCCGCGCGAGCAGCGATTATTTCACCGTCCAGTCCGACAGCGAGGCCAACGAGTTGCCGGTGCTCTCCAACGACCTGCGGATCTCCGACCTGCCCGGTCAGTTGTCGGTTGCCGCGATCGGAACCGGACCCGACGCCCCGGATCAGGGTGGCTCGGTGGACATCAGCGCCGACTTCAAGAAGATCATCTACACTCCCGCTCCCGGCTTCAGCGGGGTGGAGTCGTTCACCTACACGGTGACCGATGGCGACTCCTTTGACACCGCCCGCGTCTCCGTCCGATCGACCATCGGGGCGATGGTGGCGGGTGGCGACTCGTTCTTCGTTTTCCGCGGCAGCTCGGACAACCGTCTCGCGGTGCTTTCGAACGACCGGGTGATCCCGGATGCCGGACAGTTGCTCTTCATCACCGCTACCGGCATGGATGCCGGTAATCCGGACAATCCTCCGGTCCGCGGGAGCTTGTCCATCATCGAGGACGGGGGAGCACTGCTCTACACTCCTTCGCCCGCGAATGAGACTTTCCCGTATGTGGAGACCTTCAGCTACGAGATTTCGGCGGGCGGGACGGCGCGCTCGGAGGCGATCATCCGCATCGAAGTACTCGACCGCGTCGGTGTTCGCGATCTCGAAACGAACAACGACGTCTTCAGTGTCCGCAGCGATTCGACGGGCACCTTGCTGCCGGTGCTTGCGAACGACAGCGTGTTGCCCGCAAGTGCCGCGGGCTGGGACATCACGACGGTCACGCCGGCGACCTCGAACGTCTGTTCACCGTTCCTCAACGGCGACTTCCCGGATGCGGCCGCCTTCGCCGCGGTTCTCGAGGCCCGGGCGGATCCGGTGTCGGAGTTCCTGTGGACACGCTTCAGTCCGGCCTCGCAATCGCTGCTCGCCGATCCGGCCACCTCGACGGTGCAACTGCTCAACACGCTGGTCAGTGAGTTCAACGACGTGGTGGAGTCCGGTGCCTCGATCTACGATGCGACCCGTTTCGCCGGCGTCGTGCTCCGCGAGCAAACCCAGGGTCTCCTCGACGAAGGAGTCTCCGGCGAGCAGTTGATCGTGCTCAATCGACTGCTGCTGGAGGACGCCTATCCCGCCGGCATCCGGCAAGCCCAGGGCGGCGGCGCGGTGCAGATCATCGGCAATGACATCCTCTACGCCCCGCAGCCGGGATTTGTCGGCACCGAGCGCTTCACTTACCGGGTGTCCGACGGACTCGGTGGCACCGGATTCGGCGAGGTCATCGTGCGGGTCGGCGACATCAGCGTCAGCGACGATGCCTTCACCTTGCTCGCCGGCAGTGGTCCGATGAATCTGGACGTTGTCGCCAACGACGGCGTGCTGGTGACCTCCTTCCCCGCGACGCCGGATCCGGCCCAAGCCGACTTCACCCTCGCGACCGGGCGGGTGATCACCGTGGATCCCGCTTCGGCCGGTGACGCCGTGGCAGCCGGTGACGTGGTCACGTTTACTCCCGACGCGGGCTTCGTGGGTCGCGCCGAACTGACCTATTGGGTCATCGATGACAGCGGTTGCGAGTATCCTGGAACCGCCCGTCTCGACATCCATGCGCCTGGCGAAGACCGTGACTCCGCGGTAGCTTCGATCACGGTCACCGGGGTCAACGACGCGCCCAAGATCCTGAATGCCGTCCAGACCAACACGCTCGACACGGATCCGGTCATGCCGTTCGCCAATGCGACGGTGGTTGAATACGACGACCAGCGGGCACAGCCGGTCCGGATGCGGATCACCTATCCGATCGGTCACGGCGTGCTGGGCGGAGGCTTCACCGAGATCAGCCCGGGGGTCCTCGAGTTCTACGGCACGGCGGCCGAGATCACCGCAGCCCTGCGCGGGCTGGTCTTCACCCCGATCATCGACCGCATCACGGTCGGAACCACGGAAGACACGCTTTTCCTGGTCAGCCTGGACGATGGATTCACGGCGGAGCCGGTGATCGTTGATTCCGCGGTCACCGTGGTGACACCGGTGAACGACCTCCCGGTGATCACCGGCACGGTGGCGGGACAGAAGCTCTACCAGCGTTCGACCCTGCATCCCTTCGCCGGGGTGAATATCACCGACATCGACGACCTGACGGTCCAGCCCCAGACGGTGACGGTCCAGCTCGACAATGCGATCAAGGGAATCTTCACCAATCTCGGCGGCTTCGTCGAATCGCCGGCCGGCAGCGGCAGCTATGTCTTCCACGGGACCCCGGCGGAGTCTTCCGTCGCCCTGCGCGGCCTGGTGTTCCAGCCGACGCCCGGTGAACGGGTGACGGCTCTCGTTCCCGAGATCGTCGGCCTGACGGTTTCGATCGACGACGGGTTTGCCCCGCCGGTGGTGGATACCGTGACCACCGTGGTGGTTCTCCATGCCGAGATCGACCGGTTGCTGCCCCTGGGCGTGGCCGGCGAGGATGTCAGCCAAGGCGGTGCCGCCTTTGGAACCAGCGTGGCAATTGACGGCAACACGATGGTGGTCGGCTCACCCGCACGTGACACCTCATTGGTGGATGCCGGTCGTGTCGATGTTTATGAACGCGACGCCGGACTCGGTGCCCCTTGGGGACAAGTGGCGACGCTCATCGGGGCTGACACCATCGCCGGTGACCGCTTCGGCCAGGCCGTCGCGATTGACGGGGATTACATGGTCATCGGCGCTCCCGATGCGGACGTTCCTGGAGCCAACAATGCCGGTGCCGCCTACATCTTCCATCGGGATCCGGTGAACCCGAATGCCTGGTCGCAGGTCGCGAAGCTGGTTTCTCCCGCTCCGAACGGATCGGGTGGGGACTCTTTCGGGACCGGCGTGGCGATCCAAGGCAGCACCGTGCTGGTCGGCGCACCGAATTCCAACCGCTCGGGTGCCCCGCGGGCGGGACGGGCCTACGCCTTCGTCCGCGGAGCCGGCGGCCCCACCAACTGGACGCTGTCGCAGACCTTGCTTGCGACGGAACTCCGCTCCAGCGGTCTGATCGGCGATGGCGAGTTCTTCGGATCGTCGCTGGCATTGGACGGCAATACCGCGGTCATTGGCTCGCATGGTGCCAACAGCGGGACGAACAGCGCCAACTGGAACACCGGTGCGGCGTATGTCTTCACCCGGGCCGACGAGTCGAGCCTCTGGGCTGAGGTCAAGCGACTTGACGAGTTCGGCGCGCCGGACACTCCCAACTACTATGGTTACGGTTTCTCGGTCGATGTTTCCGGGGACAGGATCGTGGTCGGCGTTCACTCGCCAGGGAACCCGTCGAATTCCTTCAAGCCCGGCAGCGCCCGCATCTACGAGCGCAATGCCGGTGGCACGAATGTCTGGGGACTGGTCAGCCGCATCGAGCCCTACCAGGGGATTCCTTCCGCCAACTTCGGCTATGCCGTGAGCATCTCCGACGACCTGGTTCTCATCGGGGCGCCTGGCCCGAACCAGACCTCGGTCAATCTCCGCGGTTCGGTGGAAGTCTATCGCAGGACGCCCGGTGTGACACCCGTATGGACGGGGATCGACCGCTTGACGGCCAGCGAGCCCTCGGCGGCGGACCAATACGGCACCGCGGTGGCCATCGATGGCTTCATCGGGGTGGCCGGCGCGCCGACCGACAGTGTCAATGCCCTGAACATCCTGAATGCGGGCAGCGCGCGCGTCCTGAAATTCCACTATGACCTTGGGCCGCGCCTCACGCTGCAAGTGCCTGACCAGGTTGCGGTGATCGACTCATTGTTCAACTTCACGATCGATGGGGCCACCTTCGACGACCCGGTTTCGCCGGGGCAGCTGCAGATCGGTGTCCAGCTCAGCAACGGTGATCCGCTTCCGCCGACCGGCTGGCTGTCGTTCGACCCCATCACGGGAACCTTCTCCGGAACCCCGGTCAGCGGGAACTCGGCCAGCTACGATCTGGTTCTGCACGCCACCAATCCGCTGGGATCTCGGATCCTCTCGAACGTGTTCAGCATTTCGGTGGATGCCGGATCGGGGTCCGTGCTCGACTCCGCCTACCTTGCGTGGGCGGTGACCCAGTTCTCACAAGCGGTGGTCGACAACCCGCTGTTGGAGGCTTCTGTCTGGGGCTCGGCTGCAAATCCGGACCACGATGCGAACTCCAACCTGCTTGAAATGCTCTTCGGCACCGACCCGGGAGCCAGCGAGCCGTCCCCGCTGGTCTTCGTGCGAATCAGTGACACACAGGTTTCGCTGACCTTCCCGATCACCGCGGAGTTCCCGCTGGGCGACGTCCACGTCGAGTGGTCGACCGACAACCTGGTCTGGTCGCGAGACGGGGTGGTGCTGGTTCCGGCTGAAGTGACACCCGGCGAGTTGACGATGACCGCGACGGTCACCTTGGCCTCTCCGGCGACCAAGGTCTTCGTCCGGGTGGTTGCCGGTTCCTGAGAATACCATTCATCCGCCGTGCAAGGGCTGCGCGGCGGCATGTCATGGATCACGGTTTTTCCGCGGTGAAGACCGCGTAGCGCATGGCTCCGGTCAGGTAAGCCATCCAGATCCGCACCAAAGTCACGGCGAAGACGCGGTTGCGCTGATGATCGTCGAGCAGGAACTGCCGCATCTCCCGGTCACGGAAGAACGCGGCGACCGTCCTGCGGATACAGATCGGCCAGGTCTTGCGGACCTTGTCGCTCAAGTCGGCCGTGTGATCCAGGTGAAGACCGGCTTGCAGAAGCCACCGGCGGTAGTCATGCTCGTTGCCCATTCCTACCAACCTGCCCTCGCGGCAAATGGGTTCCAGCAGATGCTTCAGTTCCCAGGCTTCCGGATCCGGCCCGGCCATCCACGCGCAGATGACCAGCTTTCCCCCGGGCTGCAAGACCCGGGCCATCTCGGCGATGCCGCGGGCGACATCGGGCAGGTGTTCGGTGCTTTCGATCGCGATCACCGCGTCGAAGCTTGCGTCGGGAAGATCGTTCGCCAGCCAGTCGCCGAGCAGGAAGGCCGGATTGTCTCCGCCGTGGGCCCGCGCCCCGTGGTACTGCTTTTCTGAAATGGTGATCCCGGTGACCGTCGCACCGAACTCCTCCGCCAGCAGGCGTGCCGTCGCACCGTAGCCGCAACCGACGTCGCAGACCCGGGTGCCGGCCCGGATTCCTGCCTGGCGTGCCACATGGCGGCTCAATGCATCGACGGCTTCCCCTGCGGACTCGCGGCCGGTCTCCCAGAGCCCGTGGTGCACGTGCTCTCCCCACAACTTCCGGTAGAGCGGGTCCAGCTCATCGTAGTGGGTGGCGACATCCTCGCCGGTGGTGGTCGCGCGGATCATCGTCTACTCGAGGGCGTCCCAGGACTTGCGGGAAATCTCCAGGTTGAGCCGGTAGCAGACGATCCCGACCAGCACGACTTCGATGACAAGGAACAGCGGGAAGTGGCCGGCCATTTTCGCCCCGATCCCGATGCCCGGAACGATCAAGGCGGAGATCATCATCAGGAACATCACCACTCCGCGCATGCCGGCCTTGGCCTCCTCGGTGGGTTTGGAGAGAGGGACCGCCTTTTCGATGGCACCGGGAATCCTCGCGTAGACCGGAAGTGCGAGCAGGCCAGGCAGCAACATCGCTGCATGGGCCGGCCCGCCGGGGAGAAGGAAAGTCACGACCAGCAGAACCAGCACGCCGGGCACCACCAGGATCAGGGCGACCGCTTGCATCGCACCGCGGATGAACGGTCCCGGGCCCGGCACGGGGGCAAGGCGGTAGATGTCGGACGCCTGCCAACTCTGGGAGTACTGGAGGAGGTTCATCGCCATCAGAGGGATCAAGCCGAGGTAGCCGCCGGCCATCGCGATGCCGAATTCTCCACCCGAGTCACCGCTGCCCCGTAGCAGGAAAACCGCGGGCATCATCAGGACCGGCACGAGCCCGGGATAGAGGCGCAGCTTGATGTCGCGGTCCCGCAACATGTAGGCGGAGCACAGCCGGAAGCTGGCTTTCACGATCGGATCCCGCAAGGTCCAGGAGAGTGGCGGGAACTCCGTCAGGCGGTCCAAGATGCGGCGCTTACCTGCAGCCCGGGGCTTTCGCGGTTGAGACTCCGCGAGCGATTGCAACCCCTCCTCGTAGGCCTTTGCCATTTTCCCGAAAGCCAGCGCCAGGACCGCCGCGGTCACCGTCACGCCCGTGCCGGCCATGATCCAGTGCGCCCCGCCGCCGCGGCCGGTGAGCACCTCGTCGAGCGACGCGAACCACGCGGGCGGGAGGAGGTGGATCCACCACCGGTTGAAGATGCCTTCGGGCGACTTTTCCATCCCGAGCAGGAGATGCGGCACGAACTGGCTGCCGGCTACCAGTACCACGGCCATCAGGACCTGGGTCGTGGTCATCAGGTTGTCGAGCTTCTCGCGGCCGAACCATCGCAGGCACGCCTGATAGAGCAGCACCACGCTCCCGGAGCAGAACAGCGCTGCGACGGCAGAGGACAGGAGGTGGGCGGGCGCGAACAGCCAGCTGCCACCCTTGCCGAAGGACCCGATCAACAGGCCGGCGAGATTGAAGGCGGTGGCCATCCACAGGGAAACCCGCACCAGGACGCCGACCTTCGCCCACAGCAGCGTCCGCGGATCGACCGGGCGGTGCAGCAGGATCTCCGCCTCGTCCTTGTTGAAGAGGATCTCGCCTGCGGTTGCGGCCACGAACATCCCGAGGAAGAAGAAGGTCATCCCGTGCAGGTAGAGGGACAGGGCGAACGGCGGGTGACCCGTCAGCGTCAGGGCAATCAGGCCGGACAGGGCATAGATCGCCAGGGTGCCCTTGAGCTTGTCGCCGACCGACTTCGGTGCCTGGTCCTTCTGTAGTCCACGGGAACTGCGGCCGCGCAGGAACAGCGTCAGGTAGAGCTGGCGCAGGGTCGTGACAGGCGGTGGCGCGCCGTCATTCATGGCCGGAAGGTTTTCGCGAAGTCCTCCGCCTTGCGCTCGAGGTCATTGCCGCCGGTCAAGGTGGTAAAGAGTTGCTCCAGCGACCGCGCCTCGTGTTCGGCCACCAGTTCCGCCGGCCGGCCGTCGACCTTGACCACGCCCTTGTCGATGATGATCACCCGGTCGCACACCCGCTCCACCACGTCGAGGATGTGGGAACTGTAGACGATGGCCTTGCCCTCGCGCGCCAGGGTCTGGATCAGGGCCTTGAAGCCGACGGCCGCGTTGGCGTCGAGTCCGTCGAGGGGCTCGTCGAAGAAGACCACCGGCGGATTGTGGAGAAGGGCCGCGGTGATCACCACCTTGCGGCGCATCCCCTTTGAGTAGGCGCCCAGCAGCTTGTCGGTCAGCGTTTCGAAGCTCAGGTCGAAGAAGGCGATGAACTGGCGGATCCGTTCCCGTGCGGCGTCGGCCGGGATCCCGTAGAGGGCGGCGATCATCTCGAGGTATTCCAGTCCGCTCAGCGACTCGAAGACGGCGCCGGAGTCCGGCACGAAGCCGACGTTCCGCTTCACCGCCATCGGGTCCTGCAGCAGGTTGTGACCGCAAATGGTCGCCGTCCCTGAGGACGGCGCCAGCATCCCGGTCAACATTTTCAGGGTGGTCGACTTGCCGGCACCGTTGGGGCCGAGCAGTCCGACGATCTGGCCGGCCGGGATGTCGAAGGTCAGCTCGTTCACGGCTGTCTGGAGGCCGAATCGCTTGGTGAGACGATGGAGGGAAATCATCCGCCGGTGGTTTTGGGGCAAGGGCGGGGAAAAGGCGAGGGCGCACTTGCCGCGGACACCGGCGGGTCCTATCGATCCTCCCGTCGTGCCGCTCGTCCCGTCCAGCTATCGTGCGCCCGCCTTCCTGCCGGGCGGGCATTTGCAGACGATTTATCCGGCCGTTTTCCGGCGGGTTCCGGTGGTCACGCAACGTCGTGAGCGGTTGGAACTTCCCGACGGCGACTTCCTCGATCTCGACTGGGCGGGTGGGGGAAGCCGGCGCCTGGTGATCTTGTCCCACGGCCTCGAGGCGAGTTCGCGGGCCACCTATATCCAGGGGATGGCCGCGGCCTTGCGCCGCCGCGGCTGGGACGTGCTGGCCTGGAACTGCCGCGGCTGCAGCGGCGAGCCGAACCGCTTGCTGCGCTTCTATCACAGCGGTGCGAGCGAGGATCTCGACCATGTCGTCCGCCATGCGCTCGCGGTGCACCCGGCGGAGCAGGTGGATCTCATCGGATTCAGCCTGGGCGGCAACATCACCCTGAAATACCTCGGCGAGCGAAAGCCGGCGGAGCGCCTGCACCGGGCGGTCGCGTTCTCGGTTCCCTGCGACTTGGCCTGCTCGTCGCGGCGGCTTTCGGCGGGCTCCAACCGAATCTACATGGAGCGCTTCCTGCGCTGCCTGCGGTCGAAGCTCCGCCAGAAGCAGCCGCGCTTTCCGGATGAGATCGACCTCTCGGGCCTCCGTGGCGTCAGGGATTTCCGCGGTTTCGACGATCGCTACACCGCCCCGCTCCACGGCTTCCGGGATGCGGCCGACTATTGGGAACGCAGTAGCTCCCGGTCCTGTCTCCCGGCGATCCGCATTCCCGCCTTGCTGGTGAACGCCGCCAACGACCCGTTTCTCGGACCCGGATGCTTTCCACGCGAGGAGGCGCGGGAGAGTGGCACCTTCCACCTCGAGGTTCCGGACGGGGGTGGCCATGTCGGGTTCTATGCCGGCGGCGGGGAATCGTGGGCGGAAGCCCGGGCGGCGGAATTCCTGTCGGCTCCGAACTAGCCTTGGACGGGTCGCCGCAACCTGCAACGGTGGCCGGGTGTCCGACGATGTTGATTCCGCCTGCCGCCGGGCGATGGGGTTCCTGGAACTGGGAATGCCCGAAGACGCGCTGGCGGAACTGGACGAGCTGGCGGTGGAATCATCCTTCGCCCGCCACCTGCGGGTCGACGCCTTGTTCCGTCTCGGCGAATGGCAGGCGGCAGCCGACCTTTGCGTCCCGATGACCCGGAAAGAGCCGGGGGACCCTAGCTGGTGGGTCCAGTGTGCCTACGCCACCCGGCGGTCGCGCTCGCTCGACGCGGCGGAGGAGGTTTTGTCCGAAGCTCTGCGGCACCATCCCCGGCACGGTTTGATTCTCTATAATTTCGCCTGCTACGCCTGTGTCCGTGGCGACCTCGACGAGGCCCGCACCCGCTTGGCCCGCGCCATTGCGACGGATCCTGAGCAGATCCTGCGGATGGCGGTGCGGGATCCCGACCTTGCGGCGATCCGTCCGTGGATCGCCGGGCAGATGGATTCCTGAGCGTCTCCCGACCCGCGCGGTGGGTTCTCCGCCCGGAGCAAAAAAAAGCGGCCTCCCCGCAAGGGGAGACCGCTTTGAAAAAAGACGCGCCGTTCAATGACCGCCACCGGTGGCCGGTAGGAAGCGGTAGTAAACTTCCAGCATCAGGATGCAAAGACAGGTGCGGTAGTGAACGTTGTTCTGATACTGGGCGCCGGTGGCATTCAGGCCGCCGCCGTTGTTCGGCGCCTTCCAGGAACCATCGGGGTTCTGGTTGTTGAGAACCTGGTCGCGGAACATCTTGTTGTAGTTCTTCCACTGGTCGGCTCCGCGGTTGATCATCGCCTGGCTCTCGTAGTAGTGGCCGTAGAGGTCGGCGTCCTTGGTGCCGTAGTTGAACTTGGAGTTCTCCTCGATGTACTTGGCGCCGCCGCGGACCTTCGGAGCCGAGGCCTTGTCCCACATTTGCAGGCACAGCATGCCGGCACCGGTGAGCGAATAGTATTTGTTCGGCAGGTGGGAGTCGCCGTTCTTGTCGTAGGCGAAGGCGCCACTGGACTGCGAGCGGGCTTCGACGTAGTCGAGGGCCTTGCGGGCGCAGCGGTTCAGGCCCTTGAATTCGATGCCGGTGTGCTTGCAGGCTTTGAGCGCCTGGATTTGCCAAGCCGCCACCGAGAGGTCGCCGCCGCGGTCGCTGTCAACGGAGTAGCCGTAGTCCCAGCCGCCGCTCTTGTGCTGGTTGTCGATGATCAGCTGGCCGGCCTTGCGGGTGACCTCCATCAGGTTGGGCACCGTGATGTTGAGCTGCTTGCAGAAGGTGGCCGCTTCGCCGAGGGCGTAGGTGGCGATGCCGTGTTCGTAGGGCTTGGGATTGTTCTCGGCCGTCGAGGAGAGCAGGCCGTTGTTCTTCATCCCGCGGTCGACGAGGTAGGTGATGGCCTTGAGGCAGGAATCTCCGAATTCCTCCGAAAGCGGGGTTTCGCAGTGGCCGAGGTAGGCGAGGAGGGCCAGGCCGGTCATCGCGCACTGGTTGTTGCCGGTCCAGCTGCCATCGGCATTCTGGGTCGACTTGAGCCAGCGCAGGCCCTTGACGACGGTCTCCTCGCACTGCGGGGTTCCGCCATTCTCGGTAAGGCGGGCGATACGATCCTCCGGCGAGCAGCGCTTGCGCATGGTGGCCGGGATGTTGCCGAAGCCGCCGCCGCCGCCGCCATCACCGCCGGAGCCCCAGCCATCGCCGAAGTCATCGCCATTGCCGAAATCGGTGGACGGGTCCGGAACGTCGATCTCCGGGACCGGAACGGCCGTTGGCGACATCGTGGTCGCTGCGATCACCTTGGCCATCGAGGAGGACGGGGCGGAGGGCTTGCGCTCCACCGAGTTGTTCATCTTCTTGACCTCGAGCTGCTCATCCTGCGCCACGGTGCCCTGATAGCTGACGATCACCGGCGTTTCCTTCAGGAACGGATCGAGGAAAATGAAGGCGAGGATCAGGCAGATCAGCACCAGCACGAGAATCGAGATGATCACCGAGGAGATCGTCGAATTCCGGCGCTGGGCCTGGAGGCGGGCCTGGGCTTCGGGGCTAAGCTGGGCGTGGAGACTCATGGATGGGCGGGTTGTTGGAATGGAAATTACGTCGGGCCGGCGGGGTGGCCAGCCGAAAAGCTCGCCGGAGACGGATGAATTCTGCGCCCGGAACGCCTGTCGGCCGGGGATCTTAGGGCGATTTTTCGGTTTTTTCCGTTTTTTGGGGGTCGATGACCCTGATCCCGGGCCGAGGTAGGGTTTTCGCGGGGTCGGCGGGTGCACGATGCCCCGTGAAGGACTTGCCCGGGATCCGCCGCAGGGAGTAGGAAGCAGGCATGGACTTGATTCGAGCAGGGGTGGCGGGAGCAGGATCGATGGGGCGCAACCACGCCCGCGTGTACAGCCTCATTCCCGGCGCGCAGCTCTGCGGGGTCTACGATGCCGACCAGGAGCGGGCGAAAGCGGTGGCGGAGGAGTTTGGCACGGTGCCGGTGGCCTCGCTGGAGGAACTCGCGGAGCTGGCCGATGCTGTCAGCGTGGCCGTGCCGACCATCGCCCATCGCGAAGTCGGCTGCCTGTTGATGGAAAAGGGCGCGCACGTCCTGATGGAGAAGCCGATCGCACCGTCGGTCGAGGATGCGGCGGCGCTGGTCGAAACCGCGAAGCGCTGCGGGCGGATCCTGCAGATCGGCCACATCGAGCGCTTCAATCCGGTGCTCCGCCAGCTCGAGCAGCGGCTGACCCGCCCGGTGTTCATCGAGGCCCACCGGCTTTCGCCGTTTCCGAACCGCAGCATCGACATCGGCGTGGTGCTGGACCTGATGATCCACGACCTGGAAATCATCCTGCACCTCGTCAATTCCCCGGTGGTCAGCATTGATGCGGTCGGCGTTCCCGTGCTGATGCCCTCCGAGGACATCGCCAACGCCCGGCTGCGCTTCGAGAACGGCTGCGTTGCCAACATTACCGCCAGCCGCATCAGCCCGGAAAAGATGCGCAAGATCCGGGTCTTCCAGTCCGATTGCTACCTGTCGCTCGACTACCAGGAGCAGGCCGGCCAGATCCATTGGAAGGAAGGCATGGGCATCCAGCGCGCCGAGGTGGAAGTGGAGAAGGGGGAGCCGTTGAAGCACGAGCTCGAGGCCTTTATCGCCAGCGTCGCCCATGGGAAGGACCCGGCGGTCACCGGTCAACAGGGAGCCGCGGCACTGGAACTGGCGCTGGAAATCACCCGCCGCATCCACGGCCAAGTGGAGCCTGCCTGAGCGGGCTTCACTTCTGCCGCGGCCGCAACTGGTCGGTGATCTTCCGCTCGCCCTCGTAGTCGATGATCATGGCGCTCTGGAGGTCGCCGGCGAGCACGCGGGCCGCGGTGATCTCGAGGTCGGTGGGTTCTTTCGCGGGTTCTCCCGGCGGACGCAGGTCGAGGTTCGGGACCACTTTCTCGAGTCCCGGTGAGAGCGCGGGGTCGATGATGTAGGCAAACACCGGTTTCGGGGTGACGTCGGGGAGCTCGCCTTCCCTCAGCACGGAGATCGCATCCCGGTCGCCGAGCAAATCCAGCTGCTGCGCGTGCTGGTAGCCGCGGATCAGAGTTTCGCGGACCAGCTTCTCGCGGATCGGATGCTCGGTCCCCTTTGTGTCGGTGGAAAGGAAGCTTTCCTCGTGTTTGAAGACCAGGTCGAAGTAGGCGGTGGGCTCGAGGCCCAGCGACCGCGCTTCTTCGACCATCGCGATGCCTTTCAGCAGGGTTGCCCGCGCGGCGTCCCCGGAAACCGAACGGTAGAAGGACGAGTCCGCGACCAGCGTGCGCATTTCCTCCGCCAGGGACTCCTTGCGGGCGAATTTCTTGTAGTGCTTCGAGCCGATGACGAAGGCGACGAAAGCAATCAGGCAGAACAGGGCCCATTTCAGGGTGGCGGCGACGCGCGGGTCCATCAGGTCCAGATCGACTTGGGTTTCTTCGCCTCCGTCTGGCCCGGCGCAGGTTCCTCGAAGCTGCGCTTCTCGCGGCAGTGGAAGAGGGCCTCGTCGCGGGTGATGTAGCCGCTCTCGAGCAGCCCGGCGATCGATTGGTCGATGGTGCGGTTGCCGTCCTTGAAGCCGATCTCCATCAGTCCGACCAGTTGCTCCAGCTTGCGCTCGCGGATGCAGGTGCGGAGGCCGTGGTTCGCGCGCAGGACCTCGGAAGCGAGGATGCGGCCTTCGCCGTCGGCGCGGCGGATCAGGCGCTGGGAGACGACCGCTTCCAGCACGCCGGCCAGCTGGGTGACGATCTGCGGCTGCTGGTCGGCGGGGAACACGTCGACGAGGCGGTCGATCGACTGCGGGGCGTCGAGCGTGTGCAAGGTGGCGAGGACGAGGTGGCCGGTTTCCGCGGCGGTGAGGGCGATGCGGATGGTCTCCAGGTCGCGCAATTCCGAGACGACGATCACATCCGGGTCCTGGCGCAGGGCCTGGCGCAGTGCGACCGGGAAGCCGCGGGTGTCGGCGCCAATCTCGCGCTGCTTGATCAGGCAGCTGGCGTGGGTGTAGACGAACTCGATGGGGTCCTCGATGGTCACGATGACCCCGGAACGGTTCTCGGAGATCCGTCGCACCATCGACGCGAGCGTGGTCGATTTGCCCGAGCCGGTGATGCCGGTGACGAGCACCAGCCCGCGGCGGAGCTGGCAAATGTCGTGGATGACCGCGTGATGGCCCAGTTCGCCGAGTTCCGGGATGTGTTGGGGAATGTAGCGGAAGGCGGCCTCGTGGGAGCCGCGGGCGATGTGAACATTGCCGCGGAAGCGCCCGACATCCTCGAGGTGCAGTGCGTAGTCCAGCTCCCAGTTTTCCTCGAGCTTCGCCCGCTGGGCCTCGGACAAGGTGTCCAGGATCAGGCGCTTGCAGGTTTCCGGGTCGAGCAGGAAGTCCTCCAGCGGGACCAGGTTGGCGCCGACCCGGGCGGCCGGCGGGGCCCAGGCGG
>NZ_JACZFQ010000019.1 GCF_014904755.1 Neoluteolibacter marinus
CCGCCGCGTTCGACGGTCTCCCTGAGGTAGTCGGTGATTTCTTTGACTTCGCTCACGATGACAAGGGGTGAAACTATGAAATGCCGCGCATGGCGCGATCAAAATCCTGCGGCCGGTCGGTGGCCGAGCGGGCGATGGCGGGGTCGACGATGCCCTGCTCCGAGGCGGCGACCAGGTAGCGGAGAAAGGAGCACGCGGTCGAGCCGTCGGCACGGTTGAGATGGTCCCGCAGGTCGTCGAAACGGCCCTCGGAGAGCCACTTCCGGGTCGCGCTTTCGTTCTGGAAATATTCCAGCATCGGGATCAGCCCGCCGTCGAGCCGCGGCAGCAACTGCTGGGCGATCGCGCCGATCAATTGGTGGGCCAGCAGGTTCGCCGCGGAGACGCTGGACCCGTCGCTCAGGATCCGGTTCATGCGCTCCAGCGCCGTCGGCACGCCCGCGACGCCGGATCCGTGGATGGTGGAAATCACCAGGTGGCCGGTCTCCGCCGCGCGCAGGGCGGTGAAGGCGCTCGCCGCGTCGCGGATCTCGCCGAACAGGATGACGTCGGGGTTTTGCCGCAGGGCCGCACGCAGGGCGATGTCGTAGCTCTCGGTGTCGCGCTGCACCTCGCGCTGCGAAAACCACGAGCGGTCGTTCTCGAAGAGATACTCGATCGGGTCCTCGATGGTCACGATGTGCCGCTGCTGGTGCTGGTTGATCCACTGGAGGCAGGCGGCGATGGTCGTCGACTTTCCCGATCCGGTCGGGCCGGCCACGATTACCAGACCGGAGCGGCGGCCCATCCACGACGCCAGCAGCTCGCCGGGCAGACCGAGCTCGTCGAAGGACGGGATCTGCTTCTTGATCGGGCGCATCGCCACGGCGAGCCGGCCGAGGGTGCGGTAGCCGTTGACCCGCAGGCGGCCGACGTGCTCCACGCTGAAGCTGGAGTCGCCGTCCTGGGTGCTTTCCGGGTCGAAACCGCACTCGCGCCAGATGCCGGCGATCGCTTCGTGGGAAATCGGTCCGCCGTGAGCGATGATGATTTCCCCGTCGCCGCGGACCCGCGGCCGCTCGCCCTCCACCATGAAAACGTCGCTGGCGCCGCCGGTGAAGGCGTTTTCAAGCAGGGAACGGATCTCGGGGTCCACGATGCAGACACTAACAGTGCCGCGCCGGGGGAGGGGAAGAAACAAATCCGCGATTTCTCAGCGGATCAGGTAGCCCGCGAGATCGGGGCTGAACACCGCCGGGTCGACCTTGCCGTTGATCGTGGTCCTGGTGAAAATCGTGCGGATCCGCGACTTGTCCGCCAGCTCGAGCGCCAACGCGCGCAGCTCGTTGGTGCGGGTGTCGATGTCGAGGAACATCCAGGCGACCTGCTTGCGCATCGCCCGTTCCTTCGGCTTGAGGGTGATCTGGTAGATCCCGTTGACGATCCGCGACTCCACCAGTTCGAAGGTTTCCTGGAAGCTGCCGAGGTCGCGGAAGGCCTCGTTGGACAGCAGCGTGAACTGGCGTGCCTTGGCGGAGTCGGCATCGATCCGCTGGCCGCGCTTCTTGGACACGTCGACCAGGGTCATCGTGCTGCCGTCCGAAACGGCCATCGTTTTCACGGGCTCGCCCAGCTCCCACAGCAACTTGCCCGGCCGGATCATCCGCATGCGGCCGGGGGTGGAGACCGCTTTCTTCAGCGAGGGCAGCTTGCGTTCCTGGACGAAATCGGCATCCAGCGTCTTGAGTGTCTTCTGTCGCTTGATCCAGGCGTCGAGGGGTGCGAGGTCGAGCTCCGCACGGGCGATCGAGACCAAGGACAGGAAGACAAGCAGCAGGCGCATGGCGACAGCGTGGCGCTCCCGGCGGGAAGTTCCAAGTGCCAAGACGCGCATCGGCGGTCCGTCCCGCCCGGGCGTCGGAACTTCTCGCTTGGAACTTCACCGCGGCGCCCCTCCACTCCCGCCATGCGGAAATGGTGGTGGCAGGCGCTCTTGCTCGGACTGGTCGCGGTGGCGGCGATGGGACTCGGCCGGATCAGGTTCGACACCGACGTTCTCTCGGTGCTGCCCGGCGACATGCCGGAAGTGCGCGGCCTGCAGATCTTCCAGCAGGCGTTTTCCCGCGACGAGGAGATGGTCATGTTGCTCGAGTGCGACGAGGATCACGCCGGGGAACTGCCGCAGCTGGCGGAGGAACTCGCCGGCAAGCTCAAGGAGGACGGGCTTGCTGCAACGGTCCGCTGGCAGCCGCGCTGGCGGGATGATCCGGCTGGCCTGGCGGACCTGGTGGCCTATTTGTGGCTCAACGGTGATTCCGCCGAGCTCGAGGCTCTCACCGCCTCGCTCGATCCGGACCAGGTGGATGGAACCCTTGAGGAAGCGATGGAACGCGTCGCCACCGCCCTCGACGGCGGTGACATCGCGCTTTCCTCGCACGATCCGTTCGGCTTCCTCAATCATTCCTCGATGCGTGCCCTGTTCGCGGCGTCGGAGGAGGGCGGGGAGGCATTTGAAAGTGCCGACGGCCGCTTTCACCTCCTGTTTGCCGACGCTCCCGGCCCCTTGCCGGGTTACCGCGAGATGGAAGCGTGGAAACAGCAGCTTGCCGCGGTCACGGAGGCCTGGGGCGGGGAGAACGGGGTCAAGGTCCGCTTCACCGGCGAACCCGCTTTCGCCGGTGAAATCGGCTCGGCGATGGAAAACGACATGCGCGGGACGGTCGGGATCACGGCAACGGTGATCGCGCTGTTGTTCCTCGCCATGCAGCGGCGCCTCGGCCTGCTGGCCGGCCTGTCCGGGGTCCTCGGGCTGGTCTTTCTCACGGCCATGGGACTGGCCGGCTGGATTTACGGTGAACTTAGTATCATGGCCGCCGGCTTCGCCGCGATCCTGATCGGCCTGACCGTCGATTACGGCGTGTTGATCTGCCAGGAGGCAAAGGTTGCCGGCCATGAAGCTGCGGCGCTGCGCCGGGCGACCGGGAAGTCGATCCTGTGGGCCGCGCTGACCACCGCGATCGTTTTCGTCGCCTTGAACCGGTCCGGGCTGCCGGGAATTGCCCAGCTCGGCACGGTGGTGGCTTGCGGCATCATCGCCGGGGCCGTCCTGATGCTCGTCTTTTACGTTCCCTGGGTCGCCCGGTGCGGGGCGGGGCGGGCCGATGCCACCTGGCGACCCGCCTGGCTGCCGGGCAACTTCGGCTCCCGGGTCACCCTGCTGCTGCTCATCGGCGCGGCTGCCGCCACGCTGGGTCGCGGCGGCTTGCCGGGAGTTGAATTCGACAGCCGCCTGCTCCGTCCGCGCGACAGTCCGGCGATGGAGGCGTTCGAGCGCATCCAGTTTGCCTATCCCGCCTGGAATTCGCCCGCCCTCAAGCTCGTGGTCGAGGCTGACTCCGACGAGCAGATGCGCGAGCGGCTGGAAGAAGCCGCGGTCCGCATCGGAGAGGCTCAGGCCGCGAATCCCGATATTATCACCCGCCACGAATTGCCGGCGACCTGGTGGCCGGATCCGGAGGTCCAGGCGTCCAACCGCCCGCTTTTCACGGCCTTGGCGGCGAGAAAGGACGCGCTTGTCGCGGCGGCGGACGAGGCCGGCTTTTCGGAAGAGGGCACCGCCTTGGGCCGCACCGTGCTCGATGCCATGTCCGTGATGGCGACTTCCAGCACCCTTGTCTTTCCGGATCAGCCGGCGGCGCAGGAAATCATGCGGGGCTACGTCAACCGCCACGAGGGCGGGGGCGGTGTTGTCCTCGGTACGGTGGAAACCAGCCCCATCGACAACATGGGGGAGCCGGGCCTGCAAACCCTGCGCTCGCTCAACGGCGACGGCATCTGGCTCGCCGGCTGGGCGATGCTCAAGCCGGCGGTGCTCCCGCTGGTGAAAAAGGACGTCACCGATGTCCTGATTCCAATGGCGGTTCTCATGGTGATCATGCTGGCGATCGTTTTCCGCAAGTTTGCCGAGGTGGGGCTGTCGTTGATCATGCTCTTTGCCGCAGCCATTTCACTGCTGGCACTAATGCGCTGTTTCGGAGTGCAATGGAACTTCCTCAACATCGCGGCGCTGCCCTTGCTGCTTGGCACCGGGATCGACTACTCCATCCACATCCTTCTCGCCCTTCGTCGCAGCGGCGGCAACACGTCCGAGGTTTGGAACGGGACCGGCAAGGCCGTGCTCTTTTGTGGAACGTCCACCGCCATCGGATTCGGATCGCTCTGTTTTGCCTCGAACGACGCCTTGGCAAGCATGGGGCAGGTGGCGGTGACCGGGATTCTGCTCTGCATGATCCTTTCCGTTTTCCTGCTGCCCGGTCTGGCCGCGCGGAAGCCTTGAGACTCTGGAGGAGAAGGGGGGGGGACTGAACCTACGCGATCGCGTAATGGCGATTTCGAGGATTTTCCGAATGATCTCACCCATCTTGGGAATCGTTTTCCGATTTTCGGGGTAAAACACCCACACCCCCTAGCCCCCGTGAAGAAGCATCCATCGGACGTTCGTTCGTCCGAAAATCCCTGGCTTCAGGCCGTTCCGTCCGCCGCGCGTTATGGTTTCCGTTCCGACGGGAATCACCGTCCCCACTCCGGAGAAAGGGTCGTCTCCCACGCCGACGCGCCGGCGCGGCCGTTTGTTCCATGCTGCCAGCCGAAGGGAACGGGATGGCGTGATGCTTCCCTCAGCCGGGTGCACCGGGTGAACCGGCGGCGGTTCTGCGAACAACAACCCCTCGGCAAGGCGGTGTTCTGCCTGCTGGCGTGCGTCTCCTCGCTGTTCGTCACCTCGGAGACCGGGGATAAAAGCCTGACTGCAGGAGCGACCGCCATCGTCCAAGTGGTGGAGGAGCATGATTCCACGACCATCGCTTTGGTGGGTCGATAGTTCGCCGGCGCTTGGTTTTACGGTCCGGAGGTCCGCTACTACCTCGGAGGCGGCTCACGAGGCGTTCCTCGCTGCAGGACCGTCGGCACGGAGGCGCGCCGGCGCCGTGAAGGAGCCCCCCCGGGTGGGCGCGGCTGGTTGTTTTGGCGAGGAACCGGTCCTTCCGTGATTGCGTAGTGGTTGACCCTCTCCGGCTGGGCCATGATGCGAATCGCCGTTTGGCACAACTCATCCATCACCCAGCACGCTTCACCCGACACTTGCCATGAACAACGCCGACCGTATCCGCGATCTCGCAATGGCTGCCCTCCGTTCGTCCCCCTACCTCGAGCAGGTGCCTCGTCCGGTTGGATTCATGCTCTCCTTCGACCGCCAGCGTGCCCTCTATTCCTCCAGCGAGATGCCGGCCTCGTCGTCGCCATCCCGCACCACGGAGAAACCGCGCACCCGTACCGAGGCTCTGGTCGCCGCTCCGGCCACCCGCGAGGTGGCGGTGGGATTCCATTGGCGAGAGGTCTTGGGATCCACCGAGGGCCGCACCAACCGCAAGCGCCGTTGAGGGCCGGCGAAAGGCCACACGTTTCGAAATCTCAATCCGGGACCTTCACGTTGCGGGCAACCAGGTGGGCGGCCATCAGGTAGACCAGCACGTCCGACTCCTGTGATGGGTCGAGGCGGGCATTCTTCGCCATGTGCGGGACGACTTCCCGCCAGAACTCCGGATCTTCCGTGCCGGGTAGTACCCGTTCATGGCAGCGGTTGCAGTTCGACATGTAAAGGTCCCTGCCGTTTTGCAGGCGGACTTCACTGACGTCGGTCCTCGCCGCCATCGCGGGTGTGACTTCGGGAACCCCGCCCGATTGCGTGCGGCAGGCGGGTAGGAGCAGGATCCCGGAAGCAATTCCAAGGATGTAGGTTTTCATCTTCGCGACGATGGCGGAAAGGCTGCCGGATGCCAGCCAAAGCCGCTCCCGCCCCTTGCGGGTCCGGCGTTCCGCGGCTAAACCTCGGCCGGATGCCCTTCGAACTCTCCAGCGAATACTCACCCCAGGGCGACCAGGCGCAGGCGATCGCCAAACTGGTGAAGTCGATCCGTGCCGGCAACCGCCACCAGACGCTGCTCGGCGTCACCGGCTCCGGCAAGACCTTCACGATGGCCAACGTGATCGAGCAGATCGGCAAGCCGACGCTGATCATGAGCCACAACAAGACGCTCGCCGCCCAGCTCTACTCGGAGTTCAAGAACTTCTTCCCCCACAACGCGGTCGAGTACTTCGTCAGCTACTTCGACTACTACCAGCCGGAAGCCTACATCCCGCGGACCGACACCTACATCGAGAAGGATTCGTCGATCAACGACGAGATCGAGCGCCTGCGGCTGTCGACGATGGGCTCGCTGCTGACCCGCGAGGACACCATCGTGATCGCCTCGGTGTCCTGCATCTACGGCTTGGGCTCGCCCGACGACTACGAGGGCATGATGGTCCCGGTCTGGGTCGGCCAGCAGATCCGCCGCGACGATTTTCTCCAGGCCCTGGTCGCGATCCTGTTCGAACGCAACGACATCGCCTTCGGCCGCGGCAAGTTCCGGGTCCGCGGGGACGTGGTCGAGATCCACCCCGCCTACCTCGACGAGACCGCCATCCGCGTCGAGTTCTTCGGCGACGAGATCGACCGCATCAGCTCGGTGAACACCCTGACCGGGCACGTCATCGACAAGATGGACAAGCACACCTTCTTCCCGGCCAAGCAGTTCGTCACCCCGGCCGACAAGATGAAGAAGGCGATCGTGGAGATCCGCAAGGAAGCCGATGCCCGCGTCGCGGAGTTCGAGCAAGAGGGCAAGCTCATCGAGGCCCAGCGGCTGCGGATGCGCACCGACTACGACATCGAGATGATGCAGGAGATGGGCTTCTGCCAGGGGATCGAGAACTACTCGCGCCACCTGACCGGCCGACCGCCGGGATCGCGGCCGCACACCCTGCTCGACTTCTTCCCCGACGACTTCCTGCTGATGATGGACGAGAGCCACGTCACCATCCCGCAGGTCGGCGGCATGTACGAGGGCGACAAGAGCCGCAAGACGGTGCTGGTCGAGCACGGCTTCCGCCTGCCCAGCGCGCTCGACAACCGGCCGCTGCGCTTCGACGAGTTCATGCACATGACGAAGCAGCGGCTCTACGTCTCGGCGACGCCGGGGCCTTTCGAGATCGTCAACTCCCGCCCGGAGAACCAGCGCTTCATCCCGGTCAAAGGCCGTGGCGACGACCGCGGCTTTACCCACATCGATTTCAAGAAGCTGCGCATCACCCCCAGCGGCAGCGCCGAGCCGGTCGGCAGTTTCGATCCGGAAAAACGCGGCACCCCGCTGGTCGTCGAGCAGATCATCCGCCCGACCGGACTCCTGGATCCCACGCTCGTCCTCCGCCCGCTCAAGGGCCAGATCGACGAGACCATCGAGCTCTGCCGCCAGCGGGTGGAGAAGGGCGAGCGGGTGCTGGTCACCACCCTGACCAAGAAGACCGCCGAGGATCTTTCCGAATACCTCCAGGGCACCGGCCTCAAGGTGCGCTACATCCATGCCGACATCGACACCGTCGAGCGGGTGGAAATCCTCCGCCAGTTGCGCGCCGCGGCCTTCGACATCCTGGTCGGCATCAACCTGCTGCGGGAAGGCCTCGACCTGCCGGAGGTTTCGCTGGTCTGCATCCTCGATGCCGACAAGGAGGGCTTCCTGCGCAACGAGACCAGCCTGATCCAGACCGCCGGCCGCGCCGCGCGCCACATCAACGGCAACTGCGTTCTGTTCTGCGACGTGGTCACCGATTCCATCCAGCGCCTGATCGACGTCACCGAGTACCGCCGCAGCCGCCAGATGGAGCACAATGAACTCCACGGCATCACCCCGCAGGGTGTGAAGCGCAAGGTGCAGGAGAGCCTGCAGCTCTACTCCAGCCAGCGCGAGTCGGCGGAGAAACTCGAGCGCTCGGTCGTCGCCGAGGACGACGAGGCATACGACAAGGTGCGGGTGATCGCCGAGCTGGAGAAGGAGATGCTGGACGCCTCGGCCAAGCTCGAGTTCGAGCGCGCCGCGCACCTGCGGGACCAGATCGTGGCGCTGAAAGAAGGCGCCCCCGCGGCATCGGCGGGGAGGAAGAAGGTGGCGTATCCCAAGGGACGGGGACGGAAGCGTTAGGGCGGCCTTCCTTGCGCCACGCCCCGCGATGTCCCTTGAACGCTCCGGCGACAACTGATTGTTTTCCGGCCATGTCCTTGCGCCTCGCGATTTTCCTCGGTTCCTGCGTCCCGCTTGCCGCTTCGGCGGATCCTTCGTGGCGGCCCCTCTTCAACGGCAAGGACCTGGCCGGGTGGACAGTCACGGTGGACGGCAGGGCTCCCGGGGAGGATCCCGACCGGTTCGTGCAGGTGCGCGACGGGGCGATCCACATGTACGCCGGGACCGATCCTGCGGAGGAGGTGCCCTTCGGCGTGATCACCCACGAAGGGGATTTCTCGCGCTTCCACCTCGTGCTGGAGTACCGCTGGATGGACAAGAAGTTCGCTCCGCGGAAGAACGCCCTGCGCGACGCGGGCCTCTTGTACCACGCTTCGGCGACCGACAAGGTCTGGCCGGATTCGGTCGAGTACCAGATCCAGGAAGGCGACAGCGGCGACATCGTTTTCATCAACGAGGACGGCCTGACCTGGGCGCACCCGGATCCGGACCGGGCGCCGGAGGGGCAGGGCGATCCCGGCCTGCTGCCGGAGAATGGCGGCGTCCTGCGCGGTGGCGGGGTGAACTACGCCTACATCGGTCGCTTTCCCGAGCACGACCAGCCGGGCTGGAACCGGGTCGAGGTCATCGTCCACGCCGGCGAGTCGGCGGAGCACTGGCTCAACGGCCACCTGCGGGCCCGGCTCGGCTGGTTCCATCACCTCGCTCGCGAGGGCGAACTGACCCGGGGGAAGATCTGCCTCCAGCTTGAGGCCGCGGAAATCCAGTACCGCAACATCGAGGTCCGGGAGCTGGATGTGCCGCTCCAGCCCGACAAGCGCTTGCTGCCGCTGAGCGCGGTGAAAGGCCACCCGTCCCGCGCCGGCACCGTGACTGTCCGCAATCCCCTCGACCGCCCGCTTTCCACCCGCCTGAGCCTCACGGGGAAGGACGCCGCCGCGTTCACCGCCGTCTGCGAGACGATGACCCTGGGAGCGGGCGAATCCGCGGAAGTCGAGGTCCGCTTCAAGCCCGGCCGTGGCGCCGGGCGCTACAGCGCGGGCTTGCAGGTCGGGACGCCGGAGGAAGGGACCTTCGTCTGGCTCCAGGGCATCGGCCTGGAGGCATTCGAGGGGAAGAACGAACCGCCGTTGCAGGACCTCGTCCACGCGCTCGGCATTCCTCTCGACGTCGGCGGCAAGGCCCTGGAGCTCGATACCGCGGCCCCCGTTATCGGCGATGGCGTCGCCGTGCCGTGGTTCGTCCGGGCGGAAGAAGGGGAGGTCCGGGTGACCCCGTTGGCGCGTTTTTCCCCGCCCGGTGCGACGCCTTTCGGGTACGTGACGAGGGGAAGCCGCGAACTTGCGGAAGTCGGCAAGCTGGCGGATTCGTCGGTGGTCGGGGATGCCCACCAGTGCCTCCTGCCACCGCTCCAGGACGGCAAGGCCACCGCCGGATTCGAAGCCCCGGAAGAGGGTTTCGCGTTCTACCTGGATGCCCATCAATACACCTCGTTCACGGACCCCGGTCTGCCCACGGAGGCGAAGATCGCCCACACCGCGCGGGTTTATCCGGTGACTTGCCTCGGCGGCCGGACGCTGGAGAATGCCTACCTGATCGGCTTCGAGGAAGCGGCCAACGGCGACTACCAGGATGCGGTGTTCCTTCTCGAGAACGTGAAACCGGCGCGCTGACCGGCACCGCGGGAACGCCGCCGGGGATCGGCAAGGTCGATGTTCGGCCGCCCGATTATCGATGATCCGGATCGGCGCCGGCATGCCATGCTGCCCGCCTTGACCGCGTGCCCTCCAGTCCGGATGCCGATCATCGCTCCCGCGGGAGAACGCTTGAGGGAGCGCATCGCCCGGGCACGGCACCAGGTCTACGCGCTGGAGCTGGGCCAGCATGCCGCGGATCGTTCCGGCCGTCTCGGCGACCGGCTCGACGCGGTGAACCACTACATCGCCGCGACGGTCGGCGATCGATTGGCGGGCTTCATCAGCGTCACGCCGGCGGGACACGCTGGGTATTCGGTCGACAAGTATTTCACCCGCTCCGAATTGCCCTTCGAGGTCGATGGCGGACTCCACGAGGTTCGCTTGCTGACCGTCATGCCGGGGTTCCGGTCGTCCGGCCTGGCGGCGGCGTTGATGCTGGCGGCCTTCCGGTGGATCGAATCGCAGGGCGGGACCCGGATCGTGGCGATCGGCCGGAGGGAGGTGAAGCGGATGTATCTCCGCTGCGGGCTGCGGGATGCCGGCAAGACGGTGGAAGCGGGGGCGGTCAACTACGACCTGATGCACGCGGCGGTGGCGGAACTCCGCGGGGTTCTCGACGGCATGGATCCGCTGGTCGGCCGCATCGAAGGGACGGTGGACTGGCGGCTCGGCGTGTCCTTGCGCAAGCCGGCCGGGTGCTTCCATGGCGGGGCGTTCTTCGATGCCATTGGCCCCGGTTTTCAGGATCTCGGACGGCATCGCGACATCATCAATGCCGACGTTCTCGACGCCTGGTATCCGCCGGCACCGGAAGTGGTCGGGGCCTTGCGCGAGCACCTGCCGTGGTTGGCCAGGACCTCGCCACCGACGGACTGCGCAGGCCTGGTGGCGGCGATTTCCTCGGCCCGGGGCGTGCCGGAAGCGGAGGTCCTGGTCGGGGCAGGGTCGTCGGACCTCATTTTCCGGGCCTTTCCGCGCTGGCTAAACCGCCGCTCGCGGGTGCTGCTGTTGGATCCAACCTACGGTGAGTATGCCCATGTGCTGGGGAAGGTGATCGGATGCGGGATCGAGCGCTTTCCCCTGCGGCGGGAGGAGAATCACGACGTGGACCTGGAGCGGTTGCGCGAGCGGATCGCCAGCGGTCCCGACCTGGTGGTGCTGGTCAATCCCAACAGCCCGACCGGCCGCGTGCTCGGTCGCGGGGAGGTGGAGTCACTGGTCGCGGCCGCCCCGGGGCGGACCTTGGTCTGGGTGGATGAAACCTACATCGATTTCACAGGAGGGAGCGTCGAGCGGCTGGTCGGCCGCCACGGCAACCTGGTGGTTTGCAAGTCGATGTCGAAGGCCTACGCCTTGAGCGGGATGCGGGTCGCCTATCTGGTCGCGTCCCGCCATCGGGTCGATGAACTGCGGGCGGTGACCCCGCCGTGGGTGGTCGGGCTGCCGTCGCAGGTGGCGGCGGTGAAGGCTCTCGCATGCCCGGACTACTATGAACGTCGTTGGCGGGCGACGAGTCGGCTCCGCGAGTCCCTGGCCGGGAAGCTGCGCGGCTTCGGGTGGGACGTCGTGCCGGGCTGCGCGAACTTCCTGCTGGCGCACCTGCCGCCGGACGGGCCGACGGCCGCGGAACTCGCGGAGGCCTGCCGTGACCACGGCCTGTTCATCCGCGATGCCGTGGCGATGGGGGGCGGACTGGGCGACCGGGCGGTCCGGATCGCGGTCAAGGATCCGGGGACCCAGCGGCGGATGATCGAGATCCTGGCGCGGATTCTCGCCTCCGGGGTCCCGCCGGGCGGGGGGCGGACCGGCGGGCCGGGGTGACTCAGTCGTTCAAGGCCGTCGCCGGAGGCACCGGATCCGGCACCCGGTTCACCACGGCGGGCAGGCTCATCAGGTAGGCGTAGATCGCCGACAGATCCTCCTCCTTCGCCTCCGACAGCGGCTGCCAGGGCATCGGCGGCAGGATCGGCCGGCCGCTGCCCTTGTGCTTGCCGGTCCGCATGGCGGAGATGAACTCGGCTTCGGTCCAGGCCCCCAGCCCGGTGTCCGGGTCGGGCGTCAGGTTGGCGGAGTAGGTCACGCCCCACGGTCCGGTCCAGGCCGTCATGCCGGCGGTGGCGGCTCCCCAAGGATTGGAGGGATCGGTGCTCGGGGCACTCAGCACCAGGTCGGCCGGATGGCCGGCAAGGAAGCGCCGGGGGTCGTCGACCGGCCCCTGCGGGGTCATGGTCTTCGGGGTGTGGCAGTCGGTGCAGCCGCCGAGCTTGACGAGGTAGGCGCCGCGCCGGACGTGGTCTTCCGGGGGGGCGGTGGCGGCGGCCCCGGACCGGGGTGCGGCGGGCCTGAGCAAGGACCAGCCGAGCAGGCCGAGGGCCGCGGCGGCGACGAGGAAGGATGCGGTGGATTTCATGTTCGGTTGTGGGTTGGAGAGGTCGGATTCAGCGGGGAGTTTCATGGGACGGGGCATGCAGCGGGGTCACGCCGGGCCAGGTGAGGGTGGCGGTGCCGGCCAGCGAACGGGTGCCGCCGTCGAGCCGGCCGGTGGCGGCGTTGAAGGACAGCGGCTGGTTGAACAGGAAGGCGAAGGAATCGAGGGCCAGCGATTGCTCGTGGACGTCCTCGTGGACCGCGCCGTTGCTGTCGACCCAGCGCTCGGTCTCGGTGAAGGTCCCGCCGGCCTGCAGGCTGAAGTTGGGCGCGCTGCCCTGCCGGACCGCGAGGATGCCGTTGTTGAAGATGGCGTGGTCGATCACGCAGAGCCCGCCGGCATTCCAGTCACGGGACTCGAGCGACGAACCGCCGGACCAGATCGTCGCGGAACTCGAGCTGGTCTGCCAGGTGCCCGAGGCGCTGACGCTCCCGGTGCAGTCGGCCATGTTCGAGAACACGACCGGCAGGTATTGCGGCTCCATCTCCGGTGCACCGCGGGAGCCGTGGATGTCGCCGCGGAAGCGCACCGAGAGGTTCATCGTCGCGCTGAGCGAACCCTCGCCGTGGACCTGGTAGGTGAAGGGCACCCGCCATTCGCTGAGCGGCACCTTGTTGCTATAGCTGTAGTAGTCCTTCGACATCACCACCTGGATCTCGCCGGTGGGCGGATGGTCGGGAATCCGGATGACGATCCCGTCCAGCGGGTCCCAGCGCAGCACGTTCATCGTCTGGCCGCCCCAGGTCACCACCCGCCGGGCGGCCCCGGGATCCGGGCCGAAGTCGCCCTCGATCAGATACTTGCTGAAGGGCTCCCCCTCGCTGTTCGCCTCGGCCAGGATCCGCATCACCGAGGGCATCAGGATGTTCGCCGGCTGGCTCGGGTGGTGATACCAGACGAACTTCGAGTTTGGCCGTTCCTGGTCCTCGTAGGGCGGGCTGGGGTCCTCGTCGTAACCGTTCATGGTCATCCATCTCTGGACCGTTCCCATCGCGAAGGAGCGCTCCTTCGGGGTGGAGACCGGTGGCTCCTCGTTGGTGCCCAGCAGGCGGTCGAAGACCTTCAGGCAGGGCGTGCCGCTGGCCGGACCCGAGAGCCAGTCCCAGCTGACATAGGTGCCGGCACCGGCGGCGAGGAAGGCATTGCCGAGGTCCGGGTGGCCGCCGCAGCAGGCGTCGATCATCACCACCGAGTGCAGCGCGAAGCGCATCCGGCTGCGGATGAACTTGCTGGTGATGCCGTAGTAGGGGAGCTCCTCGCCCTTGTCGATCGCCAGCATCAGCTCGCCGTCCTCGCGCATCTCGCCGTAGACCGGGTGGGTGACGCCGGTCAGCTCGCGGGTGATCAGGCCGATGCCCTCGCTGCCGTCCTCCTTCTTGTAGGAGCAGCCGTGGGCGTGCCAGAACAGCACGCCGAGCGGATTGCCCGGGCCGCTCCACTGCATCACCTGGCGGACGGTGGTCGAGTTGTAGTGGCTGGTGAGGTATCCGCGGCTGGCGAGCCAGCCGTTGATGGTCGGGGCGGAGTTGGGGAAGGTCGCCTCAAGGGAGAATGCCGTGATCGCACGGTTGCTTCCCGGCAGGCTGCCGATCGCCACCGACAGGCTGCTGGCCGCGGCGGGTCCGGCTTTCGGCACGCCGGCAGCCGGGGGCTGGGGCAAGCTGCCGGCGTTCCCTCC
>NZ_JACZFQ010000002.1 GCF_014904755.1 Neoluteolibacter marinus
GTTCCGGACGGCGGCCGCCGTGCTCGAGCAGGGTAAAGACTTCTTCCTGCACCGCGTCGATCTCGCCGAGCGGGAGGTCGGGGTCGCGGACAATGAAAAGGTCTCCGAGTTTCCGGTGTTCGTAGACGCGCAGGATGCCCGAAGGCGTGCGCTGGGTGTCGGTCTCGCGGAGGATCTTTTTCCGCTCCAGCATCACGGCGAGGATGTAGCGGACGTTCTCGGTGTGGTCCTCGTCCTCCTCGACCAGACGGCGCAGGAGTTCCTCGGGGCTCTCCTTCTTGAAGACGTCCTTCTTCTCCTCGACGACCGGTGCGTGGTAGACGGCCTTCCATTGCGAGAAGGGCTTTTCGGCGTCCGGACCGCGCTCCTTCCAGGCCTCGAGGCTGAAGTCCTTGCGCAGGTAGCCCGACGACTCCGGGTCGGGGAAGAGGGCCGTCATGATGGCCTCGCCGTCCGCGAAGGGGCGTTCGGTGGCGGCGCAGGACCGGGAGCGGGAGCGGATGTGCCAGGATTCTGGAAGAGCCATCGGGAGAAGCTGGATGCAGGAAGGGAACTCAGGCCTCGGCGGGGATGAACTTGCGGAGGGTCTGGTAAATCGGCCGGCCGGCGAGGCGGCGCTGGAACAGGAAGATGGCGATGCCGCCGAAAACCAGGTTCGGCAGCCAGGCGGCGATGGCCGGCCGGATGTGCCCGGAGTCGCCGAGGCTCAGGCAGACATTGGAAACGAAAAGCATCCCCGCGCACAGGAAGACCGCCACGGCGACACCGCCGCTGGCGCCGCGGCGGGTGAAGACGATGCCGAGCGGGGTGGCGAGCAGGACCACGATCAGGCAATTGAACGGTTGCGCCCAGCGGTAGTGCCATTGCGTCAAGTGGGCGCCGCGGCTGGCCCAGGTGCCGGGCGGGTTGGCCTGCAGCCAGTCGTTGAGGTCGGGAATGCCGAGCTGGCCGGCGGGCAGGCCGGGGCGGATCAACTGGGCGGGCACCTCGCTCCAGCCCGCGATCACCAGGGGATCCGGCAGGTTCTTTTCAAAGACCGGCTGGACCCCGGTCTGGCAGAGCTGCTTGCGGACGCCCCGGAAGGTCCAGTCGCGGGTGATCGGCGACCACGACGCGGTCGCGGCGGAAATGATGCTCGCCAGCGAGCCGTCGGCCCGCTCCTGGATGACGGTGACCCGGGACAGGGGGGCCCCTTTCTGGTAGTCGGGCGGGAAGGAGCCGATCATCCACAGCCGCCGGTCGTCGGTATTGCGGTAGCGGATGTTGGGCTCGGCCACGCTGTCGAGGCCCTTGGCCTGGCGGATCACCGCGCTTTCGGCGGCGACCGCGGCCGGTGCCCACTGGTAGTTGAGGCCCGCGCAAAGGACGGCGGCGAGCGCCCCGGCAACCAGGAACGGCGTGGTCATGCGGGCCAGTCCGCGGCCGGTTTGGATCATCGCGACGACCTCCCGCGAGCGCGACAAGCGTCCCAGGCAGTAGAGGATGGACAGGAGCAGCGCGTAGGGCAGCAGCATCACCATCACCTCCGGCATGCGCACGGCGTAGAGCTTGATGGCGTAGGCCGCGGCGTTGTCGCTCAGCCGCAGGTCGTCGAGGTTGTCACCGAGGTCGGCGATGAGCCAGACGACGAAAAGGCCGAACAGGCAGATGAAGAAAAGAGCCAGGAACTGGCGGGCGACATAGCGCGCCATGGTGCCGCCGAGGGCGTAGAAGATGCCGCCGACGGCCGGCAGGAAGCAGAGGGCGACGGCGATCATCGGCCGCAGGTGGTGGGCCTCGGCCTGGACGTCGGGGAAGTTGCTGAGTTGTTCCTGGACGGCCTGGTGTTCCGCCGGGCCCACCCGCAGGGCGAGCAGCGCGCCGCCGAGGGCGAGGAGCAGGGGGACGAGGATTCGCGGCATGGGAAGCTGGAGGGGAGCATGCGAAGGAACCCGGGTTTGTAAAGATCGTCGGTTTGGTGCTTGGCAGCGGGCGGCCTTCGCCCTGCAAATGCGGTCCGCATGATTTCCGCCCTCGAGGGACAGCCGATGCCCGACGCCTTCGTCGAGGAGATCGGCATGGCATTCTCGAATGCCGGCAGCCTGGCGCGGTCGAAGGACTTCGAATTCCGCGCCGAGCAGCAGCAGCTGGCGGTGGCCGTGGCGCAGGCACTCGTCGAGGAACGCTGCCTGGTCGCCGAGGCGGGAACCGGCGTCGGCAAGTCACTGGCCTATCTGCTGCCGGTCGCCCGCTACGCGCTGCGGACGGGACGCAAGGCGATCATTTCCACCCACACCATCAACCTGCAGGAGCAGCTGGTGCGGAAGGACATCCCGATCGTCCGCAAGCTGCTCGGCGAGGAGTTGCCGGCGGTCCTGCTCAAGGGCCGGCAGAATTACCTCTGCCCGATGCGCCTCAGCCGCGCCCGCGAGCAGTCGGGCGACCTGTTCACGAGTTCCGAGTCCGATGAGCTGGAGCGCATCCGCGAGTGGGCGGAGGGCACCCGCGACGGCACCCTGAGCGACCTCGACTTCCAGCCGTCGATGAAAGTCTGGCTGCAGGTGTGCTCCGAGGCGCACGTTTGCACCGCGCGCCATTGCGGTCCGCGGGGGAACTGCTTTTTCCAGGAAGCGCGCAAGGCGGCGGCGGACGCCCGGCTGATCGTGGTCAACCACACGCTGTTCTTCGCCCTCCTCGACACCGGCGACAACCTCGACGGCGAGAAACCCTCCGGTTTCCTGTTCCCGAACGATTTCGCGGTGCTGGACGAAGCCCACACCCTGGAGCAGGTCGCGGCGGTCCAGCTCGGCCTGCGGGTCAGCCAGGCGGGCATGCGCTTCGACTTGCTGCGTCTCTACAATCCCCGCACCCGGAAGGGCCTGCTGCGGCCGTTCCGGAAGTCCGGGCCGCTGCTGGCGGTGGAGGATGCGATGAAGGCGGCCGACGAGTTCTTCGGTCGGATCGGCGGTGCCGCGCGCTTCGGCGAGTATTCCAAGGAGTGGCGCGTCCGCGAACCCGAGCTGGTTCCCAACAGCACCGCCGAACCGCTGCGGCGGCTCTGGCAGGAGATCGATGCCCTCGCCGCCGATGTCGAAAGCGAGACCACCCGGGCCGAGCTGCAGGACGCGTCGCGCAAGCTGCGGGAGGCGCACGGGTCGATCGCCTGCTTCCTCGACCAGAGCAACGACGACACCGTGCACTGGATCGAGCGTTCCGGCCGCGACGAGACGATGTTTTCCCTGCATGCCGCGCCGATCCACGTGGCGGACAAGCTGCGGCCGTTGCTGTTCGCCGACGGCAAGACCTGCATCATGACCAGCGCGACCCTCGGGGTGGGGGACCCGCAGCTCGGCTGGTTCCGCGGCCGGGTCGGGGCGGAGGACGTGCCGGCGCTGTGCATCGGCAGCCCCTTCGATTTCCAGCGGCAGATGAAGATCCGCATCTGGAAGAAGATGCCGGAGCCCTCCAGTCCCGACTACGCCAAGGCCTTGGTCGAGGCGATCCGCGACGCGGTGGAGGCGAGTGAAGGCCGGGCCTTCGTCCTGTTCACCAGCTACCGGATGATGCGCGATGCGGCGGACAAGCTGCGCCGTCATTTCGAGGACAAGGGCTGGCGCTTGCTGATGCAGGGGGAAGGAATGCCGCGCCACCGGATGATCGAGGAATTCCGCCGCGACATCGGCAGCGTGTTGTTCGGCACCGACAGCTTCTGGACGGGCGTCGATGTGCCCGGAGAAACCTTGTCGAACGTGGTGGTCACCCGGCTGCCCTTCGCGGTTCCCGATCATCCGCTCACCCAGTCGCGGCTCGAGGCGCTCGAGGCGGAGGGTGGCAATCCCTTCGTCGATTATTCCGTCCCGGAGGCGATCCTCAAGCTGCGGCAGGGCGTCGGCCGCCTGATCCGGACGGCCAAGGACAGCGGGTTGGTGTCGATCCTCGACAACCGCATCCTCACCAAGCGCTACGGCCGGATGTTCCTGGACGCATTGCCGGACGCGCCGGTCGAGATCGTCGGCGGTTAGATCGATTCCGAGGCGGCGATCGCGCGCTTCAGCAAGCCCGCGCTCCACTGGCCCGGCGCGGTCGGGGCATCGCCGAGGTAGCCGTAGTTCAGGACCGACCCGTACTGGGCGCAGAGCAGGCGCGACACCGGCGCGAGGGCACCCATGCCCATCAGGGAAAGCGGGATCACGTCCACTTCCTTCAGGATCTCCGCGAGGCGCGCGGCGTCGCGGGGCGTGTGCAGGCGCACCGCGGCCTTGAAGCACGTCGCCCCGGCCGCGGCCGCCCGGGCCGCCATCGCGGGGATGCGGTCGAAGGAATCCGGCCGGCCGTCGAAATCATGCCACGAGGCGACCCAGGGAATCCCGGATTCCCGGACCTTGTCTAACAAGGGTGCCATCTCGTCCGCGGAGGCCAGTTCGACGTCGATCACCGCCGCTTCGCCGAGCACCTGCTCGAGCAGCCCGCTCCGCCGGTCCGCCGGCAGCTCGCCGGCGCCTCCTTCATCGCCTCGCCGGGCGGTGAAGAGGACCGGAATCCCGGTGAGGTGGGACCACGGCCGGTCCGCGGCATCGACGCCCTCCGCGGCTAACAGGTCGAGGCGGATCTCGATCAGGTCGCAGTCGCCCGCGACCCCGTCCGCGGAGGCTTCACGGAGGCTCTTTGCATTCCCAAAACTCCCCACTACCCGGGGATGCGCGGAATTCAGAATCACTTGCGGACGGCTCACCGGCGCAGCAGAAACGCCTGCCCGAGCCGGTGTCAACCCCGGTCGCCCATGCTCAGCGGCTCCGATGTAAATACCGCAGGGAATTTTCTCCCCCGATGCGTGGATTTCTCTGGTCAATCCGGGGAGCCATTCCCTAGTTCTCAAAAAACCAAAAGCCCACCATGAAACATTGTCTCAGCCCTGTTCGTAGGTCCGCGCTCGCCCTCTTCGCAGCGTCCGCCTCCGCCTTGACCTTTCTCGCGGCCCCTGTCCACGCCCAGGGTAAAGCCGAGGTGGGCAAGCTCGTTTTCGATGACATTCCGTCGCCGGAATTCGGTGGTGTGAAGAACAAGTCTTTCAAGCCGAAGGATTGGCTGGAAGTCGAAGCGGGCATCAAGATTCCCGCCACCAATGCCGACCAGAAGCGGATCGGCTTCATCAACCAGGTTACCGTCAAGTGGTACGTGGCGATGGACAATCCGGACGGCAGGGGCTTCGTCAAGCTGTCCAAGACGATCAATCACATCAACGTGCCGA
This sequence comes from Neoluteolibacter marinus, assembly GCF_014904755.1. Lineage (GTDB taxonomy): Bacteria > Verrucomicrobiota > Verrucomicrobiia > Verrucomicrobiales > Akkermansiaceae > Haloferula > Haloferula marina. The sequence continues at coordinate 5,228 of NZ_JACZFQ010000002.1, forward strand.
TCGACGAGGAAGTCTTCACTTCGGTGTATCTCTCGCCGAGCACCCTCAAGCGCCTCACCGGCAAGGACAAGGCCGGCAAGAGCTCGGTCAAGGCGGTGGGCGTCGAGGTTCTGGTGGACGGCGTCAAGGTCGGCCAGGGATCCGAGAAGCAGAAGGACGGCTGGTGGAACTCGGCCAGCCTCTCCGACCAGAGCGACAAGTTTCCTTTGCTCAGCAAGATCGAGACCCCCTTCGCGGTGATGTGGTGGGATCGCTACGCCGAGATCCAGAAGGAACGCTGATTTTTTCCAACCCGGCTCCCCGGTCCAAACCCTAGTCTTTCACCTAGCCCGTCATGGCTGACACACAGTCCTCAATCGCACTTAACATCGGCTCCCAGCGGGTCAGTATGGCCGTGTTCGAACCGTCGAAATCCGGCGGTCTCGTCCTCAAGGCCTACGACAGCGAGACCATTCTCGCCGATCCCGCCACCGAAGCCTCCCGCCCGTCGCAGATCGGCCTTGCCATCTCCGAACTTTCCCAGCGCCTCAAGACCGGCCGTTCCAAGGTCCGCTACGCGATCTCCGGTCAATCGGTCTTCACCCGCTTCGTGAAGCTGCCGCCGCTCGACGACGACAACATCGAGCAGCTGGTCACTTTCGAAGCCCAGCAGCACGTGCCCTTCCCGCTGGAAGAGGTCGTGTGGGACTACGAAGTGCTCGAAGGCGCCGGCGAGAAGGAAGTCGTGATCGTGGCGATCAAGGGCGACGCGCTCGACGAACTCAACGAGTCGGTGACTTCCACCGGTCTCAGCACCGCCGAGGTCGATGTGGCCCCGATGGCGCTCTACAATGCCTTCCGCGCCAGCTATCCGGGCGTCACCGAGCCGGTCCTCCTGATCGACATCGGCGCCAAGACCAGCGACCTGCTCTACATCGAGGGCAAGCGCTTCTTCACCCGTAGCGTCGCGATGGGCGGTGCCGCGATCAGCACCGCGATCGCCAAGGAATACGGCGTTCCCTTCCCCGAGGCGGAAGCCCACAAGACCCAGGGCGGCATGGTTGCCCTCGGCGGCGGCCACACCGAGCAGATGGATGAGACCACCGCCGCGCTGGCGATGACCATCCGCAACACCCTCGGCCGCCTGCCGGCGGAAATCGCCCGCACCACCAATTACTACCGCAGCCAGCACGGCGGCAACGCGCCGAAGCTGGTGATCCTCGCCGGTGGCGGTGCCAACCTTCCCTACACCAAGGAATTCTTCGAGGAGAAGCTCCACCTTCCGGTCGAGTTCTTCAATCCGGTCGGCGCCATCTCCGTCGGCAAGGGGGTCGATTCCGACAAGGTCGGCCGCGAAGCGCACCTGATGGGTGAGCTCATCGGTCTCGGCCTGCGCGGCGTCGGCAAGTCGGCAATCAACATCGATCTCGTCCCCACCAAGGTCCAGGCGACCCGTGAGGCCGACAAGAAGAAGCCCTTCTACATCGGCGCCGCCGCGGTCTTCCTCGGCGGGCTCGCCCTCTGGGGCGTCATGAACACCCTGGCCGCCGGCAAGGGTCAGGACAAGCTCGCCAGCCTGAAGGAACAGCAGGAGGAGCTCGCCGCCTATGCGGGCCCGATCAAGCAGGAGTTCGCCAAGCAGGACAAGCTGGTTGCCACTGCCACCCAGTACACCAACGCCGAGGACGACCGGACTTTCTGGCTCGACCTGTTGGACGAACTGAAGGCCGGCTTCGCCAGTGACTCCGTCTGGATCAGCGATTTCGAGCCGCTCTACGGCTATGATGCGCTCGCGACCGGCGATGCCGCCAAGAAGGTCAAGCCGACGGTCAAGAACGAGTTCGCCACCGCGACCTACGGGACCACCGGCCTGCAGAACATCCAGGTCGACCAGAAGCTCGACAGCCGGGGCCGCCCCGTGAAGCCCAAGCCGGGTGATCCGGAGCCGATCGCCACCGCCAACGCGGTCCGCATCAAGGGTTTCTGGCGCGAGAATCCGCGCGGCTCGAACCTGGTCTACGACCTCCTCAAGAAGCTCCGCGAAAATCCCCAGCACTTCAAGTTCCAGGCGATTGCGACCACGGAGAAGGGCAAGAAGGAGGAAGTGACCTTGAAGGATCAGGATATCGTCAAGCAGCTCGAAAGCGCCCCGGCGGAAGAGAGCTTCGCCTCACCGTTCGAACTGGTTCTGCCGCTGTCGCGCGAGGTTCCCGTCAAATAACACTTTCAAAAACCCATTTAACACGCCTCGACCATGAGTTGGATCCAGGAAAATCGTTTCGCCGCCGGACTCGGTGGCATCACCGCCGTTGCCGCCGCGGGCCTCATCGCCTGGGGAGTTTCGGCGGGCAAGAAGTACAACACCGCCAAGGAGGAATACGAGGCGGCCTCGGGCGAGGTCGACTCGATGGAGAGCGCAAGGCTCTACCCCAGCGAGGAGAACCTCTCCGGCAAGGTGAAAGCCGTGAAGGAATACACCAAGGAGGTGGGCGAGCTGGAAGAGGCCTTCGTGCCGTTCCGCACCGCCACTCCGCCGAACGTCGATCCCGACCAGTTCACCGAGGCCTTGCTCAAGGCGAAGGAAGTGGCCGCTGCCGCCTTTGAAAAGGCCGGGACTGAATTGCCGGCCGAATTCTTCCTCGGCTCCGAGGTTTACACCACTTCCCCGGTCAAGAAGGAGGCCACCGGCATCCTGACCTATCAGCTCGAGGCGATCAGCCAGCTGGCCGCCAACCTGGCGGACGCCGCGCCCGACAAGCTCCTGAACATCCACCGCCCGCTGCTGGCGGAGGAAGAAGGCGGCAAGTTCGAGCCGGCGAAGGGCCAGCTCCACCGCGCCCTGCCGGTGGAGATTTCCTTCAATGGCACCGAAGCCTCGCTGCGGAAGTTCCTGTCGTCGCTCGATGACTCCGGGAAGTTCTACTACGTGATCCGTTCGATGCGGGTCATGAACGAAAAGACCAAGGCGCCGACCGCCTCCGACGGCGTGTTCCAGTCCGATGAGCCGGAAGGCGGTGCCGAGGCGGCCGATCCCTTCGGTGGCGCCGGTGGTTTCGTCCTGCCGGGCGAAGAGCCGGCCGAAGACGCCGCCGCGGAAACCCCGGATGCAGAAGCACCGGCGGAAGAGGCTCCACCGGCCGACGAAGGTAACATCCTCCAGCAGGTGCTGGGTTCGGAGAAGATCAACGTCTTCCTCCGCATCGACATCCTCCAGTTCCTCGAAGCAAACAAGGCCTGATCCCGGTCGCAACAAACCCATCTCACAGTCATGTCCCAGCTTCCAAAGAACTTCGAAAAGATGCTCCTCGGTGGAGCCTGCGTCGCCGCCGTCGGCCTCGCGGCCCTCGGCTTCATGAAGTCCGGCGCGGTCGAAACCGACTTCGACCACTCGCTGGCCGGATCCGGCAAGGATGACGTCGGCATCCCCGAAGCCGCCGCCACCACCAAGGCGATCAACTCGCTCAAGTCGAACCGGGTCATCGAGCCCGGCGACGACGACGGACGTCCGGTCGACATTTTCGTCGGCATCCCGCTGTTCGCCGACAAGAATAACCCCAACAAGCCGGTCGATTTGATCGACGGCAAGGAAGTCCACGAGGGCATTCCGAACCGTTGGTGGATCGAGACCGGTGCCGACATCACCTTCGCCAACTCCCCGGATCGCGACGACGACGGCGACGGCTACACCAACCGCGAGGAGTACGAAGGCAAGACCCATCCGGTCGATGCCAAGAGCTACCCGCCGCTGATCAACAAACTCGCCTATCTCAAGGATGAGTCGATCCAGTGGTATGTGCAGTTCGGCTTCGAGTCGGGCGGCAAGTGGGCACCCAACATCCTCGGCGTGATGCCCGACGGCAAGGCCTTCAAGAGCCGCGTCAGCGCGGTGGAGATGCTCGAAGTCGGCGACACCTTCTTCGAGGACGGTCCCTTCGCCGGGCGCTTCAAGTTCACCGGCATGACCGAAAAGGAAGTGACCAGCGAGCGCACCCAGCTGACCCAGACCAAGCGGATCGGCCTCTACGAGGACCTCAAGCCGAACAAGGCCGGGACCAAGTACGAGTCCGAGCAAAGCCTGCCGAAGGCCCAGCTCGACGCCAGCGCCTACTATGACCGCACCGCGGTGCTCGAACTCCAGGCCATCGGTGAAGAAGGCACGCAGTTCAAGGTCGAGGAAGGCACCAAGTTCGCCCTGCCCTCCGGCGGCGACGAGAAGAATTACCTGCTGAAGACCGTGACCCCGGAGTCCATCGTCGTGGAGTACACCGACGCCGACGGCAAGACCCAGACCAAGGAAATCTCCAAGGGCGGCACACCCTAACCTTTATTCAACCCGTTTTTGAAAAAATCGCTTCCCAATCGCCGGCCAGACCGGCAGAACACCGCACCAACCATGCAAAAAACGCCAACGCATCGTACCCGCACCACTGCTGCTGCCTTGATGGCGGTGGCCGCTGTGATGCCGGTCGCCCTGACAGTCGCCAACGCCGGCGAAGGATCCTACGGCGGCGGCTACAGCAGCCTCGCCCAGAAGGAAATGATCCGCCGCCAGAACGCGGTCGCTGAATCGGACAGGCTCCGTGACGAAGGTCGCGAAGCCTATGCCAAGGGCGACTACAAGCAGGCGGTCGACAAGTACAGGGAGGCTCTGCAGGTGTTGCCCGATGCGCCCATGGTGCAGGATCGCCGGACCTATCTCACCCAGCTTCTTGCCGACGGTTCCACCGCTCTCGGCGACAATTACCGCAAGCTCGGCAAGTACGATGAAGCCCGTCAGCTGGCGGACGACGTGCTGGCCGTGGACGCGAACAATGCCGATGCCAAGCGTCTCAACGACTGGCTCGATGATCCGATCCGCACCAACCCGGCGCTGACCTACGAGCACACCGAGAACGTCGATGAGGTTCGCCGCAAGCTCTATACCGCCGAAGGCAACTACGATCTCGGCAAGTACGACGAAGCCCATCGCGTGTATGAAGACGTGCTGCGGATCGACCCGTACAACAAGGCCGCCCGCCGCGGCATGGAGAAGGTCGCCCAGGCCCGCGCCGATTACTATCGCGCCGCCTACGACCAGACCCGCGCCCACCTCCTCGCCGAAGTGGACAAGGCTTGGGAACTCTCCGTTCCCCCGCTGATCACCGACCAGATCGATCCGGGCACGGGCAGTCCGAACGTGACCGGCGGTGCCACCTACATCCTCAACAAGCTGAAGAACATCACCATCCCGGTGATCAACTTCGAGGATACCTCGGTGGAAGAAGCCATCGACTTCCTGCGCCTGCGCTCGATCGAACTGGACACCCAGGAGATCGATCCGACCCGCAAGGGCATCAACTTCGTCATCCGCAAGCCCCGCGGTGGTGCCAGCGGCGACGCCGGCCTCGACGCCGATTCCGGCGGTGGCCTCGGCGGTGCCGCCCAGGACCCGGGCTCCCTTCGGATCGACCAGCTCAGCCTGCGCAACGTGCCGCTCGCTGAAGCCCTGAAGTACATCTGCGACAAGACCAAGCTCCGTTACAAGGTCGATGAGTTCGCCGTGACCCTGGTTCCGGCGACCGAGACCGACGAAGACCTGTTCACCCGCAGCTTCCGCGTTCCGCCGGACTTCCTGTCCAAGCTGGGCGGTGGCAGTGGAGCCGGCGAGGATTCCGGCGACGATCCGTTCGCTCCGGATGCCGGTGGTGGCACCACCCGCACCCTTGCCCCGCGCAAGAGCGAAACCCAGCTTCTCAGCGACAACGGCGTGAAGTTCCCGGAAGGTGCTTCGGCCAAGTTCTTCGCCGGCAGCAGCACCCTGCTCGTTCGCAACACCCCGACCAACCTCGACCTGATCGAGCAGATCGTCTCCCAGCTGGTCGGCGACACGCCGAAGCAGGTGAAGATCTCGACCAAGTTCGTCGAAATCTCCCAGGAGAACACCGACGAGCTCGGCTTCGACTGGCTGGTGTCGCCCTTCGGTCTTTCCGCCAACCAGGTCTTCCTCGGCGGTGGCACGATCGGCAGCGGCATGGTCCGCACCAATGCCGACTTCATCAGCCCGGTTGACGGTGTGAACATCCCGGGTGTCCCGGCTTCCTCCGGCACCAATGTCACCGACATCGTCACCGGCGGCCTCCGCAGCGGCGACGGCGCGATCAACCGCAACAGCATCGACGCGGTTCTCAACAACCCGAACCGCAATGCGCAGAACGCCAACCCGGCACCTGGCATCGCGGCCCTCACCGGTCTCTTCTCCGACAGCCAGGTCCAGCTCATCATGCGTGGCCTCGCCCAGAAGAAGGGCACCGACCTGATGACTGCTCCGAGCATCACGGCCCGTTCCGGTGAGAAGGCGTTGATCGAGATCATCCGCGAATTCATCTACCCGACCGAATACGAGCCCCCGGAACTTCCGAACTCGATCGGCGGCGGTATCAGCACCGGCGGTCTCGGCCTGTCGAGCGGTGGTGGCAGCTTCCCGGTGACCCCGGCGACCCCGACCTCGTTCGAAACCCGCAACACCGGTGTGACGCTCGAGATCGAACCGACCATCGGCGGCAACGACTTCGTGATCGATCTCCGCTTCGCTCCCGACATCGTCGAGTTCGAAGGCTTCGTGAACTACGGCAGCCCGATCCAGTCCCCGGCGACCGACTTCCTCGGCAACCCGGTGACGGTGATCATCACCGAGAACCGGATCGAAATGCCGGTCTTCTCCAGCCGCCGTGTCACCACCGCGCTCACCATCTATGACGGCTACACCGTTGCCGTTGGTGGCCTGATGCGTGAAGACGTGCAGACGGTTGAGGACAAGGTGCCGATCCTCGGTGACATCCCGGTTGTGGGGCGCCTGTTCCAGTCGCGCTCCGAAAACCGGATCAAGAGCAACCTGATCATCTTCGTGACCGCCCAGATCATCGACGCCACCGGCCGTCCGATCCGCGGTGGGGATGCCCTGCCGACCGTTGGCGGTGGGGATGCAGGCTCCGATCCGAGCGTGTTGCCCGAACTCGGGAACTGATATACGCGATTCAGATTCATCGGGCGGAAGGGAAACCTTCCGCCCGTTTTCTTTTCCCCGATGCCGGCTTTGCCCGGTGGTTCGAGGGCGCGAATAGAGATTGATGGAGGCCTTGCCCGGAGCGCAGCCTCCGGCGTGCTCGTGTTCGGACTCAGCGGAGGCATCGCCAGCGGCAAATCCACGGCGTGCCGGATGATGGCGGAAAGGTCGTCCCGCATCGCGTTCTTCGATGCGGATGCTTCGGTGCACCGCCTGCTTGCGGAAGATCCGGTCGTGGCCGGGCGGATCGTCGGCCGCTTCGGCGACGAGGTGCGGCTGGCGGCCGGCGGGGTGGATCGGTCGGTCTTGCGCCGCAAGGTTTTCGATGATCCGGCCGCGCGCCGGGACCTTGAGGCCATCCTGCATCCACGGGTGCGGGAGGAATGTCTTGAATCTTTGGCGCTTGCCCGCAAAGTTGGCGCGCCCCTGTTCGTGGCGGACATCCCGCTCCTGTTTGAAAACGACTTCGATTTCGGACAATGCGGGAACCTCCTGGTGGCCGCCGGAATTTCGACCCGCCGCCAAAGGCTTCGCGACCGCAACGGCTTCGACGAAGCGACCATTGACTCGATCCTTGCGGCGCAGATGCCCCAGGAAGAGAAGATCCGCAGGGCAGACCATGTTTTTTGGAACGAGGGCCCGCCCTCGGTCCTGGAATCGCAGATCCTGCGCTTCCTGCAATCCCACGCCATCATGAGCGACGATACCCCAGAACAAGAACTTCCGGCCGACGACTCCGCACCTGCCGTGCAGGAGGCCGCGCCGGCGCCCCAGACCATCGATATCAACGCGTTTCGCCTCAAGCCTTTGGCGGAGCTGCTTTCGATGGCGGAGGCGGTCCCGGTCCGGATCACCGCCGGAGCTTCCAAGGCGCAATTGATTTTCGAGCTGCTGAGCTTTTATGCCAACGAAGGCGCCGATCTGGTGGGGGAGGGGATCGTCGAGCAGGCCAAGGAGAATTACGCGATGTTGCGTGATCCCGCGCGCAGCTTCCGGACCTCGCCGGACGATCTGTATGTGAACGGGCACCTGCTGCGCGATCACGGCCTGCGGGCAGGCAACCGGGTCAAGGTGAGGATCCGCTCGCCGCGGGATCGCGACAAGTATCTGTCGGCGGTCGAGGTGCTCGAGATCGAGGGCGTTCCGGCGGCGGAATACTCGGTGCCGAAGGACTTCGACAAATTGACGCCGCTGTTTCCCGACGAGCGGCTTGTCATGGAATCGGACGGCCCCGAGGCGATCGGCGTCCGGGTGCTGGATCTGGTCGCGCCGCTCGGCAAAGGCCAGCGCGGGCTGATCGTGGCGCCGCCCCGCGGAGGCAAGACGATCCTGCTCAAGCAAATCGCCAAGGCGATCCGCCGCAATCACCCGGAGGTGGAATTGATCGTCGTGTTGCTCGACGAACGGCCCGAGGAAGTCACCGACTTCGAGGAAACCGTTGGTACCACGGTTTTCGCCTCGACCTTTGACGAGGCGCCGCGGCGCCATGCCCAGGTCGCCGACCTGGTCATCGAGCGCGCCCGCCGCTTGGTCGAGCAAGGCAAGGACGTCGTCCTGTTGCTCGACAGCTTGACGCGGCTCGCGCGCGGTCACAATTCGGCCTCGCAAGGGGGGCCGATCGGCAGCGGTGGCGTCAGTCCCGCGGCCCTGCAGAAATCGCGCAAATTCTTCGGCAACGCACGCAATGTCGAGGAAGGCGGCAGCCTCACGATCCTGGCCACCGCCTTGATCGAGACCGAGAGCCGGATGGACGACGTGATCTTCGAGGAGTTCAAGGGAACCGGGAACATGGAGGTCCGGCTCGACCGCGAACTGGCCGAGCGCCGGGTCTTCCCCGCGATTCACATCCCGCAGAGCGGTACCCGCAACGACGACCGTCTCTATCACCCCGACGAGTTCGTCAAAGTGCTAGATATCCGCCGCCAGCTGGCACAATTGCCCATCGGTGATGCGATCGAAACCCTGCTCAAAAACCTCCGTGGCACGAAGACCAACGCGGAGTTGCTGCTCAGGGGGCTACGTTGATCCGGTTGCCGCCGGAGAAGTTGACAATGCAAAGACAATGAAGGGTCGTTGCGGGATTGGCCGGGTCGACTTCCGAGAATCTGCTTGTCAAATCCAGAAGGCACCTTGAGTTTTCGCGCATGCAAACCCACCGGATTGTCGCGACCGTCGCGTCTCTAATGTGTCTGGCCGCAGCCCAAGCGGACGTCTACATGGGACTCGGCGCCGACCAGCTGCACTATCAGGAAAGCGCCCTCAAGGTGCGCTTTGATTCAGGCGAACTCAATTTGATCCTGCGGGACGGATTGGTGGTTCTCGCCCCGTGCAGCGTCGACCCACAGCTTTTCTTCTTCACGCCCAGCATTCCCTGCCCGCTGGGTGCCACGGGCTTCATCGCCCAAGGTGACGTCGACCGCGACGGGGTTCGCGACGACAACCAGTATTGGTCCGTCGCGACGGTGGTTCCGGCTCTCTTGATCGAGCCGTCCCGCCAGGATCTCGTGCAGCTTTTTGCGGCTCCGCCATCGAAGTTGCCGCGCCCCTTGCAAAACTTCCGCGACGACTCGCTGGTGGCGTTCTACGACATTTCCACCCCGACGGTCCGTCACTTCGACCAGTCGCGCTATGAATTCGTGCGCCGCTACGGTTCGGTGCGTCAGGTTGAGACCACGATTGCCCGCGGCCTCGTTGGTCCCGCTGGCGCGGGTGCAGGCACCATCATTCTTACCGTGACGGGCGCGGATATCCCGAACTCCCCGGTCGTGGTTGAAATCGACGCGGAGATCCAGACGGCGGCCGAATGGGCCAACACCGCCCGCCTTGCTCTCGGGGCGAACGCGGACATCACGTCGGTTTATTCCGTGGGTGGAACCGGTGCCAACATCGTCCTTACCGAGCTGGTTGCGGACGGCAACGACCCGACCCTGAACATTGCCATCGAGGCCGGAACCGCGACGCTGGCGGAGCTTCCGATCCCGACGAGCTTGAATACGCTGGCCGGGACATACGTCGGGACGCCGGCGGCGGCGCTCAAGCAAATGGGCGAGGAACTGGTTCCGGGGCAATACACCTTCACGTTCCCGCGGCTGGGTAGTCCGGACCTGAATCCGGTGGCAATCCCGGTCACCGTGGTTCCCTACGTGGAGGCTTACGGAGCCGGACGGCAGGCCCGGAAAGGGTTCCGTTTCACCCAAGCCAGCTGGGACGGGGACTACTATCAGATGGACCCGCGCGTGATCACGTCGATCGACTGGCAGGGCAACGACCGCTCGGTGATCCGGCCGGGTGACGAGATTTACTTCTCGATCCTCAACGAGGCCGAGGACTTCCTGCTGTTCCCGCCGACGGTTCCGCAGAATCCGGTGCTTCTCAGCACCCCGACGGTGACGAGCTACACCATGCCGCCGTTCTTCTTCACCGTCGGTGATGAAGGCGTGATCAACCTCCGCTTCCAGCGCAACTTGCCGAGCAATGGTGTCGCCTACGATGTCTCCCAGCGGGTCTTCCGGGCGAGGACCCGTATGGTCGACAGCTACTATGGCTATGCCCCGGTGACCTTGCCGATCGGCACCTCGAAGCGCGACCTGGATCCGAAGTCGAACATCGACGGCGACTCGATGACCAATATCGAGGAGTTCGCCTACCAGTTCCCGACGAACGAAGACATCAATGCCTCTGCCAAGGAACAATATGACCCGGGCGTCTCGGACACCTTCGACTTCGTCGAACAGTTCAGCCGGGTTGTGACGAAGTTCCCTGATCCGATCAACGACCCGCTCGTCCAGCCCGACGGTCCGGCGGCTCCGTATCTCGATGCCGACAATCACATCGTCTTCGAGGTTCCTTACCGCCCTCGCATCGGCACTTCGCTGAAGTACCAGTTCGTGGAATACATCACCAACAAGCGGGGCAAGAAGCGCGCCAAGAAGCTCAAGAACATCACCAAGGATTGGACCTTGGAGCTGAGCGATCCGGTGGAGGAGACCGTCAATGTCCTCATCGAGATCAAGGTGATCGACACCGCGACCGGCGATGTGACCGCGATTCAGTCGGGTGGCAACATGGATGTGACCCTCGGTCGCCAGTATCTCGTTCTTCGCAGCCTTGAACCGGTGGCGGATCCCCTTGCGCCGCTTCCGGAACTGGGTGTGATCCCGACCGCGGTGAAGATCAATTGATCTCGCGCTCCGGTTGTTTGTTCGCACGATGCCTCATCCGAGCTAGCTGAATCTCAAACTCCGGTGCCCGATTTCGGGGGCCGGAGTTTTTCCATGTTGTCATTGGATTTCTACATGTCGTCCCCCGTTCTGGTCCGCAGTCATCAAGAGCTTACCTCGCTGCTTTCCCGGCCGCAGGCCGGGGCCGTATGTGCCATCGATACCGAGGCGGACAGCTTGCATCGCTACCGCGAGTCGCTCTGCCTGGTCCAGTACGCATGTGAGGAAGAGAATGTCCTGATCGATCCTCTGGAGATCGAAGACCTCAGCCCGCTGGGCGAGTTCCTCTCCGGCCGGCCGGTCTGGATGCACGGGGCGGACTACGACATGACAATGTTGCGCCGGAGTTTCGGTACCTTGCCGCCGGCGGTGTTCGACACCCAGATCGGGGCCCGGCTCCTCGGGGTGAGGAAGTTCGGCTTGGCCAATCTGGTCGAACTTTATTTCGGCGTGGTGCTGTCGAAGTCGTCGCAGAAGGCGGATTGGGGGAAGCGCCCCTTGTCGCCGAAGATGATGGACTATGCGCTCAACGACGTCCGCTATCTCCTGCCGATGGGGGAGGAAATTTGCCGGCAATTGAAGGAGAAGGGTCGCTACGAATGGTTTGTCGAAAGTTGCGACGCGGCCCGTGCGAAGGTGCTGGAGCGCGATGACACCAAGGAGGATCCTTGGCGAATCCAAGGATCCGGCCGCTTGGATCGGGCAGGGCTCAATTTCCTCAAGCATTTGTGGGAGTGGCGGGACAGCGAGGCCGCCTCCTGGGACCGGCCCTCCTTCATGGTGGTGACCAACCGCCAGTTGATCGAGTGGAGCATGGCTTTGACCCAAGGTCGTCGCATCGACATTCCGTCCCACTATCGTCCGGACCGCCGCAAGCGGCTCACCGAGGCCCTGGACGCGGCGCGTGCCCTCGATTCCGGGGCATGGCCGGAGAAGCCAAGGGGCTTGCGTCGTCGCCGAGACTCGGATTTCGACGCGCGTGTGGCGAAGCTGATTTCGCAGCGGGACAAGAAGGGTGAGGAACTGGATATCGATTCGTCGTTGATTGCCCCGCGTTCCGTGCTGGAGGCGATCGCCGAAGGAGAAGCGAGCCCTGATGAAGTGCTTTTGGGCTGGCAGCGCCAGTGCATGTCGATGGATTGACGGGGAACGTGGCTCCCCGTTGCAATCTGCTTTAATTCAACGGCTTGGATCGTGGGCTGGAGGGTGTTATTTCTCCGGCATTTTTGACAATCGGCCTTGTCTCACCGGGCGGCATTTCAGACCCTTCTCAGGTCCATGTCTGAAGAGCACCAAGAGCCGGAAAAGGCAGATACCAACGTCAGCGGCGAGCAGGCCTATGGCGCCGAACAAATCGACAAACTCGAGGGTTTGGAGGCCGTTCGCAAGCGGCCCGGCATGTACATCGGCGATCCCGACGAACGGGGTCTCCACCACTGCGTTTTCGAGGTGCTCGACAACTCGATCGACGAGCATCTCGCGGGCTACTGCAGCCGCATCAAGATTTCGATCCACGTGGATGGCTCGATTTCCGTCGCCGACAACGGCCGCGGGATCCCGGTGGACGTCCACCCCAAGTTCGGCATTCCGGCGGTCGAGCTGGTCCTGACCAATCTCCATGCCGGCGGCAAGTTCGGCCAGGGTGCCTACAAGTACTCCGGCGGCCTTCACGGCGTCGGTGCCAAGTGCGTCAACGCCCTCTCCGACTGGTTCAAGGCCGAGGTTTACCGCGACGGCAAGGTCCACGCGATCGGCTTCGAGCGCGGCAAGACGACCCAGCCGCTGCACGTCGTCGGCGAAGTCGATGCCAAGCGCACCGGCACCACGATCACCTTTTTCCCGGACGCGACGATTTTCGTCGATACCATCGAGTTCAAGTTCGACCGTCTCGCGACGCGCCTGCGCGAACTCGCCTTCCTCAACCCGGGGCTGACGATCGACCTCGAGGACGAGCGCCCCGAGTCGGCCAAGAAGACGTCTTTCTTCTACAAGGAAGGCATCGTGGAGTTCGTCCACCAGCTCGGTGAAAACAAGACCCTGGTGCACGAGGATCCCGTGGTGCTGACCGGCAAGAGGCAGATCGAGATCGACTACGACGGCAAGCAAACCGAGGAGGACGTCTTTGCCGATGTCGTGTTCCAGTACAACGACTCGTACAACGACCAGATCCTCTGTTTCGCCAACTCGATCCCGAACGCGGACGGCGGCACCCACCTCACGGGCTTCCGCACCGCGCTGACCCGCGGCATCAACCAGTACGCGAAAGCGAACAAGATCCTCAAGGACAAGGATCCGGCCCTTTCCGGGGACGACGTCCGCGAAGGTCTGGTCTGCGTGATCTCGGTGAAGATGCCGAGCCCGCGCTTCTCGTCGCAGACAAAGGGCAAGCTGGTGAACTCCGAGATCGAAGGCGTGGTGACGTCGATTGTCTACGAGGGGCTGGTCGCCTACTTCGAAGAGAACCCGGCGGTCGCCAAGCGCATCATCGAGAAGTCGGTCAACGCCGCCCGCGCCCGCGAGGCGGCCCGCAAGGCCCGTGAGACGGTGCGCAAGTCGGCCCTGTCCGGCGGCGGCCTGCCCGGCAAGCTCGCCGACTGTTCGGAGCGCGATCCGGCGAAGTCCGAGCTCTACATTGTCGAAGGTGACTCCGCAGGTGGCTCGGCCAAGCAGGGCCGCGACCGGCGGACCCAGGCGATCCTGCCGCTGCGCGGCAAGCTCATCAACGTCGAGAAGGCCCGTCTCCACCGCGCGCTCCAGAACAAGGAAATCCAGTCGATGATCACCGCCATCGGGGCGGGCATCGGCGACGGCGAGCAGGAGGGCTCCTTCAACATCGAGAAGGTCCGCTACCACAAGGTGGTGATCATGACCGATGCCGACGTCGACGGCTCCCACATCCGCACGCTGCTTCTGACCTTCTTCTGCCGCCACATGCCGGAGCTGGTGAAGCGCGGCTACCTCTACATTGCCCAGCCGCCGCTCTACCTGGTCACCCGGAAGAAGCGCTCGGAGTACGTCCAGGACAACGACCAGCTCAACCGGATCCTCATCGAACTGGGGTCCAGCGAGGTCGAGCTGCGGACCCACGACGGATCCCGTACCTTCTCGGCGGATGAGCTGAAGATCGTGCTCGAGAATCTTTCTTCGTTGTCCCGCTACACGACCTCGATCGAGGGCAACGGGGGCAACTTCAGGAACTACCTCGCGGCCCGCGTCGGCGGCCACCTGCCGGAGTACATGGTCCGTGTCCGCACCGGCAACGACGAGGAGATCCTCTACTTCCCCACCGAGGCCGAGCTCCGCGACTACGCGGCGGAAAACCGCGACCTGCGGTTGTTCGACGAGCAGCTCAGCGACGAGGAACTGGCCGCCCACACCGGGCCGTCGCGCCGTGCCAACCTGCACGAGCTCCACGAATCGCACGCCATTGCCCGCATCTTCACCCGCCTCAACGAATGCGGCATCGATACGGAGAAGTTCTTCGATGACGACACGCCGCTCTTCGAGCTCACCGAAGGCGACGGCGAGAAGCAGAAGGCCCACCCGGTGTTCTCGATTCCAGAGGTGCTGGTGCGGGTGCTCGAGATCGCCAGTCGCGGCGTGCAGATCAAGCGATTCAAGGGTCTCGGCGAAATGAATGCCAAGCAGCTCTTCGAAACCACCATGGACCCGGAGCGCCGGCAATTTCTGCGCGTTCGCCTCGACGAGGACAACCTGGTCGAAGCCGACAAGATGTTCGACGTCCTGATGGGCGACATTGTCGAGCCGCGGAAGCGCTTCATCGAGGACAACGCGCTCAACGTCCGCAACCTCGACGTCTGACTCCTCCACACCCCGATTTCCACTGACCTCTGATCCCTGATCACCGGCCGATCCCGAACCCATGTCCCAAGACTTCATCAAGCCGATCAACGTCGCCGAGGAACTTTCCAACTCGTTCCTGGAATACTCGATGTCGGTCATCATCTCGCGCGCGTTGCCCGATGTGCGCGACGGCCTCAAGCCCTCCCAGCGCCGCGTCCTCTACGCCATGCGCCAGCTCGGCGTGACCCCGGGCAAGGCCCACGTGAAGTGCGCCAAGATCGTCGGTGAGACGATGGGTAACTACCACCCCCACGGCGACTCTTCGATCTACTCGACCCTCGTCAACATGGGCCAGCCCTGGTCGATGCGCGAAATGCTCGTCGACGGCCAGGGCAACTTCGGTTCGGTCGAAGGCGACGCCGCGGCGTCGATGCGTTACACCGAGGCCCGCCTCCATCACCTCGGCATGGCGATGATGGAAGACCTCGACAAGGACACCGTCGACTTCCAGCCGAACTACGACGGTTCCCAGGAGGAGCCCAGCGTGCTGCCTTCCGCCTTCCCGAACTTCCTGGTCAACGGCGGCACCGGCATTGCCGTCGGCATGGCCACCAACCTGGCCCCGCACAACCTCGGCGAGGTCATCGATGGCATCTGCGCCCAGATCGACAACTCCGAGATCACGCTGGAGGAACTGATGCAGCACATCAAGGGCCCGGACTTCCCGGTATCCTGCGAGATCCGCGGCATCCGTGGCATCGAGGAATACTTCCGCACCGGCCGCGGCTCGATGCGCCTTCGCGGCAAGGTGGAGATCGAGGAGAACGAGAACGGCAAGAGCATCATTGTCATCCGCGAGGTGCCCTACGGCGTGAACCGCGCGGTGCTGCAGGAGCGCATCGCGGAACTGGTCAACGAGAAGACGCTCACCGGGATCTCGGGGATGCGTGACCTCTCCGACGAGGAGACCCGCATCGAGATCGAGCTCAAGCGCGACGCCCGGCCGCAGGTGGTGGTCAACCAGCTGTTCAAGCTCACCACGCTGGAGACTTCCTTCAGCGTCAACATGCTGGCGATCCACAAGAACCGCCCGAAGCAGCTTTCCCTAAAGGAGGCGATCGACGCCTACATCGAGCACCGCCGCGAAGTGGTCCTGCGGCGCACCCGCTACCTGCTCGGCAAGGCCGAGGAGCGCGCCGAACTGCTCGAGGCCTATCTGCTGGCGCTCGGCCACCTCGATGACTTCATCAAGATCATCCGCGACTCGAAGAACCGCGACGAGGCCCGCGAGCGGCTGGCTGCCTACGAGTTCTCCACCGCCACGGCGGAAGGGCTCGGCATCCTGATCCGATCGCAGGCGGCGGTGAAGGGCGACCGCTACGTCTTCAGCGAGCGCCAGGTCAACGCGATCCTCGAGCTCCGTCTCTATCAGCTCACCGGGCTCGAGCGCGACAAGGTCAAGGGCGAGTACGACGCCGTGCTGCTCGACATCAAGGACCTGCTCGACATCCTCGCCCGCGAGGAGCGCGTGCTCAACATCATCAAGGACGAGCTGCGCCTGATCAAAGACAAGCACGCCACGCCGCGGAAGTGCCCGATCCTCGCCGAGGCCGGCGAGATCCCGATGGAGGACCTCATCGCCAACGACGCGATGATCGTGACGCTTTCGCACCGCGGCTACATCAAGCGCACCCCGGCCAACGAGTACCGCCTGCAGGGCCGCGGCGGCAAGGGGCTCAAGGGCATGGAGACGCGCTCGACCGGCAAGGACGAGCCCGACGACTTCGTCGAGCACATGTTCAGCGTCCAGGCGCACGACTACCTGCTGTTCTTCACCAACACCGGACGGATGTACGTCGAGCGGGTCTATGAATTGCCCGAAGGCTCCCGCACGGCGATGGGGCGCAGCATCAAGAACGTGCTCAACCTCAAGCCGGACGAGAAGATCGCCGCGTTGCTGCGTCTCGAGCGCACCGTCGACGAGGACGGCAACGACGTCACCTTCCGCGAGGATGCCGGCTTCGTGTTCTTCGCGACCCGCACGGGCAAGGTCAAGAAGACCGCCCTCAACGACTTCCGCAACTACCGCAAGGACGGCATCATTGCCATCAACCTGGAAGAGGACAACGAGCTGATCGGCGTGCGCCTGACCTCGGGATCCGACGAGATCATCCTGGTCACCCACGAGGGCCTGAGCCTGCGCTTCCACGAGGACGACACCCGTTCGATGGGCCGGAACTCGATGGGCGTGATGGGCATCCGCCCGCGCGAGGAGGACTATGTGGTCGGCCTCGCCCTGGTGACCGAAGGCGCGACGCTGCTGGTCGCCTCCGACAACGGGCTCGGCAAGCGCACTTCCTTCGAGGAGTACCGCAAGCAGAGCCGCGGCGGGAAAGGCATCATCACCATGAAAGTGACCGAGAAGACCGGGCCGGTCGTCGGCGCCGTGACGGTGACCGAGCAGGACCAGCTGATGTTGATGACCTCGACCGGACAGAACATCCGCATCCGGGTGGACGGCATCCGCGAAACCGGCCGCAATGCCCAGGGCGTGAAACTGCTCACCTTGAAAGAGGGCGAGACGCTCCAGGACATCTCGATCTTCATCCCGGACGGGGAGGACGCGGGAGCGGAAACTGAAGATGGTGAGGCGCAGGAGGGCGCAGCGGCTGACGCTCCTGAAGCTCCTGCAGAATGAGCCAACGCGGCAGGCCCGGATGGAGAATTCTTCTGACGGGCCTCGTGCTTGTCTTGCTGGTCGCGTTCCTGCTCAGGCTGCAGGGGTTCCTCGACCCCATGATGCAAGGGGCTCGCGGGATTCCTTTGGCAACAGTGGAACCGTTGGATGCCGGCCGACCGTCGGAGGATGAACCGCGGTCGCGCCGGAAGCTGGGCGAGGCTGCGTCCACCGGCTCGGCGAGAATTCGATCCATGCTTGAAGTGCGGAACGGAGAAGTCGGCTTGATGCGGATCGACGGCGGCTCGTTCGGACTCCCGGACATTCCGGGCGGGCTTCCCCCTGGCATTTCAGGGGTCTCCGCCCTTTTGAATCGCGAGACATCGGCTGCGATACTTCAACGTGTCGAAAGTGAGGGGAATGGAATCAGCGGAATCCTGGGGGCGGGTGATTCAGGCGTGGAGTGGCAGGGGGAACATCTCAATCTCAAGGTGACAATTCTCCGATTCACCAATGAAGGGAGAATGGCCGATTTGCAGGTGGAGATTCAGGAGAAGGGAGAAAAGACGATGGTGTCCTGGATCACCGTGGCGGTTGGCTACTCGATCGTTGTTCGATCCGGCAATGTTGATCCCGAGGAACTCATGATCGTCGTAGGTGGGGATGATTCATCCGAGGAGATCCAACAAGAGGATCCTGAGGCTCACTCGAATTGAGGTGAGGCTCGCGCTCCTACTTTAGGAACACCTCACGCGGCTTGGCGCCGTCGCCAGGGCCCACGACGCCGCGGGCTTCGAGGATGTCGACCATGCGGGCGGCGCGGGTATAGCCGAGGCGCAGCCGGCGCTGCAGCAGGGAAGTGCTGCACTTCTGCTCCTGACGGGCGACCTCGATGCAGCGCATGATCAGTTCCTCGTCGGCCGGGGAGATGTCGTCGTCCTCGCCGCCCTCGTCGCCGCCGTTGTCGATCGAGCGCTGGATGTCTTCCTCGAAGTTCGGCTCGGCCTGCGCGGAACAGTGGTCGACGAGGCGCTCGACCTCCTCGTCGGAAACGAAGGCGCCCTGGGCGCGTTCGAGCTTCGCGGAGCCGGGCGGCAGGTAGAGCATGTCACCCTTGCCGACCAGCTTGTCGGCGCCCTTGGTGTCGAGGATGACCCGGGAGTCGAGTGCGGAGGAGACCTGGAAGGCGATGCGGCTGGGGATGTTCGCCTTGATGATGCCGGTGACCACGTCGGCGCGCGGCGTCTGGGTCGCGATGATCAGGTGGATGCCGGCGGCGCGGGCTTTCTGGGCGATGCGGGCGATGCACATCTCGACGTCGGCCGGCGCGGTCTGCATCAGGTCGGCGAGCTCGTCGATGAGCACGACGATGTACGGATAGCGGTCGGGGATCTTGTCCTCCTCGATCGGCAGCTCGTCTTCCTCCGCCTCGGGGCCGAGTTCGCCGGATTCAAGGGCGGCGGCGATTGACTCGATCGATTCCATGTCGACCTCTTCGTCGGCATTCCACGGCGGGGCCTCCTCGGCTTCCTCCGCCGGAGTCTCGTCTTTCTCGGGGCGGACACGCTTGTTGAAGGAGTCGAAATTCCGCACGCCGGTCTTGGCGAAGACGCGGTAGCGCTTCTCCATTTCGTTCACCACCCACTTCAGCGCGGCGACGACCTTCTTGGGGTCGGTCACGACCGGGACGACGAGGTGCGGCAGCTTGTTGTACATCTGCATCTCGACGACCTTCGGGTCCACCATGATGAAGCGCAGTTCGTCGGGTCCGAACTTGAAGAGGATCGAGGCGATGATCGAGTTGATGCAGACCGACTTGCCCGAACCGGTGGCACCGGCGACTAGCAGGTGGGGCATGGCGGCGAGGTCGCCGATGACGGTCTTGCCGTAGACGTCCTTGCCGAGGGCGAGCGGGATTTTCTTCTTCGCCGAACGGAACTCCGGGTCCTGCAACAGTTCGCGCAGCGGCACGGCGACCTTTTCCGAGTTGGCGATCTCGATGCCGACGGTGTCCTTGCCGGGGATGGGGGCGAGGATGTTGATGCGCTCGGCGCAGGTGGCACGGGCGAGGTCGGCCTCCAGCTGGGAAATGCGCGACACGCGCAGGCCGGTGGACGGGTAGATCTCGTAGCGGGTGATGGTCGGTCCGCGGGTGATGTCGCCGGGGGTGACCTCGATCCCGAAGGCGCGCAGGGTGTCGACGATGTTCTTCTGGACCGCCAGAAGCTCGTCGCGGTTGGCCTCCGGAGCGTCGCCTTCCTCGATGGCGTCGAGCAGATCGAAACCGGGCAGGTCGTAGTCCTCGAAGCCGTCGGTCGAAAGCGAGAGATGATCGGCGGATTTGCGCTCGAAGGGCTTGTCGCCCGGTTTCGGTGCCTCGACCCGGCGCTGGGAGGAGTCGATGATCTGCGGGGCCGGGGTTTCCCGCAGCGGCAGCTCCTGCTGCGGGTCGGCCGGGGCTTCGGCGTTTTTCGCGGTTTCGCGTTCCTTGCGGCGGCGCTCGCGGTCGCGTTCCCGCTCGTCGGCGCGGAGCTCTTCCTTGGCGGCCTTGAGCTGGGACTCCTGGCGCTTTTCGCGGAAGCCGGCGACAAGGTTGGACACCAGCTGGGAGCAACCCTTGATGAAGCCGATCGGCTTCTGGCCGGTGAGGAGGATCAGGGCGATCAGGTAGGTCGAGCCGAGCAGGATCAGCGAGCCGACCTTGCCGACCAGCTTGAGGAAGAGGAACTCACCGAGCAAGTAGCCGAAGACGCCGCCGGGGCCGGTGAACTCGCCGGGAATGCCGCTCAGAGCGTGCATGAAAGCGGCCCCGCTGAGGGTCAGGATGGAGAATCCGATCACCGTGCGCGGCCACAGGCGGGCGTCGAAGACCAGCTTGGCGACCCCGAACCAGATCAGCGCGACCGGCACGATGTAGCCGGCCTTGCCGAAGAGGGACAACTGGATGAAGCCGAGCAAGGCTCCGGTGATGCCAATGAAGTTGTGGCGGTCTTCGCCGGCGGCCCGCGGTTCCGCGAACGCCTCCAGGACGCCCCAGGTCGGGAGATCCTTCGGGGTGTAGGAAATCACCGAGAGGAACGCCAGCAAGCCGGTGCAAATCAAGACGATGCCGACGACCTCGTTCGACCAGCGGGGTGCTTGGGATGCTTCTCCCCGTTTGCGATTGTCACTTTTTGCCATTCCGGATTTCTCCCCGCGGGAGCATCCCCCCCAAGGGCGGCGGGGGCAAGATTGATTTCAGATGCTGAAAATTCCGGAAAACCTTAGTTTTTGCCCTGCCGCAGGTTGACCGAGGCGGGGCTTTTCGTGCCGGCGTGGTTCCGGCAGGGTCCGCGCCGTGGAACCGATTGTATTCGAGCCCTTGTACATGCAGCGGGTCTGGGGCGGCCGCGAGTTGGAGCAATGCTATGGCAGGTGCCTGCCGGACGATGCTCCCTACGGCGAATCCTGGGAGATCGTCGACCGGGCCGGCGAGCAGTCGGTGGTCCGGGACGGGGTTTTTGCCGGCAAGACCCTCCATGAACTCTGGTCTGGCCATCGCGACGAGGTTTTCGGGCCGGGCACGACGGCCGGCGAGCGGTTCCCGATCTTGATCAAGATACTCGACGCCCGGGACGACCTGTCGATCCAGGTTCATCCGCCGGTGCACCTCGCCGAGGCCCTGGGCGGGGAGCCGAAGACGGAAATGTGGTACATCGCCGGGGCCGACGAAGGGGCAAAGCTCCACGTGGGCTTGAAAAGCGGGGTTACCCGGGACGACTTCGAGCGGGCGATCGGCAACGGCTCCGTGGCGGATTGCGTCCACGAAATCGAACCGGCCGCGGGCGATTCGATTTTCATCCCGTCCGGCCGGCTGCACGCCATTGGTGCCGGATTCCTGATCCACGAAATCCAGCAGAACAGCGACACCACTTACCGGGTGTTCGATTGGAACCGGGTCGGGTTGGACGGTCAGCCGCGGGAACTCCACGTCGAGCAATCCCTGGCGAGCATCGACTTCGAGGACTTCGAGCCGTCGATGGACCGGCCGTCCGGGCCGGTGATCGCGGAATGCGACTACTTTCGGGTGGAGAAGCTGGTGGTAGGCGATGGCGGCTTGTTCGGGCTGCGGGAGGCCGGCAAATTCAGCATTTTCTCGGTCGCGGAAGGGCGCGTGCAGAGCTCCGGCGGACGGGTGTTCAAGCAGGGAGACTTTTTCCTGCTGCCTGCGGGCGGGGCGGATCTGATCGCTTGCCGCGACTCCGTGGTGCTGAGGACGACGCTGCCGTAGAAGGTGCGCTCAGGTAAGCTGTCGCGCCGCTTGCAGCGTGTTCTTCATCAGCAGCGCGATGGTCATCGGGCCGACGCCTCCGGGGACCGGGGTGATGGCGGCGCACTTCGGGGCGACCTCGTCGTAGGCAACGTCGCCGACCAGGCGGTAGCCCTTCTTGGTGGTCGGGTCGTCGACGCGGTTGATGCCGACATCGATCACCACCGCACCGTCCTTCACCCAGTCGGCCTTGACCATTTCGGGGCGGCCGACGGCGGCGACGATGATGTCGGCACGGCGGCAGATGGCCGGCAGATCGCGGCTGCGGGAGTGGGCGACGGTGACCGTTGCATCCGAGCCTTTGGCCATGAGCAACAGGGCCATCGGCTTGCCGACGATCATGCTGCGGCCGATGACCACGGCTTCCGCGCCGGCGGTTTTCACGCCGGCGGCGGCGAGGAGGCGCATGCAGCCGGCCGGGGTGCAGGGGACGAACCCGGTATTGTCTTCCAGGGCGAGCTTGGCGACGTTCTCCGGATGAAAGCCGTCGACGTCCTTGCGCGGGTCGATGGCGCGCACCACCGCTTCCTCGTCGATGTGTTTCGGCGGCGGGCTCTGCACCAGGATGCCGTGGATGGCGGGGTCGGCGTTGAGTTCCTCGACCACGGCGATGAGCTCCTCCTGGGTGGTGGTGGCGGGCAGCTCGATCTTGCGTGAATAGATGCCGAGGTCGCCGCAGGTGCGGGCTTTCGAGCCGACATAGACCTTCGAGGCGGGATCTTCGCCGACCAGCACGACGGCCAGGCCGGGGGTGATGCCGCGGGCTTTGAGTTCGGCGGTTTCGGCACGGCATTCCTCGAGCACGGAGGCTGCCACGGCTTTGCCATCAATTACGGAAGTCATCGTGGATTGTCGGGTGGGTCCGCGCCGGCCAGCATCGTCTCCTCGATGCGCCGCCGCCAGGTTTCGAAGTCATCTTCGGAAAGCCCCGCCGGCACCGCAAGCGCCTCGTCGAAAATGACGCGGACCCGGCTGCAAGGCTTGGGAATGGCGAAGCGGTCCCAGGTCTTCAGCTCCCAGCGGTCCGGGATCTCCACGTGGAGGGGGATCAAGGGCGCGCCGCTGGTTTCGGCCAGTTTCACGATTCCGGACTGCAGGACGTGGCGCGGCCCGCGCGGGCCATCCGGGGTGATGCAGGCGTCCAGTCCCTCGCGCAGGGCCTTGCGCATCCCGACCAGCGCGGCCACGCCGCGGCGCGAACTGGAGCCCCGCACCGCGCCGATCCCGAACACGCCGACGGCCCGGGCAAGGGCCGCTCCGTCGTGGCTGGCACTGGTCATGACGACGGCCCGGCGATGGCTCCCGCAGGCCTTCTTCCAGGCGGCGGGCATGGTGAAGATGCGGTTGTGCCAAAGGCAATAGATGACCGGGGTCGCGATCCCCCCGGGCCGGGTGATCCCGCATCGGTCGACGATCTCGAAGCGCAAGGTCGCGCAGTAGGCCCGCATCAGGCGCCCGGCCAGGGTGCCGAGAAAGGAAGCCTTGCCGCTTTCGCGGATTTCACTGCGATCGCCGGCCATTACAGGAATCCACCGGAGTGGAGGGTCTCGACGAGGTATTGCTGTCGGGCCAGCAAGCTTCCGTAGAACTCGTGCTTTTCGGGGTCGGGCTCGCGGCGGGTGGATTCGTCGGCGGTAACGACGTAACCCGCGATCTCGTCGAAGCCGAGAGTCTCGCCGTTGAGCCGGAAGTACACCACCGCCGCCTGCATCGCGGCGCCGAGCAAGGGCCCGCCGGTGCCGGCGACCGCGACCACCGGGACGCCGAAGACATCGGCAAGCAATTGCTGGAAGGCGGGGCCGGCATCGCGGGTGACCCGCACGCCCTGCGGTTCGAAACCGAGGTCGCCGAGGCGGCTGAACGCGTAGCCGAAGCCGAGGGCGAGGCCTTCGGCGGCGGCCCGGGCGAGGTTGCCGGGCGTGAAATTGTCGAGCGTCAGACCGTGCAACACGCCGGAGGCGTCCGGCAGGCGCGGGGTCGATTCGCCGCGCAAATACGGCAGGAATAGTAAGCCGTCGGCTCCGGCCGCGGCGGCTCCGAGCGCGTTTTCGAACTCGGCGCCGGACCAGCCGTAGTGGCGCCGGACCAGTTCGAGGGCCGCCACGGCATTCGACATGCCCAGCCGCGACAGCCAGCGGCCCGAGGCGTCGCAGAGGGTGGTGGCTTCGCCGCGGAAGTCGACGGCGGGACGATCCGAAATGGCGGTCAGCGAGCCGTCGGCGGAAAGGTCGGCGACCACGGCGCCGTCGGCCGCGGCTCCCACCGACAGGGCAGCGAGGGCGGCGGCTCCCGAACCGGGCGCGACGATGACCGACGCCGGGAGACCCCAGGCGGAACACAGGGCGGGCCGCAGCTGGCCGCGGGGCTGCGAGGGCGAGATGCCGGCCGGAAGCATTTCGGGCAGGCGGGAGTCGATGAAATCGAGGAGTTCGCCACACCATTGACGCTGCGGCACGTCGAACAAGCCGGTGGTCGCGGCGGATCCCGCCTCGATGCCGGATTCGCCGGTCAGCCAGTAGCCGATGAAATCCTGCGGGGTCATCAGCCGCGCGGCGCGCTGGAAGTGATACGGCTCGTGCTGTTTGAGCCACAGGCATTGCGCGGCCAGGGATCCGGCCTCGACGGGATTGCCCGCGAGTTCGATCAGTCCCGGGGCACCGCCGAAGGCGCGGGCGATCTCGTCGGCCTGCTTCTGCGCCGAGCGGTCGACACCGAGCTTGGCCGGGCGGATGATGCGGTTGCTTTCGTCGAGCACCACCATGCCGCCGGACGGGGCGGTGATGCCGATGCCGGCGACCCCGCCGCGGGCGTCGCCGAGGTCGGCGAGACATTGCCGCATGGCCTGGTCCACGGCCGATATCCAGGCCGCCGGATCCTGTTCGCGGTGGCCGTCGGGGAGGCCCTCGACCCAGCCATGGGCCGCCGTGGCCTCGGCCGCGACACGGGCGGCTTCGAGATCCAAGGCAACCACGCGGGTCGCCGCATGGCCGATTTCGATTCCGAGAAATTGCATGCGAGGAGACGACAGGGCGGCGCGAGGAGCTTCGTCGGGCTGCGTTAGACTTTCCGCCGTTCCACGGCTTGGCAAGCCCGGGCTTGAATCCTCCGCAGGCTGTCACATCGTCCCGGGGTGAGCGATTTCGAAGAAAAGGTCCGCGAGGCATTGGCCGCACCGAAAAACCAGGGTGAGATCCCGGACGCCGACGCCGTCGGCACCGTGGGTTCGCCCGATTGCGGCGACATGCTGAGGATGTGGCTGAAGTTCACGGAGAAGGACGGCAAGCGGGTGATCGACCGCGCGTCGTTCCAGTCGTTCGGCTGCCAGACCGCCATCGCGGTGGCCTCGATGGCGACCGAGCTGCTGAAGGGCAAGACGGCCGAGGAGGCGCGTGATCTCTCGGCCAACGAGCTGACCGGCGATCTCGGGGCCTTGCCGCCGATGAAGATCCATTGCGGGCAGTTGGTGGAAGGCGCCTTGAAGAACGCTCTCGACCAGACGCCCGCGAAGGCCCCGAAGGCCGCCGGGCCGACCCTGTCGGATGCCATGAAGCCACCGGCGGGGAAGATCCGGATCGTCCCGCTGGACTGAGGGGGCACAGATTCGGGGAGACTTTCCCGCAGGGTGGCGGCATGCTCGGTCGCGTGTCGAAGCGAGTGATCATCATCGGCGTGCTCATGTGCCTGGCGGGATTTGCCTTCGGGTTCCTGCTTGCGGGCAGCCTGCTCGGCGGCGCGGGCGGCCAACTCCCGGGACGCTTGCTCGCCGGGTTCCTGGCGGCGGGTTTCGCGCTGCTGCCGGCCGGGATCGGGATCCTGCTCGGCTACCGCTTCGCGCGGAAGCTGGCAATTCTGCCTATCGGGGCGGGGTATCTGGCGAGCGCGCTGTTGCTTGCCGCGCCGCTGATCCCCGCAATCCAGGTGAGCGGCCCGGTCCAAGGCTATCTGGCCTGTGTGGCGGTTGCCCTGTTCGTGCTGGGCTTGCTGCTGCTACTTCACTGGACGCTCTACACCGCGCCGTTCGAGGATCACCTCTCGTGAGATCCCGCAGGTCCCGGCGACCTTTCTTTCTCGCCGCCGCAGGAATTCACCGCTTTGGTCCGTAGCCATTAGAATTTCCTTACCACATCGTGCTCGAACTCCAGGACGTCTGTTTCACCATTCAAAAGGACGGCGAGGCCGTCAACCTCGTCGACAAGGTCAACATCAAGGTCCCACGCGGGCATTTCATGGCGATCGTCGGTCCCTCGGGCTGCGGCAAGACCACCCTTCTCAAGACCATCGCCGGCCTGAACCCGGAGTCGGGCGGTGCGTTGTTTTGGGAAGGACGGAACCTTTCCGAGGAGGGGGACCTCGATCCTTCGGAGATCGGCTACGTGCCGCAGTTCTCGGTCGCCTACGACCCGCTGACGGTCGATGAGTCGGTGGAAGCCGCGACCCGCCTGCGGGTGAAGGTGCGCGACATGGAAGAACTCGACCGGCGGATCGACCGGGTGCTTGAGGAAGTCGGGCTGACGGCGATCGCGGACCGTCACGTCAAGGTGCTTTCCGGCGGCCAGAAGCGCCGTCTGGGACTGGCGATGGAGCTGGTGTCGGACCCAAAGCTGCTGCTTTGCGACGAGGTGACCAGTGGCCTCGACCCGCGGTCGGAGCGGGAGATCGTCCGCCTCCTCCATGACTTGTCCCGCCACGACGGGCGGATCGTCCTTTCGGTGACCCACTCGCTGGCCCACCTCGAGCTTTACGATTCCATCCTCGTCCTCCACGAGGGCCGGGTGGCCTATCACGGGCCGCCGGAGCAGTTGAACCACTACTTCTCGGTCCACGACACCGAGGAGGTCTACCCGAAGCTCGCGACCCAGACCTCGGAACGGTGGCAGAGCTCGTGGATGAAGCACCGCGAGCCGTACTACACGAAGCTCGACCGCGACCGCACCAAGCTGATCGAAAGCGGCGGCCTGCACCTGCCGCCAAAGCAAGCGGGCGGGGACCCGGACGAGCCGGAGCCGGAAAAAATCCGCACCCCGGGGTTCTTCACCCAGTTCACCACGCTCTTGGCGAGGCGTTGGAAGATCTTCTTCCGCGACCGCGGGCAGGTGTTCCTGCAGCTCGCAATCCTGCTCTGCTTCCCGGTCCTGGTGACCCTGTTCAAGGACAACGCAATGGGACAGATCGCCAACTTGTCGGACACGCGGCAGGGCGGGCTGGAGGAAGTGCAGGAGCTGCAGACGGTCCGGCGCGACCAGGTGACGGTCGGGTCGGCCATCTCCGGGATCATCATGTTCCAGGTGATCCTGCTGTCGCTGATGGCGTCGAACAATTCCGCCCGGGAGATCGCCGGCGAGCGGCCGATTTTCGAGAAGGAGAAGTTCGGCGGCGTGCGGCCGACTGCCTACCTGGCGAGCAAGGTGACCTTCCTGGCCTGCCTGGTGCTGGCCCAGTCGCTGTGGATGGCGGTTTTCGTCAACCTCTTCGCGCCCTTCCGCGGGGCCGGGGGCGGCTTTGAAAGCCACATCATCTTCCTGCTGCTGGTGAACGGGGCGATGACCGCGGTCTGCCTCGGGATCTCCGCGATGATGCGCACGGCCGAGCAGGCCTCGCTGCTGTCGATCTACCTGGTGGGTTTCCAGTTGCCCCTTTCGGGCGCGGTGCTGGCCCTGCCGGCCAGCGTCGAGGTGTTCACCCGGCCGTTCATTTCCGCCTATTGGGCCTGGGCCGGTAGTGTCAGCGCCTTGGAACCGAAGGTGCTGGATGCGGTCAAGTCGGTCATCTCGACCTCGTTGTCGAGCCGCGAAGCATGTATTTACACCTTGGTCTTCCACGTCGGCGTCGGCCTGATGGCAGCCTGGATCGGGACCCGCCGGCACCAATGGGACTAGCGAGAAAAAGGCGTGAACTGGCGGGCATTCCGTGGAAAGTTCCACGCGAAGCGGCCGTTTAGTTATCCGCCAACTTACCCTTTAACAAAACTCACATGGCACGACGCGCCAGCTCAGGAATCAACCCCGGCATCCTCATCGGGATCGCCGTGTTCGTGGCCGCCGCCTTCTTTGGCGGCAAGGCTCTGCTCGGAAACAAGCGGGACTCGATCAGCGGGGCGCAGATCGACATGACCGACATGCTGGAAAATGCCAATCAGCTGCGCGGCAACGAATATGTCATCGAAGGCACGGTCGATGAAAAGCTCCGCTGGACCCCCGATCGCGGCCAGGTGGTGAGCTTGAAGGTCGATTCGCCCGGCGGCAGCGAATACGTCGGGATCGAGATCCCCGCCGAGTTCACCGACCTCAACATCGAACGCGAGCAGAGCTACGCGATCAAAGTGAAGTTCCGCCAGGGGGGCATTCCGGTCGCCACTGAAATCAACCGCCTCTGATCACGCCATGAGAACCTTTTCCCCATCCGGCACGCTTGCCGCCCTGCTGGCCACCGCCGCCGTTTCCCACGCCCAGGTGCTGCACCCGGACGTCCGCGACCGCGCGACCAATCCGCCGGCCCGCAGTGGTGGCAACGACACCACGATCCAGCGCGAACCGGAGAAGAAGCCGGCCGGATCGCCCTATGGCAACGAGCTGCCCTTCTTCGACCCCTCGGCCGAGACCGTTTCATGGAACGGCCACACCTGGGCAGGCACCGACAACCGGCTGGTTGCCGCCCGCTTCGAGCGCTACCTGAACGAGCCCGAGGAGGACAACGAGGCCGCCAAGGAGTACCGCGACACCATCGACGAGATCCTCGAGTTCGTCTCGCCCCACCATGAGGGCGGTCCCGATTTCGCCGGTGGCGTTCGCCTGCTGCCAAAGGCGTCGTCGTTCCCGGCGGACGCCAAGTTGTGCGACTCGCTCTCGCAGGCGATCTACACCGCGGTGTTGGCAAAGAAGGATGTAAATGCCACCCGGGCCCTGAATGCCGCGATGGAGGAGGAAAAGCAGCGCGTCATCCGCAACGCTGACATTCTCGCCAAGGGCACCCGCACCGGTGACCGCCGTTCGTTCGGACCCCAGGGAGGGAACAACAACAATAACAATCAGAACGGCAACAACCAGAACGGGAACAACCGGAACAACAATAACAACAACCAGCAGACCCAGAACCAGGGCAATACGGCGGACGGCACCGGCGTCGACTCGCTGTCCTACCGCGAGAGTGAACGACGGATCGATGAGATCGAGGGGATGAAGAAGGAGAACCTCTCGAAGGGGGAGATCCAGATTTTCCAGGCCAAGGTCCAGTACCAGGCGCTGATGATGCAGTTCTTCGTCCAGCGCCGCTTCGAGCACGTGGTGATGGCCTCCCGGTTCTACAACCAGATTTTCCGCGACGGCGACAGCAAGCTGCACATCGACAAGAAGTCCGACATGTCGAAGTTGTTCAGCGAGAGCCTCGGCACCAGCCCGACAGTGTCGGCCCTTGATTCGCTGGCCAGCGAGGCGATCCGCGACGTCGACCAGGGCGTCGAGGCCTTCAAGTTCCTGGTGGAGAAGAACGAGCTCCAGAGCGCCGCCAAGCGCCTCAGCGAGGCCTACATGGTCGGCGAATACATGCCGTCGATCCGGGTCCTGCCGCGGACCGAGAAGCGCAAGGTCCTCGAGTTCGTCCGCAAGTCGTACAAGCTCATCGCGGCGCTGGACGTGAAGGACTACGGCACCGCCAGGGATCTTGCCACCGAGCTGAAGGGCGAGTCGGGCGACTTCGACGCCACCAAGGCGGAAGCCGCGATCGCCACCTTCACCCGGGTCAGCGACATGCACATCAATGCCGCCAAGCTCGCGGCATCGCAGAACGACAACGAGAAGGCCGCCCAGGAGATCCAGAAGGCGATGGAAGTGTGGCCGCAGAACCCCAAGCTGGCCGAGTTCGACCGACTGGTGGAAGCCGGCGGCACGATGGCGGTGGCGAAGAACGACTTCGACCGCTTGCTGAGCGAGCAGAACTACCGCGAGGTGTTCCGCCGCCAGTACGAGATAGCCCCGGCCATTGCCGGCGATCCGCGCCGCGAGGATGCCTTCAAGCAGATCGTGACCAACCTGACGCGCATCGAGGGTGCGCTGGAGAAGGCGAAGGAGTTCAGCAAGATGGGCCAGGATTACGCGGCCTGGGAGCAACTCGCCGCGTTGCGCAAGGAATTCCCCGACGATCCGAAGCTGGGCGCCGAACTCGAGAGGCTGGCTCCCGATGTCGCCGACTTCACCAAGGCCCTCAACCGGGCGCGCGACTTCGAGGAGCGCAAGGACAAGCAGGTCGGCTCCGCGCTGTCCTGGTACCTGAAGGCCCGCTCGATTTATCCGCGCAGCGACATGGCGGACGCCGGCATCCAGCGGATGCTCGACGAGATCCTGCCCGACCGCGAATCCAAATCGGCCGCGCAGGCGGACGAGTGAGGTCGGGATGCCGGGAATCGCCGTCGGGCGGTTCCCGCGAACCGGCGGGGGCGAGCGGGACCTCCGGGCCTCAACCCGCGATCACAAACTTCGGATCGTAGTAGGAGACCGCTTTGACGGAACCGTCGACGTCGTCGTAGAGGACCACGACGTAGTTTCCGGCCGCGTCGGGACGGAACAAGGTCAGCGGCGTCTCGGCGTTGCGGAGGAAGATGCCGATGTCGCCGGCTTGCTTGCCGAGGTCGATGGTGGTGGTGCGCAGGCGCTTGACGCTGCTGGCTTCCTTCTCTTCGACACCCTCGCGCGCCAGGGCGAAGAGCGTTTCGGGATCGCGGTTGACGCTGATCACGGTCAGCCGGTAGCCGCTCTCGGCATCACGCTGCTTGAGGCGGAGGATCTTGATCTCCCATTTCTCCGGCTCGTCATCCTTCGCGGGCACCTTTTCGGCGAAGGCGATGAGGCTAACGGTTTCCCCCACGCCCACGGTGACGGAGGTGGTGCCAGTCTCGGCCCCGTCGCGCTTCACGGTAACCTTCTTCGAGCCGGCGAGCAGGCCGATCCCCCCGGTGCGCTGGCCCAGCTTGTAGCCCTTCGGGTATTGGTCCTCGCCGTCGATCTCGAGATGCGCGTTGCCGGTGCCGGGGGCCACCGCATTGATCAGGCGGATGAAGCCGACCTTCGGCGGGGCTTCCTGGGCGGCCAACGGCAGCGCGGCGAGGAAGAGGGCGGGCAGCAGGGCCCACCACGCGCGCATGGTGGCGGGGCGTCGGTTAGAAGTCGTTCTCATGGATCACTCGGGGTCGGTAAGTGCTCGGGTTGATGGTGCCGTCGTCGTTGCGCTCGCCGGGGTCGGCGAAAACGGTGAAGGCCTTCTTGCTTTCGGAAAGGATCTCGGGGTCCGCATTCGATCCGCGCGGTGGCGGAGCGAGGGCCTGGCCGATCACCCAGACGCGGAAGTTGCGGGAGCGGAGCGTGGAAGCCTCATAGACCCGCCCGAAGACTTCCTCGGCGGCGGAGTCGGTCCAGTGGATCTTGTTGCCCTGAGAATACATGTCGCGGTTGCCGAACACCGGCTCGTCGTTCTTGTCGCGGGCGGAGGCGATGTCGGCGGCACAGGCGAAGGGGCGCGAGCGCAGGATGGCCTCGGCGACGTGATCGGCGAACTTGCTGTCGGTCGGGGCTCCGAGTTCGAGGGGCTGGGTCGGGGCGGCCATCAGCGAGGTCGTCTGGTGGCTCTTCGACGGGGCGAAGCACAGCAGCGGGTCCTGCTTCAGGGTGCCGGCCGCGAGCGCCCGGATGGCATCGGCGCTGGCGGTGTTGAGGTTCACGTTGCCGGCGATCTCCACCAGGTTGCCCTCGCGTTCGGCGGCGTCCAGGGAGGTCGACTCGCCGGCATGGAAGAGGTCGAGGAGATGGGCGGCGTGCCAGCCGGGAACTTCGAAGCGCGGATGCTCCGCCCGGCCGATGCGCAGGGTGTTGCCGCCGCCGTAGCTCTGGCTGGCAACCGAGAAGGTGTTCACGCCGGGCCAGGAGGTCTGGCTCGTGGGCATGGTGCCGCCGCGGATCGAACTGGTGTCGAAGATCTTGTCGTAGGCGGGCTGCCACATGATCGGGTCGTAGACCTTGCCCAACTCCATCGCGCTGTAGAAGCGTCCAAGGTTCGACAAACGCATCGGCGCCTGCTCCGCGACGGGGGTCGGCCGGCCGGAAAGGAAGCTCGGGTCGACGGGGTCGATGCGCTGGTCGTCGGCGCTCAGCGACGGGCGCGTGCCGTAGGGACTGTCGTGGCCGATGTCGGGCCACTCGGACGGCAGCACGCGGCCGTAGACCTTGGGTTTGGCGGCGAGGTCGGAGCGATAGACGTTTTCCCAGCGGATGTTGCGGCGGTGCGGGCTGTAGTTGTTGGGGTAGGCGTTCGCGGCCTGAGGCGTGCCGAGGTAGAAGGCCATCCGCGGGTCACCCATGTTGTTCTGGAAGGGGCCGGAGTTCCCGCCCGCGGTCGAGTGGCTGTGGGCCGGGATGGTGGCCCGGACGAACTGCCGGGATTTGCTCTTGGTGTCGTCGGGATAGTAGATGGTTCCGCCCGCCTTCCAGGTCTGGCTGCGCGATTGATCCACGATCTGCTTGTTCCAGCGGAAGTGGTAGCCGGAGTGCTGGTCCTGCTGGTTGCTGTAGATCTGGATCGGGCTCTGGACGAAACCCGAGGCCGGGCCGACGTCGATCTTCAACTGGATCCGCGACGGGTAAACCTGGTACTCGTCCGGCTTCAGGGTCACCTGGAACGGCTGGTGCCAGAGGTAGCCGTCTTCCTTGGTGGCCACCGGCGTGGCGACTTCGGGGTCTTCCGCCTGTTCTTCGAAGACGATTCCCGGATTGGCGCCGGAGACGAAGTCGAACTTGGTCTCGAACGAGACCTGCCCTTCGCCTTCGACCGGCTGGTTGGTCATGTTCCAGAGCTCGACGAAGGTGCTGACGGTGATCACCACGAACAGGCGCCCGTCTTCGCGGAGCACGCTGTCCCAGTGGAAGCTCATCAGGAACTCGCTGACCAACGGGTAGCCGTCGACCCCGCGGTAGTTGTCGTCGGAGAGCGTCGGGTCGTTGTCGGTGTCGGCGTAGTCGAAAGCGTTCGCCGCGAGGGTGCGCAGGTAGTCGTCCGGGAACCCGCCCTTGCGCTGTTCGAAATCGGGCAGGGCATTGCCGACCCAGTTGGCGAACTCATCGACCGCGGTGGCCCTCGGCTTCTCGAGCAGGGCGTTGAGGTTGAGCTTCGGCTGGCCGGCATACTCTTCCGAAATCCCGGCGGCGTAGGGGACGGTCGGCTGCTCCTCGTAGTGACGGATCACCGGGCTGGCGCTCTTCTCTAGGGCCGCGGCCACGGGATCCTCCAGCAGGCCGTACTCGTCGCGGACCAGCGGTGCTTCATGGCCGGTGGCCGCGACGATGGATTCCGGCGACACCATGGCCGGCCGGCCGTTGACGATCTTCTGCACCAGCTTGCCGTCGCCGTCGCGGGGAGCCATCGGATCCAGCACGTGGATCGCGACCTGGTCGAGTTTCAGCTCGTCGTCGGCGGGCGGCTCGGGGTTGATGCCGCTGGCGGGGAAGGGGTACTCGTTGCGGGCGTTGCCACCGTCGGGGCCTTCGTTGTTGCCCGCGGTCGTGGCATCGATCTTTCCCTGGAGGTCTTCGACCCAGTAGGCGTAGCGGGCGACGACGTCGCCGTTTTCATCCTCCACCGGGACCCACTCGGCCTGCGGGGAATCCAGCCACGGCGGGCCGGCGATGGTCGCGAACTTGCCATCGCTGTCATCGTCTTCCTCGCTGCCGATCGCGATCTCCGGGGCTTCCAGGGTCCCGCTGGTGGCGGGCAGCTCGTTGCTGCTGAACAGCGGGATGTATCGGTAGCTGACGTCGTCCTCGCCGCCGGAACCGCGGGCGATGAACAGGCTGGCGGGAAGCTCGTGGCCTTCCGTCGGCTCCACCTCGGGAGTGCCGCCGATGATGAGGTAGTCGTCATTGGCGGTTTCGGTGCGCAGTGATGCCCGGAAATCCTCGAGGCCGGCCCGGGCGGCCAGCTCGGCGCGCTTGGCGTCGGCGAAGGAGCGCGCGGTCTTGCGCTCGATGCTGATCACCGCCATCAGGCCGACGGCGAGAATCAGCAGCGCGGCGGCGACGACCATGATCGCCGGCAAGGTGAAGCCGGCGGCCTGGGTCCGGGATGGGGGGCGGTCACGCATTGTTGCCGAATCGTTGGATCACCTCGTAGACCTCGAGGTCGCGGTTGTTGGCGGCTTCGGTCGGATTGCCGCGCAGCGGGCTGGAGTCCCACTCCTTGGTCGACGTGAGTTTCCCCAGCAGCTCGCGGCGGGCGATGACCAGCCGGACGCGCACCGCGTCGGGCTGCGGCTCGGCGCCGCCGGGCTTCCAGTCTTCGTACTTCCCGGTGGCCTCGGCGAGAACGAGCGGCGTGGCTTCGAACGAAAGCACGCCGAAGGCGACCGGTTCATCGACATCCTGCTCGTCGAACAGCGACCCGACGGAGCCGGTGAGCAATTCCGGGAACACTTCACCGCTTTCGTGGAAGCCGCGCATCAGGCAGCGCACGACGGAGTTCCCGACCTCGATGTCCTTCACGTAGTAGTGCAGCGCACAGAGGTCACCGGTCCGGCCGCCTTTCGACTGGGCGTCGTCCGGCTGCAGGGAAAGGAAGCCGACCCGGTCCTGCTTCCAGCCCTCGCCTTGCGGCTCGAAGACGGTGTCGTCGTGCCATTCCGCCTTGGAAAAATCTTCGCCCAGCTGGGTCAACACGGCGCGGGCCTCGCGCTCCGCGGCGACGCTGCCGGATCCGCGGTCATAGGTCTGGCCGGCTCCGCCGAGCAGGGTCGCGGCGACCAGCAGCAGCACCGAGCCGATGGCCATGGTGACCATCACTTCCAACAGCGTGAAGCCGCGGGGATTTCGGCGTGGCCCGGTCATGGCAGTTTGGTGACGAACTCCAGGTGCTTGCGTTTGTGGACGGGGGCGGTTGCCGGGGCCTCGACGGTGACGGTGACCTTGAGCATGTCGGGGAACCCGCTGCGGGAGGTGTCGAGGTCGCCTTCGACCGTCGCGAGAAAGGCGATGTCGTCGCTGCCCAGCCGGTCGATCCCCGTTTCGTAACCGCCCGGGGGAACGGCACCGGCCAGGGTGCCGTCGCGGCGGAAGGCGAGGCTGAGCGGGTCGCCGGTCCCGAACGCTTCGCCCGGGTTCAGCTTGGGGAGATGGGCGGACTCGCTGTCGCGGGCGATGCGGATCTCCGCCAGGCAGGCTTCGACGATGACCGGGGCGCGGGTTTCCGCTTTGGCCGCGGTGCCGGTTTCACCGGCCTTGAGCATGGCTGCCAGGGCCAGCGGTGCGACCACTGCGAGCACCCCGATGGACACCATCGTCTCCACCAGGGAAATGCCGCGGTTCCCGCCGCCTCGTTGGATGCCGGCTTTCATCAGTCAAGTCGCCAGGGGCGGGCAACCACCCGGCCGATGCGCATGGAATTGTGGCCGCCGCCGGAGACCTCGCGGGGTTGGCCGTCGCGGTAGTTGCCGGTGCCGATCTTGACCGCGACCGGATCCGACCCGGTCGGCCACACCAGGCCGCCGCGCGGTGAAAAGACCAGCGGATGAACCTGGGCGTGATTCTTGCCGTCCTTCCACGTGAGCTGAACCGCGTCCTCGTCCATCACGTTGCGCAGTCCCTCGATTTTGCCGTCGAGGAGGATGACATTCTGGGGCATCGAATTCCACCGCTGGACTTGCCGGCCGGTGAGATTGCCTTCGCCGTCAGGCAAGTCATCGACCTCGAAAAGGCCGAAGCGGCAAATCTGGTCGGAACTGCCGGCCACCGGCGGGGCGACCGCCAGCACGACATTCTTGCGGCGGGTGATCGCGCTGGTCCGGGCTTGCTCGACCGCCGCGGCAAACTCGTCGGTCGCGGTGCGCCGGGCGGTGACCGCGGAGCGCCCGAACACGGAGAAGCCGATCGTCAGCAGGATGCCGGCGATCACCATCACCATCATCAATTCGATGAGGCTGAAGCCGGCAGGCTGGCGATGGGGGGCGGGCGAATTCACGGCACGAAGACGGAAGGGCAAATGAGACACTGACGGGACGCCACCACGAAGTAAACACGCAAGGCGTCGGTTGCCTGGCGTCGCCTCACAAATCCGGGATTGCGACGATCCCGTCAAATACAGGTCCTTTCCCCCGGGTTCATGTGACGCGTACGTTGCAGGAATCATGCCGCCGGAGATCTTTCTGATTGATGCCATCGGGCCCTTCTTCCGTGGCTACGAGCGGCGGCGCATCAATTGGTCGAAGATCCCGTTCACCCACCTTGAGACCGCGGGTGAGGCGCGCGAATTGCAATGGGCCGGCATCCGCGAGGACATGCGTAGATTCACCCGTGAAGCCGCGGCCGCGGGCTTCAATGCGGTGACCTTGGATGACCTTGCCCATCTCGCCGTTCATGCGCTGCACGAGGAGGATGTCGCCGCCCGGGTCGCGGTTTACCGCGAAGAATTCGCGGAGCTCTTCGGGATCATCGCCGAAGCCGGTCTGGACATCTACCTGACCTCCGACGTCCTGCCGGTCACGCCGGCGGTGGAGGCCGCGACCGGCGGCGATCGTGGCAAGCTGGAAGCCTTCTACCGCG
This sequence comes from Neoluteolibacter marinus, assembly GCF_014904755.1. Taxonomy (GTDB): domain Bacteria; phylum Verrucomicrobiota; class Verrucomicrobiia; order Verrucomicrobiales; family Akkermansiaceae; genus Haloferula; species Haloferula marina. The sequence continues at coordinate 41,826 of NZ_JACZFQ010000002.1, forward strand.
AATTGGTCGACGGGTTTCTCCGCGACTTCCCGCAGGTGCGCGGGCTCGTCCTGAGGATCGGCGAAAGTGACGGGGTGGACGTCAAGGACCCCATCCGGACCCGCCTCCACGTCCGCAGCGCCAAGGAAACCAACCGGCTGCTGGCGAACCTGCTGCCGATCTTCGAGAACCACGGCCGCACCCTGATCCTGCGGACCTGGACCGTCGGCGCGCACAGGGTCGGCGACCTGATCTGGCATCGCCGGACCCTGGCGGAAGCGCTGAAGGGGATCGCCTCGCCGAGCTTCATCCTTTCGATGAAATACGGGGAGAGCGACTTCTTCCGCTACCTGCCGCTGAACCGGGCTTTCTTCCGCACGCCTCACCGCAAGATCGTCGAGCTCCAGGCGCGGCGGGAGTACGAAGGGGCGGGGGAGTACCCCAGTTTCATCGGCTGGGATTGCGAACAGTATGCCCGCGAACTCAAGGGCGACGCCAACCTGGCCGGCATCTCGGTGTGGTGCCAGACCGGCGGATGGCACCGTTTCCGCCGCCTCGCCTTCCTCGAGCAGGATCAAAGCGACATCTGGTTGCGCCTCAACGCCGTCGTCGCGCTGCGGATCTTCCGCTACCAGGAGCCGGTGGAGGACGCCGTCGAGGCCGTCGTCGGCGAGGAGCGGGCCGCGGCCGTGCTCGAGCTGCTGCGCCATGCCGAGACGGTGGTGAAAGAGCTCCACTACATCGGGGGATTCGCCTCCCAGAAGCTGTTCTTCCGTCGCGTCCGCATCCCTCCCTTGCTCCATGTCTACTGGGACTGCCTGTTCATCAACCACGCCGTGCGCAAGGTGCTGCGCCACTTCGTGGCCGACCCGGAGCGCGCGCTGCGCGAGGGCGAGGCCGCCTACGCCCTGTTCCCGCGGATGATCGAGCTGGCCCGCTCGGCGGACCTGCCGGTGGCGGACATCGAGCACTGGCGCGATTTCTGCCACCTGGTCCGGCTCGCCCGCCGTTACTACTTCCTGCCCTTCGACCCCGACCTGGTCGAACGCATCCGCACCTCGAAGAAGGCCTACAAGAAGGCCTGGCCGGCGGCGACGCGGCAGCGCTACCGGATCAAGGTGTCGTTCGAGCCCTTCAAGGTGAAGCGCCAGACGCTCGGCTGGATCTCGAGCTTGTTCCTGCGCCGCCAGCGCGGCTACCGGGTGATCGACCACATCCTCACCCTGAACTTGCTCGGACTGGTCTTCCGCCTCTTCAGGCCGGGCAAGAGCAAGGCGGTGCCGAAATTCCTGCGCAAGTCGGCGATGGGCGTGGAGGCCTTGTTCCGGTGAATGTTGGTGCTGGCCAGTACCATGATGAACCCTCAACTTCCCAGATAATGAAACGTCTCTCCTGCTTTCTGGTCATGTCGCTCGCGATCCCGGCGTCCGGTCAAATCGGGCCTGGTAGCGGCGGGCCGGAAACCGGGACCCCGCAGAACACCGGCGTCGTCGCGATCGACGGAGTGACCCCGGAGCCAGCCTCATGGCGCGAGCGTGGCTTGTATTATATCCAAGGCCAAACCCGCGAGTCGCTCGCCCTGAAATGGACCACTGGAATCAATCTGATCTATGACGACGGGATCGTCAGCCGCTCCGAACTCTGGGAAGTGTATCGCTTCCTGCGCACCTTGCGGCCGGTACCGCGGGTCCGTTATCTGCAGTCGTGGGTGCGGCTCAAGCGATCCATCGGGGCGAACACGAACCCGGGAGTCGTGTCCGGATTGGTTGCGACGTGGTCACGGACCGATCCCGCCGCTTGGCTGGATTCGCAGTCCGGCCGTCCCTAACGGAGCGGCACCTCGTGATACTCCAGCGCCCATTCGCGCATGTAGCGGACGCGTTCGGGATCGATGCGATAGACGACCAATTCCGGGTTGTCCGGCGTGCCGAGGTAGGAGCGCAGCAGCGGGTTCTTGTCCCAGATGGCTGCCAGTAATTCCGCATCACCCTCGATGGCGGCGCTGCCGGTGATGCGGACCTGGTGATGGTGCTCGTCCAGATAACAGAGCTCGACCCGCGGGTTGGCGGCGATTTCCCCGGTCTTGTGATAACTGCGCAGGTTCGCCACCCACACCGTGAAGCCGTCCACCTTCACGGGCGACACCGGTCGCAACCGCGGCTGACCCCGGTCGTCGGTTGCGAGCATCGGGAACTTGGCGGATTTCATCGTCGCCTTCGCCAGCTCGGGAAGCTCGGCGGGATCCACGGGGGCGGGTTTCGGTCGGGCCATGTCGAACGAGGATTCACCGGCTGCCGGCGAATGCCAGTGGAAAGCTTCAAACGGTGATCCGCGGCGCAGCCGCCCTTGGACTGCTGCGATCCTTCGCAGCTTTCAGGGCGAAGGGCACCGCATGCTTCACCTGAAGGCCGAAGCGATCCTTCTCGACCCCTTCCAAGCACCGCTCAAGCGACATCATCCCTGCACTCGAGAGCTGCGAAGGATCGCAGCAGTCCGAGGGCCTGCGGCTTTCATGGCGGCCACGCTCCCGTTTTGTCCGGCCTAGCCCCGGGCAAGCGGCAGGGTGAGCACGAAGCGGCAACCGCCATCGCTCTCCTCCAGCTTCAGGTCACCGCCTCCGGCTCGGGCGAGCCGGCGCGACAGGGCGAGGCCGAGACCGACCCCCGGCCGGCTTTCTGCGGCGGCCGCTGCCGACTTGTGAAAGGCATGGAAGACACGCCCCGCTTCCCTGGCCGGGATCCCCGGGCCATGGTCGGCCACCATCACGGCGAGGAAGCTGCCACGGACCTCCGCCGTCAGCCGAACCTGCGCGGGGGACGATCCGGCGGCATATTTGGCGGCGTTGTCGAACAGGTTGAAGAGCACGTGCTCGACCGCGGCGGGATCGGCCCGGACCTTCGATTGCCAGGCGGACTCCTCGAGGTCGACCTCGAGCTGCAGCCCGGCTTCCTGCAGCCGGTCGCCGAAGCGTTCGAGCATCGGTTGCACGAGCCCCCCGGCACCCGTTTCGCGCGGAGCCGCGCGGGCGCTGCCGCGTTCGATGCGGGAGAAGGCCAGCACGTTTTCGACCAGGTGCGAAAGGCGGCCCGCCTCGCGGTGCAGGGTCTTGAAATAGTCGCCCCGCTTCTCTTCCTTCACTGCGCCGCTCTGCAGCATGTCGGAGTAGAGCTGGAAGGTCGTCAGCGGGGTGCGCAACTCGTGGGTCACCGCCGAAACGAAAGATGCCCGGCGTTCGCTCAGCCGCAGGATGCCGCGGACCAGCAGTGCGACCGCGGCGATCGCCACGATCACCGCGATCCAGCCGGCGCGGAGCGGGCCGCCGAGGGGGGCGGCGAGCGCTTGCGGGAGTTCGTGGGTCTCCAGGCGGAACGGGAACGACACCAGGGCCAGGGGATCGTTGGCGCCCGGATTCGAGAAATCCGGCAGGCCCGGCAGTGCGACCAGGGTCGCGGCGGGCAGCAGGTCGGTGATCTCGTCGAGCAGACGGAGGCGGACCGTCTCCGCATCGAGCCAGGCGCCCTGGACACGGACGCCGGACGAAGGCAGCAGGGGAGTCGAGACCGACAATTGCCGGAGCAGGAAAAGTTCGCCGCCGATCCACACCGCGCGCATCGTCCCGGTGTCGACTGATTCCGGAACCTGCAGGGCGTCCGTCCTGTCCGCCTGCGGGGCCGCTTCCTGCTGGAGGTAGCCGTTGGCCACGGTCTGATCGACGACCTTCGCCCGCTGGGCCTTTTCCGCCTTGTTGAATCCACTCTGGTAAGTGGGTGCGCTGCGGGCTTTCGAGGATCCCCACGTATTGCGGAGGTCGAGGTTCTGCATCTTGTCGTCGGCCGCGTCCTTCGGCATGGCCTGCCAGGTCTCCTCGCTTTTCTCCAGCACGCAGCGGAGCAACTCGCCGCCCTCCAGCGGCAACGGATGTTTTTGGAACAAGGCGCCCAGTTCACCCAGTGCCTGGACGCTGCCTTTCGACCGGAGCACGCCGGTCCCGCTGGATTCGAAGCGCAGCTTCACCGCCGGATTGTCGTCGACGAGGTCGCTGTAGCCGCGCGAGGACAGGCGGTTTTCGCCTAACAAGATGGCGGCGCCCTCGGCGTCCATCCGCCACAGGGCGAGGCGGGTCCGTTCCTCAAGATCCGCCTTCGCCTCCGCCCCGGAGCGCTCCCGCTCCGAGTCGAGGGCGCGCTGCGTGAGCCAGCCCATCGCGCCCAGGACCAGCGCCGCGCAGAGGACGAGGGTCGTCCAGACCAACCAGTTGCGCGAGGCCTTCATGTGGGCTGCCGGGAGTGGAATCTCCAGCCCTTGCCGCGGACGGTCACCAGCATCTCCTGGTCGCGGTCGCGCAGCTTGGTGCGGAGGTGCATGATGTGCATGTCGAGGGTGCGGGTCTCGGTGCGCGCCGGGTCGAGGCCCCACACGTGGCGGAGGATCTCGTCGCGCGACACCACCCGGCCCGACGAGTCCAGGAGGTAGCGCAGCAGGTCGGTCTCGCGCTCGGAAAGCAGGGCATCGGTCCCGTCGGTGAAGTCGATCCGGCCGGAGGCGAGGTCGACCTTGCCGCCGGGCAGCGGGTGCTCGTCCGCCGGGGCGGGTCGTTCGCAGGTCCGCCGCATCACCGCTTCGACGCGGGCGAGCAACTCGCGCACGCTGAAGGGCTTCATCACGTAGTCGTCCGCGCCGAGGCCGAGGCCGCGCACCCGGTCGTTCTCCTCGCCGCGGGCCGAAAGGATGATCACCGGCTGGCCGGGACGCTTCTTCTTCAGCTCGGCGAGGATCGAGAAGCCGTCGCGCCCGGGGAGCACGAGGTCGAGCAGCAGCAGCCGGTAGTTCGCCTTCAGCGCCAGTTCCAGCCCGCCGGTCCCGTCGCCGGCTTCCAACGTACGATACCCGCCGTATTCCAACGCGTCGACGACCCCGCGGCGGATCGCGGCGTCGTCTTCGATGACGAGGATGGTGCTGTCGGTCATGGACGTCGGGACAGGCAATACACGAAATCGGGAGCGGTGGAAACCGGCTTACTTGCCGAACTCATAGCCGAGCGCGGAGGCCTGGTCCTTCACCGTTCCGGCGATCGCCTGGTCGAGGGTCTTCTCGCCGGTTGTCTCCGCCTGCTTCCGGGCGGCCTCGGCGACGAAGGCGTCGCGCTGGCGGCCGAGTTCCTGGATGCGCGCCTGCAGCTTCGCCCGCTCGGCGGTCATCTTCGCGACGTGGGCTTCGCGTTCGGCGAGGCTCATCTTCCGCATGGCTTCGGGGAGTTCGGCGTCCTTGACCTCCGAGAGCTTGAGCGTGCCGTCCTTGCAGGCATCGACGAGGTCCCAGTTGCCGTTGCAATAGTTCGCGGTGGCCTTGGTGAGGGCCCGTTGGGTCGCCGCGCCCTTGGAGGCGTTGGCGATGGCATCCATGTCGGCGGCTTGCTGCTTCACCGCGGAGGCGCGCCAGTCCTTGCCGTAGCCGAGGTAGGTCTTGTTCAGCTGGACCCCGAGGTCGGAGATTTCCTTGTCCTGCGGCGCGTCGATGTGGACCACCGCCTTGTCCTGGTTGATGGCGAGGTACTTGCCGCCGGCCAGCGCGGGGCCGTCGTGCCAGGAGCCGGCGATGCCCTCGTCGCGGTTGCCGCAGTGGATGGTGTTGACCACGATGCCTTTCTCCATCGCGTCGCGGCAGGCCTGGCGGGCATCGACGGGACCTTGGGTGAAGGGTTCATTGCCGGCGATGAAGATCACCTTGTAGGTGTTTGGCGAGGGGTCCCAGGAAAGATCCGACAGGGCCCGCAGGATCACCGCGCCACAGTATTCGTCGCCGCCGTTGGTCTTGAAAGCGAAGAGCTCGCGGCTGATCTCGTCGAGGTCGCGGGTCAACGGCTCGACCTGGCGGATCCAGTGGTTGCCCACCTCGAGGCCGTTGTTGCCATACTCGTAGAGCGCCACTTCCACGAAGGGCACCTTGCCGTCGCGCTTGGCGGTGTTGAAGGTGTTGACGACCTTCCAGAGCTGGGTCTTCGCCTGGTCGATCAGGCCGTCCATGCTGTTGGAGGTATCGAGCAGCAGCGCGATCTGGACCTTGTTGGCCGGCTCGTCGCTGGGCAGTTGGCCTTTCGCGAAGGCGGAGGAAACGATCAAGGCGGCGGCCGCCAGCCGCGCGGAGAAGGGAATGTTGATTTTCATAACACGCCTTTCCTAGCGCTCCGCGGCGCGGCCGTCCGTCAAGGGTCTGTAAATTCAGCCCGTCGCCCGTTTTGCGAAGATTTTGCACAAGCTTGATCGTCGTTTGGCGCGGGCCTTTGCAGAATCGGCCAGCATTGGCATCGGAGCGTGAGTCCGCTCCTCCTCTACCATGAATCTCATTCCGTCATTGGTCTCCCTGCTCGTAGCCGCATCGCCCTGCCTGGCGCAGGGGGAGAATCCCTTCCTGAAAGAGCCCGCCAAGAAGGCCCCGCTCGCTGATGCAGGCGGATCCTTCCTTACCCTGGAAGAGCACATCCTCGTCCCCTCCGATCTGCTCGATGCCTGGCTGCAAGACCGGTCGCTGGCGGACGGCGCGGACGAACTCCGCGCCGCCGCCCAGGAGTGGATCGCCGACGACAAGGCGGTGCTTGATCACTCCGCACTCAGCGCCGGCATCGTCGGCCGCCGATTCACGAACGAGACGAAGATCGAGCAAATCTACGCCACCGAGTATCACCCCGCCAAGGGACGCGACGAATGGCAACTACCGACTTCTTTCGAGACCCGGAACCTCGGTTACTCGCTCGAAGGCGATGCGATCCGCGAGCAAGGCCAACTGGTCGTCCGTGCGGAAACCGACACGGTCAGGATGCTGTCCCACGGCTCCTGGGACCGACTGGCCGAAGCGACCCGCGAGCCTTCTGATATATTCATCCCGCGCTTCCGCAGCGTCCGCAACTCCCAGTCGATCCCCCTCGACAAGCCGGAGATGTCGAATGATCCCTTCGCACCCGGGAAGTTCGTCGGACCCAAGAAGAGTCTTCCCAGCTACACCGCAGGAAACACCCGCCTGGTTTTGCGGGCCGATGACGACCTGTCGGAGCCGGGGGCCAAGGAGCCGAACGGAAACGTGCCCGAGTATGAAAAGCCGGCCGGCCTGGCTCCGGATCGTCCGGTCCGGCTCGTCTTCTTCCGCGGTGAGTCGATCGAAGATCCTCCGGACAACGACAAGCCGCTGCCGGATGACATCCCGCTTACCATGCGCATGATCCAGGTGGACCATTTCCAGCTTTCCGATTGGCTGCAGCAGCGCGACTTGAACTCCGCGGACAAGGAACTCAATCAAGCCGTTGAGTCATGGCTCAAGGACGGCTCGGCCAAGATCATCCGCACGCTTTCGGGCGAGGTCCAAAAAGGAGTCAAAAGCCATATCGAGGACATCAAGCCGATCGAATACCCGACGGAGTACAAACCGGGAAAGCGCGTCCCGGGTGCCGATGGGAAAGCCTCGCAGCTCGAGTTCGCCACGCCGACTTCCTTTGAGTCGCGGCATGTCGGGAGTTCCGTGCAGAGCGAGTTGACCACGGACGAGAACGGCCTGCTGATGCAGCTCTCTTTGGAGCGCGTGATTCATGGCGGTGACACGGTGCACCATCGCATCCTGCGCGACGGCAAGTGGGAGCCGAACATCACCTTCCCTCGCTTCTCCACGAATTCCTGGGTCACCGCCCTGCGGTTGGGGCGAGGCGAGTGGACCTTGGTCGGCAGCGGCGGAGCCTTTGCCGAGGACAGCGACGTGGACCCCGATCATACCGTGCTGGCTTTCATCAAGCTCGATTGAGCAAATCCCAACCCTTTGTTAGATCATGAAAACCATTTCATTATGCATCTACCTGCTCGCGGCCGCATCGCTTTGCCCGGCACAAGAGGAGAATCCCTTCCTGAAGCAAACCACCCGAAAGGCACCGCCCGCCGAGGCCGGTGAGTCCTTCCTGAGCTTGGAAGAGCACATCCTTGCTCCTGCGGATCTGGTCGATGGCTGGCTGGCCGGTCACCCGGATGAAAAGGACGCGGGCGAGTTTCGCGCCGCCGTCCAAGACTGGATCGCCGACGGCAGAGCCACGCTCGATTTCTCCACGCTCAGCGCCGGAATCACGGGCCGTGACTTCAAGAACGAGTCTGTCCTCGAGCAGATCTATGCCACCGAGCTTTTACCCGCCGGACAGGAAGGTGAGTGGAAGCTTCCCACCTCCTTCGAGACCAGAGGGGTGGGCTACGAGATCACAGGCGCGGGGATTCGACAAAAAGACGGGCTAGTGGTGCGCGCGGAGCACAAGATGACGAAAATGCTGTCTCAACAGCCGTGGGACAAGCTCACCGAAGAGACCCGGGAGACCGATGACATCTTCAAGCCCGTTTTCCGCGTTTTCCGCGTTTTCCGGGTGCCGGGTGCGTTGAATGATCAAGTGGCCGACACCGGCAGGGAAGACGGCGACGTGAGGCATCCCGCGGGCATGACCCGCCTGGTGTCGCGGGACGATGAGAATCTTCCGGAGCCGGTGGTGAAGGGGGCGAAGGACGATCCGGACGGCAATCAGACCGATCCGGAGCAGGCCCCGGATCGCCCGGTCCGCCTGATCTTCTTCCGGAATGATCCGGTGACGGATGAACCGGTTGCCGACGATCCCTTGCCGGAGGACTACCTGCTTTCCATGCGGCTGATCCAGGTCGAGCAACGGCAGCTTTCCGATTGGCTGCAAGAGCGCGAGCTCGGCAGCGTGGCGAAGGAACTCAATGAAGTGCTGGAGGGATGGAGCCAGGATGGGGGTGTCGAGATTGTCCGGACCTTGTCAGGTGCCGGGCGAACCGGGGCCACGACGCTGATCGAGGATGTAAACGAAGTCATTTATCCCACCGAGTATGAACCCTGCCGGCGCACCACCTCGGAGGACGGAAAGGATTCGCGCTTGGAATTCGCCACGGCCACTTCCTTCGAGACCCGGAACGTTGGCTCTCATTTGACGAGTCAAATCTTGCAGGATCCCGGCGGCCCGCTGCTGAAAATCGAGATGGATCGCGTCATCCACAGCGGCTTCACGGTCCATCATCGGGTCCTGCGCGATGGCGAGTGGGTGGCCGACATGACGATGCCGCGCTTCTCCAAAAACCATTGGTGGACCACGCTGCGGCTGAAGCGCGGGGAATGGATGCTCGTCGGCAGCGGCGCCGCCTTCAAGGAGAAGGGCGAAATCGACCACGACCACCTCGTACTGGCCTTCGTCAAAGTGGAGTGACAGTTCTCACGACTCATCGCTAGATCATGCCCATGCGCCACCATCCCCCACCTTGGGCTTGGACCCTCGCGGTCTCGGCACTGCTGGCCGCGCTGGTGGCGGGCGCGGGGATCGTGCTGGCGCGGAAGGTGGAGCACCTCGCCGAAAAGCCCCCGGGCAACCGGGTGGACGATGCTTTCCGGGAAAGCGCGCGACGGATCGGGATCCTGGAAGCCTTCTGGCAGCAGGCCGTGGAGACGGAGGCCACCCGCCTGCTGGACGGCGGGATCAACGCGGCCGACTCCCAGGTGCCGGGAATCGTCCAATGCTCGTGGCTGAATCCCAATCTCCACGAGCCCGAGCGTGGCCAGCGGCGCTTCGATGGCCGCCCGATCGAGCTGCGCCCCGTTCTCGAGCGTTTCGCCCGCGGCGGGGCCGATGAATGGAAGATCGCGAATGGGGATGTGGCTGCAGGCGGCGGCTGGGTGGAATCACTCGGCCGGCCCCTCGCCTGGCGTCAGGGCAATGGCCGCAATGCGGTGATCCTCCAACTCGATCCCCTGGCGGGCGTGCCGATCGTCGAGAACGACCTGATCGCACGGAAGCTCTTGCCCGAGGATGAGCCGGGCTCGCTGACGTGGACGGATCCGCTGGGAAAGGTGTGGCTGGCCTCCGGGCAGCCTGCACCGACGGACCGGAAGCCCGATGAAATCCTGCGCCACGTCTCACGCTTCGGGGATTGGGCGCTGCGGCGGCACTACCCGGTGCGGATTGAGACCAGCTATCGCCTGCCGGTGCTGGGCGGTGGATTATTGATCGGTGGTCTTCTGGCAAGCGGCGGCATCGCGGTGGCGTCCTGGCAGAAAAAGGCGATGCGCGTGGCGGCGGAGCGCGTCAGTTTCGTGAACCGCGTGTCCCATGAGCTGCGCACGCCGCTGACCAACCTGCTGCTGAATACGGACCTCGCGCTCGACGACTTGCCCGGTGATAGAGGCAAGCTGGGTCGACGGCTCGGGCTGATCCGTGAGGAAACGTCGCGGCTGTCCCGCATCGTGGACAATGTGCTCGCCTTCGCCCGCATCGAACGCGGCACCGCGGAATCCCATGCCTCGTACTGCGATGTCGGCGCGGTGATCGGTGAGCTGCGGGAAAGCTTCGCGCCGCTCTTCGAACGGAAGTCGATCCGCTGCCGCTACGATGGATCTCCGCAGGGAGATCTGCGCCTGGATCGCGATGCGCTGTCGCAAATCCTTTCGAACCTTCTTTCGAACGTGGAGAAGTATGCCGGCGAAGGAGCGAACGCCGCGCTGCGGATGACGAACGAAGGGGATACCCTGACGATCGAAGTGGAGGACGATGGCCCCGGCGTGCCCGCGGCAGCCCGGAGCCGGATCTTCCTTCCCTTCGAGCGCGGGGGCAGCCGCATCGATGAAGGCGTGAGCGGCACCGGCCTGGGCCTCGCGATCAGCCGCGACCTCGCGGAGCGGATGGGTGGCCGCCTTCAGCTGGCCGAGACCGTGCGAGGTGCGAAGTTCCGCCTGGTGATCCCGCTCGGGGAAAGGAGGCGGGAATGACCATCTTGCTGGCGGAGGATGACCTCGTGACGCGGGAAGCGGTCACGGAGCTCCTCCAAGCCGACGGTCATGTCGTCCTAGCGGCGCGGGACGGGATCGAGGCGCTGGACTTTTGGAGAAAGCACCGGCCGGACCTGGTGCTGCTGGACATCATGATGCCGGGTGCGAGCGGCTACGAGGTTTGTCGTAGTATCCGCCGCGAGGACCGCCGGACGCCGGTGATGTTCCTTTCCGCGAAGTCGGAGGAGGTCGACGTGGTGCTGGGATTGGAACTCGGCGCGGATGATTTCTTGCGCAAGCCCTTCGGCAAGCACGAGCTGCTGGCCCGCGTGCGGGCGGTGCTGCGTCGTCATGACGAGCCGCGCCAGGGAGATGCGGTGGAGTTCGGTCCATGGCGAATCTATCCGAAGCGCTTGGTGGCCTGCCAGGGTGAGGAGGAGATCGAGCTGACGGTGCGGGAGGTGAAACTGATCGCGCTCCTTTGCAAGCGGCGCGGCGAGGTGGTGACGCGCGACGAGTTGCTGAACGAATGCTGGGGACTCGAGTATTTCCCGGAGTCCCGCACGCTCGACCAGCACGTGCTCAACTTGCGGAAGAAGATCGAAGATGATCCTTCCAAGCCGCGGCTGATCGAAACCGTGCGCGGCGCCGGCTACCGGTTTCCGTGAGCGTCGCCGCGGGCGAAGTCGAGCAACTTTGCAAGTTGCGCGGGGGACAGGCGGACCTCACAAGGTGTGTTGGCAAGCCAGTGGCGGTTGCCGCCGCGAGCTGCCGCAACTTGCAAAGTTGCGCTACGTCCCACCATGGACCACAGCTTCCCCGTGCTTGCCCTTCTCCGTCGTAGCGGTCCCTTCGCCCACCGGAACGCGCGGCTCTACGTGCTGTTCACGGTGCTCTACAATGCCCGGGCCTATTACCCGGTGCTGGCGATCTTCTTCACCGACCTCGGGTTGACGATCGAGCGCTTCGTCTTCCTCAACCTGATGTGGGCGCTGGCGATCTTCACCCTCGAGGTGCCGTCGGGGGCGTTGGCGGACACGCTGGGACGGAAGAAGCTGTTGGTGTTTTCGGCGCTGCTGATGGTGGTCGAGATGGGCATCCTGCTGGTCGCTCCCAAGGATGGCGGGGCGCTGCTGTTCGGCCTGTGCATCCTGAACCGCCTCCTGTCGGGGACATCCGAGGCGGCGGCGAGCGGCGCGGACGAGGCGATTGCCTACGACTCGCTGCCGGAAGAAGGGCGCGAAGGTGCCTGGGACGAGGTGATGGGCACGGCAATGCGCTGGCGGGCGGCGGGTTTCCTGGTCGCGATGGCGCTCGGCGGCCTGCTCTACGATCCGGAATGGTTGCGCAGGCTCGGGCTGGCGATCCCGGTCGAGGTGGCGCATCGGCTGCCGGTGGCGGTGGTATTTGTCCAGGCGATCCTGTGCCTGTGGATCACGATGCGGATGGAAGAGACCCCGCACGAGTCGGGAAATGTCCGGGCGCGTTGTGCCTCGGCTTTCCGGGTGACCTTGCGCACGGCCCGGATGGCGTTCACGACGCGGAGCATCGCGGTGGTGATCCTGGGCGGCTTGTTGATTGACTCGGTGGCGCGGAACTTCGCCACGGTGAACAGCGAGTATTACCGGCTGATCGGGATCCCCGAATGGGCCTTCGGCCTGATCGGTGCGGCAGTCGGTGCGGGCAGTTTCTTCGTGCCATCGATCGCCGCCCGGCTGAACAAGCGCTTTTCCGCGCTCGGGGTGCTGGGGATCGCGGCACTGCTGGCGATCGTTGCGCTGGCCCTGCTGGCGTCCGCCTGGCCGTGGTTCGGGGTGCTGCCGGCGGCTTTGCTGATGACCCTACTGGGCCTGGTCGGTTTCACCGTCAGCCGTCACCTGCATGCCTCGGCCGAGTCGTCGCAGCGGGCGACTCTGCTGAGCGTCCGCGGGCTGGCTTTCAACCTGGGCTACGGGGCCTGTTCGCTCGGCTTTTCGATGTTGCTCGCGCAGCTGCGGCTGACGGCAGGCGACGATGCCTTCCGCGCGGCGCTGCAGTGGCAGCTGCCGGTGTTCGCGGTGATCATCAGCATCTTCTTCCTGTGGGCCTGGCGCGGCGGGCGGTCTAACGCTTCCCGGCTGGAATCAG